>NZ_BSDP01000001.1:0-601298 GCF_027925245.1 Agromyces rhizosphaerae
CCGGCGGTGTCCTACTCTCCCACAGGGTGGCCCCTGCAGTACCATCGGCGCTGCGAGTCTTAGCTTCCGGGTTCGGAATGGGTCCGGGCGTTTCCCTCGCGCTATGGCCGCCGAAACTCTAGCCACACCCGCACTGGGGTGTGTGGTCTCGGGTCCCACCCCGGGATCACCACGCATGGTGGTGACGGGTGGGTGTTGAGTTATGAAGTTCGTGTGGTGGGAACCACAGAGTGGACGCGAGTCATCTACAGGCCACACACCATGCCTTTTCAACGAGGGTGTGTGTAGTGAAGTTTCAAGTTATCGGCGTATTAGTACCAGTCAGCTGCACCCGTTACCGGGCTTCCACATCTGGCCTATCAACCCAGTCGTCTGGCTGGGCGCCTCTCCCCACAAAGTGGGATGGAAATCTCATCTCGAGGCCGGCTTCCCGCTTAGATGCTTTCAGCGGTTATCCATCCCGAACGTAGCTAATCAGCGGTGCTCCTGGCGGAACAACTGACACACCAGAGGTTCGTCCAACCCGGTCCTCTCGTACTAGGGTCAGATCCTCTCAAATTTCCTGCGCGCGCAGCGGATAGGGACCGAACTGTCTCACGACGTTCTAAACCCAGCTCGCGTACCGCTTTAATGGGCGAACAGCCCAACCCTTGGGACCTACTCCAGCCCCAGGATGCGACGAGCCGACATCGAGGTGCCAAACCATGCCGTCGATATGGACTCTTGGGCAAGATCAGCCTGTTATCCCCGAGGTACCTTTTATCCGTTGAGCGACAGCGCTTCCACAAGCCACTGCCGGATCACTAGTCCCGACTTTCGTCCCTGCTCGACCTGTCAGTCTCGCAGTCAAGCTCCCTTGTGCACTTACACTCGCCACCTGATTGCCAACCAGGTTGAGGGAACCTTTGGGCGCCTCCGTTACTCTTTGGGAGGCAACCGCCCCAGTTAAACTACCCACCAGGCACTGTCCCTGAACCGGATTACGGTCCGAAGTTAGATATCCAGAGTGACCAGAGTGGTATTTCAACAATGACTCCACGAACACTGGCGTGCCCGCTTCAAAGTCTCCCACCTATCCTACACAAGCCACACCGAACACCAATACCAAGCTGTAGTAAAGGTCACGGGGTCTTTCCGTCCTGCTGCGCGTAACGAGCATCTTTACTCGTAATGCAATTTCGCCGAGTTCGCGGTTGAGACAGCTGGGAAGTCGTTACGCCATTCGTGCAGGTCGGAACTTACCCGACAAGGAATTTCGCTACCTTAGGATGGTTATAGTTACCACCGCCGTTTACTGGGGCTTAACTTCTCAGCTTCGCTCCGAAGAGCTAACCGTTCCGCTTAACCTTCCAGCACCGGGCAGGCGTCAGTCCGTATACATCGTCTTGCGACTTGGCACGGACCTGTGTTTTTAGTAAACAGTCGCTTCCCACTGGTCTCTGCGGCCTTCAACGCTCCAGGAGCAAGTCCCTTCACGAATCCGGCCCCCCTTCTCCCGAAGTTACGGGGGCATTTTGCCGAGTTCCTTAACCACGATTCTCTCGATCTCCTCGGTATTCTCTACCTGACCACCTGAGTCGGTTTGGGGTACGGGCGGCTGGAACCTCGCGTCGATGCTTTTCTCGGCAGCATAGGATCACCGACTTTTCATCCCCATCGCGTCTCAGCCTTCATGAACGGCGGATTTACCTACCATTCGGCCTACACGCTTGGACCGGGACAACCATCGCCCGGCTCGGCTACCTTCCTGCGTCACACCTGTTAATACGCTCACCGCACCAGACTCGGGTCCCACGCTCCCCACCCCGGTGCCCCCGAAGGGACGATGGGATGGTTCGGATGGTTAGCATTGCTGGATTAGTGTGGGCGGTTCTTCGCCGGTACGGGAATATCAACCCGTTGTCCATCGACTACGCCTGTCGGCCTCGCCTTAGGTCCCGACTTACCCAGGGAAGATTAGCTTGACCCTGGAACCCTTGGTCTTCCGGAGGACGGGTTTCTCACCCGTCTTTCGCTACTCATGCCTGCATTCTCACTCGTGTGCCATCCACGGCTGGATCACTCCGCCGCTTCACCCGGCACACGACGCTCTCCTACCGATCCGCACGACTGGACCACGAAGGCCTGTCTAATATGCGAATCCCACGACTTCGGTGACGTGCTTGAGCCCCGTTACATTGTCGGCGCGGAATCACTTGACCAGTGAGCTATTACGCACTCTTTCAAGGGTGGCTGCTTCTAAGCCAACCTCCTGGTTGTCTGTGCAACTCCACATCCTTTCCCACTTAGCACGCGCTTAGGGACCTTAGTCGGTGGTCTGGGTTGTTTCCCTCTCGACGATGAAGCTTATCCCCCACCGTCTCACTGCTGCGCTCTCACTTACCGGCATTCGGAGTTTGGCTGACGTCAGTAACCTGTTGGGGCCCATCGGCCATCCAGTAGCTCTACCTCCGGCAAGAAACACGCAACGCTGCACCTAAATGCATTTCGGAGAGAACCAGCTATCACGAAGTTTGATTGGCCTTTCACCCCTATCCACAGCTCATCCCCTCCATTTTCAACTGAAGTGGGTTCGGTCCTCCACGACGTCTTACCGTCGCTTCAACCTGGCCATGGATAGATCACTTCGCTTCGGGTCTAGGACATGCGACTGAATCGCCCTATTCAGACTCGCTTTCGCTACGGCTACCCCACACGGGTTAACCTCGCCACATATCACTAACTCGCAGGCTCATTCTTCAAAAGGCACGCTGTCACCCCAACAAGGAGGCTCCAACGGTTTGTAAGCAAACGGTTTCAGGTACTATTTCACTCCCCTCCCGGGGTACTTTTCACCTTTCCCTCACGGTACTTGTCCGCTATCGGTCATCTGGGAGTATTTAGGCTTATCAGGTGGTCCTGACAGATTCACACGGGATTTCTCGGGCCCCGTGCTACTTGGGATACTCTTCCGGCCGGCCAGGCATTTCGACTACGGGACTCACACCCACTCCGGTCCGCCTTTCAATGCGGTTCGTCTATACCCGACGCGTCACCGTGACTGCCCGGCAGAACAGTCCGAAAAGTCCCACAACCCCGACCATGCAACCCCTGCCGGGTATCACACATGGCTCGGTTTAGCCTCATCCGCGTTCGCTCGCCACTACTGACGGAATCACTGTTGTTTTCTCTTCCTGTGGGTACTGAGATGTTTCACTTCCCCACGTTCCCTCTACCCGCCCTATACATTCAGGCGGGAGTCACCAGGTCACCCGAAGGGCCTGGCGGGGTTTCCCCATTCGGAAATCCTCGGATCACAGCTCGTTTATCAACTCCCCGAGGCTTATCGCAGATTACGACGTCCTTCTTCGGCTCCAGATGCCAAGGCATCCACCGTTTGCTCTTAGAAACTTGAAATCACATGAGTATGAATCGATCGCACACACCCGAAGGCGTGCGAGATTGACCAATGATCAGTCGGACACACCCCCAAAAGGGGCATGCCTTACTTGATCTTGTGAACGACCCGCAAGGCGGGTCGATCTAAGATGCTCGCGTCCACTATGTAGTTCTCAACACACGAACGGTACCCACACCACCACCAGCCCATAGCTGATGCCGAATGCGGGTCCGTGCAAGGTTCGAAGCCCCGAAAGGCCCGGTCCCTCAGGACCCAATAGCGTGCATGTGCCGGCCACCACCCGACCAACCCGTTCCCACCCCGCCGAAGCGAAGCGTACTGAGGCCGACCAGACTCGGACCGGCACCTATGTCAACGTTCCACCCATGAGCAACCAGCAGAACACATTCGGTCCTGATCTGGTGTGCCTGGAAGACCCCAAGAGGTCTCCAGATGCTCCTTAGAAAGGAGGTGATCCAGCCGCACCTTCCGGTACGGCTACCTTGTTACGACTTAGTCCTAATCACCGATCCCACCTTCGACAGCTCCCTCCACAAGGGTTGGGCCACCGGCTTCGGGTGTTACCGACTTTCATGACTTGACGGGCGGTGTGTACAAGGCCCGGGAACGTATTCACCGCAGCGTTGCTGATCTGCGATTACTAGCGACTCCGACTTCATGAGGTCGAGTTGCAGACCTCAATCCGAACTGAGACCGGCTTTTTGGGATTCGCTCCGCCTTACGACATCGCAGCCCTTTGTACCGGCCATTGTAGCATGCGTGAAGCCCAAGACATAAGGGGCATGATGATTTGACGTCATCCCCACCTTCCTCCGAGTTGACCCCGGCAGTTTCCCCTGAGTTCCCACCATGACGTGCTGGCAACAGAGGACGAGGGTTGCGCTCGTTGCGGGACTTAACCCAACATCTCACGACACGAGCTGACGACAACCATGCACCACCTGTATACGAGTGTCCAAAGAGTTCCTCATTTCTGAGGCGTTCTCGTATATGTCAAGCCTTGGTAAGGTTCTTCGCGTTGCATCGAATTAATCCGCATGCTCCGCCGCTTGTGCGGGCCCCCGTCAATTCCTTTGAGTTTTAGCCTTGCGGCCGTACTCCCCAGGCGGGGCGCTTAATGCGTTAGCTACGACACGGAAACCGTGGAAAGGTCCCCACATCTAGCGCCCAACGTTTACGGCGTGGACTACCAGGGTATCTAATCCTGTTCGCTCCCCACGCTTTCGCTCCTCAGCGTCAGTTACGGCCCAGAGACCTGCCTTCGCCATCGGTGTTCCTCCTGATATCTGCGCATTCCACCGCTACACCAGGAATTCCAGTCTCCCCTACCGCACTCGAGTCTGCCCGTACCCACTGCAGGCGCGAGGTTGAGCCTCGCGTTTTCACAGCAGACGCGACAAACCGCCTACGAGCTCTTTACGCCCAATAATTCCGGACAACGCTTGCACCCTACGTATTACCGCGGCTGCTGGCACGTAGTTAGCCGGTGCTTTTTCTGCAGGTACCGTCAAGCCGAAGCCCTTCTTCCCTACTAAAAGAGGTTTACAACCCGAAGGCCGTCATCCCTCACGCGGCGTTGCTGCATCAGGCTTGCGCCCATTGTGCAATATTCCCCACTGCTGCCTCCCGTAGGAGTCTGGGCCGTGTCTCAGTCCCAGTGTGGCCGGTCACCCTCTCAGGCCGGCTACCCGTCGACGCCTTGGTGAGCCATTACCTCACCAACAAGCTGATAGGCCGCGAGTCCATCCCAAACCGAAAAAACTTTCCACCCCACACCATGCGGTGCGAAGTCCTATCCGGTATTAGCTCCGATTTCTCGGGGTTATCCCAGAGTCCAGGGCAGGTTACTCACGTGTTACTCACCCGTTCGCCACTAATCCCCGGTGCAAGCACCGGTTCATCGTTCGACTTGCATGTGTTAAGCACGCCGCCAGCGTTCGTCCTGAGCCAGGATCAAACTCTCCAAAAAAAAATGGCGCCAACCCCACAACAGGGCCGACAAATCTGATCTCTGACCAAAGAACAACCAAAACTGGCTGTCCATCAATCCAAAGGAATCCCAACCAGTCCAAAGACCGGATCGGGGTTCAAAAAATGGCATTGAACATAGTGCACGCTATTGAGTTCTCAAGAAACGGACGCTCACGTTTCACGACTCATCCGAGTCGATCAGCCCGAGGCCTTCGTTCTTCCCGCCGGCCTCGTCTTGCGACTCGTCCGGAGGCTTCAAGCACAGCCCGAAGAACTTGCTTCGATCTGGCTTGGGAGTGTCCCGCTTGAGGTGGAAGGCCGGGCCGCTCAGGACCCTCTCGCTCTTCCGCACCTTTGGGGTGACAAGGGAATACATTACGTGCATCCCGGGGTCCCCGCAAATCACTCCCGCATCCCGGGCGTGTCGCGCGGAACCACGCGGATCCGGGTCCTCTGTCGGTCCACTCGGGCAGGTCGCTCCCCCACGCGCGCGGCGCGCTCGGCCACCCCTCTGGCAGCCCCTCGAACTCGGCCGCCGGCAGCACCGTGCGCACGCGCGGCGGCCCGGTGAACTCGACCTCCTGCCGCGCACGGGCCTCCGCGGAGAGCGGCTGCGGCGGTGACGGTTCCGCCGTACGCTGCGCCTGCAGCAGTTCAGCCGCGGTGCGTCGGAGCGATCCGCGCACCGACCAGGAGCCTCCGCCGGCTCGCTGGCGCTGGAGGGCGGTGACGGCGCCGGCAGCCAGCAGGTACCCCGTCGCGTGGTCGAGCACCTGGGCGGGAAGCGCCCCGGGACGCTCGCCGCCCTCGATCCGGCTGATGCCGCTCGCCGCCTGCACGATCGAGTCGAATCCGCGTCGCGCACGGTCGACGGGTTCGAATCCCCAGGCCGCGAGCTGCACGACCACGAGACCCGGATGCCGCGCGGCGACGTCGTCGGCATCGAGGCCCAGCCCCGCGATCGCGTCGGGCCGGTAGCCGGTGACGAGCACGTCGGCGTCGGCGAGCAGCCGCTCGAGCGTCGCACGGCCCGCGGGCGTCTGCGCATCGACCAGCGCCGAGCGCTTGCCGGCACCGGAGTCGAGGTGCTGCCACTCGGGCTCCGGAAGCCGCGGCGAGTCGATCCGCAGCACGTCTGCGCCGAACAGTGCGAGCGTGCGCGTGCAGATCGGCCCCGCGATCACGCGCGTGAGGTCGAGCACGCGTACCCCCGCGAGCGGCGCACCCGCAGCCCCGGGCAGCGGCCCGCGAGGCGCGGCATCCCCCAACCGACGCACCTCCACGAGCGGGGTCGCCGCGAGCGCGGCGTCCACGGACGGCTGTTCGGGCGCGACCGCGACGCACAAGCCGCCCGCGGCGGTCACGCGCTGCGAGGCATCCGCCGCATCGGTCTGCGCCAGCACCTCGGCGAGGTCGTCGGCCGTGGCATCCGCCCCCAACCCCAGCGCACGACGGAGCGCAGCGGCGTGATGCGGGTAGTTGCCGTGCGTGCGCACCCACCCGTCACGCGCGCGGAAGAAACCCGACATCGGCGCCCAGACGTCCGGTGGGTCGCCGTCGAGACGGAACGACTTCTCGCTCGAGACCGCGGCGGCGATGCGCGGGCCCGAGAGACGCACGCGCGGCGCGGGTCGGTCGGTGCCGGTGACGGATGCCACGGCGCCGGCCAGCGACGCGGCCGCGACCGATTCCGTGGCCAGCGCTGCGGTCGACAGGCGCGACGGCAGCGCCGGCACCGGCAGCGGGTCGACCAGGTCGAGTTCGCCGACGGGTCGCCCGAGGTCGGCCCACGCGCGGCGCAGGAACCGCAGCTCCGACATCGCACCGCCTCCCCCGCGGCGCGTCCCCGGCCCAGGCTCAGGCCAGGAACACTCCCGCCATGGTCTTCTTGCCGCGTCGCAGCACGGCCATGCCGCCGGGCAGCGTCTGCCCGTCGATGGTCGCGTGCTCGTCCTCGACGCGGGCGTTGTTGAGCGAGACCCCGCCCTGCTTGATCGCGCGTCGCGCGTCGCTCAGGCTCCCCACGAGCCCGGTGTCGACGAGGAGCTGCGCCACCGGGGCATCCGCCGCCGTCGTCGCATGCGGCAGCTCGCGCAGCGCCGCCTCGAGGGTCGCCCCGTCGAGCGCGGCGAGGTCGCCCTGCCCGAACAGCGCCTGCGATGCGGCGATCACGGCCTCCGTGGCATCCGCCCCGTGCACCAGTGTCGTGACCTCGCTCGCGAGCCGCTTCTGCGCCTCGCGGCGGAAGGGCGCGTCGGCGACGGCCTCCTCGTACTCCGCGATCTCGTCGCGAGACAGGAACGTGAAGACCTTCAGCCGCGAGACCACGTCGGCGTCGTCGGTGTTGAGCCAGAACTGGTAGAAGCGGTACGGGCTGCAGAGCGCCTGGTCGAGCCAGATGGCGTTGCCCTCGCTCTTGCCGAACTTCGTGCCGTCGGAGTTCGTGACGAGCGGCGTGCCGATCGCATGCACGCTCGCGCCCTCGGCGCGATGGATGAGGTCGGTGCCACTGGTGAGGTTGCCCCACTGGTCGCTGCCGCCGGTCTGCAGCACGCAGCCGTAGGTGCGGTAGAGCTCCAGGAAGTCCATGCCCTGCAGGATCTGGTAGCTGAACTCGGTGTAGCTGATGCCCTCGTTCGACTCGAGGCGGGCGGCGACCGCGTCCTTCTTCAGCATGGTTCCGACGCGGTAGTGCTTGCCGACCTCGCGCAGGAAGTCGATGGCCGACATCGGCGCGGTCCAGTCGAGGTTGTTGACCAGCCGCATCGCGTTCTCGCCCTCGGTCGAGAGGAAGCGCGAGACCTGGGCCTGCAGGTAGCCCACCCACTCGGCGACCGTCTCCCTGGTGTTGAGCGTGCGCTCGGCGGTCGGCCGCGGGTCGCCGATGAGGCCGGTCGAGCCGCCGACGAGCCCGAGCGGGCGATGTCCGGCGAGCTGGAGGCGGCGCATGACGATGAGCTGCACGAGGTTGCCCAGGTGCAGGCTCGGCGCGGTCGGGTCGAAGCCGCAGTAGTACGTGATCGGGTCGCCGGCGAGCAGTTCCTTCAGGGCGGCCTCGTCGGTGGAGACGTGCACGTGGCCGCGCCAGACGAGCTCCTCCCAGATGTCGTCGAAGGAGTCGTCGATGCGCTGCGAAGCGAGGATCACGGGGTCTGGCACGCAGCAAGGGTAGCAGCGGGGCCGTGGGCGACCGGTCGCCAACTCAAGCCTCCATGCTTGATCATGCTTGATCAAGCCCACAGGCTGAAGTACGCTGGATTCAGCCCGCAGACTGCAGGGAGCACGCATGTTCGTGATCACCGCCGACCAGGTCGGCAGCCGCACCCGCGACGACATCGTCGACGAGACCCGCCAGCGTATCGACGCCGCCCACGGCGACGCGCTCGCGCTGCCGGTCGGGCGCAATGCCGGCGACGAGCTGCAAGCCCTCACGGGCGACGCGGCGACCGCGCTCGCCCTGGTGCTCGAGCTCACCCGGGACGAGCGCTGGAGCGTGGGCCTGGGTACGGGAGCGGTGCGGATGCCCCTGCCCGACGACGTGCGCGAGGCGAGCGGCCCCGCATTCTACGCCGCGCGCGACGCGGTCGATCGGGCGAAGCGTCGCTGGCCGAAGGTCGCGGTCACGAGCGGGGCGGATGCCGCGGAGACGGCCGCGTCCGACGCCGAGGCGCTGCTCTCGGTCGTCGTCGCGCTGCGCGAGAAGCGGAGCGATGCGGGGTGGGAGCTGGCGGAGCTGCTCGACACGGGGATGCTGCAGGCCGACGCGGCAGAGCGCCTCGACATCTCCCCCGCCGCCGTCTCGGCCAGGGCCCGCGCCGGCGCGCTGCGACCCGACCTCGAGGCGCGGCCCGCACTCACTAGGCTGCTGCAGGAGCTCGACCGCACGGCGAGCGGTGACGACGAGGAGACCACCTGATGCTGCCCTTCCCGCTCCCGTTCGAGGTCGACCGGGTGCTGGCCGTGCTCGGCTGGTACGCGCTGCTGGCCGCGCTGGTCGTGGCCGCCGTGTTCGCGGTGCTCGCCTTCACGCGCGAGCGGCCGCGCCTGATCTGGTGGTCGGCGGTGGCGGTGGGCGTGGCGCTCATCCCGGCGGCGGCACTGCCCGGGCAGCCGGCGCTCGCGGCCTCCGTGCTGATCGTGCTGCTGGGCGGCGGCATCGCCGTGGTCGGCGGCAGCTCCGCGGCAGTGCTCGCGCTCGACACCGCGATGGGCGGGGCGGTCGAGCCCGGGCTGCACGGCGGCATCATGGTCGCACCGAAGGGTGCGCGCGGCGAGGGGCTGGTGGCGGAGCGCACCGAGGTGCTGCGCGGCGGCATCACGATCGGCGTGCTCGAGCGCGTCGGCGCGGCGGGCACGATCATCGCCGGGTTCCCCGAGGGCCTCGCCGTCGTCGTGGCCGTGAAGGGCATCGGCCGCTTCAGCGAGCTCGAGTCGAGCGAGGCGCGCGAGCGGTTCATCATCGGCACGCTCGCGAGCCTCGTCTGGGCGTGCGCGTGCGCGCTCGTCGTGCACCTCGTCATCCGCTGAGCGGGGGCTGATTCGAGGCATCCGCCCCACGGTCACCCGGGTCTCGTGACCGAGCCCGGTAGTCGGTGCTCCACGGGCCGGTCGCGGTGCCGATGAGCACGGTGTCAACGTCGGCGCCGTCGAAGTGGATCGCGTGCGCGGGCACGAACAGGAACGAGCCCTCGGGGAAGCGCTCGGTCAGCGACTGTTCGAGGACCGTGCCGTAGCCGAGTCGCAGTGCACCGGATGCCACGTGCAGGTGCGCATCCGCCGCGTGCGAGTGGGGCGCGTCGAACACGCCCGCCGGGATGAAGAACGCGTAGGTGAACATGCGGCCCGGCCCGCGATCGCCGACGAGGGTTGCCGACTTCGTGCCGTCGTCGTGAACGGTCTCCCACGGGATTCGGCCGGGATCGAAGGATCGCGCCTGCAGCTCGGGCATGGCCGGAGCGTATCCGTGGGGCGCGTGCGCGCACCGGCGGGATTCGGTCGTCGCGCCTAGTCGTGCGACTTCGGATGCCGCCGGTACGCCGACACCGTCGGGTCGTCGGGCACGCGGAACCGCCACGGGAAGCGCGCGCCGCCACCGGCGCCGGAGACACCGACGCGCAGGCCAGCGAGGTGCGCGACCGGCGCGTCGGGCAGGCGCAGCGCGAACGGCGGCGCCAGCAGGTCGGCGCCGTTCGCCGCGAGCGGCACGCCCAGGGCGGACGCCAGACGCGCCGGGCCGCGGGCCAGGTCGCGGTCGGTGCGGGCGGAGCTCCGCCGCATCCGTGCCGTCTCGAGCCCGTCGACCACCTCGCCGGCGCGCAGCAGCACCGCGGAAGCGACGCCCGGGGCGCCGCAGACGACGTTGATGCAGACGTGCATGCCGTAGGTGAAGTACGCGTAGAGGTGGCCGGCGTCGCCGAACATGACGGCGTTGCGCGGGGTGCGGCCGCGGAACGCGTGCGAGCCCGGATCGGCCTCGCCGCGGTACGCCTCGACCTCGGTCAGGCGCACCGTCACGGCGCCCTCGGGAGTCGTGTGGCTCAGCTCCGCGCCGAGCAGCAGCGGTGCGAGCTCGAGCGCGTCGACCGCGAGCGCGGCGCGGGTGGCAGGGGTCAGAGCCGCGCCTCCGGGAGGCCCGCCGCGAGCGTACGCACGCGCTCGGTGAGCGCCGTGAACTGCTTCGCGACCGACGACGGCGCGGTGCCGGCGACGCCGTCGCGGCTCGCGACCGACCCCTCGATCGTGAGCACCTCGCGCACCTCGGGCACCAGGTGCGGCGAGATGCCGGCGAGCGCGTCGTCGGGCACCTCGTGCAGGTCGAGCCCGTGCTCCTCGGCGTAGCGCACCAGGGCGCCGGTGATCTCGTGCGCGTCGCGGAACGGCACGTGCCGCTTCACGAGCCACTCGGCGACGTCGGTCGCGAGCGAGAAGCCCTGCGGCGCGAGCTCGGCCATTCGGGCGGTATCGAAGCGCAGGGTGGCGACCATGCCGGTGAACGCCGGCAGCAGCACCTCGAGCGTCTCGACCGAGTCGAACACCGGCTCCTTGTCCTCTTGCAGGTCGCGGTTGTACGCGAGCGGGAGTGCCTTGAGGGTGGCGAGGAGGCCCGTGAGGTTGCCGATGAGGCGGCCCGACTTGCCGCGCGCGAGCTCGGCGATGTCGGGGTTCTTCTTCTGCGGCATGATCGACGACCCGGTCGAGTAGCCGTCGTCGAGCGTGACGAAGCCGAACTCGCGCGTGTTCCAGAGGATGATCTCCTCAGACAGGCGCGACAGGTCGATGCCGATCATCGCGGCGATGAACGCGAACTCGGCGACGACGTCGCGGCTCGCGGTGCCGTCGATCGAGTTCTCCGAGATGCCGGCGAGACCCAGGTCCTGGGCGACGGATGCCGCGTCGAGACCGAGCGTCGATCCGGCGAGGGCGCCCGAGCCGTACGGCGAGACGTCGGCGCGCCCGTCCCAGTCGACGAGCCGGTCGAGATCGCGCGTGAGCGCCCAGGCATGGGCGAGCAGGTGGTGCGCGAGCAGCACGGGCTGGGCGTGCTGGAGGTGCGTGCGGCCGGGCATGATCGCGTCGCCGTGCGCCTCGGCCTGCGCGGCGAGCGCGTCGATGAGGTGCACGAGCTCGGTCGCGATCGCGGCGGCGTGGTCGCGCAGGTACATGCGCACGAGCGTCGCGATCTGGTCGTTGCGACTGCGGCCGGCGCGGAGCTTGCCGCCCAGCTCGGGCCCGACGATCTCGATCAGCGCGGCCTCGAGCGCGCCGTGCACGTCCTCGTCCGTCTCGGCGGCGACGACCTCGCCCGACTCGACGTCGGCCTCGAGGCGGTTCAGCCCGTCGATCATGGCCTCGAGCTCGGCCGCAGAGAGGTAGCCGGCCGCGTGCAGGGCGCGGGCGTGCGCGCGGGAGCCTGCGATGTCATAGGGCGCGAGCTGCCAGTCGAAGTGGGTCGACTTCGACAGCTTCGCGAGCTCGGGCGACGGGCCCGACGCGAACCGGCCGCCCCAGAGCGAGCCCTCGTTGGTGCCGTGCGAGTCCTCTGTGCCGTGCGAACCCTCAGTGCCGTGCCCGGCCATCACGCCGCCTCCCCGTCCACGCGGGCGTTCTGCGCGAGCAGCCACACCAGCAGCGCCTTCTGCGCGTGTAGGCGGTTCTCCGCCTCGTCCCAGATGATGCTCTGCGGGCCGTCGATCACGTCGGCGGTCACCTCGTAGCCGCGGTCGGCGGGCAGGCAATGCAGGAACACGGCGTCGGGCGCGGCGAGCGCCATGAGCTCGGCGTCGACCCGGTAGGCGCCGAAGGTCGCCACGCGGTGCGCCTTCTCCTCCTCCTTGCCCATCGACACCCAGGTGTCGGTGACCACGACGTCGGCACCCGCGGTCGCCTCGGCCGGGTCGGTGAACAGCGTGACCGATCCCCCGGTGTCGGCCGCGATCGCGTCGGCGTCGGCGACGACGGATGCCTCGGGCGAGAACTCCACCGGCGACGCGACGCGCACGTGCATGCCGGCCATCACGCACGCCAGCACGTACGACTGCGCCATGTTGCTCGCGCCGTCGCCCAGGAACGTCACCGTGAGCCCGTCGAGCGAGCCCTTGTGCTCGCGGATCGTGAGCAGGTCGGCGAGCAGCTGGCACGGGTGGAAGTCGTCGCTCAGCGCGTTCACGACCGGCACGCGCGTGCCGGCGGCCATCTCCTCGAGCCCGGCCTGCCCGTAGGTGCGCCAGACGATCGCCGAGACCATGCGCTCGAGCACGCGGGCGGTGTCGCTCGGGGTCTCCTTGCCGCCGAGCTGGCTCGACGCGGTGGAGATGATGAGCGGCGACCCGCCGAGGTCGGCGATGCCGACGGCGAACGAGACCCGGGTGCGGGTCGACGACTTGTCGAAGATGACCGCGACGGTCTGCGGGCCCTCGAGCGGCCGGTCGCGCCAGCGGTCGGCCTTCAGTTCGACGGCGAGGTCGAGGATCGCGGCCTGCTCCGCGGGGGTGATGTCGTCGTCGCGCAGGAAGTGGCGGGTCATGTCGTCCTTTCGGGAAGGTCAGAGTGCGGCGAGCGCGCGCGAGAACCGGTCGATGAACTCGTCGATCTCGGCGTCGCCGATGATGAGGGGCGGCGCGAGGCGGATGCTCGAGTCGTTCGCCGCGTTGATGATGAGGCCCTCGCGCATGGCCGCCGTCGCGAGCGCACCCGCGTGCGGCTCGGCGAGGCCGATGCCGAGCAGCAGGCCCCGGCCACGCACTTCGGTGACCAGCGGCGAGCCGATCGCGAGGATGCGCTCGGCGAGCTGCGCACCGCGCACGCGGGCGTTGCCGACGAGGTCGGCCCGCTCGATCTCGCCGAGCACGGCGTTGGCCGTCGCCGTGGCGAGCGGGTTGCCGCCGAAGGTCGAGCCGTGCATGCCGCGGGTGAACAGGTCGGATGCCTCGCCGAACGTCACGAGCGCCCCGATCGGGAACCCACCGCCGATGCCCTTCGCGACCGTGATGGCGTCGGGGGTGACGCCGTCGTGCTGGTAGCCGAACCACTCGCCGGTGCGCGCGGCGCCGGTCTGGATCTCGTCGACGACGAGCAGCGCGCCGTGTCGCGCGGTGAGCTCGCGGGCGGCGGCGAGGAACCCGTCGGGCAGGGGCAGCACGCCGGCCTCGCCCTTGATCGGCTCGACGAAGAGCGCCGCGACGGTCTCGTCGATGGACGCCTCGAGCGCGGCGATCGTCGTGTCGATGTGCTCGACGCCGCCGGGCATGGGCTCGAACGGCGCACGCATGTGCGGCTTGCCGGTCAGCGCGAGCGCGCCCATGGTGCGGCCGTGGAACGCGTCGTGCAGCGCGAGGATCTTCGTGCGACCCTGCTGCCGGTGGTTCAGGCGCGCGAGCTTGAACGCGGCCTCCATCGCCTCGGCGCCCGAGTTGCCGAACCAGACACGGCCCGACTCCACTGCACCGGCGAGGCGCACGAGCCGGTCGGCCAGTTCGAGCTCCGCCGGCGTGGAGAAGTAGTTCGACACGTGCGCGAGCGTCGCCGCCTGACGCGAGACGGCGTCGACGAACACCGGGTGGGCGTGGCCGAGCGAGTTGACCGCGATGCCCGCGAGGAAGTCGAGGTACCAGGTGCCGTCGGCGTCGCGCACGCGGCATCCGTCGCCCTCGACCAGGTGCGCGAGCGGCGTGCCGAGCGAGCGCATCATGCGCTGGTCGAAGATCTCGAGATGACTCACGACGCCACCTCCGCGGGCACGACCTCGGTGCCCACCCCGGTCTGGGTGAACACCTCGAGCAGGATCGAGTGCGGCACGCGACCGTCGATGATCGCCGCCTTCGCGACGCCGCCCTCGACGGCCTCGAGGCACGCCGTCATCTTCGGGATCATGCCCGACTCGAGCGACGGCAGCAGGTCGACGAGCTGCGGCACGTCGATGACCGACACGAGCGAGTCGCGGTCGGGCCAGTCGCGGTAGAGCCCGGCGACATCGGTGAGGATGACGAGCTTCGCCGCGCCCAGCGCGACGGCGAGCGACGCGGCGGCCGAGTCGGCGTTCACGTTGAGTGACTGGCCGGGCTCGTCGAGGTCGGGAGCGATCGACGAGACCACGGGGATGCGGCCGGCGTCGAGCTGCGCGTGCACCGACGCGGGGTCGACCGACACGACGTCGCCGACGAGCCCGAGGTCGACCTCGACGCCGTCGACCACCGCTCCCCGGCGGCGGCCGCGGAACAGCCCCGCGTCCTCCCCCGAGATGCCGGCCGCGAGCGGCCCGTGCTCGTTGATGAGCGACACGAGCTCGCGGTTCACCTGGCCGGTGAGCACCATGCGCACGACATCCATCGCCTCGGGGGTCGTGACGCGGTATCCGCCGCGGAACTCGCTGGCGATACCGAGCCGGTCGAGCATCGCCGAGATCTGCGGCCCGCCGCCGTGCACCACGACCGGGCGGATGCCTGCGTAGCGCAGGTACACCATGTCCTCGGCGAACGCGCGCTGGAGTTCGGGGCTGACCATGGCGTTGCCGCCGAACTTCACGACGATGACCTGGTCGTGGAAGCGCTGCAGCCAGGGCAGCGACTCGATCAGGGTGCGGGCCTTCTCAGCGGCATCCGCTGCGGTGTTCTCAGGATTCATGCTCAACTCGAGTAGGCGCTGTTCTCGTGGACGTAGTCGTGGGTGAGGTCGTTGGTCCAGACCGTGGCGGACGCCGGGCCCGCGTGCAACTCGACCAGCACGTGCGTGGCGCGCGGGGTGAGGTCGACGTCCTCGCGCGGAGCGTCGGGGCCGCCCGCGTGGCAGACGCGCACCCCGTTCATCGACACGTCGACGAGGTACGGGTCGAACGGGGCATCCGTCGTGCCGATCGCCGCGAGCACGCGGCCCCAGTTCGGGTCGTTGCCGAAGATCGCGGCCTTGAACAGGTTGTTGCGCGCGACCGAGCGGGCGACCGTGACCGCGTCGTCCTCGGTGACCGCGCCGCGCACCTCGATCGCGATCTCGTGGCTCGCGCCCTCGGCGTCGGCGAGCAGCTGCATCGCCAGGTCGAGGCAGACCTCGGTGAGGGCCTCGGTGAAGGCGGATGCCTCGGGCACGACGCCCGACGAGCCCGACGCCATGAGCGTGACCTGGTCGTTGGTCGACATGCAGCCGTCGGAGTCGAGCCGGTCGAAGCTCACCCGGGTGGCGGCCCGCAGGGCCTGGTCGAGGTCGGATGCCGGCAGGTCGGCGTCGGTCGTGATCACGACGAGCATCGTGGCGAGGCCCGGCGCGAGCATTCCGGCGCCCTTCGCCATGCCGCCGATCGTCCACCCGTCGCCCGTGCGCACCGCGGTCTTCGGCACGGAGTCGGTCGTCATGATCGCGCGGGCCGCGTTGTCGCCGCCGTCGGTGGTGAGGCGCGCGACCGCGGAGACGACGCCCTCCTCGAGCACCTCGCCGTCGAGCTGCTCGCCGATCAGGCCGGTCGAACAGACGAGCACGTCGCCCGCACCGATGTCGAGCGCCGACGCGACGGCCTCGGCGGTGCGGTGCGTGACCTGGAAGCCCTGGTGCCCGGTGAAGCAGTTCGCCCCGCCCGAGTTCAGCACGATCGCCCGCACCCGGCCGTCGGCGACGACCTGCTGCGACCAGATGATGGGGTTCGCCTTCGCGCGGTTGCTCGTGAAGACCGCGGCGGCCGCGGCCGACGGCCCGCGGTTGAGGATGAGCGCGAGGTCGAGCGCGCCCGTGCGCTTGATGCCGGCGGCGATGCCCGCCGCCTCGAAGCCGGCTGCTGCGGTGACGGTCACGGTGCGACTCCGTTCACGGGGAGGGCGGTGGCCTCGGCGAGGCCGAGAGCGAGGTTGGCCGACTGGATCGCGGCGCCCGCGGTGCCCTTGACGAGGTTGTCGACCGCGGCGACGACCACGACGCGGCGCGCCGCCTCGTCGACCGCGAGGCCCATCAGGGCCGTGTTGGCGCCGAGCACGTCGGCGGTGCGCGGGAACTGGCCCTCGGGCAGCAGCTGCACGAAGGTCTCCCCCGCGTAGGCGTCCTCCCAGGCCTCACGCACGCTCGAGGCGTCCGCGTCGTCGGCGAGCCGTGCCGTCGAGGTGGCGAGGATGCCGCGGGACATCGGCACGATCACCGGCGTGAAGCTGATCGTCGGGTCGGCTGCGCCCGCCCAGCGGAGCGCCTGCTGGATCTCGGGGATGTGCCGGTGCGTGCCGCCGACCGCATAGGGGTTCGCGGAGCCGAGGATCTCGCTGCCGAGCAGGTGCGTCTTCAGCGCCTTGCCGGCGCCGGACGGACCGACGGCGAGCACCGACACGATGTCGTGCGCGTCGATGACGCCGGCGCGCACGCCGGGCACGAGCGAGAGCGCGACGGTGCTCGCGTTGCACCCGGGCGCGGCGATGCGGCGCGTCTGCGCGAGGCGCTCGCGCTGCGTGCCCTGCAGGCGGGGCAGCTCGGGCACGCCGTAGGTCCACGCGCCGTGGAACTCGCCGCCGTAGAACGCGGCCCAGTCGCCCTCCTGCTCGAGGCGGTGGTCTGCGCCGCAGTCGACGACGATCGACGCGTCGCCGAGCTCGGCGGCGATCGCGCCCGACGCGCCGTGCGGCAGCGCGAGGAAGACGAGGTCGTGGCCGGCGAGCGTGTCGGCGTTGGTCTCTGCGAGCGTGAGGTGCGTGTACGCGCGCAGGTGCGGCTGCACGGCGGTGAGCGCCTGGCCGGCGTTCTGGTGCGCGGTGACGGTGCGCACCTCGAGCTCCGGATGATCTGCGATGAGCCGCAGGATCTCTCCCCCGGCGTATCCGGACGCGCCTGCCACGGCGACGGAGTACGTCATGGTCCTACCTTATGGTCTCGGCGAAATGGCCCGATGGCTGGGCCGACTGGGCTGAGCGACGGCGACCGCACGGCAGCGCTGGGCTGCGGGTGGGGTCGCCTAGCCTCGGCGGAGACCGCGGCGCCGGCGCGCGACGAGCACCCGCGATGCGCGGGTCGTGGCGGCGAGGCGAGCGGTGGACACGGATGCGACCCTACCGGTCGCGCGGGCGCTGCGGCAAACGGATGCCTCAGCCCAGCGCGCCGCCGCGCCGCCATGCCTCGGCGAAGAGCCGCTCGAGCACGTCGAGGTCGAGCTTGGCGAACCGGCCGACCCACACGCATCCGGCACCCCGCTTCGCCGGGCCCAGCTCGTCGAGCAGCTCGTCGGCACCCTCGTACTGGATGCCGTAGAGCGACATGGAGGCCGTGCGCGGCGAGAACCCGATCACGGGCATGTCGCCCTCGCGCCCGGTCGCGTAGCGGTAGTGGTACGTGCCGTACCCGACGATCGACGGCCCCCACATGACCGGCGCCTCGCCGGTCACGCGGTCGAGCATCTCGCGGAGCACCGCGGCATCCTCGCGCCGGCCCGCGGGGTGCGCGTTCGCGAGGAACTCGTCCACCGAGGCATCCGTCGGCTTCGTCACGTTCTCGGCCATGCCCGGCGCCCTACTCGCGGATCATGGCGCCGAAGCGCTCGCCCGCGAGCGCCGAGCCGGCGAGCTTCGCGACGGTCGCCTCGGCGGCGGTGAGGGTGCGGTCGGATGCCCGGAAGCGGAGCGCGAACGTGAGCGACTTGCGCCCCTCGGCCACGCCGGTGCCGCGGTAGTCGTCGACCAGGTCGAGGTGCTCGAGCAGGTCGCCCGCGCCCTCGCGCACGGCGGCGCCCACCTCGCCGGCCGGCGTCGCCACGTCGACGACGAGCGAGAGGTCCTGCGTCGCGGCCGGGTACGTCGAGAGCCCGCGGGCCTCGATCACGCCCTCGGAACTCGCGATCAGCGCGTCGAGGTCGACCTCGGCGACGCCCACCACGCGGGGCAGGTCGTATTCGAGGGCGAGCTCGGGCAGCAGCTCGCCGGCGTGGCCGACGACCTCGCCGCCCGCGAGGAGCTCCGCGGTGCGGCCGGGGTGCATGGCCTGGTGAGCGCCCTGGCGCACCTCGAGCTCGGCGCCGACCGCGTTCGCGATCGCGTGCGCGGCCTCGAGCGCGTCGGCGATGCCCGACGCGACCGGCGCGACGCCCGGCTGCTTGGCCGTGCGGTCGCCCGTGAGCAGCACGCCGACGCGACGCGGCTGCGGCGGGATGCTCGCGGCCAGGTCATCGAGGTCGCCGTCACCGGGCAGCACGCCGCCGAGCGGGATGGTCGCGGTGCCGTACTCGCGGCCGAGCTCGGGGCGGAACACCGAGCCGGTCTCGAACAGGGCGAGGTCGGTGAAGCCGCGCGAGCGGTTGCGGCGCGCGACCTCGATGAGGCCCGGCAGCAGTGACGTGCGCAGGTACGGCACGCTCGCGTCGAGCGCGTTGGCGAGCTTGACCTGGCCGATCCGGGCGCCGTCGGGCGAGCCGAAGCGCTGGTTCACCGCCTCGGTGAAGAACGGGTACGCCATGACCTCGGTGAAGCCCGACGCGGCCAGCGCGTTCGACGCGTTGCGGCGCAGGTGCTGGGCGCGCGTGAGGCCGCGCTGCGGCGGCGCGACCGGCAGCACCGACGGGATGCGGTCGTACCCGTCGATGCGGGCGACCTCCTCGGCGAGGGTCCACGTGTCGGTGAGGTCGGGGCGCCAGCTCGGCGGCGTGACGGTCCAGCCGTCGGCCGCGTCCTCGACGCTCGCGCCGATCAGCTCGAGCGCGCCGCGGATCTGCGACGGCTCGTAGTCGACGCCGATGAGGCCAGCCGTGAAGCCGGCGGGCAGGGCGATCGGCTCGGCCGAGGCATCCGCCACCAGATCGGAGCCCAGCGTGTCGGCGGTGCCGCCCGCCAGCTGCACCATGAGCTGCACCACGCGGTTGGCCGCGGCGACCGCGACGGCCGGGTCGACGCCGCGCTCGAAGCGCTTGGACGCCTCGCTCGGCAGCTTGTGCCGGCGCGCGGTGCGCGCAATCGACACCGGGTCGAAGGTTGCCGCCTCGATGAGCACGTTGGTCGTCTCGAGGCTCATCTCGGTCGTGCCGCCGCCCATGACGCCCGCAAGGCCGATCGCGCCGGACTCGTCGGTGATCAGCAGGTCCTCGGTCGAGAGCTTCCGCACCTGGCCGTCGAGCGTCTCGAGCGTCTCGCCGCCGGTCGCGCGGCGCACCGTGATGCCGCCGGCGAGCCGGTCGAGGTCGTAGCCGTGGATCGGCTGGCCGAGCTCGAACATGACGTAGTTCGTGATGTCGACGAGCAGCGAGATCGATCGGACGCCCGCGAGCGCGAGGCGCGCGCGCATCCAGGGCGGGGTCGGCAGCGTGGCATCCACCCCGCGCACCGAGCGCGTGACGAAGCCGCGCGCGCCGACGCGACCGCGGATCGGCTCGGCGTCGTCGATCACGACCGGGAAGCCGGACGCCTCGACGGGCGGCACGAGCGACGCGGGGTCGGTGAACGGCTGGCCGGTCGCGTGCGAGTACTCGCGCGCGATGCCGCGGATCGAGAACGCGTAGCCGCGGTCGGGCGTGACGTTCACCTCGACCGCCGAGTCG
Source organism: Agromyces rhizosphaerae (assembly GCF_027925245.1). Classification (NCBI taxonomy): domain Bacteria; kingdom Bacillati; phylum Actinomycetota; class Actinomycetes; order Micrococcales; family Microbacteriaceae; genus Agromyces; species Agromyces rhizosphaerae. The sequence continues at coordinate 20,349 of NZ_BSDP01000001.1, forward strand.
TCGAGCCCGAGCAGCGCGATCGCGTCGGTGCCGACCTCGGGGTCGAGACCCATGGTCACCAGGCGCAGGATGCCGTCGTGCTCGTCGCCGAGTGCGAGCTCCTTCACCGAGGCGATCATGCCGTCGGAGACGTGACCGTAGGTCTTGCGCGCGGCGATCTCGAAGTCGCCGGGCAGCACCGAACCGGGCAGGGTCACGACGACCTTGTCGCCGAGCTCGAAGTTGCGGGCGCCGCAGACGATGCCGCGCACGTCGGGGCCGCCGTCGGCCGCCTCCGAACCCTCGGGCGCGACGCGCACCTGGCACCAGCGGATGGTCTTGCCGTTCTTCTGCGGCTCCTCGACGAACTCGAGCACCTCGCCGACGACGACCGGCCCGGAGACCTCGAAGTCGTGCAGGTCCTCCTCCTCGAGGCCCACGCGCACGAGCGCGGCGTGCACGTCGTCGAGCGTCGATCCCTCGACGAGCGGGGTGAACTCGTCGATCCAGCTGAGCGGCGCGCGCATCAGACCACCATCCCGAACTGCTCGCTGAAGCGGATGTCGCCCTCGATCATGTCGCGCATGTCCTTCACGTCGTTGCGGAACATCAGGGTGCGCTCGAAGCCCATGCCGAACGCGAAGCCCGAGTACACCTCCGGGTCGATGCCGGCCGAACGCAGCACGTTCGGGTTGACCATGCCGCACCCGCCCCACTCGATCCAGCGCGCGCCGCCCTTGAAGGTCGGGTGCCAGATGTCGAACTCGGCGCTCGGCTCGGTGAACGGGAAGTAGTTCGGGCGCAGGCGGATCTTCGTGCCCTCGCCGAACATGATGCGCGCGACGTGCTCGAGCGTGCCGCGCAGGTGGGCCATCGTGATGCCCTTGTCGATCACCAGGCCCTCGAACTGGCTGAACACCGGGGTATGCGTCGCGTCGAGCTCGTCGGTGCGGTACGTGCGGCCCGGGGCGAGCACGTAGATCGGCACCTCGCGGTCGAGCATCGAGCGGATCTGCACCGGGCTCGTGTGCGTGCGCAGCACGAGGTGGCGCTCGACCGGCTCGACGAAGAACGTGTCCTGCATCGCGCGCGCCGGGTGGTCCTCGTCGAAGTTCAGCGCGTCGAAGTTGTACCACTCGTGCTCGATCTCGGGGCCCTCGGCGATCTCCCACCCCATGCCGACGAACACGTCGGCGATCTGCTCCTGCAGCAGGCTGAGCGGATGCCGCGCGCCGGGCGTGCGGCGTGCGGCGATCGCCGTCACGTCGACGGCCTCCGCCTCGAGCTGCGCGGCGGCCTCGGCCTCGACGATCTCGCCCTCACGGGCGGCGAACGCCTGGTTGACGCGGCCTCGCGCGCCGCCGACGAGCTTGCCGACGACGGCCTTCTGCTCGTTCGGCACGGAGCGCATGAGCGCGTTCAGCTTCGCGAGCGCCGACTTCTCGCCGGTGTGCTCGGTGCGGACGGCCTTCAGCGCGGCGGAGTCGTTCGCGCCGGCGATGGCCGCGAGCGCGGCATCGACCGCCTCGGCGACCGCGGATTCGGTGATCTCGGTGGGTTCGGACACGAGAGGAGAGTCTACCGGTGGGCGCGCGTGCCCACGGGAGGTGGGGCACCCGTCCGATCGCCGTTGACCGGGCGGGCACGTGTGGGGGAACTGCTACGTGCTGCCCTGTCCGACCTGCCGGGACTCGGCTCCACGCATGGCGGCATCCATCGCCGGGTTCTCCATGCTCGGGAGCACGGGTCCCCCGCGTGCGCCGCGCTTCATGAAGTTGAACCCGCCGCCGCCGCTCTCGGTGCGGCGCGACAGCCAGCGCGCGAACCACGACAGTGCGAGGTTCATGGCCAGGTAGATGACCCACGTGATGATGAACAGCGAGAACAGGTAGCGGTTGCCGAAGAAGCTGCCGAGGTTGTTGAGCGTCGTGCGGAGCAGCTCGTTGTAGCCGACGATGTACCCGAGCGAGGTGTCCTTCAGCAGCACCACGAGCTGGGCGACGATGATCGGCAGCATCTGGCGGAACGCCTGCGGGAACTCCACGAGCAGCTTCGACTGCAGCTGGCGCATGCCGAGGCTGAGGCCCGCCTCGCGCTGGCCCTTGGGCAGCGCCGCGAGACCGGCCCGGAGCGCCTCGCCGATGAGCGCGCCGTTGTAGAGCGCGAGCGCCCAGACGACGGCCCAGAACTGCCCGGTCATCGCCGCGAGCAGGATGAACAGCATCATGAGCAGCACGGGCATGCCGCGGAAGAACTCGATGAACACGGCCGTCGGAATGCGGATCCAGCGGCTCTGGGCACTGCGGAGCAGGGAGAGGACGACACCGAACACCAGGGCGAGGGCGGCGGCGACGGCCGCGGCCTGGAGCGTGGCGAGCGTGCCCTCGCCGATGAACAGCCAGACCTCGGGGTCGGAGTAGATGTCCCAGCGCGTCGGCGCGAACATTCCAGGCAGTTCGAGGCCGCCGGGACCCTCACGCGGGGCGGCGAGCACCGCGATGATCCAGCCGAGGCCGATCACGATGAGCACGCCCGCGATGAGCGAGACGAGCAGCGACGTGCGCCGGGCGCGGGGCCCGGGTGCGTCGAACAGGACTGCGGCGCCGCGGCTCATCGCTGCACCACCCACTTCCGCTCGAGCTGGGTGGCGGCGAGCCCCAGCGGCACCGTGATCAGCAGGTAGAACGTGGCGACGCCGAGCAGCACCGCGATGACCGCGTCACCCCGTGCGTTCGCGAGCTCCTTGCCGATCGTGAAGAGCTCGGCGACGAAGAACCCACCCGCGACCGACGTGTTCTTCGTCAGCGCGATGAAGACGTTGATGAGCGGCGGCACCGTCATGCGGAACGCCTGCGGCAGGATGACCAGCGTCACGGTCTGGCCGAACCCGAGGCCGACGCTGCGCGCCGCCTCCGCCTGGCCCACCGCGACGCCGTTGATGCCCGACCGCAGGGCCTCCGCGACGAACGGCGACGTGTAGACCGAGAGGCCGATCATGGCAGCGACGACGTACGGGAGCGTGGAGCCGAGGTACGGCAGCACGATCGCGCAGAAGAACAGGACGAGCGTGAGCGGGGTGTTGCGCACGATCTCGGTGTAGACCGTCGCGAACCCGCGCAGCGACGCCACCGGCGAGATGCGCATGGCCGCGATGACCGTGCCGAGCACGAGCGCGAACACGCTCGACACGGCGAGCAGCAGCAGCGTCACGCTGAACCCGTCGAGGTATCTCGGCAGGTTGTCGAAGACGGCGTCCACGCGGCTCCTCTCGTCGTGTCAGGCGGGTGTGACCCGGGCCGGGAGTTCGCCCGGCCCGGGTCACCGTCGGGTCAGTACCGGTCGACTGCCGGCGGCTCGATGAACGGCAGGATGGTGCCCGCCGTGGCGTTCCACGCCTCTTCGTAGCTGCCGTCCGCGTACGACTCCTCGAGCACGTCGTTGATCCACATGCGGAAGTCGGTGTCGTCGATCGCGAGGCCGATGCCGTAGGGCTCGTCGGTGAACGGCTCGCCCACGACCTTGAACTCGCCCTCGTTCTGGGCGGCGAGGCCCGCGAGGATCACGTTGTCGGTCGAGACCGCGACGACCTGGCCCTGGCGCAGCGGCTCGAGGCAGTTCGTGTAGGTGTCGGTGAGCACCGTCTCGGCGCCGAGCTCGTCGAGGTACTCCGCCGGGGTCGAACCGGTCACCGAGCAGACGGGCTGCCCGATGAGGTCGTCCTCGCCGGTGATGTCGTCGTTGTCGGCGTTCACGAGGATCGACTGGCCCGCCATGTAGTACGGACCGGCGAAGGAGATGACCTCCTTGCGGGCGTCGTTGATCGTGTAGGTCGCCACGACGATGTCGACCTGCCCGTTCTCGATGAACGGCTCGCGGTTCGCGGAGACCGTCTCGACCCACTCGATCGAGCCCTCGTCGATGCCGAGCTGGCCGGCGATGATCTTGCCGATCTCGACGTCGAAGCCCTCCGGGTCACCGCTCGGGCCGACGAGGCCGAACAGCGGCTGGTCGAACTTGGTGCCGATCGTGATGGTGCCGGCCTCGGAGAGCTCGGCCATCGTGGTGCCCTCCTCGAACTCGACGGTGCCGCTCGAGTCCGTGGTCTCCCCGTCGCCGCCGTCGCTCGAACAGCCGGCGAGCGCGAGTGCCGCGACCCCCGCTGCGGCGATGAGTGCGAGTCTGCTGCGCTTCATGTCCTCTTCTCCTCCTGTGTGCGTATCTCCCCCGCCGCGCGAAGGCGGCCGAGCCTCAGTGTTCCAAGATCTTCGAGAGGAAGTCCTTGGCACGGTCCGACTGCGGGTTGTCGAAGAAGTCACTCGGCGTGGCCTCCTCGACGATCTTCCCGTCGGCCATGAAGAGCACCCGGTCGGCGGCGCGCCGGGCGAATCCCATCTCGTGCGTCACGACGATCATCGTCATGCCGTCCTTCGCGAGGCCGACCATGACGTCGAGCACCTCGTTGATCATCTCGGGGTCGAGCGCGCTCGTCGGCTCGTCCATGAGCATGAGCTTCGGGCTCATCGCCAGCGAGCGGGCGATGGCCACACGCTGCTGCTGGCCACCCGAGAGCTGCGAGGGCATCTTGGATGCCTGGTTCGCGACGCCGACGCGGTCGAGGAGCTCCATGGCGCGCGCCTCGGCCTCCTTCTTCGACTTCTTCTTGACCCGGATCGGCGCGAGCGTGACGTTCTCGAGCACCGTCTTGTGGGCGAAGAGGTTGAACGACTGGAAGACCATGCCGACGTCGGCGCGCAGCTTCGCGAGCGCCGCACCCTCCTCGGGCAGCACGTCGCCGTCGATCGTGATGGTGCCCGAGTCGATGGTCTCGAGGCGGTTGATGGCACGGCAGAGCGTCGACTTGCCAGACCCGGACGGGCCGATGACGACGACGACCTCGCCGCGGTTGACCTCCGTGTTGATGTCGTTCAGCACGTGGAGGTCGCCGAAGTGCTTGTTCACCTGCTCGATCACGACGAGCGGCTCTCCGCGACCGACCTGGATGTTGGACGTCGTCGGAGTCGGCGTGGTGGGCTCCATACCCCCAACGTAGGGGACGCGCTCACGAGCGGTCTGTAGCGGCAGCGCATCGGTTACCGTTTCGTAACTCGCCGATGCGGCGTTCGACACACGCTCAGGAATGTCGCGAGGAACGCTCAGGAACGGTGGGCGAACGCGCTCTCGTACAGGCAGACGGATGCCGCGGTGGCGAGGTTCATCGACTCGGCCTGCCCGTAGATCGGCACCGTGATCGCGCGATCCGCGGCGTCGCGGTGCTCGTCGGAGAGCCCGCGCGCCTCGTTGCCGAACAGCCACGCCGTCGGCGCGTCGAGCACGCCCGCGGAGCGCGCCGCGAGCAGGTCCTCGCCGTCGATGTCGGCCGCGAGCACCTGCAGGCCCGCCCCGCGGGCACGCTGCAGCACGTCCTCGAGGTGGGCGCCGACCGCGACCGGGAGGTGGAAGATCGACCCGGTCGACGAGCGCACGACCTTGGGGTTGTAGAGGTCGACCGTGCGGCCTGAGAAGACGACGGCGTCGGCTCCCGCCGCATCCGCCGCCCTGATGATGGTGCCCGCGTTGCCGGGGTCGCGCACCTCCTCGAGGATCGCGACGAGCTTCGGCTCCGCGGCGAACACGTCCTTCGCGGCCGTCGGGAACTGGTGGCACACGGCGACGAACCCCTGCGGGGTCACCGTGTCGGCCATCGATTCGAGCACCTCCTCGGTGACGAACTCGACGTCGACGCCGGCGTCGACCGCGGTCTGGCCGATGTCGGTGTAGCGCTCCAGCGCCGTCGGGGTCGCGTAGAGCTCCACGAGCAGCTGCGGGCGGTACGTGAGGGCCTCGGCGACGGCCTGGGGCCCTTCGAGCAGGAACAGCCCCGACTCCTGGCGGGCGGGCTTCTTGGCGAGCTTCGCGACGGCGCGCACGCGCGGCGAGCGCGGGTTCTCGAGCATGCGGCCAGTCTAGGGAGCCTCTGGCGCAGACGGCGAACGGCCCGCCCCGGACGATTCCGGGACGGGCCGTTGAACTGCGTGACGCGGTGCCTACGCGGCCGAGTCGGCCTTGGGGGCCGAGGTGTCGGCGGGCAGCGCGGCCTTGGCGGCCTCGACGAGGCCGGCGAAGGTCTCCGGCTCGTGCACGGCGAGGTCGGCCAGGATGCGACGGTCCACCTCGATGCCCGCGAGGCCGAGGCCCTGGATGAAGCGGTTGTAGGTCAGGCCGTTCTGGCGCGACGCGGCGTTGATGCGCTGGATCCACAGGCGGCGGAAGTCGCCCTTGCGCGCACGGCGGTCGTTGTACGAGTAGACCAGCGAGTGCGTGACCTGCTCCTTGGCCTTGCGGTACAGGCGCGAACGCTGCCCGCGGTAGCCCTCGGCGCGCTCGAGGATGACCCGGCGCTTCTTGTGGGCGTTGACGGCCCTCTTGACTCTTGCCATTGCTCTAGTTCCTTACGGGTCTCTTCGGCTCAGCGGCCGAGCAGCTTGTTGATGACCTTGGTGTCGGCCTTGGAGGCCACCTTGTCCTGGTTCAGGCGGCGGGTGCGCACGGAGGACTTGCCCTCGAGGTTGTGGCGCATCCCGGCCTGCTGCTTCTTGATCTTGCCGCTGCCGGTGACCTTGAAGCGCTTCTTCGACCCGGAGTGGGTCTTCTGCTTGGGCATTCGTTTCTCCTTCGGTTCCCGCCCCGCGAGGGGGCGGAATGGTTCTGGCTCGCACCGGTGGGCGCGAACCGCCTGCGACCTACTCGCCCGCGTCCTCCGACGCGGGACGCTGCTTGGCCGCAGCACGCTGTGCGTTCGCCTCGGCCTTGGCCTCGGACTTGTTCTTCACGGGAGCGATGACCATGGTCATGTTGCGCCCGTCGATCGTGGGGGTGTGCTCGACGGTGCCGAACTCGGCGACGTCCTCCGCGAAGCGCTGCAGCAGGCGGACGCCCATCTCGGGACGCGACTGCTCGCGCCCGCGGAACAGGATCATCGCCTTGACCTTGTCGCCGGCCTTCAGGAAGCCGACGGCGCGCTTCATCTTGGTCTCGTAGTCGTGCTTGTCGATCTTGAGGCGGAACCGGACCTCCTTGAGGATCGTGTTCGCCTGGTTGCGCCGGGCCTCCTTGGCCTTCTGCGCAGCCTCGTACTTGAACTTGCCGTAGTCCATGATCTTGGCCACGGGCGGCTTCGAGTTCGGAGCGACCTCGACGAGGTCGAGGTCTGCTTCCTGCGCGAGTCGCAGGGCAACCTCGATCTTGACGACGCCGACCTGCTCTCCGCTGGGCCCCACGAGGCGGACCTCGGGAACGCGGATACGGTCGTTGGTACGGGGATCGCTGATGCGTGTACTCCTCTGTTTCGAGCATTTCCTGCTGCGCCAGGGAGCGGATGCCGCCTGGCGACGAAGGCGGAAATCCACGCACCGCCGCCCGTGTACTTCCACGTGCGGCACCTACGGCACCCTGTCTACTTCCCGGCCCTGAGGCCGGCAAGCGGAGTGCGATCTACCCGGTAACCTAGTGAGGCGGTCAAGCGCGGGTGGGAGAATCTCCACTTTCGTACCGGGGAATGGCCCCGGAGCCCGCAGAAGTCTACCAGAGGTTCCACGTGTCTCAGAATCCCCCGTCGGATGCCACCGTCGACGCCACCCGCGACATCGCCGAGGTGCCCGCGGTCGAGGTGATCACCACCACCGCCGTCCACCTCATGAGCGCCGCCGCCGTGAAGTGCGGGCTGGCCGACGACCCCGACGCGGAGGTCGACCTCGACGAGGCGCGCAAGCTCATCAACGCCCTCGCGGGGCTCATCACGGCAGGCGCCCCGGAGATCAGCGACATGCACGCTCGGAGCCTGCGCGACGGACTGCGCTCGCTGCAGCTGGCGTTCCGCGAGGCATCCGTCATTCCCGACCCGATCGGGCAGGGCCCCGGCGAGAAGTGGACCGGCCCGGTCAACTGACCCCGGCTGTGAGCGGGCGGATGCCGCGCAGCTGACGCCCGCCCGCGTCACGTCTGGCAGCTCGGGCACCACCAGGTCTCGCGCAGCTCGAGCTCGGTGCGCCCGTGGCGCGCGTGCCGGATCGTCGTGCCGCAGCGCCGGCACGGCTGGCCGCCGCGGCCATGCACCCAGAGGCGCATGCCGCGCCGGGTGTCGCCCGTGGTGGTGCGCGCGACGCGGTCGCGGTTGGCGCGGATCAGTCGCTCGGCGAGCGCGACGGCGGGTGCGAGGTCGACCTGGGCCACCGGGCGCCCGGGCGCGAGCCCGCGCAGGAAGCAGAGCTCGTTGACGTACTCGTTGCCGAGCCCGGCGAGGTTGCGCTGGTCGGCGAGCGCGACGATGATCTCCTGCTCGGGGTGCGACGCGAGGCGCCTGACGGCCTCGGCGGCGTCCCAGTCGTCGCCGAGCAGGTCGGGCCCGAGGTAGTCGAGCCGATCGGCCTCCTCGTCGGCCGGGAACACCTCGACGATGCCGAGGTCGAACCCGATCGCGACGGCCTCGGGCGTCGTGATGACGATTCGCGCACGGTGCGCGGGGTGCGGCCAGCGCTGCCCCGGCCGGAGCACGCGCCACTCCCCCTCCATCTTCAGGTGCGTGTGCACGACCCGGTCGCCGATGCGCATGAGCAGGTGCTTGCCGCGCGAGGCGACGCCGTGCACGGTCTCGCCGGCGAGGTCGACGGTCGCGTAGCGCGGCACGCGCACGTCGGACGAGACGACGGATGCCCCCGCCAACGTCTCGTCGAGCCGGCGCGCCGCCCGCCAGACGGTGTCACCCTCGGGCACGGCGCTCCCCCCGGGCCGCCGGATCAGCCCCGCGCACTGAACTCACCCACGAGCACTGATCCGCAGTCCCCTCGGCGTCGTGCGGAAGCCCGCCTCCTGCAGTGCGTCGCCCGCGGGCGTGCCGAGCACGTACACACCGTTCACGGTCTCGACGCGGAGTCGATCCACGGCACTGCGCTGCACGACCGCGGCCAGCGCCGTCGCGGCCCCGCGCAGCACCTCGGCGTCGTCGGTGAAGGCGATGATCGTCTTGCCGCCGCGCTCGACGTAGGCGACGAGCGCGCCGTCGACGAGGATCACCATGGCGCCGGCCTTCCGCCCGGGCCGGTGCCCGTCGACGGGCAGCTCCGGCCACGGCAGGGCCGCACCGTAGGGGTTGGCGGGGTCGGTCGCCGCGAGAACGAGGGTCGGCGCCTCGGGCGCGGTGCGGAGGCGGTCGACGGCGCCCGCGCTGCCGAACTGGGCGGCGCCGAGCCCGTCGATGAAGTACCCGCGGCGCACGCGGCCCGACTCCTCGAACCCGGCGAGGGTGCGATAGGCCAGCGCGAAGCCTCCGACGATGCCCTCGGCGACCACCGCGCCGCGCGTCACCACGCCGTGCCGGTCGAGGAGCGTCTCGCCGAGCGCATGCGCGCGTCGCGTCGCCGAGTCGTCGGCGACCGGGAGGATCGACCAGCGCCCGGCGACGTTCGGCGGGCCCGTGCGCAGCGGGCTGGCCGGCCGGCCGCTCACCCGGCCACGGCCTGCGTACGCACGCGATCGAGGGGTAGGGCGGGTCGGCGCGTGGCTCGTGCGCCCGCCCGCAAGCATCGCCCGCACGGGCGAGAAGGTGTCGTTGGTCACGAGCCCTGCCCAGGCGAGGTTCCAGATCGCCTCGGCGAGCGCCTGGTCGTCGGTGCTGCCGACCGCGTCGGCGAGCTGGCGGAAGAAGTACGCACCTCCCGTGCCGAGCGTGGCGAGCACCTCCTGCTCGAGCGCCGACGGCTCGGTGTCGACCGGCAGGGGCAGCGAGAGCGGCGCGGTGTCGGCCAGGTGCAGGGTGATCCAGCCGTCGTTGCCGGGCATGGCGCCCGCCCCGGCCCAGAGCACCTCGCCGGCCGCGGTCAGCTCGTCGAGCATGGCCGGGCTGTAGTCGGCCACCCGGCCGGGCAGCACGAGCGACTCCCACGCCGAGGCGGGCAGGCGCGCGCCCTCGAGCTGCTCGACGACCTGCAGCACGCCGTCGACGCCGCGCAGCCGGCCGCCGACGTGCTGCCAGTCGGGCAGGAACCGGGCGTAGGCGCGCTGGTCGACGGGCTCGACCTCCTTGCGCAGCGCGGCGAGCGACCGGCGCCGCAGCCGGCGCAGCACCTCGGCGTCGCACCACTCGGTGCCGGTGCCGTGCGGGCGGAACTCCCCCTCGACCACGCGCCGGTCGGCCGCGAGGCGCCGGAGCGCGGCGGTCGCGACGGCCGAGCCGATGCCGAGGCGCTCGGCCACCGACTGTGCGGTGAACGGGCCGTGGGTGCGAGCGTAGCGGCTGACCAGGTCGCCGACCGGGTCGGCCACGGCCTCGGCGAACGCGTCGGGCACGCCGGGCGGGATGGGCACCCCGAGCGCGTCGCGCAGGCGGCTCGCGTCCTCGACGACGGCCCAGCGCTCGGCACCAGCGAAGGCGACCTCTGCCACGCGCCGCGCGGCGGCGAGCGCGGCGAGCGCCTCGGGGGCATCCGTCTCGTCGTCGACCCTGGCGGCCACCTCGTCGGCCGACAGCGGCCCGAGCTCGCGGAGCAGGTCGGCGACGCCCTCGGCGCCGCGAGCCCGCCGCTCGGGGTCGAGGCGCTGCAGCTCGGCCTCGGCCTGCGCGATGACCTCGGGATCGAGCAGCTCGCGCAGCTCGACGGTGCCGAGGAGCTCGGCGAGCATGCCGGTGTCGAGCGAGAGCGCGGCCGCGCGCCGCTCGGCGAGCGGCGAGTCGCCCTCGTACATGAACGCGCCGACGTAGCCGAAGAGCAGGCTCGCGGCGAACGGGCTGGCGGTCTCGGTCTCGGTCTCGGCCACGCGGATGCGGCGGGCGGCGATGTCCTCGCTCACGGTGCGCAACGACGGGAGGTCGTAGACGTCCTGCAGGCACTCACGCACGGTCTCGAGGATGATCGGGAAGTCGCCGTAGTCGCGCGCCACCTCGAGCAGTTGCGAGGCGCGCTGACGCTGCTGCCAGAGCGGCGAGCGCCGGCCGGGGTTCAGGCGGGGCAGGAGCAGCGCGCGGGCCGCGCACTCGCGGAACCGGGAGGCGAACAGCGCCGAGCCGCCGACCTCCTCGGTCACGAGCTCGACCAGCTCGTCGGTCTCGAACACGAACAGGTCGGCCGCGGGCGGGTCGCCGCCCGTGTCGGGCATGCGGATGACGATGCCGTCGTCGCTCGCGACCGCATTGGCGTCGACGCCGTACCGCTCGCGGATGCGGGCGCCCACGGCGAGCGCCCACGGCGCGTGCACGGGCGTCCCGAACGGGGCGTGCATGACGACCCGCCAGTCGCCCAGCTCGTCGCGGAAGCGCTCGACGACGATCGTGCGGTCGGTCGGCAGGTGCCGGGTGGCGCGGCGCTGCTCGTCGAGGAACGCGACGAGGTTCGTCGTGGCGCGCGCGTCGAGCCCTGCGGCGGCGGCGCGCGCCGAGGCATCCGCCGGGCTCGCATCGGACACCTCGCGCACGAACGCGCCGATCGCCCGACCGAGCTCGGCGGGGCGCCCCAGGCCGTCGCCCTTCCAGAACGGCAGCCGGCCGGGCTGCCCGAACGCGGGGGTGACGACCACGCGGTCGTGCGTGATGTCCTGGATGCGCCAGCTCGTCGCGCCGAGCGCGAACACGTCGCCGACGCGCGACTCGTAGACCATCTCCTCGTCGAGCTCGCCGACGCGGCGGTTGGTGCCTTCCTCCCCCGCCATGAACACGCCGAACATGCCGCGGTCGGGAATGGTGCCGCCGCTCGTGACGGCGAGGCGCTGCGCGCCGGGGCGGCCGTTCAGGGTGCCGGCGTCGCGGTCCCAGACGATGCGCGGTCGCAGCTCGGCGAACCGGTCGGACGGGTAGCGGCCCGCGAGCAGGTCGAGCGTGGCCTCGTACGCCGAGCGCGGCAGCCCGGCGAACGGCGCGGAACGGCGCACGGTGTCGTACCAGTCGTCGACGTCGAGCGGGTCGAGTGCGCACGCGGCGATGGTCTGCTGGGCGAGGATGTCGAGCGGGTTCGCCGGGATCGCGAGTTCCTCGATCGCGCCGGCGACCATGCGCTCGGTCGCGACCGCGGTGTGCACGAGGTCGGCGCGGTGCTTCGGGTACAGCACGCCGCGCGAGACCTCGCCGACCTGGTGGCCGGCGCGACCCACGCGCTGCAGGCCGCTCGCGACCGACGGCGGCGACTCGACCTGCACCACCAGGTCGACCGCGCCCATGTCGATGCCGAGCTCGAGGCTCGACGTGGCGACCACGCAGCGGAGGCGGCCGGACTTCAGGTCGTCCTCGATGCCGGCGCGCTCCTCCTTGCTCACCGAGCCGTGGTGGGCGCGCGCGAGCAGCGGCTCGGCGCCCGAAGTCGCGCCCGAGGCGGCGATCATCTCGGCGGGCGGGCGGGTCGGCGGGGGCACGAAGCCGTCGGATGCCGCTGGGTCGGCCGCTCCCGCCGTCACCAGCGCCGCGCGCTCGGCGTGGATCTCGTTGAGCCTCGCGGTGAGCCGCTCGGCGAGCCGGCGCGAGTTCGCGAACACGATCGAGGAGCGGTGCGCCATCACGTCGTCGACGATCGCCTCCTCGACGTGCGGCCAGATCGTGCCCTGCTCGGCGGCGAGGTCGCCCATGTCCTCGAGCGGCACGACGACCCGCAGGTCGAACCGCTTGCCCGACGGCGGCGCGACGACGCGCACGGGCGCGGTGCCCGCGAGGAAGCGCGCGACCTCGTCGTGCGGGCGCACCGTCGCCGACAGGCCGATGCGCTGCGCCGGGCGCGCGAGCAGCGCGTCGAGCCGCTCGAGGCTCACCGCGAGGTGCGCGCCGCGCTTGGTGCCCGCCATCGCGTGGATCTCGTCGACGATCACGGTGTCGACGTCGCGCAGCGACTCGCGGGCGTTCGAGGTGAGCAGCAGGAACAGCGACTCGGGCGTCGTGATGAGGATCTCGGGCGGGGTGCGCACGAGCAGGCGCCGCTCGGCGGGGGTCGTGTCGCCCGAGCGCACGCCGACCGTGATGTCGGGCGCGGCGACGCCGAGGCGCTCCGAGGTGCGGGCGATGCCCACGAGCGGGGCGCGCAGGTTGCGCTCGACGTCGACGCCGAGCGCCTTGAGCGGGGAGATGTAGAGCACGCGGGTGCCGCGGGGCGCCGACTCAGGGGCATCCGCCTCGCCCTCGCCCTCCGGGGCCTCGCCGTGGCCGCGGACCAGCCGGTCGATCGCCCAGAGGAAGGCCGCGAGGGTCTTTCCCGAGCCGGTCGGCGCGACGATGAGCGAGTGCTCGCCCTGCGAGATCGCGTCCCACGCGCCGGCCTGGGCGTCGGTGGGCGCGCGGAAGGACTCGGTGAACCACGCGCGCGTGGCTTCCGAGAACCGATCGAGCACGGAGCCCACGCCTCCATTCAAGCCGATGCCGCCGACACCGGGCCGGGCAGCACTCACCCCGCCTCGGACGCCGCCCGTCGCACCGCCTCGATCGTCCGGTCGATCTCGGCCTCCCCCGTCGTCCAGTTGCTCACCGAGAACCGGATGACGTGCCGCCCGCGCCACACCGACGGGAACACGAACGCCTCCCCGCTCGCCATGACGTGCGCATAGGCGGCATCCGTCGCGGCGTCGTCCTCGAGCGCGACGCACACCTGCGTGTACTCGAGGTCGTTCAGCACCTGGACGCCGGGGATGGCCTCCAGGCCGGCCGCAAGCCGCGACGCACCCGCGATGAGCCGGTCCACGAGCGCCGCGACGCCGTCCCGGCCGAGCGCGGCCAGCGCGGCGTAGACCGGCACCCCGCGGGCGCGCCGGGACATCTCGGGCGCGGTGTCCATCGGATCTGGCGTCGCACCCGGGGGCGGAAGGTAGCTCGCGCGGGTGCCGAGCGAGCGCTGCATCAGGCCCGGCCGGGTGCAGAAGACGATCCCGCAGTCGTACGGCGCGTTCAGCGTCTTGTGCGCGTCGGTGCTCGCGGAGTCGACGCCCGCCAGCCCCGCGGTCAGATGGCGGGCCGACGGCGACGCCGCCGCCCACAGCCCGAACGCGCCGTCCACGTGCACCCAGGCGCCCGCCTCGTGGGCGACGGCGACGGCGCCCGCGAAGTCGTCGAACGCCCCGGAGTGGAGGTCGCCCGCCTGGAGGCACACCAGCGTCGGCGCGTCCGAGGCGGCCAGTTCGCGCTCGAGCGCCGCCACGTCGATGCGGCCCTGGTCGTCGGCCCCGACCACGACCGGCGCCCCGAGGCCGAGATAGCGCAGCGCCAGGAGCACCGAGGCGTGGCACGCGGCCCCGACCACGACCCGGACCGGTGGCGCTCCGGCGAGTCCGTCGACGGACACGTCCCAGCCGGCATCGGCGAGCACGGTGTCGCGACCGACCAGCAGGCCGGAGAAGTTCGCCATCGTCGCGCCGGTCACGAAGCCGACCTCGGTGCTGGCCGGGAATCCGAGCAGGTCGGCCACCCACTCGCCCGCGAGCTCCTCGGCGGCCGTCGTGCCGGGCATCCACGAGCGCGACAGGGCGTCCTGGTCCCACGCACCCACGAGCCAGTCCGCCGCGAGCGCCGCCGGGAGCGTGCCGCCGAACACCCAGCCGAAGAATCGGCCGGACTGGCTGAGCAGCAGCGCAGGCTCGACCGTCTCTGCCAGGTGCTCGATCACGTCGGAGGCGGCGCGGCCGTCGGCGGGCAGGTCGCGGCCGAGGGCGTCCTTCACCGCCTCGACGTCGGCCGGAGCGGCGAACGGACGGTCCTGCAGGCCGGTCAGCCATCGTCGCGCCGCACGGGAGGCCGCGTCCAGCGGCGCGTCGTACTCGATCGGGTGCTCGATGCCGTCCGCCATGCGGCCTCCTCGGGTTGACCTGCCCGAAGTCTGCCGTCTCCGCTCGACCAGCGGTAGAGGGCGCGAACGCGGCGCGACCGTCAGTCGGCGGTGACGAGCCGCACGGTCAGGCTGTCGACGCGCGTCGCGATGTCGTCGTCCGCGGCCCACCGCTGCGCGAGCCGCTGCAGCACGGCGTCGAGCTCGGCGCGCTCGAGCCCGGCGAGGAGTTCGAGGCGCACGACCACCTCGGGGCCCGCCAGGCGCGCCCCCGGGTCGCCCGGTTCGAGCGTCGTGGCGACGGCCGCCAACTCGCTCGCGATCGAGCGCGCGAAGGCGTCGGTCACGGCGTCGTCCTCGAACGCGGGACGCCACGGCTGCGACTGCGCGACCGACCACAGCGCGGGCCGACGCAGCACGAACTCGCCCGCGCTGCCGGGGTCGAGCACGACGAGCTCGGTGTCCTCGCTCGCGGCGGCGAGCGCGACCCGCACGCCGTCGGCGGGCACCGGGCGCGCCTGCGGGTTCCACGCCAACATCGCGGCGACCGAGCCGAACACGGGCAGCACGTTGCGGCCGTCGGGCCCGGCGACCGTCACGATCGCGAGCTCCTGGCTCTTCTCGATCGCCAGGCCGTGCGCGCCGACCTCCGTGCCGCCGTCGCCCAGCTGCGCCACGAGCGGGATCAGCAGGCGCGCGTCGCGGAAGGCGTCGACGACCTCGGCCTGGCCGACCTCGCCCGCACGGAAGCGGCGGATCGCCTCGGCGAGGCGTTCGGGCATCGTGCCGTCGTCGGCCGCGTGCGCGTTCGGGGTGAACGAGCGGCCGGCCCACGGCTGTCCCGCCGAATCGGCGAGGTGTCCGGGATGCACCGGCTCAGCGGCATCCGCCGCCTCGCCCCCGCCGGGCTCAGTGGCCGGCGACATCCAGCGCCTCGGCGAGCGTGAACGCGCGCGAGTAGAGCGCCTTGCCCACGATCGCGCCCTCGAGCCCGAGCGGCACGAGTTCGCGCAGTGCGGCGAGGTCGTCCAGGCTCGAGATGCCGCCCGACGCGATGACGGGGCGGCGGGTGCGCTCCATGACCTGGCGCAGCAGGTCGACGTTCGGGCCCTGCAGCGTGCCGTCCTTGGTGACGTCGGTGACGACGTAGCGTGCGCAGCCGGCCTCCTCGAGGCGGTCCATGACCTGCCAGAGATCGCCGCCCTCCTTGGTCCAGCCGCGTGCCGCGAGCGTCGTGCCGCGCACGTCCAGCCCGACCGCGACGGCCTCGCCGTACTGCGCGATGACCGACGCCGCCCACTCGGGGTTCTCGAGCGCCGCGGTGCCGAGGTTGATGCGCTTCGCGCCGATCTCGAGCGCCTTCTCGAGCGACGCGTCGTCGCGGATGCCGCCCGACAGCTCGATGTTCACGCCGCGCACCTGGCGGATGACCTTCTTCAGGATCCCGGTGTTGCTGCCGCGTCCGAAGGCCGCGTCCAGGTCGACCAGGTGGATCCACTCGGCCCCCTGCTTGGCCCAGTCCTCGGCCGCGTCGATCGGGTCGCCGTAGTTGGTCTCGGAACCCGCCTCGCCCTGCGTCAGGCGTACCGCCTTGCCGCCGGCGACGTCCACCGCCGGAAGCAGCACAAGACGCGGGGTCCTGTTGAACTCGCTCATCACTGTCCTCGTATCGTGGCCTCGCTGGAACGGGAGACCGGCACAGTCACAGCATCCTACTCGCGTGCGACGGGCCGATCGCACACGCCGTCCCCGCGCGGATCCCGGCCGCTCAGCGCAGCGTGCCGAGCCAGTTCGACAGCAGGCGGATGCCCGCGTCGGCCGACTTCTCCGGGTGGAACTGCGTCGCCGTGAGCGGTCCGTTCTCGACCGCCGCGAGGAACGGTGCGCCGTGCTCCGACCAGGTCACGCGGGGCTGCGGGAACGGCGGCTGCACGTCGAGCGTCCACTCCATCGCCGCGTACGAGTGCACGAAGTAGAACCGCTCGTCGTGGAGCCCCTCGAAGAGCACCGAGTCGTCGGGCGCGTCGATCGTGTTCCAGCCCATGTGCGGCAGCACGGATGCCGGGAGCTCGGTGACCGTACCCGGCCACTCGCCGAGCCCCTCGGTGTCGACCCCGCGCTCGATGCCGTGCTCGAACAGCACCTGCATGCCCACGCAGATGCCCATGACGGGGCGGCCGCCCGCGAGCCGGCGGTCGACGATCTCGTCGCCGCGCACGCCCTTCAGCGCCGCCATGACCGCGCTGAACGCGCCGACGCCGGGCACGAGCAGGCCGTCGGCCTCCATCGCGGCGGAGCGGTCCGCCGTGAGTTCGACGTCGGCGCCGGCGCGCTCGAGCGCCTTGACCGCCGAGTGCACGTTGCCGGTGCCGTAGTCGAGCACGACCACGCTCGGTCGGGTCACAGCGCGCCCTTCGTCGACGGGATGCCGGACACGAGCGGGTCGAGCGCCTTGGCCTGGCGGAACGCGCGCGCGAACGCCTTGAACTCGGCCTCGGCGATGTGGTGCGGGTCGCGGCCCGCGCGCACGTCGACGTGCACGGTCATCGCGGAGTGGAAGGTGATCGCCTCGAAGACGTGGCGCACCATCGACCCCGTGAAGTGGCCCCCGATGAGGTGCAGTTCGAAGCCGGCGGGCTCGCCGGTGTGCACGAGGTACGGACGCCCGGAGATGTCGACGACGGCCTGCGCGAGCGCCTCGTCGAGCGGCACGAGCGCGTCGCCGTAGCGCGAGATGCCGCGCTTGTCGCCGAGCGCCTGCTTGATGGCCGTGCCGAGCACGATGCCGACGTCCTCCACGGTGTGGTGCACGTCGATCTCGATGTCGCCGCTCGCGCGCACGCGCAGGTCGGTCAGCGAGTGCTTCGCGAACGCCGTGAGCAGGTGGTCGTAGAACGGCACCGAGGTCTCGATGTCGCTCTCCCCGGTGCCGTCGAGGTCGAGCGAGAGGTCGATGCTCGACTCGCTCGTCTCGCGCTGCACGCGGGCGGTCCGTGCGGGGGTGCTCATGCGGCCATCCTATTGCGGGTGTTGCGGGCGGTTCTCCGGGGTGCAGGCGGGCGGATGCCCCGGGCTCAGCGCCCGACGGCGGCGATCGCCTCGAGGAACGCCGTGGTCTCGGTCTCCGTGCCGGCGCTCACCCGCAGCGTGCCGGGGATGCCGACATCGCGCACGAGCACGCCGCGATCGCGCAGCGCCGCCCAGGTCGCCTGCGGATCGTCGACGCCCGCGAAGAGCACGAAGTTGCTCCACGAGCGGTACGGGCGGTAGCCGAGCCCGGCGAGCTCGGCGGAGATGCGGTCGCGCTGGCCACGGATGTCGTCGACCATCGCGAGCATCTGGGGCGCGTGCTCGACCGCGCCGATCGCCGCCGCCTGGGTGAGCGCGGAGAGGTGGTACGGCAGGCGCACGAGGCGGATCGCGTCGATCACGGCGGGGTCGGCGGCGAGGTAGCCCACGCGGGCGCCGGCGAAGGCGAACGCCTTGCTCATGGTGCGGGACACGATCAGGCGCGGCCGGCCCTCGAGCAGCGACAGCGCGCTGGGCGAGCCGGGGGGCGCGAACTCGGCGTAGGCCTCGTCGACCACCACGATGCCGCGCGCTGCGTCGGCGACGGCCCGCACGGTCTCGAGTGGGACCGGGGTGCCGGTCGGATTGTTCGGCGAGCAGAGGATCACGATGTCGGGGTCGTGTTCCTCGACCGCGCGCACGGCGGTCTCGGGCGAGAGCTCGAAGTCGGCGTCGCGGTCGGCACCGATCCACTCGACGCCCACGCCCGACGAGAGCAGCGGGTACATCGAGTACGTGGGCGTGAAGCCGAGCGCGGTGCGCCCGAACCCGCCGAACGCCTGCAGCACCTGCTGGAGCACCTCGTTCGAGCCGTTCGCCGCCCAGATGCGGTCTGGCGACAGCCCGTGGCCGAGGTAGCCCGCGAGCGCCTCGCGGAGCGCGGTGAACTCGCGGTCGGGATACCGGTTGAGGCTCAGCAGTGCCTGCGCGATGCGGGCGATGATGTCGTGCGCGACGTCCTCCGGAATGGGGTGCGTGTTCTCGTTGACGTTCAGCGCGACGGGCACGTGCAACTGCGGTGCGCCGTAGGGGATCTTGCCGCGCAGGTCGTCTCGGATCGGCAGGTCGTCGAGGGTCGTCACGCACTCATGCTACTGAGCACGCCGGTGGTGTTTCGGCGGCGCGGACCGCCGCGCTGCCGAGGGCTCAGCGGCCGGCCGGCAGCGCGAGCTGCTGCCCCGGCACGAGCTCGGCCGACTCCAGCCCGTTCAGGCTCAGGATGTCGGCGATGACCTCGCGGGGGTCGGCCTGCGGGGCGATCGACTCCGCGATCGCCCAGAGGGACTGCCCGTGCTCGACCGTGATGACCTCGAGCGGCTCGGCGGCCTCGTCGCCCGCCACCGCCGGGGATGCGGCGAGCGGGAGCAGCAGGGCGAACGCCAGCACCACGAGCACGCCGAGCGTGCCGAACACGAGTCGGCCCCGTCGCGTGAGGCGCAGGCGCGTGCGCACCCGGCTCCCGCCCGCGGGGGCATCCGTCGACTGCCCTGACGTCGTTGTGCGCGGCGAACCGAAGACCGTGCCGCTGTGGATTGCCATCGTCATCTCGCACCTCCCTGGTCGAGCTCCGCGTCGGCCTTCGGCCGGGAAGGCCGGCGCGAAGCTCTGTTCCGAATATACCTTCGATGTTTCGAACACTCAACCCTCGATCCGAGGCGATTCGCCCGGAATTCCGCGCGACACGCTCGAACATATGTTTGCCCGCACCCGACACGCCGGATACAGTTTCGAGTGTCTGGCGACAGTCGATCAGCACCCACCGACATTCGATCGACCGGCCCCGGCAGACGGACCTGTGGAGGGCGAGACACGTGGACACCGAGAACGGAACAGAGCGCAGGGCGACCCGGCGACGCAAGAGCCTCAGCGCCAAGCAGCTGCAGATCCTCGACGTGATCCAGCGGTCGGTGTCGACCCGCGGGTACCCGCCGAGCATGCGCGAGATCGGCGACGCGGTCGGGCTCTCGTCGCTGTCGAGCGTCGCCCACCAGCTCAGCCAGCTCGAGCTGAGCGGCTACCTTCGCCGCGACCCGAACCGCCCCCGCGCGCTCGAGGTGCTGATCGAGACGCCCTCGCAGACCGAGTCCGCCGACGAGACCGGCTCGGCGGGCGCATCGGGCGCACCGGCCCCGGTCGGCGACGCGGCGATGGTGCCGCTCGTCGGGCGCATCGCCGCGGGCGTGCCGATCACCGCCGACCAGCAGATCGAGGAGGTGTTCCCGCTCCCCCGCCAGCTCGTGGGCAAGGGCGAGCTGTTCATCCTCAAGGTCGTCGGCGACTCCATGATCGACGCGGCCATCTGCGACGGCGACTGGGTCGTCGTGCGTCGCCAGCAGGAGGCCGAGAACGGCGAGATCGTCGCCGCGATGCTCGACGGCGAGGCCACGGTGAAGGTCTTCCGCCAGCGCGACGGCCACACCTGGCTGCTCCCCCGCAACAGCGCCTTCGAGCCGATCATCGGCGACTACGCCGAGGTGCTCGGCAAGGTCGTCGCCGTGCTCCGCACCGTCTGAACACCGCGAGCCTGCACGTTTCGTCGTTCTCAGCGCTCGGAACGACGAAACATGCAGGCTCGCGGAGGCAGGGCGACGGATGCCCCGGGGCGGCGTGCGCCCCGGGGCATCCGATCAGGCCTGCACCGCCTGGCGGGCGCGCACCTCGCGGGTCGCGTCGATGATGTTGCGCAGCGACGCCACGGTCTCGTCGTAGCCGCGGGTCTTCAGGCCGCAGTCGGGGTTCACCCAGACCTGGCGGAGCGGCAGCGCACCGGCGGCACGCTCGAGCAGCTGGGTGACCTCGGCGACGCTCGGCACGCGCGGCGAGTGGATGTCGTAGACGCCCGGGCCGACGCCGTGGTCGAACCCGCTCGTCCGCAGGTCGTCGACGACCTCCATGCGGCTGCGCGCCGCCTCGATGCTCGTCACGTCGGCGTCGAGCGCGCGGATCGCGTCGATCACCACGCCGAACTCCGAGTAGCAGAGGTGCGTGTGCACCTGCGTGGCCGTCGCCGCGCCGCCGGTCGCGAGGCGGAACGCCCCCACCGACCAGTCGAGGTACGCGGGCTGGTCGGCGCGCTTCAGCGGCAGCAGCTCGCGCAGCGCCGGCTCGTCGACCTGGATGATGCGGATGCCCGCCTGCTCGAGGTCGGCGATCTCGTCGCGCAGTGCGAGGGCGACCTGGTTCGCGGTGTCGCCGAGCGGCTGGTCGTCGCGCACGAACGACCAGGCGAGGATCGTCACCGGGCCCGTCAGCATGCCCTTGACGGGCTTGTCGGAGAGCGACTGCGCGTACCGCGACCACGCGACGGTCATCGGCTCGGGCCGCGACACGTCGCCCCAGAGGATGGACGGGCGCGTGC
The DNA here is from genome assembly GCF_027925245.1 of Agromyces rhizosphaerae. Classification (NCBI taxonomy): domain Bacteria; kingdom Bacillati; phylum Actinomycetota; class Actinomycetes; order Micrococcales; family Microbacteriaceae; genus Agromyces; species Agromyces rhizosphaerae. The sequence goes on from NZ_BSDP01000001.1 coordinate 41,535, forward strand.
AGCGGCTGCCGTACGACTGCACCCAGCCGTTCTCGGTGACCGCGAAGCCGTCGAGCAGCTCGGCGAAGTACTGCACCATGTCGTTGCGCTCGGGCTCGCCGTGCACGAGCACGTCGAGGCCGATCTCCTCCTGCAGGCGGATGACGCGCTCGATCTCCTCGCGCATGAGCGACTCGTAGCCGGCGTCGTCGAGCTCGCCGCGCGCGTGACGGGCGCGTGCGCGGCGGATGTCGCCGGTCTGCGGGAACGAGCCGATCGTCGTCGTCGGCAGTACCGGGAGGTCGAGCTCGGCCTGCGCGGCGACGCGCTCGTCGTAGTCGGCGCGGTCGGTCGCGCCGGCGCCGAGGCCCGCGAGGCGGTCGCGCACCGCGCCGTCGCGCACGCCCGGCGCACCGAGGCGGTCGGCCAGCGCGTGGGTCGCGGCCGCGAGCTCGTCGGCGACGGCGTCCGCTCCCCGGCGAGGCCGCGCGCGAGCACGGCGACCTGGGCGACCTTCTGGTCGGCGAACGCGAGCCAGGAGCGCAGCCGCGCGTCGAGCGAGGGCTCGTCGTCGACGTCGTGCGGCACGTGCAGCAGCGAGGTCGAGGTCGACACGGCGAGGTCGGCGCCGAGGCCGCGCAGGCCCTCGGCCGCGGCCAGCGCGCCGGCGAGGTCGCCGCGCCACACGTTGTGGCCGTCGACCACGCCCGCGACGAGGGTCTTGGTCGCGAGGCCGGCGAGGGTGGCCTCGTCGAGGCCGACGGGCGCCGAGCCGCGCACGAGGTCGAGGCCGATCGCCTCGACCGGGCTCGCGGCGAGCACCGGGAGTGCCGCGTCGAGCGCGCCGTAGGGCGCCGCGACGAAGATCGAGGGGCGAGCGGATGCCCCGCCGAGCGCGTCGTACGCCGTCGCGAGCGCCGCCCGCGCATCGGCCGGGTCGACGTCGATGCTCTCCGACACGAGCGCCGGCTCGTCGAACTGCACCCACTCGGCACCCGCGTCGGCCAGCCGGGCGAGGAGCTCGACGTACACGGGAAGCAGGTCGCCGAGGCGGTCGAGCGGCCGGAAGGAGGCATCCGACCCGTCCGCCGCCTTGCTGAGCAGCAGCAGCGTCACGGGGCCGACCACGACCGGCCGCGTGACGAGGCCGTTCTCGCGCGCCTCGGCGACCTCGCGCACGAGGCGGTCGTCGGCGAGACGGAAGGCGGTGTCGGCCGCGATCTCGGGCACCAGGTAGTGGTAGTTCGAGTCGAACCACTTGGTCATCTCGAGGGGCGCCTTCTCGCCCTCGCCGCGCGCGATCGTGAAGTAGGCGTCGAGGCCCACGCGGCCCGAGTCGTCCACGAGGTCCGCGAAGCGCTCGGGGATCGCGCCGACCGCGACCGCGGCGTCGAGCACCTGGTCGTAGTACGAGAACGACTCGGGGATCGACGAGTCGTCGGCGCCGAGGCCGAGCTCCTGGAGGCGCGCACGGGTCGCGGCGCGCAGCTCGGCGGCGGTGCGCTCGAGCTCGGCCTCGTCGATGCGGCCCGCCCAGAAGGACTCCACCGCGCGCTTGAGCTCGCGGCGGCGCCCGATGCGCGGGTAGCCGAGGATGGTGCCGGACGGGAAGGTCGTGCGGGTCATGCGTGCTCCGTGAGTGACGTGGGCCGGGCGGCCCGGGGTGGGTAGAGGCCGAGCTCGGCGAGCACGCCCAGCACGGCCTCGTGGCGGTTGAAGGTGTAGAGGTGGAGGCCGGGCGCGCCGCCGTCGATCACGGCGCGGGCGAGGCCTGCGGCGAACCGCATGCCGATCTCGCGCTGCGCCGCCTCGTCGGGCTCGACCTCGAGCGCGATCGCGAGGTCGTCGGGCGCCGGCACGCCGGTCAGCTCGGTGAGCCGCGCGAGCCGCCTCGGCGAGACGACCGGCATGATGCCGGGCAGGATCGGGATGGTCACGCCGCCCTCGCGTGCGAGCTCGACGAACCCGAGGTAGTCGTCGGCGTGCCAGAAGAGCTGGGTGATCGCGAGGTTCGCGCCCGCGACCTCCTTCGCGAGGAGGGCGTCGACGTCCTGCCGGCGATTGGCCGAGCGCGGATGCCCCGTGGGGAACGTGGCGACCGCGACGCGCTCGGGGCGCGGGCGGTCCTCGATGCGCCGCGCCCTGGGCGCACCCGGCACGCCGAGCTGCGCGAACGGCTCGCGCTCCTGCTGCACCCGGTGGATGAGCTGCACGAGCTCGGCCGACGACCCGAGGTCGCCGAGCCCGTCGCCCTCCTCCGCGCCCGCCGGCGGGTCGCCGCGCAGCGCGAGGAAGCTCGTGATGCCCGCGTCGAGGAATTCGCGCACCAGCCGGTTCGCCTCGGCGTGCGAGGAACCTACGCAGGTGAGGTGCGCCATGGGCTCGACCGTGGTCTGGTCGAGGATGTACCGCAGCACCGTGAGGGAGCGGTCGCGCGACGAGCCGCCCGCGCCGAACGTCACCGAGATGAACGCGGGGTCGGCCTCGGCGAGCTTGTCGATGGTGCGGCCGAGGGCGATGGCCGCCGCATCCGACCGGGGCGGGAACAGCTCGAACGACACGGGCACGCGCCGCACGGCGGCGCCGTCGTGCGTGCGCATTCGGCCGGTCTCGGACATCGGGCACCCATCGTCTCGGGGCGACGGGGCGCACGGCAGGCCGCGGACCCGACGCGTGGTCGGTGTCGCGGGCGGGTGCCGGGCTCGGCGGTCGCTCCACGCGGCGGGCTCGGCCCGTCGCAAACGATCGGGCATGACGATACGCCCGAATCCGGCGCCTGTCTGCCCCCGTGACCGAATATGACGACGGGACTCAGCGCCGGTGGGTCGGGGTTCCGGTGCTACTCGGCGACGGATGCCGCGGGGCGCACCGCGTACTGCGCGAGCTGCGCGGCGAGCTCGGGGTTGGCCAGCGCACGCACGTGCGTGCCCTCGTCGCGGTAGTCGACCTCGAGCACGCGACCGGCCTCGTGCAGCGTCGAGACGATGTCGCCGCGGTCGTACGGCACGAGCAGGTCGACCTCGACCGACGGGTCGGGGATGCGGTCGGCGATGGCCTGCAGCAGCTCGGGGATGCCCGCGCCGGTGCGCGCCGAGGCGAAGACCGCGTCGGGCTCGAGGCCGCGGAGCACGAGGCGCTCCTCGTCGTCGATCAGGTCGGACTTGTTGAAGACCACGAGCTCGGGGATCTCGCGGGCGCCGAGCTCGCCGATGACGTCGCGCACCGTGGCGAGCTGGCTCGCCGGGTCGGGGTGCGACGCGTCGACGACGTGCACGATCAGGTCGGAGTCGCCGACCTCCTCGAGCGTCGAGCGGAACGCCTCGACGAGCTGGTGCGGCAGGTTGCGCACGAAGCCGACCGTGTCGGCGATCGTGTAGAGCCGGCCGTCGGGGGTCTGGTTACGGCGCACGGTCGCGTCGAGGGTCGCGAACAGGGCGTTCTCGACGAGCACGCCCGCGCCCGTGATGCGGTTGACGAGGCTCGACTTGCCGGCGTTCGTGTACCCGGCGATCGCGACCGACGGCACCGCGTTGCGGCGGCGGTTCGCGCGCTTGGCCTCGCGGGCGGGCTTCATCGCCGCGATCTGCTTGCGCAGGCGGGACATGCGAGTGTGGATGCGACGACGGTCGAGCTCGATCTTCGTCTCACCGGGTCCGCGGGAGCCCATGCCGGCGCCCGCGCCGCCCACCTGGCCACCGGCCTGGCGGGACATGGACTCACCCCAGCCGCGCAGTCGCGGAAGGAGGTACTCGAGCTGCGCGAGCTCGACCTGCGCCTTGCCCTCGCGGCTCTTCGCGTGCTGGCTGAAGATGTCGAGGATCACGGCGGTGCGGTCGATGACCTTGACCTTCACCACGTCCTCCAGCGCACGACGCTGGCTCGGGGCGAGCTCGGTGTCGGCGATGACCGTGTCGGCACCGAGGGACTGCACGATCATGCGCAGCTCCTCGGCCTTTCCGCGGCCCAGGTAGGTGGAGGGATCGGGATGCGGCCGCCGCTGGAGCAGCCCGTCGAGCACTCGGGCGCCGGCCGTCTCGGCGAGTGCCGAGAGCTCGCGCAGCGAGTTCTCCGCGTCGCGCAGCCCGCCCTGCGGGTGCACGCCGATGAGCACCACGTTCTCGAGGCGCAGCTGCCGGTACTCGACCTCGGTGACGTCCTCGAGTTCGGTCGACAGGCCCACCACGCGCCGGAGCGCTGCGCGGTCCTCACGGTCGAACTGGTCGCCGTCGTAGGCGTCGCCGCCCGGGGCATCCGTCGCCGTCTCATGCGCCTGGAGCGCCCCGGCGCGACCGTCGAACAGGCTGAATCCGCGCGCGTGCGCATCGCCGTGGGCGAGCACTCGCTCCACGGCGTCGTCTTCGGCGGTCAGCCGTTCCTCGGTACGATCCATCCCGTTAACCCTAGTTCCTCGCTCTGCGCTACGTTCCCTCTATGGCGTCGGACCACTACTTCTCGTCGCAGCCCGCCAGCTCCGGCGCCCTCCGGCCCCTGCAGGTGCGACTCGCCGGTCGCGATGTCACGCTGACCACCGCATCCGGCATCTTCAGCCCCGACCGCATCGACCAGGGCACCCGGGTGCTGCTGGCCAACGCACCCGAGCCGCCCCCCGGCGGTGCGCTGCTCGACATCGGCTGCGGCTGGGGGCCGATCGCGCTGACGCTCGGCCTCGAGTCGCCGCACGCCGACGTCTGGGCGGTCGACGTGAACGAGCGGGCCCTCGACCTCGTGCGCCGCAACGCCGCCGCGCTCGGCCTGCCTCAGGTCAACGCGTCGCTGCCCGACGATGTTCCCGAGGGGCTGCAGTTCCGCAGCATCTGGTCGAACCCGCCCATCCGCATCGGCAAGCAGGAGCTGCACGCGCTCCTGCTGCGCTGGCTGCCGCGTCTCGAGCCGGGCGGCGACGCCTGGCTCGTCGTGCAGCGCAACCTCGGCTCGGACTCACTGCAACGCTGGTTGCAGGGGGAACTCCCCGACGACTTCGACGTGACGCGCGAGGCGATCAGCAAGGGATTCCGAGTGCTGCGGGTGCGCCGAGCGGGCTGAGCCCGACCGGGAGCGCCGCGCGCTACTCGACCGTCAGCACGCCGTCGAACACCAGCTCGGCCGGGCCCGCGAGCGCCACGTGCTCGCCGTCCTCGGCCGGGAACATGCGCACGCCGAGGATGCCGCCGGGCACCTGCACGCGCCACTCGTTCGGCGCGCCCTCGCCCGCCCAGTGGCGCACCGCGAGCGCCGCGGCGACCGCGCCCGTGCCGCAGGAGAGCGTCTCCCCCGACCCGCGCTCGTGCACGCGCATGCGGATGCGCCCGACGCCGTCGACCACGAGCGGCTCCCCCGGCACGACGAACTCGACGTTCGCGCCCGCCTCGGGCGCGGGCTCCAGCACCGGCACGAACGACAGGTCGATCGACTCGAGCTCCTCGTCGTCGGCGACCGCGACGACCACGTGCGGGTTGCCCACGTCGACGCCGAGGCCGGGGCGCGCGACCGGCAGCTCCTTGGCGCGCACGAGCGGCTCGCCGCCCTCGAGGCGCCAGCGGCCGAGGTCGGCCTGGAACCCGGTGGCGCTCGCCATCACGTCGTGCACGCCGGTGCGCGTGCCGATCGGCAGCGTGCTGCCGGGCTCGAGCACCGCGAGGCCCTGCTCGAGCAGGTAGCGGGCGAAGACGCGGATGCCGTTGCCGCACATCTCGGCGATCGAGCCGTCGGCGTTGCGGTAGTCCATGAACCACTCTGCGTCGGGCTCCTCCGCGAGCGCGGCGGCGCCCTCGTCGATCGCGCGCGACCGCACCGCGCGGATGACGCCGTCGCCGCCGACGCCGAACCGGCGTTCGCACATCGCGCGCACGCGCTCGGGCGTGAGGTCGAGCTCCCCATCGGGATCGGAGACGAGCACGAAGTCGTTGCCCGTGCCCTGGCCCTTGGTGAACGGCAGATCGAACGGCATGCCGATCAGTCTAGGGTCGCGAGGCGGCGCACCTGCGCGGCCCTGGCGTCGGCGTCGGTCGCGTCGATCACGGTCGCGTCGGCGTACCTGCGGAACCAGCCGACCTGGCGGCGGGCGTAGCGCCGCGTGAGCGCCTGGGTCTCGGCGATGGCGTCGGCCCGGGGCATCCGCTCGTGCACTTCTGCGATCGCCTGCGCGTAGCCGATCGCTCGGCTCGCGGTGACCCCGCGCTCGATGCCCCGCGGGATGAGCCCGCGCACCTCGTCGACGATCCCGTCGCGCCACATGCGCTCGACGCGCGCGTCGAGCCGGGGCACGAGCGCGTCTCGGTCGACGTGGAGGCGCACGGTCTCGTGCTGCGTCCACGGAACGGGCTCGTCGGGCAGCCGGGCGGCGGCGGGCTCGCCGGTCACCTCGATCACCTCGAGCGCGCGCACGATGCGGCGGGCGTTGTGCGGGCCCACCGCCTCGGCCGTGGGCGCGTCGAGCTCGCGCAGGCGGCGGTGCAGGGCGCCCCGGCCGTCGCGCTCGAGCTCGGCCTCGAGCCGCGCACGCACCTCGGCGTCGGTGCCGGGGAACTCGAACTCGTAGAGCACGGCCGACACGTACAGTCCGGAGCCGCCCACGAGCAGCGGCACGGCTCCGCGCTCGCGGATCGCGGAGATCGCGGCGCGCGCCTCGAGCTGGTAGGCGGCGACGGATGCCTCGTCGGTGACGTCGAGCACGTCGAGCAGGTGGTGCGGCACGCCGCGGCGCTCGTCGACCGTGAGCTTCGCGGTGCCGATGTCCATGCCGCGGTACAGCTGCATGGCGTCGGCGTTGACGATCTCGGCGGTGCCGCCGCGCGCGGCGATCGCGTCTGCGACGTCGAGCGCGAACTCGCTCTTGCCGGTGCCGGTCGCGCCGACGACCGCGATCAGGGTCACGTCGTGCGGGTCTCGTCCACCACGCGCACGGTCGGCAGGCCGAGCGAGACGGCGCCGCCGGATGCCGCGCCGGGGGCGGCCGGGACGCCGCAGCTCTCGGCCTGCGCGCGGTCCCACGCGTCGCCGGCGCGCGTGCGACGGATGCGCAGCGGCGCACCGTCGGGCGAGTCGGCGATGAGGTGGAACGGCGCGGCGTGCGTGACCGTGACGGTGACGACGTCGCCGGGGCGCGGGAGCTCGGAACCGTCCGGCACCTCGAAGTGCACGAGCCGGCTGTCTTCCGCGCGACCCGACATGCGGCGGGTCTCGGCGTCCTTCTTGCCCTCGCCGGTGGCGACGAGCAGCTCGACCTCGCGGCCGACGACTGCCTGGTTCTCCTCGAGGCTGATGCGCTCCTGCAGGGCGATGAGGCGGTCGTAGCGGTCCTGCACGACCTCCTTCGGCACCTGGTCGTCCATGGTCGCGGCGGGCGTGCCGGGACGGATGGAGTACTGGAACGTGAACGCCGACGCGAACCGCGCCGCCTCGACCACGCGCAGGGTCTCCTGGAAGTCCTCCTCGGTCTCGCCGGGGAAGCCGACGATGATGTCGGTGCTGATCGCCGCGTGCGGGATGCGCTCGCGCACCTTGTCGAGGATGCCGAGGAACCGCTCGCTGCGGTACGACCGGCGCATGGCCTTGAGGATGCGGTCGGAACCCGACTGCAGCGGCATGTGCAGCTGCGGCATGACGTTGGGCGTCTCCGCCATCGCGTCGATCACGTCGTCGGTGAACGCGGCCGGGTGGGGGCTCGTGAAGCGGATGCGCTCCAGGCCGTCGATGCGCCCGGCGGCGCGCAGCAGCTTGCCGAACGCCTGCCGGTCGCCGAACTCGACGCCGTAGGAGTTCACGTTCTGGCCGAGCAGCGTGACCTCGATGGCCCCGTCGTCGACGAGCGCCTGCACCTCGGCGAGGATGTCGCCGGGCCGGCGGTCCTTCTCCTTGCCGCGCAGCGACGGCACGATGCAGAAGGTGCAGGTGTTGTTGCAGCCGACCGAGATCGACACCCAGCCGCTGTAGCTCGAGTCGCGCTTCGTCGGCAGCGTCGACGGGAACGTCTCGAGCGCGTCGAGGATCTCGAGCTGCGCCTCGTCGTTGTGCCGGGCGCGCTCGAGCAGGCGCGGCAGCGCGCCCATGTTGTGGGTGCCGAACACCACGTCGACCCACGGCGCCTTCTCGAGGATGGTGCTCGTGTCCTTCTGGGCGAGGCAGCCGCCGACGGCGATCTGCATGCCCTCGTGCCGGCGCTTGACGCCGGCGAGGTGGCCGAGGTTGCCGTAGAGCTTGTTGTCGGCGTTCTCGCGCACCGCGCAGGTGTTGATGACGACGACGTCGGGCTCGGCGCCGTCGGCGGGTACGTAGCCGGCGGCCTCGAGCGAGCCGCTCAGGCGCTCGGAGTCGTGCACGTTCATCTGGCAGCCGAAGGTGCGCACCTCGTACGTGCGCGCGCGACCGGCGTCGTCACGTGCGGCCGGGGATGGCGCGACGAGCGTCGGCGCGGAGGACGGGGCGGTCATGATGGTCCATTGTACGAGGGGGCCCGCCGCCCACGGATCATCGGATGCGGCCCCGGATCCGCACGGCGGACAGCGCGGTGCACGCCACGGCGATGGCCACCATCACTGCCACGACGAACCCGACGGGCACCGCCCAGTCCCCGACGACCAGGTCGAGCCCGAAGAAGAGCCGTAGCGGCTCCGCCGCACCCGGGGCTCCCGCGGTCATCACCTCGAGGGTCTCGTCGGAGAACTCGCGACGCAGGAGCATGCCGGCCTGGGCGAACGGCATCGCCGAGAGGATCGACGCGACGCCCGGGGGCAGAAGGCCCATCGGCAGGTAGGCGCCCGCCACGAAGCCGAGCACCGTGCCGACGATCGTCGCCAGTGCGGAGAACGCCCCGCTCGTGTGCACGAAGCTCACGATCAGCGCCGAGAACGAGGTGAATGCGATGCAGGAGAGCACGATCACGCCGACGCTGCGCAGGAGCGCGTCCGGGGGCAGCCACGCGCCCCTGAGGAAGCCGAGGTACAGCAGCGAGATCACGAAGACGACGCCCGAGAGCACCAGGGAGATGAGCACCGCCGCGATGAGGTAGCCGAGCACGAGCTGGCCACGCTGCAGCGGCGCGACGAGGAAGTCGCGGAAGCGCCCCGACTGCCCGTCGTCGACGAGGGAGACCAGCGCGCCCAGGCCGGTGGTCACCGTGGTGATCAGCACGATGCCGGCGAACATCCAGCTGTCGACGAAGGCCTGCACCTCCTGGGTGGTCGCACCCGGGAGGTCGTCGGCCAGGTTGCCGGTCTGGAGGTTGCTGAGGAACAACGTGTAGAGGCCGAACAGGATGATCGCGCCCAGCAGCGAGAAGAACACGTTCAGCCGGTCGCGGAAGAACAGCCTGAGGTTGCGCGCGACGAGCGCGCGGACCACGTTCACCGCACCCCCGCCGTCGCTTCGCGCCCGGTGAGGGCGAGGAAGACGTCGTCCATGCTGCCGTGGCGGAACTCGAAGTCGCGCACGTGGTCGCCGTGGCGCCGCAGCAGGTCGAGCGCGACGTCGGCTCCCGAGACGCCGATCTCGACCCGGCCGACTTCGAGCGCGGGCTCCGCGCCGACGGATCGCGCGAGGCTGACGAGCAGGTCGACGTCGTCGGTCTCGACGGTGAGGATGCTGCGGCTGTGCGCCGCACGCAGCCGCTCGGGGGTGTCCTCCGCGACGATGCGACCGTCGTCGACGATGCAGACGCGATCGGCCTCCTCGGTCTCCTCGAGGTAGTGGGTGGTGAGGAAGATGGTGAAGCTCCCCCGTTCTCGAAGCTCGTGGAGCGTGTCCCAGACGATCGCGCGACTGCCGGGATCGAGGCCGGCGGTCGGCTCGTCGAGAAAGAGGATCTCCGGTTCGTGGAGGAGGGCGCGGGCGATGTCGGCGCGGCGTCGCTGGCCGCCCGACAGCTTGCCGTACCGGCGGTCGAGGAAGCTCCCGAGCCCGATGAGTGCCGCGACGTCGTCGATGCGCGCGTCGACCTCGCGCTGCGGCACCCGGGACAGCACGGCGCGAAGTCTGAGGTTCTCCCTCGTGGTCAGCAGCGGGTCCTGCAGCGAGTCCTGGAAGACCACGCCGATCGACTCGCGGACGCGCTCGCCCGACGTGACCACGTCATGGCCGAGCACGGAGACCTCGCCCTCGTCGAACGGCAGCACGGTCGTGACGCAGCCGATGGTGGTCGACTTCCCGGCGCCGTTGGTGCCGACGAACGCGAACACGCTCCCGTCGTCGACCGAGAACGAGATGTCGTCGACGGCGACGACACCGCGGTACCGCTTCGTGAGGTTCGCCACGTGGATCGACACGGTCGCCTCCGCCCTCTTCGATTCGCCACGGTATTGCGCGGACGCGCCGCGGCACAAGACCGGGCGGCGGAGTCCGTCGGGCGGAGCGCGGTCAGATCAGACGTGCGCGCCGTCGAGCGCGGCGTCCACCGCCTCGCGGACGACGTCGCCCGAGTAGCCGCGGCGCTGCAGGTAGCCGGAGAGCCGGCGCACCGCGGTCATGCGGTCGAGCGACCCCATGCGGCGGGCACGCTCTGCCGCCAGCTCGATCGCCCGCGACCGCTCGTCGTCGCCGTCGAGCGCGTCGACGGTCTCGCGCGCGAGCCCCGGCTCGATGCCTCGGCGCTGCAGCTCGGCGAGGACCGCCCCCGCGCCGTATCCCTTGCGCTCGACGAGCGACGCCGCGAGCTGGTCGGCGAACGAGCGGTCGTCGAGGTAGCCGAGCCGCTCGTAGCGATCGATCCAGGCGTCGACGTCCTCGGCCGGGACGTCCTGCTCGCGGAGCAGTCGGCGCACCTCGGCCACGCTGAGCGACGACCGCCGCAGCCGGGCGAGCACGACGCGGTCGACCCGATCGTCGTCCATCGCCGGAGTCGCCGCGAGTCGCTCCTCGACGCGCTCGCAGTCCGACATCTCCGAACCGGGAACCGCGCCCCACAGCTCGCTCCGCGACCCGGACGCAGGGACCTGCGAGGGCTCGGCGGGCGCCGCTTCCTGCCCCGGCCGCACCCACGGCAGGTAGGCGACCGGGGCGATCGCGTCGTCGTCGCGATCGCTCCGGCCGGATCTCGTCGAGCGGGTCATGCGCCCTTCTTGGCGCCGAGCTTGCCCTGGATGGACTCGACGTTGCCGACGCCGTCGCCCATCGGGATGCCCTTGGCACCGATGCCGAGCTTGCCGAGGATCTTCTGCTCGATCTCCTCGGCGATGTCGGGGTTCTTGATGAGGAAGTTGCGGGCGTTCTCCTTGCCCTGCCCGAGCTGGTCGCCGTCGTACGTGTACCAGGCGCCCGACTTCTTGACGATGGCCTGGTCCACGCCGTAGTCGATGAGGCTGCCCTCGCGGGAGATGCCGACGCCGTAGAGGATGTCGAACTCGGCCTGCTTGAACGGCGGGGCCATCTTGTTCTTCACGACCTTCACGCGGGTGCGGTTGCCGACCGCGTCGCCGCCGTCCTTCAGGGTCTCGATGCGGCGAATGTCGAGGCGGACCGACGCGTAGAACTTCAGCGCCTTGCCGCCCGCGGTCGTCTCGGGGCTGCCGAAGAACACGCCGATCTTCTCGCGGAGCTGGTTGATGAAGATGGCCGTGGTCTTGGTCTGGTTGAGGCCACCGGTGATCTTGCGGAGCGCCTGCGACATGAGCCGCGCCTGGAGGCCGACGTGCGAGTCGCCCATCTCGCCCTCGATCTCAGCGCGGGGCACGAGCGCGGCCACCGAGTCGATGACGACCAGGTCGATCGAGCCCGAGCGGATGAGCATGTCGGCGATCTCCAGCGCCTGCTCACCGGTGTCGGGCTGCGAGACGAGCAGCGAGTCGATGTCGACGCCGAGCTTCTTGGCGTAGTCGGGGTCGAGCGCGTGCTCGGCGTCGATGAACGCCGCGATGCCGCCGGCGCGCTGCACGTTCGCGATGGCGTGCAGCGTGAGGGTCGTCTTACCCGACGACTCCGGGCCGTAGATCTCGATGATGCGGCCGCGCGGGAGGCCGCCCACGCCGAGCGCGACGTCGAGTGCGATCGAGCCGGTGGGGATGATCTCGACGGGAGCGCGCTCTTCGCTGCCGAGGCGCATCACCGAGCCCTTCCCGAACTGGCGGTCGATCTGCGCGAGGGCCGTCTCGAGGGCCTTCTCGCGGTCTGCGGGTGAGGGCATGTGCTGTCTCCTTCGTCTCGGTGCTGCTGCCTGTAGGCTGTCGCTCCGCGCCCGGGCCGTGACCCGGGACACCTCGTCGACAAGGCGGTGCGGTGTGATCCGACGCCGTTCACGCTACGCACCACCCCCGACATCCGCCGGTTGCAGCGCCGTGGAGTTCCCGACGCGCGGGGCTCACCCGCCTGTTGAGGAGACTACGCCAGCGAACCGAACACGTGTTCGAGCGACACGCCGCGTGTCATGGGTGGTTCATCGAACATCCGCACACTGGTCACCGGTCGTGATCGAGTCGCCCGACGCCGTACCGACGCTGCCCCGGGACGTCCGTCGCGTCGCACAGCGCATCCCACACCACGCGCGCCGGCACGCCGTCGGACAGCGCCTGCTCGGCAGTGCGTCCGGCGAGCGTGGGCAGCACGAGGTCGGCGACGACGACGCGGCCGTAGCCGGCGCCGAACTCGTCGTCGACGGCGATGCGGAACTCGCTGAGCTTCACGGACCCTCCTGCCGGGAAACGAGAACGACCGGCCCGCGGGCCGGTCGTTCCGTACGTCGATGTGTCGTGGTCAGCGCACCATCATGTCGGCGTCGAAGCCGGCCACGAACTCGTCGGGGACCGTGTCGGGGATCGGGTCGATGCCCTCGATCACTGCCAGACGGTCGCCGACCTCGCGCATGATAGTCGAGATCGGGGTCTCGAGCGCCTCCGCCACCGAGGCGAGGATCTCGCTCGAGGCCTCCTTCTGGCCGCGCTCCACCTCGCTCAGGTAGCCGAGGGCCACGCTGGCCTTGCTCGCGACCTGACGGAGCGTCCGACCCTTCTGCAGGCGGAAGTCCCTCAGCACATCGCCGATTTCCTGACGAACCAGAACCATCGGGAACCTCCTTCTCTCTGCCCATCGGCCCGGGCGGCCGATCCGGGAACCGGTCGGCGGGCGACTGGTTCCCTTCCTACGACATTAGCGTCGCACACTGGGCTTTGCGTGTGAATGCCGTACATGTAACGGCCTGTTAACGCCGTCTATTCCGTACTTCCGCAACCGCTTCCGCGATCGCCGCATCCACCGTCGCGGTGCGGATCGCGGCCCGGTCGCCGGTCAGCGCGAGCTCGACGGCCCGCGATCCGGCGTCGGTTGCGACCCCCACGAACACTGTCCCCGGCGGCATCCCGCCCTGCGGGTCCGGCCCCGCGACTCCGGTCGTCGCCACCCCGAGGTCCGCCTCGCGGCCGTCGACCGCACACGCGCGCCGCACGCCCTCGGCGAGTCGCCGGGCCACCTCTGCGTCCACCGGTCCGCGCTCCACGAGCAGCGTGGCATCCACCCCGAGCAGGTCGTGCTTCAGCTTGGTCGCGTACGCCACGACGCCTCCGACGAAGACGGCGGATGCCCCGGGCACGTCGACGATCCGCGCGGCGAGCATGCCGCCGGTGAGCGACTCCGCGACCGCGAGCGTCATGCCCCGCGCGGCGAGCGCCTCGACGAGCGAGCGCGCGTCGTCAGGCATCCGCCCCGGTGCGCCGCAGCCTCGCCGCGTGGACCAGGTACACCGCGCCCGACCAGACCGTGAGCACGAGTGCGACGCCCATCGCGAACCAGTTCACCCAGAAGACCCAGTCGCCGAGGAGCAGCCACGTCGGCGTGAGCGCGAGCGAGATCGCGACCGCCTGCACGACGGTCTTCAGCTTGCCGCCGCTCGATGCCGGCACGACGTTGCCGCGGCGCAGCTCGACGAGGCGCCACACGGTGATGCCGACCTCGCGGACGATGATCAGCGCGGTGACCCACCACCACAGCTCGCCGAGGATCGACAGGCAGACCAGCGCGCCGCTCGTGAGGAGCTTGTCGGCGATCGGGTCGAGGATCTTGCCGAGGTCGGTGACGAGCCCGCGACTGCGCGCGATGTGGCCGTCGAGCCCGTCGGTCGAGATCGCGATGATGAAGAATGCGGCGGCGATCCAGCGGAGCGGTCCGTCGTCACCGGCATCCGCCAGCAGCATCCAGAAGAAGAACGGCGCCATCAGGATGCGCACCACGGTGATGGCGTTCGGGAGGTTCCAGTTCGCCGATCGGGTCGGGCTGTCGGCGTCGCTCATGGGGAAAGACTACCGCCCGCTCAGTCGCGGCCGGTGAGTCCCCAGGCGTCCTCGTCCGACCCGCCGTCGACCTCCTCACGACCTGCCGACATGCGCGCGACCGGGTCGCCCTCGTAGGGCTCTGCGGGGGCGGCGGATGCCGCGGGGCGATGCTCGGCCGGCTCCTCGCCGCGCAGCCTGGCCAGCACGCCCGGCAGCTGCTCGGCGGTGACGAGCACGTCGCGCGCCTTCGAGCCCTCGGACGGCCCGACGATCTCGCGCGACTCGAGCAGGTCCATGAGCCGGCCCGCCTTGGCGAAGCCCACGCGGAGCTTGCGCTGCAGCATCGACGTCGAACCGAACTGCGTGGACACCACGAGCTCGGCCGCCGCGAGCAGCACCTCGAGGTCGTCGCCGATGTCGGAGTCGATCTCTTTCTTCTCGACCGCCGCCTCGACGTCCTTGCGGTACTCGGGCCGCGCCTGGCGGGTGACGTGCTTGACGACCTTCTCGATCTCGGTCTCGCTCACCCACGCGCCCTGCACGCGCATCGACTTCGACGCGCCCATGGGCAGGAAGAGGCCGTCGCCCTGGCCGATGAGCTTGTCGGCGCCCGGCTGGTCGAGGATGACGCGCGAGTCGGTCACGCTCGTCACAGCGAACGCGAGCCGCGACGGCACGTTCGCCTTGATGAGGCCGGTGACGACGTCGACCGACGGGCGCTGCGTCGCGAGCACCAGGTGGATGCCCGACGCGCGCGCGAGCTGCGTGATGCGCACGATCGAGTCCTCGACGTCGCGCGGGGCGACCATCATGAGGTCGGCGAGCTCGTCGACGACGACCAGCAGGTACGGGTACGGCTTGAGCGTCCGCTCGCTGCCCTCGGGCAGCACGATCTGGTCGTTCACGACAGCCTTGTTGAAGTCGTCGATGTGGCGGAACCCGAACGACGCCAGGTCGTCGTACCGCATGTCCATCTCCTTCACGACCCACTGCAGCGCCTCGGCGGCCTTCTTCGGGTTCGTGATGATGGGCGTGATCAGGTGCGGCACGCCCGCGTACGGCGCGAGCTCGACGCGCTTGGGGTCGATCAGCACCATGCGCACGTCGGCGGGCTTCGCGCGCATCAGCAGGCTCGTGATCATCGAGTTCACGAAGCTCGACTTGCCCGAGCCGGTGGAGCCCGCGACCAGCAGGTGGGGCATCTTGGCGAGGTTCGCGACCACGTAGCCGCCGCCGACGTCCTTGCCCACGCCGATGGTCATCGGGTGGGTGCTGCCGGATGCGGTGGACGAGCGCAGCACGTCGCCGAGCGTGACGATCTCGCGGTCGGAGTTCGGGATCTCGACGCCGATCGCGCTCTTGCCCGGGATCGGCGAGAGGATGCGCACCTCGTTCGACGCGACCGCGTACGACAGGTTCTTCGACAGCGCGGTCACGCGCTCGACCTTGACGCCCGGCCCGAGCTCGATCTCGTACTGGGTCACGGTCGGTCCGCGCGAGAACCCGGTGACCTTCGCATCGACGCCGAACTGGTCGAGCACGTGCGTGATCGCGCGCACGACGTCGTCGTTCGCCGACGAGCGCGACTTCGCCGGGGCACCGGCAGCGAGCGTGGAGGCCGCCGGCAGGTGGTACGGATGCTCCGCCTCGGGCGCTGCCTCGGGCACCGCGTCCGGGTCGAACCCCGACTCCCCCGCCGCGGCGGCGCCGAACCCGGGGAGCACCTCGGTCGCGCCGGCCGCCCCGGTCGCACCGTCGGCCTGCAGGCCGGTCGTGGCGCCCGTGCCGCCGAACTGCTGGATCGCGGACTCTGCGCGCTGCAGGTCGCCCTCGACCGCGGCGCCGTACTCGGCACGCCCGTCGGGCGGGCCTTCGAGCGCGGAGTCGAAGCCGCCCTCGGAACGGCCGTCGCCGAACACCTCGGTCATGCCGTCGCCGCCCGCGTACTCGGGGTCCTCCTCGCGGTTGGACGAGTTGCGCCGCCACCACGGCAGCACGCCCGGCGACGACGGCTCGTCGTCATCGCCGTCGACGCCGTCGAGTTCGACCTGAGTGGACTTCTTCCTCCGGCGGGACTTCGGCTCGGACGGCTCCGCCTCGGGCTGCTCCTCGAGCGTCGCGCCGAACAGCCAGCGGTACAGCTCGCCCAGGCGCGACCCGATGCGGTTCGGCGGGGTCTTGGTAATGATCAGCACCGACAGCAGCAGGAGCAGGATGACGATGGCCGTCGCGCCGATGTCGGTCGTGAGCAGCACGAGCGGCTGGGCGAGCATCCAGCCGAGGATGCCGCCCGCGGTCGCGAGCACCTCCATGCCCTCGCTCGGGTCGGGCTGGCCGCCGAAGATGTGGCACAGCCCGGAGACGGTGAGCAGCATGAGCCACAGGCCGATGCCGATGCGCGTGTTGTCGTGCACCGAGCTGGGGTGCCGGAAGAGCCAGATGGCGAACACCAGCAGGATGACCGGGAGCGCGAACGCCACCCGGCCGAGCAGGCCGCCGAACGTCCACGCGTCGATGACCTGGGCGACCGGCTCGTTGATCAGGAACCACTCGACGACCGCACCGGCGATGGCGAGCAGCACGAGGAAGAACGGCAGGCCGTCGCGCCGGTCCTCCTTGGCGAGGGTCTCGGGGCCGAGAGCACGCGCGGCGCCGCCGGCGACGTGCGCCATGCCCATCCACGCGCGGACGAGCAGCGGATCGCGGTCGGGGTCGCGCGGGGCGCGCTTCGCGGGCGCCTTGGTGCGCGCCGTCGCCTTGGTGGCCGGCTTCGCGGCGGTCTTCTTCGTCGTTCCCCCGGACGACGAGCCGCCGCGGCCGGACCGCCCGGAGGCGCGACTCGTCGACTTGGTGCTCGTGGCCATGGGTCCACGTTACGGGTGGCGGCCGACTTCGAGCGCGAAGCGGGCGCGAGTGTTCGCGATCGGCGATCCGCGCCCGCGCGCGGCATCCGGCCCGCTCAGGTCAGCCGTCGCACCATGGTCAGGCGCGGCGGATGCACCTCGGCGACGCGGAACCCCTCGCTGCGGTAGAGCCCCTCGGCGAAGTTGCCCTGCTCGACGCTCAGGGCGATGCGCACGAAGCCCGCCGCGGCCGCCTGGCGCACGAGCTCGCGCATGAGCGCGCGCCCCACGCCGACCCCGCGCCACATCGGGCGCACGCCGATGATCAGCTCGGGCACGCCGGTGGCGACGTAGCCGTGCGCCGCGTCGTCCTTGGTGAAGATGCGGTACCAGGCCGCGCCGACCGCCTCGCCGTCGGCGTCCTCCGCCACGACGCCGACGTCGCCCGGCCGCGGCCAGCCCGACACGTAGTGCACGTGCGCGGGATCGGTCAGCACCGCGAACTTCGGCCGTGCGCGCTGCGCGTGCCAGTTGGCCGCCTCGACGACCATCTCGGCCAGGAACGGCCCGTCGGCGGGGACCGCCGGACGCAGGGTGAAGGACGCCACCATGATCGGATGCTACGCCGACGGTGTTTCGCGGCGGTTTCCGGGCGCTGACCGGGGCCTGCGCGTTCGCGCCTCCCCGGGCTACGCCTCGATCACGAGCGGAACGAGCATCGGGCGGCGGCGCAGCTTGCGGCTCACCCACCCGCCGACGGCGCGACGCACGACCTGCTGGAGCGCGTGCGTGTCACGGACGCCGTTGTGCGCCGCATCCGCCAGTGCCTTCTCGATCTTCGGCTTCACGTCGTCGAACACCTTGTCGTCCTCCGCGAAGCCGCGCGCGTGGATCTCGGGGCCGCTGATGACCCGGCCCGTCGCGGCGTCGACCACGACGATCACCGAGATGAAGCCCTCCTCGCCGAGGATGCGGCGGTCCTTCAGGTCGGCGTCGGTGATCTCGCCCACGGTCGAGCCGTCGACGTAGACGAAGCCGAGGTCGAGCTGGCCGACCTGCCGGACCTGGCCGTCCTTGAGGTCGAAGACGCTGCCGTCCTCGCCGAGGAACACGTTCTTCGCGGGCACGCCCGTGTCGATCGCGAGCGCCGCGTTCGCGGCCAGGTGGCGGTACTCGCCGTGGATCGGCAGCACGTTCCTCGGCTGCAGGATGTTGTAGCAGTAGAGGAGCTCCCCCGCGGCCGCGTGGCCCGAGACGTGCACCTTCGCGTTGGCCTTGTGCACGACGTTCGCGCCGAGCTTGGTGAGTCCGTCGATCACGCGGTAGACCGCGTTCTCGTTGCCCGGGATGAGGCTCGACGCGAGGATCACCGTGTCGCCCTCGCCGACCTCGATCTGGTGGTCGAGGTTCGCCATGCGGCTGAGCACCGCCATCGGCTCGCCCTGCGACCCGGTCGACATGTAGACGATCTTGTCGTCGGGGATGTCGCCCGACTTCTTGTAGTCGACCAGCACGCCCTCGGGCACGTGCAGGTAGCCGAGGTCGGCCGCGATCGTCATGTTGCGCACCATCGAGCGGCCGAGGAGTGCGACGCGGCGGCCGTTCGCGTGCGCGGCGTCGAGCACCTGCTGCACGCGGTGCACGTGGCTCGAGAAGCTCGCCACGATGACCCGGCGCTCGGCGCGCGAGATGACCTGGTCGAGCACGGGGCCGATCGCGCGCTCGAGCGGCGTGAAGCCCGGGACATCCGCGTTCGTGGAGTCGACGAGGAACAGGTCGACGCCCTCCTGGCCGAGGCGCGCGAACTCGCGCAGGTCGGTGAGGCGGCCGTCGAGCGGCAACTGGTCCATCTTGAAGTCGCCGGTCGCGAGCACCTTGCCCGCGCTCGTCGTGATCGCCACCGCGAGCGCATCGGGGATCGAGTGGTTCACCGCGACGAACTCGAGGTCGAACGGGCCGAGCGACTCGCGCTGGCCCTCCTTCACCGTGAGGCTGTACGGCTGGATGCGGTGCTCCTTGAGCTTCGCCTCCACGAGCGCGAGCGTGAGGCCAGAGCCGATCAGCGGGATGTCGGCGCGCAGCTTCAGGAGGTACGGCACGGCGCCGATGTGGTCCTCGTGGCCGTGCGTGAGCACGACGCCCACGATGTCGTCGAGTCGGTCGCGCACGGGCGCGAAGTCGGGCAGGATCAGGTCGACGCCGGGCTGGTGCTCCTCGGGGAAGAGCACGCCGCAGTCGACGATAAGGATCTTGCCGTCGATCTCGAAGGTGGTCATGTTGCGGCCGACCTCGCCCAGGCCGCCGACGGGGATCACGCGCAGCGTGCCGGGCTCGAGGGGTGCGGGTTCGACGATCTCGCCCTGCATGGGGCCTCCTGTGTTCGGTTGTCTGTGGTGCGGACGGCCCCTCAGGGGCATCCGTCTG
This sequence comes from Agromyces rhizosphaerae, assembly GCF_027925245.1. Lineage (NCBI taxonomy): Bacteria > Bacillati > Actinomycetota > Actinomycetes > Micrococcales > Microbacteriaceae > Agromyces > Agromyces rhizosphaerae. The sequence goes on from NZ_BSDP01000001.1 coordinate 60,970, forward strand.
TCTTATCTGGTGGTGCCGGCGATCTTCGGCAGCGCGCCGCCCGCGGCGGCGTTGCGGTCGGGCCGGAAGTGGCGGAAGTCGACACCGGGAAGATCGCGCACGAGGTCGATCTCGTCCTCGATGAGTGCAGCCTCCCACTCCTCGGGCCCGACGAGCGGCAGGCGCACGCGCGGGCTGCCGATGCGGCCGAGGCCGTGGAGGATGTACTTCGCGGCGACCGTGCCGGGCACGTGCGTCATGGTCGCGCGCACGAGCGGCTCGAGCTGGCGGTGCGCGGCGGTGGCGGTCGCGAGGTCGCCCGCGTTCACCGCGTCGACGATGGTGCGGTACGGGCCGGGCACGATGTTGGCGGTCACGCCGATGAGCCCGGTCGCGCCGATCGACAGGTGCGGCAGCACGTTCGAGTCGTCGCCCGAGAAGTACATCAGGTCGGTCTGGTTGAGCACGCGGCTCACCTCGGAGAAGTCGCCCTTGGCGTCCTTGATCGCGAGGATGTTCGGGTGCTTGGCGACGCGCAGGATCGTCTCGTACTTGATCGGGACGCCGGTGCGGCCGGGGATGTCGTAGAGGATCACGGGCAGGTCCGTGGCATCCGCCACCATGCGGAAGTGCGTGAGCACGCCCGCCTGCGTGGGCTTGTTGTAGTACGGCGTGACGATCATGATGCCGTCGGCGCCGGCCTGCTCGCTCTTCTGGTACAGCTCGATGGCGTGCGCGGTCTCGTTCGAGCCGCCGCCCGTGATGATCTTGGCGCGGCCCGCCGCGACGTCCTTGCCGACCTCGACGAGGCGGATCTTCTCGGGGTCGGTGAGGGTCGAGGTCTCGCCCGTCGTACCGGTCACGACGATGCCGTCGGCGCCGTTCGCGATCACGTGGTCCATGTGCCGTTCGACCGCGGGCCAGTCGACCTCGCCGTCGGCGGTCATCGGCGTGACGAGTGCGACGAGCACCTGTCCGAACGGGTTCTCCGGGGAAGTCACGGGGTACAGGCTATCGCTCCAACGGCCCGCGCCGCGCGCCGCGCTTCGCGTGCGAACTGAAGGACGAATCGGCCGACACGCCGCTGCCGACCACGCTCAGGCGCTGAATCTCCTGCGATCCGCACTCCCCAGGTGGAGGCCGGCGTCGACCTTGGCCAGGATCGCGGCACGAACCGACGGCCAGTCGTGCACGATCTGCGCGTAGTCGAAGCGCAGCGTGTCGAACCCGAGCGCAGCGGCGGCCGCGTCACGGACCAGGTCGCGGTGACGGTTCGACTCGCCGTCGTGGTTCTCGCGCCCGTCGGCCTCGAGGATCAGTCGGTCGCCGATGACGTGGTCCACGCGACCGACGGTCGGGATCGCCACCTGCGAGCGGATCCGCAGCCGAAACAGGCGGAGGCGGAACCGCAGCAGGGACTCGAGGCCGCTGTCGGCGTCCCAGCGGGCGTCGTCGATGAGCGGCCGCGCCCAGGCGGGCACGTGCTCGCGGAGGCGCGCGACCCCGTCCGCGTCGATCCGCTTCAACCGCATCGCCGACTCCAGACACACGAAGAACTCCTCCGGACCCGCGCACGCGAGCACCTGGCGGAGCACGTCGACGATGGACGCGACGGGTCGGAGCCCGCCGCCGGTCCAGTGCACGACGCACGCGCAATCGGAGTGCTCGCGCGAACGCCCGGTCGGGGCCATCGACACGTGCAGGCGATCGTCGTCGGTCAGCACCCAGAGCCCGAGGGCTCGGGCCGCCGACAGGCAGCCGAGCGCGCCACCGTGGCGGACGGCCTCGGCAGCGTCGGGCGCCAGGTCGGGCACGGCGTAGATCCCCTGGCGGAGCCGTACCACCGCGCCCTCGTCGACCGCGCGAGCGAGATCGCGACGACCGACGCCTGCCGCGGCGAGCTCTGCGGTGCGCGCGACGCCGCCGAGGTCGCGGCAGGTGCGCTGCACGAGGTGCGGTTCAGTCACCCGAGCAGGGTGTCGGGTAGCCGACGCCAGTGCGCGTCGGCCGCGTCTCACGCGGAGTTCGGGCGATTCGGGCGGCGGTGGAGGAGACGATGCGGGGCGACGCGGAGGAGATGTGGGCGGATGCAGGCGGCCCACGCGGCGGGTCGCCGATCGATTCCTACGTTTCGCACGAGGCGGTCAGTGACGACGCGAAGCCCGCCGGGTGAAAGGTAGGAGAAGTGGGGAGATGCGAGCGGCGGCCACGGCGTGTCGACGATCGAGTCCTACGTTTCGCGCTCGGCGGGCTCGGCCGAGCGGGGCCGGCGAGCGACGCGCGCATGCGCGGCGGGGCAGGTCAGCGGGTGAGGGTGTCGAAGCGGTAGCGGAGGGCGGAGGCGGCCTCGTGCCAGCCGGAGGCGGGGTCGGATGCGGCGAGGCGCCAGTCCGGGCCGATCGCGGGGGCGCGGGTGTCGCCGTCGATGTCGGCGTCGATGCGCGTCACCTCGAGGCGGTCGGCGAGGTCGATGGTCTGCCGGTAGAGCTCGGCGCCGCCGATGATCCAGATACGCGCCGGGGGCTCGGGCGCGGCCGTCGCCGACGCGGGTGGCGCCGCCGCGGCGGACTCGGGCGACGCGGCGGCGAGGGCGAGGGCGGCGGGCACGGATGCGGCGTGCTCGGCGCCGTCGAAGGCGGCCGCCGCGCCGCGCGAGACCACGATGTTGCGGCGCCCGGGCAGGGGCCGGAACCGCGGGGGCAGCGACTCCCAGGTTCGGCGGCCCATCACGACCGGCGCCCCGCGGGTGAGGTCCCGGAAGTGCGCGAGGTCCTCGGGGAGGTGCCACGGCATCACGCCGTCGCGGCCGATCACGCCACCACGTGCCTCGGCCCAGATCAGGCCGATCGGCGGCAGCGCGCGAGGAGCCGCCGGCTCAGGGGCATCCGTCATACCGCCACGGCGGCGCGGATCGCGGGGTGGTGCACGTAGTCGACCACCTCGAGGTCCTCGAACTCGTAGTCCGAGATCGTCGGGCGGTCGGCGGTGATGCGCAGCGTCGGGTACGGGTACGGGTCGCGCGTGAGCTGCTCGGTCACCTGCTCGACGTGGTTGTCGTAGATGTGGCAGTCGCCGCCGGTCCAGACGAAGTCGCCGACGCCGAGGCCCGTCTGCGCCGCAACGAGGTGGGTGAGCAGCGCGTAGGACGCGATGTTGAACGGCACCCCGAGGAAGAGGTCGGCGCTGCGCTGGTAGAGCTGGCACGACAGCCTGCCGTCGGCCACGTAGAACTGGAACAGCGCGTGGCAGGGCGCGAGCGCCATGTCGGGGATGTCGGCCGGGTTCCACGCCGACACGACGAGGCGGCGCGAGTCGGGCGAGATGCGGATCTGCTCGATCACCTGCGCGAGCTGGTCGATGTGCGCGCCCGACGGCGTCGGCCACGAGCGCCACTGCACGCCGTAGACGGGGCCGAGGTCGCCCGAGGCATCCGCCCACTCGTCCCAGATCGTCACGCCGTGCTCCTGCAGCCAGCGCACGTTCGAGTCGCCGCGGAGGAACCACAGCAGCTCGTACGCCACCGACTTGAAGTGCACGCGCTTGGTCGTGATGAGCGGGAAGCCCTCGGCGAGGTCGAAGCGCAGCTGGCGGCCGAACACGCTGCGCGTGCCCGTGCCGGTGCGGTCGGACTTCGGCGTCCCGCCGGCGAGCACCTCGCGCAGCAGGTCTTCGTACGGCGTTGGGATGACTGCGGCCACGCCCCGATGCTAACCCCCGCCGGCCGCGATGAGGAGGGGGCGGATGCGGCGCGTCATCCGCTGTCACACTCGGGCGCCGTTCAGGCGCACCGGCGTACATTCGAGTGCATGGACCCCCTGCTCGCTCTCGGCGCGGTGGCGACCCTCGTCGCCGGAACGTCGTTGCTCGGGCTCGTCCTGAAGCGGCGCGAGGGCCGCGCCACGGCCGCGAAGGGCGAGCGGGCGGATGCCGCCGAGCTCGACCTCGACGCGCTGCCGGCACGTGCCACGCTGCTGCAGTTCTCCTCCGAGTTCTGCGCCCGCTGCCCCGGCACCGCGCGCGCGCTCGGCGAGATCGCCGCGACCGACGGCGACCTCGCGCACGTCGAGCTGGACGTCGCGACCCACCTCGAGCTCGCGTCGCGGTTCCACGTCACCCAGACCCCCACCGTGGTCGTCCTCGACGGGGACGGCAACGCGCTGCAGCGCTTCGCCGGGGCGCCCATGCGCGCCGACGTGACGGCTGCGCTCCCCCCGTCCATCGAGCACCCGAGGACCCCCTGTGTCACGACCTGACCCGATCGATCCGCGCGGCCCGCGCTTCGGCGCCGCCATCACCTCCGTGCTGCTGCTGGTCGTGATCGTGCTCGACCTGGTCGGCGCGTCGCTCGCGGCCCTGCTGGTGCTCGCCGCGCTCGTCGCGCTCTTCGCGTGGGGCGCCTTCGCCGGCATCCGCCGTCACCCCTGGGGGCTGCTCTTCAAGCGGTTCGTGCGCCCGCGCCTCGCGCCGCCGACCGAACTGGAGGACCCGCGCCCGCCGACATTCGCGCAGGGCGTCGGGTTCGCCGTCACCACGGCCGGGCTCGTGCTCGCGCTCCTCGGCGTCGACGGCGCCGTCTGGATCGCGGCGGCGATCGCGTTCGTCGCGGCGTTCCTCAACGCGGCGTTCGACTTCTGCCTCGGCTGCCGCATGTACGCGCTGCTGGTGCGCGCCCGCATCGTCCGCGCCTCCTGAGGCAACCCCCTCCCCCGCGCGAGCGCCCGCGGCTAGGCTGGCTCCCACCGCGACGAGGAGGAGCACCATGGCAGTGACGAGCGAGGCCACCACCGTCTGGAAGGGCAGCCTGATCGAGGGATCCGGCGATGTGCACCTCGATTCGTCGGACTCCGGCACCTTCCCCGTGAACTGGGCGGCCCGCTCGGAGGGCGTGCGCGACACCACGAACCCCGAGGAACTGCTCGCGGCCGCACACTCGTCGTGCTTCTCGATGGCGCTCTCGCACGCGCTGGCCGGCGCGGGCCACCCGCCGGAGAGCCTCCAGACGACCGCAGCGGTCACGTTCGAAGCCGGTCGCGGCGTGCTCGGAAGCCACCTGCTGGTGAGCGCGCGGGTGCCGGACCTGAGCGAGGAGGAGTTCGAGGCATTCGCAGAGGACGCGAAGACGAACTGCCCGATCTCGCAGGCCCTCGCGGGCATCCCGATCACGATCGAGGCGGAGCTCGCCTGAGCTCGTGAAGGTGCTCATCGCCGGAGCATCCGGCTTCATCGGCTCATCGCTCGTCCCCCTGCTGCGTGACGAGGGGCACGACGTCGTCAAGCTCGTGCGGCGGAAGCCCCGCGCCGACGACGAACTGAGCTGGTCGCCGGGCTCCGGCATCATCGACTTCACCGTCATGGACCGCGTCGACGCGGTGATCGACTTCTCCGGCGCGAACCTGGCGCGGCTGCCGTGGACGCCCGGGTACCGCCGCGAGATCCTGGACTCGCGGATCGAGGCGACCCGCACGCTCACCGACGCGATGCGCCAGGCGCGCACGCCTCCCGCGGTCTTCCTCAACGCGTCGGCGTCGGGCGTCTACGGCGACCGGCCCGCGGAACTGCTCACGGAGGAGTCGCCTCCGGGCGACGGCTTCCTCGCCGGGGTGGTCACGCGCTGGGAGGACCAGGCTCGCCTCGCCCCCGAGGAGACCCGCACGGTCATGTTCCGCAGCGGCATCGTGATGGGCGACGGCGGGGCGATGCAGCGACTGTCGCTGCTGACGCGCTTCGGCCTCGGCGCCCGCCTCGGCACCGGCGGGCAGCACTGGCCGTGGATCAGCCTGCTCGACGAGGTGCGGGCCATCCGCCACCTGCTGGTCGAGTCGAAGCTGTCGGGGCCGGTCAACCTCGCCGGGCCGACGCCCGCGACCTGCGACCGCATCGCGCATGCGCTGGCCGAGCGGATGCGACGGCCCTACGCGTTCACTATCCCCGAACCCGTGCTGGGCACGATGCTCGGCCAGGCCGCCGACGAGATGCTGCTCGCGAGCGCGAAGGTCGTCCCGTCGCGGCTGCTGGGCGACGGGTTCGAGTTCGTGCACACGACCGCCGAAGCCGCGATCGACGCGATGCTCAGCGGGGAGCCGACGCGCGTTCCAGCGTGATCGCCCGGCGCACGGCCGCGCGGGCGCGTCGGCGGTCACCTGCGGCGTCGTAGGCGATGCCGAGCCGCAGCCAGGCGCGCCACGACTCCGGTGCGGCCTCGGTCTCGGCGCGGTAGGCGTCGAAGGCCGCCGTCGCCTCGGCCCGGTCGGGCCGGCCGCTCGGCTGGGCCGGGAACTCCGGCAGGCCGTCCTCCTCGTCGAGCCGGTCGACGAGACGCTCCGACCGCACGCCGAAGGCGAGCTCGCGCCAGAGCGCCCAGACCGCGATGACCGGCAGCACGACGAGCGCGACGCCGATGGCGATGCCGACCGGTTCGCCCGATCCGATGAACAGGACGGCGCGCCAGCCGACGAGTCCGATGTAGCCGACGAGCAGCACGGCCATGACGATGGCGCCGATGCGCGCCGTGGTGCGTGCGCTCACGCGGTCGGGAGCCCGAGGTCGAGCAGCGTCTCGAGGCCGACCTGCACGCCGCGCGCGTCGGGTGCGGCGCGCAGGGCGAGCAGGATGCCCGCCTCGTACGACGACGGGCTCTGCGTGGTGTGGGTGAGCGTGAGGGTCTCGCCGGTGGCGCCCATGATGACGTCCTGCTTGGCGAGCACGCCGTCCATGCGCAGGCTGTGCACCGGAACGCCCGCCACGAGCTGGCCGCGGGCCCGCTGGTCGGAGTGCGGCGCGGAGACCGGGCGACCGCCGAGGTGCGCGCCCCCGATCAGCTCGGCCGTGCGCACGGCGGTGCCGGAGGGCGAGTCGACCTTGCCGGCGTGATGCGCCTCGATGATCTCGATGGAGTCGAAGTACGGCGCGGCGATGGCCGCGAAGCGCGAGGCGAGCACGCTGCCGAGCGAGAAGTTCGGCATGAACAGGATGCCCGGGGCATCCTCCTCGTCGGCGAGCCGGCCGCGCACCTGGTCGATGCGCTCCCCCGACCAGCCGGAAGTGCCGACGACGGTGGCGATGCCGCGCTCGATCGCGTGGTCGACGACCCGTTCGGTCACGCCGGGGCGGGTCACGTCGAAGACGACGTCGGCGCCGTCCATCTCGTCGAGGCTCGACGATGAGTCGAGTTCCGCATGGACCTCGAGGTCCTCCGCCTGTTCGATCAGCCCGAGGGCCAGCCGGCCCATCCTGCCCGTCGCGCCCACGACCGCCACCCGACTCGTCACGCCTTCACCCTAGCAACCGACGCCCGCCGGGCGGCCCACCGGCCCTAGGCTGGGGCGCGATGGACCAGTACGTCGCCACGCCGCCCACCGATCCGGCCGCCGTGCGCCTGCTCGACGCCTACTTCGCCGAGCGCACCGCGAGCTTCCCGCCCGCGCAGGGTGCGTACGCGCCCACGTACCCCGCCGATGAGCCGTTCACGCCGCCCGCGGGCGTGTTCCTGCTGCTGCATGCCGACGGCGTCGACATCGGATGCGGCGGGGTGCGCCGCATCGCGCCGGGCGACGACGGCCTCGCGCGATACGAGGTCAAGCACCTCTGGGTCGCGCCGTCCGCCCGCGGCGGCGGCCGCGGCCGCGCGCTGCTCGTGGAGCTCGAGCGCCGCGCCGTCGAGATGGGCGCCGAGGAGCTCGTGCTCGACACCAACGCGAGCCTCGAGGCCGCCGGCTCGCTCTACCGCTCGCTCGGCTACGTCGGGATCCCGCCGTACAACGACAACCCGAACGCGACCCACTGGTTCGCCCGGCGGCCGTAGCGCGCCGTCGCTCAACGGCCCGGCCGGCGCGCCGAACGGAGGACGGATTCGGCGACGCGCCGCGTCGGCCGGCGGCATCCGCCCGAATCTCCTACGGTTCGCTCGAGCTGCCCTGGGGGCCGACGGCACTAGGCTCGGCGGGTGCCGATCGTGAAGCCGCCTCACCCCGATGCAACGCTCGAGCCGTTCGACGGCGGCGTGGGCGTGCTCACTCGCGATGGCGAGGTTCACGGTCATGTCGCAACGACGCTGAGCTGGTTCTGGTCGCCGTTCAGCCCGCTGCGGAAGCAGTGGTGGGTCTGGTACATCGTGGTCTGGAACGACGGCGCGCGGGAGCCGTCGACCGAGGACTACCCGCCGTTCCTCGCGGTCACCGAGATGCGCTCCGGCTACCTGGATGTCGAGAGCGCCGCCCTGACACGGAACGGCCGCTACGACTTCGCCTGGCTGCCGCCGACCGAGCGCGACGCGATGCTCGCACGCCTCGGCATCAGCGCGAGCGAGTTCTGACGCGAATCCGCGCCCGCTCAGATCGCCCAGGGCTCGGGCAGGCCCGTGCGCAGCTCGGGCGGCAGGTGCGCGAGGTCGTTGTGCACGAGGAGGCTCCACGGGCGGCGGGGCTTCTGCACGAGCACGGTGAGGCCGCAGTTGGCCTGGTTGACGGTGACCCAGCGCCACTCGGGGGCCTCGAGCACCTCGCGCACGAACCAGCCGATCACGAAGTTGTGCGTGATGAGCAGGTCGTGCCGGTCGCCGCGATGGGCGCGGAGGAACTCCTGGCGCGCGTCCGCCATCTGCGCCCGCCCCGCCTCGATCTCGGCCTCCGTCACCGAGCCGAAGAACGGCTCGTAGAACGACGGCATCTCGTCGACCGGGCCCGATGGCACGCAGTCGAACAGCAGCGGCGACGGCTCGGACGTCAGCGCGGGCATCCGCTCGGAGAGGATCTCGGCCGTCTCGGCCGCGCGCTCCAGCGGCGAGTGCCACGCGGCGTCGAACGGGATGCCGCCGAGCCGCTCCGCGAGCAGCTGCGCCTGCCGCCGCCCCCGAGGCGACAGGGGGCCGTCGGGCAGGCCGTGTTCGGCGTCGAGCTGCTCGCCGTGGCGGACCAGGTAGAGGTAGTGGGTCACAGGGGTTCCCTCGGTCGGATCGGGCGCGGTCAGGGGGCTTCGGATGCTGCGGGGCGGGCGCCGTCGTCGCGCACGCCGCGGAAGGTGCCGGCGTCGACGCCGCCCACGGCGGCGATCGACCACGGGCGTTCGCGCAGGTCGGCGGCGAGGTCGCGCACGTCGTCGCGCGTCACCCGCGCGATGCGGCGGAGCGCCTCGTCGAGGTCGACGAACTCGCCGTGCGTGAGCTCGGCCCGGCCGAGACGGCTCATGCGGGTGTCGGAGTCCTCGAGCGCGAGGGCCGCACCCCCGCCGAGCTGGCCGGCGGCGCGGGCGAGATCGGCCTCGGTGATGCCCTCGTCGGCGATGCGGCCGAGCTCGCCGACCACGAGCTCGGCGACGGTGCCGGCGTTCGACGGCTGGCAGGCCGCGAACGCACCGAACACGCCCGCGTCGGAGTAGCCGGGCGCGAGCGAGTGCACCGCATACGCGAGGCCACGCCGCTCGCGCACCTCCTGGAAGAGGCGCGACGACATGCCGCCGCCGTAGACGGAGTTCAGCACGTTGAGCGCGGGCCGGCGCGGGTCGGTGGCGGTGAGGCCGGGCACGCCGAGCAGCAGGTTGGCCTGCTCGATAGGGCGGTCCTCGATCGAGACGTCGGCACCGCGGGTGAGCGCGGCCTCGTCGGCGAGGCGACGAGGGGCGGGCGGATGCGGCGTGCCGAGGTCCCACCCGCCTGCGGCGAGTCCCTCGGTGACGCGGGCGACGAGCGCGTCGTGGTCGACGGCGCCGGCGGCGGTGACGACGAGCTCGTCGGGGCGGTAGCGCGCGCGGAAGTGCGTGAACACGGCATCGCGGCTCACGCGGCCGATCGAGTGGCGGGTGCCGCCGATCGGGCGCCCGAGCGGATGGGCGCCGAAGACCGCGTCGAAGAAGCGCTCGCTCGCTGCATCCGCCGGGTCGTCGCCCGCCATCGCGAGCTCCTCGAGGATCACTCCCCGCTCGTTCTCGAACTCGTCGGGGTCGAGGCGCGAGGCCGTGAGCATGTCGGCCAGCACGTCGACGGCCATGGGCAGGTCGCGGTCCTGCACCCTGGCGTAGTAGCAGGTGTACTCCTTGGCCGTCATCGCATTGTGCTCGCCGCCGACGGCGTCGAACGCCGTCGCGATGTCGAGCGCGGTGCGCGTCGCGGTGCCCTTGAACAGCAGGTGCTCGAGGAAGTGCGTGGAGCCGAAGGTGCCCGGCGCGGCGGAGTCGGGATCGTCGCGCTCGTCGCGCGAACCGACGCCGACCCAGAACCCCACGGTCGCGCTGCGGCTGCCGGGCATCGCCTCGGTCAGCACCCGCAGGCCGCTCGGGAGCACGCTTCGCCGCACGCGCGCGCCGCCTGCAGCTTCGAGGGTCAGTTCGGGCGCGTCCAAGGGGAGTTCAACGGCGCCGTTCATCCCGACCAGCCTACGTCAGGCGTGCGACGCGCGGGCCTCGCGCCCACAGCGCCGAGCGTTCAGGAACTGACGCGGTCGAGATCGAGGAGGTCGGCGCGCGTGAGCTCGAGCGAGCCGGCGGCGACCAGGTCGTCGACGTGCTCGGGCGCGGTGGCGTCGACGACCGGCGCGGCGACGACCGGGCGCGCGATGAGCCAGGCGAGGGCCACGGCCGCGGGCCGCACGCCGTGCGCGGCCGCGATGCGGTCGACGACCGCGAGCACGCGATTGCCGCGCCGCGAGAAGTACGCGCCGGCCCGCGTGCCGCGCACGTCGCGCCGCACGTCGGCCCGCCGCCGTACGACTCCGGCCAGGAACCCGCTCGCGAGCGGCGTGGTGGGCAGCATGGCCAGCCCCTGGGCCGACGCGACGAGTTCGAGGGAGCCCTCGACGTGGCTGCGGTCGAGCAGGTTGTACTTCGCCGAGATGGTCGAGAAGCGCGGCAGCCCGTTGGCGGCGAGCACGCGCGCCTGGATGAGCCGGTCGGCCGAGAAGCCGATGCCGCCGATCGCCCGCACCTTGCCGGCGAGGATGAGCGCGTCGACCGCGCCGAGGGTCTCCTCGAGCGGCACGGTCTCGTCGTGCCCGTCGAACGAGAGCAGGTCGATGCGATCGGTGCCGAGCCGCGCGAGCGAGGCGTCGACGGCCGCGGTGAGGTTGGCGGGCGCGAGTCCCGGGTTGTCGGCGTGCCGGCCGACGGTCGCGGCGAGCACGACCTGGTCGCGACAGCCGCGGGCGCGCATCCACGAGCCCACCAGGAACTCGGCACGGCCCGACGCGTCGCCGTCGGAGGTGGCGATCAGGTTGCCGCCGGAGAACAGGAAGCGATCGAGCACGAGGCCCGATGCGCGCGCGTCGAGGGTCCAGCCGAAGTCCGTCGTGCCGAGCCCGACGGGGTGGATCGGCTGTTCGGTGCCCGGCAGCGCTTCGCGCGGCGCCATGACGATGGGCCCGGAGTGCAGCGTCTCGATCGTGTGCGGTTCATCCGAGTCGTGCGCGACCGCGGCGGGCGCTGCGGTCTCGGCCGCGGCCGTCATCGACTCGGGCTGCGCCGGGTCCGGCTGCTCCATCGGCACCGTGTCCGGCTGCACCGGATCCGCGACCGGCTCCGGCTGCACGTCCGCAGCCCGCACGGCGTCCGCCTGCGCGGCGTCGTCCGGCCGCGCGGCATCCGTGTCGCGGCTCGGGCGACCCCCCGTCGCACCGTGCTCGTCCGTCGAGACCTCGGTCATGCGCTCCTCCTCCCCAGGATTGCTCCGACCCTACGTTGTCGTTTGCGGCAGAACGCGCCCGTTTCGCGCAACCGTTACGCAATTGTTTGCTGACGTTCACAGGCGCACGCAGCCGGCACGCTTGCGGGCGGCTGAACACTCGTTTAGCATGTTGAACATGCGTTCAGCGTCGGGCGACCTCACCACCGCGGCCCGCATCCGCGACCGTGCGATCGAGCTCTTCGGCTCGCGCGGATACGCCGCGACCAGCATCCGCGACATCGCCCGCGCCGCCGGCGTCAGCCCCGCGCTCGTGATCCACCACTTCGGGTCGAAGGACGAGTTGCGCGCCGCCTGCGACGACTACCTCATCGGTTCCGTCTTCGACGAGAAGGACCGCGCCCGCGGACCCCAGGTCGGCACCGCCATGCGCGAGTGGCTCGCCGACGTCGACCGCTTCCGGCCGTACGTCGACTACCTCGCGGCGATGCTGCAGGAGGGCGGGGACGCGGGCAACCAGGTGTTCGACGCGCTGCTGCACGAGACCAGGGAGATGATCGACGCGGGCGTCGCCGACGGGTCCATGCGCCCGAGCGACGACCCCGAGATGCGCGCGCTGCTGGTCGCGATGCAGGCCCTCGCCCCGCTGCTGCTGCGCGCCCAGCTCGCCCGCACGCTCGGCGCCGACGTGCACGAGACGGCGACCGCGCGCCGCATGACGCTGCCGATGCTCGACCTCTACACGAACGGCTTGTACGCCGACGACCGCATGCTCGCGGCCGCACGCGACGCGATGGCCGCCACCGCACCACCGACCACCGAGGAAGAAGGAGGGGCATGACGCCCACGACAACGGCCGCGATCGACTCGCGCGGCCTCACGAAGCACTACGGGTCGACCGTCGCGCTCGATCGCGTCGAGTTCGAGGTGCCCACCGGGCAGGTGTTCGGCGTGATCGGGCCGAACGGCGCGGGCAAGACCACGATGATGCGCCTGATGCTCGACATCATCCACCCCACCGCGGGCGAGGTGAGCGTGCTCGGCCAGGACCCGCGGCACAGCGGGCCGAAGCTCCGCAAGCGCATCGGCTTCCTGCCCGGCGAGCTGCACCTCGGCGGGCGCGGCAGCGGGCGCGACCTGCTGCGCCACTACGCGCGCATCTCGGGCGGCGTGCCGCCGGTGCGCATCGAGCAGCTCGCCGACCGGCTCGGCGTCGACCTCTCGCGCCCGGTGCGCAAGCTCTCCAAGGGCAACAAGCAGAAGGTCGGGCTGATCCAGGCGTTCATGCACGAGCCCGAGCTGCTGGTGCTCGACGAGCCCACGAGCGGCCTCGACCCGCTCGTGCAGCAGGAGTTCCTCACCATGGTGCGCGAGGCGAAGGCCGCCGGGCAGACCGTGTTCCTCAGCTCGCACGTGCTGAGCGAGGTGCAGCAGGCCGCCGACCAGGTCGCGATCCTCCGCGAGGGGCGCATCGCGACCGTCGCCACGGTGAAGCAGCTGCGCGAGAGTGCGGTCCGGCATGTCCGCGTGGTCGTCGCCGACGAGGACGCCGGTGCGCTCGCCGCGACGCTCAGCGCATCGCCGGGCATCTCCGCCATCGGCCAGTCGCAGCTGGGCCCGGCCGAGGGCGAGTCCGAGTTCACGGCGACGATCGACGCACACGTCGACGACTTCGTCAAGGCGCTCGCCCAGCACACGATCATCGACCTGGCGATCGAGGAGCCCGAACTCGAGGAGTCGGTGATGCGGTACTACGAGGCATCGGATGCCCCCGCAGCGACGACCGACGAGGAGGACGCCCGATGAACGGCACGCTCGCACTCTTCCGCCGCGTCTTCGCGGGCAGCTGGCGCGGCCTCATCGGCTGGATCGTCGGCATCAGCGGGGCCCTCCTGCTGTACCTGCCGCTCTACTCCTCGTTCGGGGCCAACGGCGAGATGGACGCCATCATCGACACGCTCCCCGACGCGCTCGTGAAGTCGATGGGCTACGACCAGCTCGGCACCGGCGCCGGATATGCGCAGGGCACCTTCTTCGGCTTGATCGGCTTCGCGCTGCTGACGATCGCGGCCGTCGGCTGGGGCACGTCGGCCATCGCCTCCGATGAGGAGAACGGCCAGCTCGAGCTGACGCTCGCGCACGCCGTGAGCCGTGGCCGTGTGCTCGTCGAGCGCACCGCGGCGATCGTGGCCAAGCTCGCGATCATCGGAGTGGTCGTGATCGGCCTCACCTGGGCCCTGAACGAACCGAGCGACCTCGGCATCGAGCCGTGGAACATCGTCGCCGGCACGGCGACCATGCTGGGCCTCGCGATGCTCTCCGCGGCCGCCTCGATCGGCGTCGGCGCCATGACCGGCAGCCGCACCTGGGCGATCGGCGCGGGCGCCGGCGTCGCCGTGGTCGGCTACGTGCTCCACGCGGTCGGCAACCAGAGCGAGGACCTCGAGTGGCTGCACAACTTCTCGCCGTACTCCTGGGCGTGGGACGTCAACCCGCTCGCCGAGGGACCCGACTGGACGGCGCTCGGACTGCTCTACGGCATCTCGCTGCTCCTGCTCATCGCCGGCTGGCTGGTGTTCCGGAAGCGCGACATCGCCACCTGATCACCGGACCCGCCTCGGTAGCGCGGCCCGTCGCTCAGCGGCGGGCCGCGCGCGCGAGCACGCGCTCGGCCTGGCGCAGCACGGGCGCGTCGATCATGCGCCCGTCGTGGGTGAACACGCCGTCACGACCGGATGCCGCGGCCAGCAGCTCGCGCGCCGCCGACAGCTCCTCGTCGGAGGGACGGTACGCCTCACGCACGACCGGCACCTGGGAGGGGTGGATGCACGCGGTCGCGGCGAATCCGCTCGCGGCCGCATCCGTCGCCTCGTCCCGCTGGCCGTCCGCGTCGGCGATGTCGAGGTGCACCGCGTCGATCGCGGCGATGTCGTGCGCGCCCGCGGCGACCAGCACGCTCGCACGGGCGAACCGCGCGACGTCGCGGTAGCCGCCGTCGGGCGTGCGGCTCGACGACCCGCCGAGCGAGCCGACGAGGTCCTCCGCACCCCACATGAGCGCGACCACGCACTCGACCGACGCCATCGCAGGCGCAGCCAGCACGCCGGCAGGCGTCTCGCAGAGCGCCACGACGCGCAGGTCGCGCAGCCGCACGAGGTCGGCGGTGCCGCTCGCCTTGGCGAGCATCACGGTGTGGAACCCGCCCGCCGCGACCGCGCGCAGGTCGTCCTCGAACGCGTCGCTGCCCGCGGGGTTGATGCGCACGATCGTGCGGTCGGGGTCGAGCCCCGAGTCCGCGACCGCCTCGCGCGCCGCGGCCTTCGCATCGGGAGCGACGGCGTCCTCGAGGTCGAGAATCACGGCGTCGGCGCGATCGGCCGCCTTCGCGTAGCGCTCGGGCCGGTCGGCCGGGCAGAACAGCAGCGCCGGACCCATCGTGAACGTCATGCGCCCGTCTCCTCCTCCGGCCGGCACTGTACGAGCACGCTCCGGCGAGCGCGGGCGACGACGTCGCCGTGCTGATTGCGACCCACGTGATCCAGTGTGACGATCCCCTGGCCCGGACGCGAGGCCGAGAGCCGCTTCTCGGCGACGGTCGTCTCGCTGTAGAGCGTGTCGCCGTGGAACAGCGGGGCGGGGAACGCGACCTCGGAGAACCCGAGGTTCGCGACGATCGTGCCCTGCGTGAGCTGCGAGACGGATGCCCCGACGAGCGTCGCGAGCGTGAACATCGAGTTCACCAGGCGCTGCCCGAACGGCTGCTCGGCCGACCACGCGGCGTCGAGGTGCAGCGCCTGCGGGTTCATCGTGAGGGTCGAGAACAGCACGTTGTCGGCCTCGGTCACGGTGCGCCCCGGGCGGTGCAGGTAGCGCACGCCCGGCTCGAACTCCTCGAACCAGAGGCCCCGCTGCACCACCTCGCGCGCGGGCGCCTCGGGCTGCGCCGGCCCAGGGGCATCCGTCTCGTTCATGCCGTTCCTCCCGCTACGCCGCCAGGCCGAGCTCCCGCGAGATGACCATGAGCTGCACCTCGGTCGTGCCCTCGCCGATCTCGAGGACCTTCGCGTCGCGGTAGTGGCGGGCCACGGCGTTCTCGTTCAGGAAGCCGTATCCGCCGAACACCTGGGTCGCCGCGCGCGCGTTCTCCATCGCCGCATCCCCCGCCACCATCTTCGCGATCGACGCCTCCATCTTGAAGGGCTTCCCGGCGACCATCTTGCGCGCCGCGTCGTGCCAGCACAACCGTGCCTGCTGCACGCGCGCCTGCATCTTGGCGATCGTGAAGGCGACGTGCTGGTGCGAGCCGATGTTGGTGCCGAACACGTTGCGCTCCTTCGCGTAGCGCACGGCCTCCTCGAGGCAGCCCTGCGCGGCGCCGGTCGCGAGCGCGGCGAACGCGATGCGGCCCTCGTCGAGCGACTGCAGGAAGTTCGCGTAGCCGCGGCCGCGCTCGCCCAGCAGGTTGCCCGCGGGCACGCGGACGCCGTCGAACGCGAGCGGGTGCGTGTCGCTCGTGTGCCAGCCGACCTTGTCGTAGCTCTCGCCGACGGTGAAGCCCGGGGTGCCGCTCGGCACGATGATGCTCGAGAGCTCCTTCTTCACGGTGCCGTCGGGGCGTTCCGTCTGGTTGGTGACGGCGGTCACCGTGACGAGGCTCGTAATCGGCGTGCCCGAGTTGGTGATGAACTGCTTCGAGCCGTCGATGACCCATTCGTCGCCGTCGAGGCGCGCGACCGTCTCGGTGGCGCCGGCGTCGGAGCCTGCGCGCGCCTCGGTGAGGCCGAAGCCGGCGAGCGCGCGGCCGGCGACGAGCTCGGGCAGCCACTGCTGCCGCTGCGCGTCGGTGCCGTAGCGGAAGATCGGCATGATGCCGAGCCCGACGCCCGCCTCGAGGGTCACGCCGATCGACTGGTCGACACGGCCGAGCGCCTCGACGGCCAGGCAGAGCTGCACGTAGTCCTTGCCGCGGCCGCCGACCTCCTCGGGGAAGGGCAGGCCGAACAGGCCGAGGTCGCCCATCTGGTGGATGATCTCGATCGGCAGGCGGCGCTCGGTGTCGTACTGGTACGCGGCGGGCGCGACGACGGTGTCGGCGAACTCCTTGACGGTCTCGTAGAGCTCGCGTTCCTCGGCGTTCAGCAGGGTGTCCATGATGCGTGTCCTCGTCATTCCTCGTGGGGGTGGGCCGCGACGGCCTGATGGGCCGCGGTCGCGGGGGTCTGTGGTTCGGGCGCGATGGGGGCGGATGCCGCCGAGGGCGGCGTCTCGGCGGTCGCCGGCGCGTCGGCCGGCTCGACGTGGGCGACGACTTGGTCGCGCCGCACCTGGTCGCCGACGGCGACCGCGAGCCGCACGACGCCCGCGATCGGCGCGCGCACGCGGTGCTCCATCTTCATGGCCTCGACGCTCAGCACGTCGGCGCCGGCCTCGACGTGGTCGCCGTCGGCGACCGCGACGGCCGAGACGGCGCCGGGCATCGGGGCGCGCAGCTCCGGCGCCGCATCCGCTCCCCCGCGCTCGACCGCGGCGAGCGCCGCCGCGAGCCGCTCCGCTCGCCCGACGTGGCGCAGCTCGGTCGCGCGCCCGTCGGCGTGCACCCAGATGGTGCCGTCGCCGCCCGCGACCGCGATCGCGCCGCCGTCGCCGCTCCCCTCCGCGTCGACCGAGTACGCAGAATGCGGAAACGCGCGCACGATTCCCGCATTTTGCGTACTCGGTGGCGCGGCCGGGATGGACGATGCGTCGACGGAGTACGCAGAATGCGGAAACGCCGCCGCGATTCGCGCAGTTTGCGTACTCGGTCGCGCGGACGAGTCGAGGGCGGGGGTGACGGGGGCGGGCACGTCGTGGGTCGCGCCGTCGTGGGTGAAGGTCAGCGTGCGGCGGCGGTCGGCGCCGACGCGCCAGCCGGAGCCGGACGACCACAGGGGCGACGCGAAGCCGCGGGCGACGGCGGCATCGCGGGAGTCCGCGTCGCGCGCGGCGACGAGGCGGGCGGCGGCTTCGAGGGCGGCCGGCGAGGGCGTGACGGGCTCGGCCTCGGGCATCCGATCGATGAGGCCGGTGTCGAGGTGGCCGGCGCGCACGGCGTCGTCGGCGAGCAGGCGGCGCAGGAACGCGATGTTCGTGTCGACGCCGAGCACGACGGTGTCGGCGAGCGCCCGGTCGAGCCGGTCGAGCGCCTCGGCGCGGTCGGCGCCGTGGGCGATCACCTTCGCGAGCATGGGGTCGTAGTGGGCGGTGACGACGGATGCCTCGTCGATGCCGCTGTCGACGCGCACGCCCGGGCCGGACGGCGCCCGGTACGCGAGCACGTCACCCGTCGACGGGAGGAACCCGCGCTCGGGCGACTCGGCGTAGACGCGCGCCTCGATCGCGTGGCCGTCGAACGCGATGTCGTCCTGCGCGAGGGCGAGCGGCTCGCCCGCGGGGATCCGCAGCTGCTGCTCGACCAGGTCGACGCCGGTCACGAGCTCGGTCACTGGGTGCTCGACCTGCAGCCGGGTGTTCATCTCGATGAAGAAGAACTCGTCGGGCGCGGCATCCGACACCAGGAACTCCACCGTGCCCGCCCCGACATAGTCGACCGATCGCGCGGCCGCGCAGGCCGCATCTCCCAGCCTGCGGCGGGTGTCGGCGTCGACCACCGGCGACGGCGCCTCCTCGATGACTTTCTGGTGGCGGCGCTGCAGCGAGCACTCGCGCTCGCCCAGGTGGATGACGTTGCCGTGGCGGTCGGCGAGCACCTGCACCTCGATGTGCCGGGGCCGCTCGAGGTAGCGCTCGAGCAGCAGCGCGTCGTCGCCGAACGCGGCCCGGGCGACGCGGCGCACGCCGGGCAGTTCGGCGCGCAGCTCGTCGACCGAGCGCACGACCTGCATGCCCTTGCCGCCGCCGCCCGCCGACGGCTTCACGAGCAGCGGGAACCCGACCTCGGGCGCGGCCGCGACGAGCGCGTCGTCGTCGAGCCCGGGCTCGGCGACGCCCGGCACCACCGGCACCCCCGAGGCCTCCACGTGCCGCTTCGCACGGATCTTGTCGCCCATCACCTCGAGCGCGCGCTCCCCCGGCCCGACGAACACGATGCCGGCGTCCGCGCACGCGCGCGCCAGGCCCGCATGCTCCGAGAGGAATCCGTAGCCCGGGTGCACGGCCTGGGCACCCGACGCGAGCGCGGCCTCGACGATGCGCTCGGGCACGAGGTAGCTCTCGGATGCGGCGGCGGGGCCGATGCGCACGGCGTCATCGGCCGCGCGCACGTGCAGCGCCGTGGCATCCGCATCGCTGTAGACGGCGACCGAGCGGATGCCGAGGCGGCGGAGCGTGCGGATGACGCGCACGGCGATCTCGCCGCGGTTGGCGACGAGCACGGTGTGGAAGGGAGCTGCGGTCATGCCGATCACATCCGGAACAGGCCGAAGCCGGGGTCGGGCAGCGGGGTGCGGCTGCAGACGTCGAGGGCGAGGCCGAGCACGGTGCGGGTGTCGCGCGGGTCGATGACGCCGTCATCCCAGAGCCGTGCGCTGGCGTAGTACGGGCTGCCCTGCGTCTCGTAGCGCTCGCGCACCGGCGCGCGGAAGGCCGCCTCGTCGGCGTCGGACCACTGCTCGCCGCGCGCCTCGAGCTGGTCGCGCTTGACCGTCGCGAGCACGGATGCCGCCTGCTCGCCGCCCATCACCGAGATGCGCGCGTTCGGCCACATCCAGAGGAACCGGGGCGAGTACGCGCGCCCGCACATCGAGTAGTTGCCGGCGCCGAACGACCCGCCGATCACGACCGTGAGCTTCGGCACCCGGGTCGTCGCGACGGCGGTGACCATCTTCGCGCCGTGCTTGGCGATGCCGCCGGCCTCGGCGTCGGTGCCGACCATGAACCCGGAGATGTTCTGCAGGAACACCAGCGGGATGCCGCGCTGGTCGCAGAGCTCGATGAAGTGCGCGCCCTTCATGGCCGATTCGCTGAACAGCACGCCGTTGTTCGCGACGATGCCGACCGGGTGGCCGTGGATACGCGCGAACCCGGTGACGAGCGTGTCACCGTACTCGCGCTTGAACTCGTGGAGGTCGCTGTCGTCGACCAGGCGCGCGATCACCTCGCGCACGTCGTAGGGCTGCTGCACGTCGACGGGCACGGCGGCCGTGAGCTCGGCCTCGTCGAGGGCGGGCGGATGCGACGGGGCGATGCCCCACGCCGGAGCGGCCGGCGGCGGCACGGTCGCGACGATGTCGCGCACGATCTGCAGGGCGTGCTCGTCGTTCTCGGCGAGGTGGTCGGCGACTCCCGAGGTGCCGGCATGCAGTTCGCCGCCGCCGAGCTCCTCGGCCGTGACGACCTCCCCGATCGCGGCCTTCACGAGCGGCGGGCCGCCGAGGAAGATCGTGCCCTGGTTCCGCACGATCACGGTCTCGTCGCTCATCGCCGGCACGTACGCGCCACCCGCGGTGCACGAGCCGAGCACGGCGGCGATCTGCGGGATGCCCGCTGCCGACATGCGCGCCTGGTTGTGGAAGATGCGCCCGAAGTGGTCGCGGTCGGGGAAGACCTCGTCCTGCATCGGCAGGAACGCGCCGCCCGAGTCGACCAGGTAGATGCAGGGCAGCCGGTTCTCGAGGGCGATCTCCTGCGCTCGCAGGTGCTTCTTCACGGTCATCGGAAAGTACGTGCCGCCCTTGACCGTCGGGTCGTTGCAGACGACCATCACGTGCCGCCCGTGCACGAGGCCGATGCCCGCGATGACACCGGCCGCGGGCGTGTCGTCGTCGTAGAGTCCGTCGGCGGCGAGCGGCGCGACCTCGAGGAACGGGCTGCCCTCGTCGAGCAGGTGGTCGACGCGGTCGCGCGGCAGGAGCTTGCCGCGGGCGACGTGGCGGTCGCGGGATGCGTCGGGGCCGCCGCGCGCGGCCCGCTCGAGCCGGGCTCGCAGGTCGTCGGCGAGCTCGGCGTGCGCGTGGGCTCGGGCCTGCGCCTGGTCGGATGCCGCGTCGAGCGTGCTCGTCAGGGTGGCCATGCCCGCCTCTCCATCGATGGCGGCGCGCGATCGCGCGCATTTCAGTTAGTGATCACTCACTGGAATTCAGGTTAGCGATCGTTAACTGAAGTGGCAAGTCGAGCGGCAGGGCGGGCAACGGATACACCGGGCGGCCGCACCGGGACAGTCAGGTGCGCCGCGCCTCCAACGCCGCACCGAGCGCATCCACGCCGAACCGCCACGCCTCCTCGACGTCGCCGCCGAGCCGGAACGCGCCGGCGCGCTGCATGCCCACGAACCCCGTCATCCAGGCGGTGATCGTGCGGGCGGCGGCGAGTTCATGATCGGGCCCGGCAAGCCGGCGCCCGAGTGCGAGCACCGCCGTACTGGCACTCGCGAGTACCTCGGGACGCGGGCGGGCGGCCTCCGGCAGTGCCCCGAAGAGCAGGCCGAACGCGACCGGGACCTCCGCAGCGTAGGCGCGAGTCGCGTCGGCCACTGCCGCAAGGGCGCCACGCGCGTCGGCCGGAGCACCCGCGAGCGCGCGGTCGAGCCGATCGCCGAGCTCGAGCGCCGTGGCCTCGAGCGCGAGCCGCAGCAGGTCGTCGCGACTCGCGACCCGCTTGTACAGCGACGGCGCCTTCACGCCGACCGCCGCAGCGACCGCCTGCATGGAGAGCCCGTCGGCCCCGCGCTGCTCGAGGATGCGGCGGGCCTCAGCGACGACCTGCTCGGTGGACGTGCGCTCGGGAGTGGGCACGACGCCTCCTTCGCTCGATGGCTATTGACAGTAGCCATCATAGCTAATTATCGTAGCCTTCATGAGACTCGCCAAGAACCTGCACCGCGTCGGCAACGACATCGTCGCGTCGTACCTCGTCGCCGACGGGCACGGCGTCACGATGATCGACACCGGCCTCGCCGGCCAGTGGGACGACCTGCTCGCCGAACTCGACGCCATGGGTCGCTCGATCGACGACCTGCGGGGCGTCGTGCTCACCCACGGCGACTCCGACCACATCGGCATGGCCGAGCGCCTGCGACGCGACCACGGCGTACCCATCCACGTGCACGAGGCGGATGCCGCGCGCGCACGCGGTACCGAGAAGCCGCCGTCCGTCTCCTGGGGTCGCATGCGCGTCGGGCCGGCCGCACGCTTCCTCGGCTACGCCATGACCCACGGCGGCCTGAAGACCGCCTACCCGGCCGAGGTGACGACCGTGACAGATGGCCAGGTGCTCGACCTGCCGGGCGCACCACGCGTGATCGGCACGCCGGGCCACTCCCCCGGCAGCATCGCGGTGCACCTGCCGACCGTCGGCGCGGTCTGCGTGGGTGACGCGCTCACCACGCGGCACGTGCTGACGGGCGCGACCGGGCCCGCGCCGGCCCCGTTCACCGACGACCCGACTCTCGCGCTCGACTCGCTCGACGCGATCGCCGCAACCGGCGCCGAGTGGGTGCTGCCGGGCCACGGCGCACCCTGGCACGGCGACGCGGCCGACGCCGTCGCCCGCGTGCGCGCAGCCGCCGTCGCGGCGTGACCGCGGGGCATCCGCTTGTCTCGCCCGCCCCTCTCGGTTAGTGTGCATTAACCGAGAGGGACCCATGACCGAGACGCTCACCGACCGCGACCGCGCGAAGGCCGACCGGCGCGACGCGCTGCTCGAGGCCGCCGCGCACCTGTTCGCCGAGCGCGGCTACGCCGGCGTGACCCTCGAGGACCTCGGCGCAGCCGTCGGCGTGCGCGGCCCGGCGGTGTACCGCCACTTCCCCGGCAAGGCGGCCGTGCTCGCCGCGGTGCTGCGCGACGCGAGCGCGGGACTGCTCGAGGGCGGGCGCGCCACCGTCGCGCGGGCGGCCGACGAGGCATCCGCCCTGCACGACCTCATCAGCTTCCACGTGGACTTCGCGCTCGCCAACGCCGACGTGATCCGCGTGCAGGATCGCGAGCTCGCGAGCCTGCCCGACGCCGACGCCCACGAGGTCAGGCGGCTGCAGCGCGAGTACGTCGAACTGTGGGTGGGCGTGCTCGCCCGCCTGAGGCCCGACCGGGCCGAACCCGAGTTGCGCATCCGGGCCCACGCGGCCTTCGGACTCATCAACTCGACCCCGCACAGCGCCCGAGCACATGGGCGGCGACCGGCGGACGACGTGGTCCGCCGCATCCTGGAGGACATGGCATGGAGCAGCCTCGCGTCGTGAGCCTGCGCGCGATCCGCGCACGCGACCTCGACGAACTCCCGCGACTCGAACCCGACCCGGCCGACGGTGCCGAGGCGACGGATGCCCGCTGGCGGCGCCTGCTCGCCGAGCCCGGCGTCGACGCGCGACTCGTGCGCGCCGACGGTGAACCCGTGGGCACGGTCGTGCGGCACGCCGGGCCGGCCGGGTCGGAGATCACGTGCCGCATCCACCCCGACCAGCAGGGACGCGGCATCGGCACCCGCGCGGTGCGGCTCTTCCTCGACACCCAGCCGCGGCCCGTGCACGCGCGCACCGCGACCGACGACCACGCCTCGATCGCGGTGCTCGAGCACACCGGATTCACGCCCGTCGCCGACGACGCGGACGGCATCGTCTTCCGCCTCGACTGAGGCGGGCGCCGCCCCTAGAGCTCGTCGCCGCGCTGCTCGAGCGCGAGTTCGTGGATGCGCTGCGCGAGCTCGACGTCGCGGCTCGTCACACCGCCGACGTCGTGCGAGCTCAGCGTGAAGGCGACCCGGCCCCAGCCGAGCTCGACGTCGGGATGGTGGTCCTGCGCGTCGGCGACGACCGCGACGGCGTCGAGCAGCCGCACCGCGCTCGCGAAGTCGGGGGTCGTGTACTCGGCGCGCAGCGCGCCCGGGCCGTGCGTGAACGCGGTCCCGGCGAGGGGGCCCTCGGTGTCGGCGGGCGAGAGGATGCGACGATCGCTCATGACCTCACCGTGCCATGCTCGCGCCGATCCGTCCATGCCCCGCCCGCCGCACCGGTGCCCATCACATCGTCAGCGCCCGCCCGGGCTGCCGCAGGATCGCGCCGACGTCGGCCAGGAACCTCGACGCCTGCGCGCCGTCGACGAGCCGGTGGTCGAACGACAGGCTGAGCGTCATCACGTCCCGCAGCGCCACTTCGCCACGGTGCTCCCACGGCATGCGGCGCACCGCCCCGGTCGCGAGGATCGCTGCCTCGCCCGGGTTCAGGATGGGCGTGCCCGCGTCGATGCCGAAGACGCCGATGTTCGTGATCGACATCGTGCCGCCCGTCAGGTCGGCGGGCGGCGTCCTGCCGTCGCGCGCCGTGGCGGCGAGGTCGCCGATCGCATCGGCCAGCTCGAGCAGCGACATGCCCTCGGCGTCGCGCACGTTCGGCACGAGCAGCCCGCGCTCGGTCGCGACCGCGATGCCGAGGTTCACGTAGTGGTGCTGCACGATCTCGTGCGCCTCGTCGTCCCACCGCGAGTTCAGCTCGGGCGTGCGCGCGAGCGCGATGCACGTCGCCTTCGCAGCCATCGCGAGCATGGTGACCCGGTGCCCCGCGGTCGCGCGGTCGTCGCGCAGCTCGTCGAGCAGCTCGGTCGACGCGGTGACGTCCACGGTCAGGAACTCGGTCGCGTGCGGCGCGGTGAAGGCGCTGCGCACCATCGCCTCGGCCGTGTGCTTGCGCACCCCGCGCACCGGCGTGCGCGTCACACGGTCGTCTGCGGGCGCCGAGGCACCGCTCGGCGCGGCCGGTGCAGGGCGAGCGGATGCCGCCTGCTCGACGTCGGCCCGGGTGATCAGCCCACGCTCCCCGGACCCGTCGAGCGCCTCGAGGTCCACGCCGAGGTCGTGCGCGAGCTTGCGCACCGGCGGCGTGGACCGGGGCCGCTCTGCGGGTCGCGGGCGCTCCAGCGTCGTGGTCGACGCGGCCGCGGCGGTCGGCTCGGCAGCCGACGCAGCCGGCACGCTCGGCACCCTCCGCGCCTTCCGCTTCGGATGGGACGCGTCCGCGGCGGCCCCGTACCCGACCAGGTTCGGCTCGCGCTTCGCGGGAGCCTCGGGTGCGGGTGCCTCGGGTTCCGCCGCGGACGCTGCTTCGGCGGCCTGCTCGTCGTCGGAGGCGGCCGGCTCCGGGGCATCCGACCCGCCGACCCGGAAGGTCATCAGGCTCGCGCCGACCTCGACGGTCTGGCCGGGCTCCGCGTGCAGCGCGGTCACCACGCCGGCGACTGGCGACGGCAGCTCGACGACAGCCTTCGCCGTCTCGACGTCGGCGACGATCTGGTTGAGCTCGACGGTGTCGCCCACGGCGACGCGCCAGTCGATCAGCTCGGACTCGGTCAGGCCCTCCCCGAGGTCGGGCAGGGCGAAATCACGTTCGGCGCTCATCCCTCGACCCCCGTCAGCGAGTTGGGCCGGCCGAGCACGCGATCGACCCCGTCGAGGATGCGGTCGAGGTCGGGCAGGTGGTGCTGCTCGAGCTTCGCCGGCGGGTACGGCACGTCGTGCCCGGTGATGCGCACCGGGGCGGCCTCGAGGAACTCGAAGCAGCGCTCGGTGATGCTGGCCGCGATCTCGGCGCCCACGCCGCCCTGCTGGCCGGCCTCGTGCGTGATGACGAGGCGCCCGGTGCGGCGCACCGACTGCTCGACGGTCGGGTAGTCGACCGGCGACAGCGAGCGCAGGTCGATGACCTCGATCGAGACGCCGTCGTCGGCCGCGGCGGCCGCGGCGTCGCGCGCGACCTGCACGAGCGCACCGTAGGTGACGAGGGTCACGTCGCCGCCGCGCTGGGCGACGGTCGCCACGCCCATGGGCGGTGCGTCGGCGAGGTCGGCGTCGACGTTCACGTCGCCCTTGGCGTGGTACCGGCGCTTGGGCTCGAAGAACAGCACCGGGTCGTCGCTCGCGATCGCCTGGCGCACCATCGTGTACGCGTCCTGAGGGTTCGAGCACGCCACGACGCGCAGGCCCGAGGTGTGCGTGAAGTACGCCTCGGGCGACTCGGAGTGGTGCTCGACCGCGCCGATGCCGCCGCCGAACGGGACGCGGATCGTCAGGGGCATCCGCACCCTGCCCTGCGTGCGCGCGTGCAGCTTCGCGACCTGCGCGACGATCTGGTCGAAGCCCGGGTAGATGAACCCGTCGAACTGGATCTCGCAGACCGGGCGGAACCCGCGGTACGCGAGGCCGACGGCGGTGCCGATGATGCCCGCCTCCGAGAGCGGGGTGTCGACCACGCGGGCCTCGCCGAAGTCGCGCTGCAGCCCGTCGGTGACGCGGAAGACGCCGCCGAGCGTGCCGATGTCCTCGCCGAGGAGCACGACGCGGTCGTCATCCTCGAGCGCGCGGCGGAGGCCGGCGTTCAGGGCCTGGCCCAGGGTGAGCGTGCTCATGCGCGGGCCCCCTCTCCCCCTGGGCCGGGTTCGTCGAACATCGCGAGGTAGCGCGCGTAGTGGTCGCGCTGGCGCTGGACGTGGCTGTTCGGCTCGGCGTACACGTGGTCGAAGATCGACAGCGGCTCGGGGTCGGGCAGGCTCACGCAGGCGGCTCGCACGGCAGCGGCGGCCGCGTCGGCCTCGCGGGCGAGGTCGGATGCCCCGTCGTCGTCGAGCGCCCCGCGGGAGCGCAGCAGCGCCTCGAGCCGGGCGATCGGGTCGCGCCCGCGCCAGGACTCGAGCTCCTCGTCGGTGCGGTATCGCTTCGGGTCGTCGGCCGTGGTGTGCGGTCCCATGCGATAGGTGACGGCCTCGATGTAGGTCGGGCCGCCGCCGGTGCGGGCGCGCTCGAGCGCGATGCGGGTCGCGGCCATGACGGCGAGCACGTCGTTGCCGTCGACGCGCATCCACGGGATGCCGAAGCCGGCGGCGCGCTGCGCGAGGTGCTGGGTCGACTGGAGGCCGACCGGCTCGGAGATCGCCCACTGGTTGTTCTGGCAGAAGAACACGACGGGCGCCTTGTAGGTCGCGGCGAACACGAGGGCCTCGCTCGCGTCGCCCTCGCTCGTGGCGCCGTCGCCGAAGTACGCGATCGCGGCCTGGTCGGTGCCGTCGCGCTGGATGCCCATGGCGTAGCCCACGGCGTGCAGCGTCTGCGCCGCGATGATGATCTGCGGGGTCGCCATGCCCAGCTCGTACGGGTCCCAGCCCGATCCGGCGACGCCGCGCCAGACCTTCAGCAGGTCCTCCGGGCGCAGTCCCCGGCACCACGCGACGGCGTGCTCGCGGTACGACGAGAACACGAAGTCGTCGTCCCGGAGCGCGTGCGCCGACCCGACCTGCGCGGCCTCCTGTCCGGCGAGCGGCGGCCACAGGCCGATCTCCCCCTGTCGCTGCAGCGCGGTCGCCTCGGCGTCGACGCGGTGGATCACGACCATGTCGCGGTAGAGCGCAAGCAGTGCGGCGTCGTCGAGGTCGGCGATCCACTGGTCGTACCCGGGAGCGGTCACGCGGGTGCCGTCGGGGTCCAGGAGCTGCACGAACTCGGATGCCGCCTGGGCGGGCCGGTCGGTTCGGAGATGCGCGTCGGTGTCGCGCCCGTCGGAAAGGGTCATCGTCGATCCCATCGTCTCGTTCGCCGGAGAACGCCTCGTGAGCGTTCCGGCGTGCCCGGCGGCTCTGCCGGGACCTGCTTCGAGGGTAGGTCGATCAGTCACTCGGCTCAAGCATTGACGGTTGTGTTGAGCATGTTGCACGGTTCTGGGACGAAAATGCGTGCTATCGTCCCGCACTATGGGACGTCTGGACGCCGTCGACCGGCAGCTCCTGACCGCGCTCGCCGCCGATCCGCGGGCGACGGTCGTCGCCCTCGCCGAGCGTCTCGGCATGTCGCGCAACACCGTGCAGGCGCGCATGGCCCGCCTCGAGCGCGAGGGCGCGTTCCTGTCGTTCGACCGCGCGATCGACCCGGAGCCGCTCGGCTACCCGCTCGAGGCGTTCATCGCCGTGCACGTGCGGCAGAAACGGCTCGCCGAGGTGGTCGACGCGATCGCGGGGATCCCCGAGGTCGTGCAGGCGCACGGGCTGAGCGGCGCCGTCGACCTGCTCGTGCGGGTGGTCTGCCGCGACGCGCACGACCTCTTCCGCATCGACGGCCTCATCCTCGCGATAGACGGCGTCGAGCGCACCGAGACCTCGCTCGCCATGGGCGAGCTCATCCCCTACCGCCTCGGCCCGCTGCTCGACCGCGCCGACTGACGGCGGACGAGGCCGCAGACGACGGATGCCCGTCCCGGATCGGGTCCGGGACGGGCATCGCGTGCGTGGTGCGGGAGATCAGCCCTCGGCGGGCGCGGCGGCGTGCTCGCCGGCCGCGTCGCGGCCGTGCGTCTCCGCCTCGTCCGCGATGACCGGGGCGAGCGAGAGCTTGCCGCGGTCGTCCACCTTGGTGATCTCGACCAGGATCTTCTGCCCGACGCCGAGCACGTCGTCGACGTTCTCGACGCGCTTGCCGCCGGCGAGCTTACGCACCTCGGAGATGTGCAGCAGGCCGTCCTTGCCGGGCAGCAGGGAGACGAACGCGCCGAAGGCGGCGATCTTCACGACGGTGCCGAGGAACTGCTCGCCGACCTCCGGGTTGGTGGGGTTGGCGATCGCGTTCACCGCGGCACGGGCGGCCTCGGCCGTGGGGCCGTCGGTCGCGCCGATGAACACGGTGCCGTCGTCCTCGATCGAGATGTCGGCGCCGGTGTCGTCCTGGATGCCGTTGATCGTCTTGCCCTTCGGGCCGATCAGCTCGCCGATCTTGTCGACCGGGATCTGCACGCTGATGACGCGCGGAGCGGTCGGCGCCATCTCGTCGGGGCCGTCGATGGCGGCGTTCAGCACCGACAGGATCGTGGTGCGCGCCTCCTTCGCCTGGGTCAGCGCGGCGGCCAGCACCGAGGCGGGGATGCCGTCGAGCTTGGTGTCGAGCTGAATGGCGGTGACGAACTCGCTGGTACCTGCGACCTTGAAGTCCATGTCGCCCAGCGCGTCCTCGGCACCGAGGATGTCGGTGAGGGCCGCGTAGCGGGTCTCACCGTCGACGGTGTCGGAGATGAGGCCCATCGCGATGCCCGCGACCGGCGCGCGCAGCGGCACGCCCGCGTTCAGCAGCGACAGCGTGGACGCGCAGACCGAGCCCATCGAGGTCGAGCCGTTCGAGCCGAGCGCCTCGGACACCTGGCGGATCGCATACGGGAACTCGTCGCGCGTCGGCAGCACCGGCACGAGCGCGCGCTCGGCGAGTGCGCCGTGCCCGATCTCGCGTCGCTTCGGCGACCCCACGCGGCCGGTCTCACCGGTCGAGTAGGGCGGGAAGTTGTAGTTGTGCATGTAGCGCTTCTTGGTGACCGGGCTCAGCGAGTCGATCTGCTGCTCGAGCTTCAGCATGTTCAGCGTGGTGACGCCCATGATCTGGGTCTCGCCGCGCTGGAAGATGGCCGAACCGTGCACGCGCGGGATGACCTGCACCTCGGCGTCGAGCGGACGGATGTCTGCCAGGCCGCGGCCGTCGATGCGCACGCCGTCGTTGAGCACGCGCGAGCGCACGACCAGCTTGGTGACCGACTTGTACGCGGCCGACACCTCACCGTTGGCCGACTCGGGCAGCTCGCCCGCCTCGACCTTGGCGGCGACGGCCTCCTTGACGCGCGCCTTGAGCGCGTCGTCGGCGTCCTGGCGCTCGACCTTGCCGGCGATCTGGTAGACGCCCTTGAGCTCGTCGTAGGCGATGCCCGCGACGACGTCGTAGGTCGACTGCTGGTACGGCGGGAACGTCGGGTAGTCGGCGGTCTCCTTGGCGGCGGTCGCGGCGACCTGCTGCTGCGCCTCGACGAGCTGCTTGATGAACGGCTTCGACGCCTCGATGCCCTCGGCGATGACCTGCTCGTTCGGCTTGACCGCGCCGGCCTGGATGAGGTCCCACGCGTTGTCGGTGGCCTCGGCCTCGATCATCATGATCGCGACGTCGGTGCCGCCCGAGGCATCCGTCACCACACGGCCCGCGACGACCATGCTGAACACGGCCTCCTCGAGCTGGGCGTGCTTCGGGAATGCGACCCACTGGCCGTCGATGAGCGCGACGCGCACACCGCCGATGGGGCCCGAGAAGGGCAGGCCCGACAGCTGCGTCGACATGGATGCCGCGTTGATGGCGAGCACGTCGTAGAGCTCGTCGGGGTCGATCGCGAGCACCGTCACGACGACCTGGACCTCGTTGCGGAGGCCGTCGACGAACGACGGGCGCAGCGGGCGGTCGATGAGGCGGCAGGTGAGGATCGCCTCGGTCGACGGGCGGCCCTCGCGGCGGAAGAACGAGCCGGGGATGCGGCCCGCGGCGTACATCCGCTCCTCGACGTCGATGGTCAGCGGGAAGAAGTCGAAGTGCTCCTTCGGCTGCTTCGACACGGACGTGGCCGACAGCAGCATGGTCTCGCCGTCGATGTAGGCGACGGCCGAACCCTGCGCCTGCTGGGCGAGTCGCCCGGTCTCGAACCGGACGGTGCGGGTGCCGAAGCGACCGTTGTCGATGACGGTCTCGGCGGCGGTGATCTCAGGACCTTCCAAGAGGTCTCTCTCCTTTGTTTCCCGTCGCACCCCGTATGGGCACGACTCCTACGCAGGAGCAGGGGAACAGGCAGGATCTCGGCGAGTCTGGATGAGTCGTCTCGCTGGCCACCAGTAGAACACCTCGGACGCGTGTCGTTCCGAAGTCCACCACAGGAGACCAGCGCACCTGCCGGAGCCTGCTCCGCGATCGCGCCGAGGATTCGTGGGAATCGCACAGCGCAACCGGAGCAAGACTAGCAGAGCACGACAATCGTGCCGAGCCCACGGGCCCGGCACGGTCATCGCCGGTGCGGCGCGCTGCGCGTCAGGAGCTGAAGGTGCCCTTCAGCGCGATGAACGCACCGCTGGTGGTGTCCTCGACGGTCACGTTCGAGTACACGACCGAGAACAGCGTGGCGGTCTGCCCGGGCGGGCAGTCGAGGGCCTGGTCGGCCGGAGTCGGCACGATCGTCAGCGAGCCGACGATCTGGCCGTTCTTCGCCGCCGGGAAGACCCCGCTCGCGGAGACGCGGCTGTCGATGGTCGTCTTCTTCGGGTCGGACGGCACGTTGTTCCCGCCGTTGACGCAGGAGTACGTCGCCGACAGGTCGGCGCTCGCCACGACGGTCTCGACCGATCCGGACTCGAGGCCGGCCTCCTTGAAGTCGACCACCAGCGACGTGCCGACGAGCGACGCGTCGGTGGCGTTCTTGATGAAGTGCGGGTTGCCCGCCACGGCCGGGGCCGCCCCGACGATGGCGAGGGCTGCGGCCGCGCCGATCGCGACCAGCGCACGACGTATGGACATGATGGATGCTCCTTCGCATGGGTGAATCGGTTGCAGTGCAACTGCAGCCGGAGTCCCACGCGCGTCGTGCGAGCCCGTTCGGGTGTTGCATGCGTGCGCGGCCATCCGGCCACGCTCACCTTCGCCACGGTACGCGGGCGCGCGGTGGTTCGGCAGTGTTTCTGAGCTTTCCTCATATTTGTTGGCGGGTTCCCCGAGTCCCGGCGCCGTCCTCGCAGTCGGGGCACGGGCGTACGATGAGCGCATGGGTTCCGACGACGAGACTCCACAGGGCGCGAGCGACGAGACGAAGCGCAAGTTTCGTGAGGCGCTCGATCGCAAGAAGCAGCAGGCGCAGGGGCGCGGCGAGGCGCACCTCGATGGCGAGTCGGCCGTGCACGACGCCCACGGCCCCGTGACGCACCAGCGCGAGTTCCGGCGCAAGAGCGGCTGATCCGACCCGATCCGGGCGCACGGTCGTCTGCCGTTCACCTCGACGTGAGAGAACGGCGCGGTGGATGCCGCGTGGATCGACGGCCTCACGGGCTCGCCGTGGCTGCTTCCGGCGCTGTTCGCGCTCGTCGTGGGCGACGCCTTCCTGGTCGTGCTGCCCAGCGAGACCGCAGTGGTCGCGCTCGGCGCGCTGGCCGCGTCCAGCGGATCGCCATCGCTGCTCCTGATCGTGCCGGTCGCCGCGGCCGGGGCGGTCACGGGTGACCTCCTCTGCTACCTGATCGGCCGCAGGATCGGGCTCGACCGGTGGCGCTGGCAGCGCGAGGGCCGGGTGGGACACGCCATCGAGCGCGTGCGCAGGACGGTCAACCTGCGCACCGCGGTGCTCGTGTTCACAGCGCGGTACGTGCCGTTCGCGCGCATCGCGGTCAACCTCGCCGCCGGCGCCGGCCGCGTGCCCCTGCGCCGCTACCTGCCACTGTCCGCCGCGGCCGGCCTCGCCTGGGCGATCTACAACGTGGCCGTGGGCGGCCTCGTCGGCAGCACCCTCCGGGAGGACCCGCTGCTCGCGGTGGCGATCTCGGTCCCCGTCGCTATCGCGCTCGGGCTCGCGGTCGACCGCGTCGTCGCGGCGCTCGACGCCCGGCGCGAACGTGGCCGACAGGTGAACGACGAGACGCCAGACCATCACGCCTGAACCATCGCGGCAATCCCATCAGATCAGGGGTTGTGGAGTCCATCGTCCGGCCATATGTTAACGACCAATCACATATGTCCAAGGATGGGCTGCGGTGGTGGTGCGCGATCGACGCCGATCGTGCGGACGGGGTCCATCCTCTTCTCGGAAGCAGGTGGCCTCGTGCCCGAATTGAACAGACGTTCCGTCCTCACCCTCGGAGCCGCACTCGGCTTCGCGGGCGCAGCAGTCCCCGGCGCAGCCTGGGCGTGGCCCTCGACAGGCTCCGTCGCCGGCAGCGGATCCGGCCTCGACCCGCAGCAGGTCTGGGACCCGCAGATCGACCAGATCATGGCGTCCATCGTCGACAACGGCCAGGTCGCCCAGGTGAACGACGCGATGCGCAACTGGGTGCACAACTGGCAGCCGGTGCCGAGCGCCCTGCCGACGGACCTGAAGAACTACTTCCAGGAGTCGACGAAGCTGCCCGACTGGGTCGACTGGTGGAAGCTCCGCCGAGCAGGCGACTTCCACCGCCGGATGGACAGCTACCTGTTCTTCATCTACGGGGTCGGCGGCGGCATCATGAGCACCGTCATCCCGCGCGAGGCCAAGTCGGTGTACTGGTCGAAGGGCGGCGCCGACATGCAGGACCGCGCGGCGAAGACGTTCGCCTTCGGCTACGACCTGACCGACAAGGATGCGTTCGAGTGGTCGGGCGAGTTCAAGGTGACCGCGAACAAGACCCGCATCGTGCACGCCGCGGTGCGCCACCTGCTGCCGCAGTCGCCGCACTGGCAGGCGGTCGCCGACGAGCAGATCCCGATCAGCAACGGCGACATCCTGGTCACGTTCCACAGCACCGGCACGTTCGCGCACAAGATGCTGAAGCAGTGGGACGTGCCGATGTCGGACTACGACGAGGCGTCGTTCCTGCACGCGTGGCAGGTCGCGCTGCACTACCTCGGCGTGCAGGACGAGTACATCCCGGCGACGTGGGACGAGGCGCATGCGCAGGCCGACGCGACGCTCACGCCGATCCTCGGCTGGACGCCGGAGGGGCAGGACCTCGCCGAGGTGCTGCTCGGCCTCACCGCGCAGGTCGACCTCGGCGTCACCCGCGGGTTCCTCAACGAATTCGTGCGCTACATGCTCGGCGACGAGATCGGCGACTGGCTCGGACTCTTCCGCGACGAGACGTCGAAGAAGATCATCGAGGAGGGCTGGCCGCTGTACATCAAGTTCCGCGAGAGCCTGATCCCGGTCATGCCGACCAACTTCATGCTGTTCGACAAGTTCGTGAAGGGCCTCGCGATGGCGTTCCTCAACAAGGGCTCGTCGACCCAGACGACGCCGATCGAGGTGCCCGACACCAACCGTCCGTCGTACTGACCCGGTGACACTGCGTGATCCCGGCGCCGCGCTCGCGGCGCCGGGATCACTGCTACTCCCCCGCCAGCCCGCCCAGCAGGTGCCCCACCGGCCGGTCGAGCGCGAACGGGTCGTTCACGAGCCCGCTTCGGTCGGTGCGTGCGACGAGTTCGGCGAACTCGCCGGCGGCGCGCCCGACGCGGTCGGGCAGCGGGCGCACGCCGTCGCCGTCGCCCCAGTCGCTGGTCGCGGCGAAGACGCCCGTGGTCACGGGCACCGCGTGCAGGTAGGTGAACAGCGGGCGGATCGCGTAGTCGATCGCGAGCGAGTGCCGCGGGGTCCCGCCCGTCGCGCCGAGCAGCACCGGCAGACCCGTGAGCGCCTGCGGGTCGATCACGTCGATGAACGACTTGAAGAGCCCCGAGTAGCTCGTCGTGAAGATCGGCGTCACCGCGATCAGCCCGTCGGCGGTCGCGACCGCGTCGAGCGCAGCCTGCAGCTTCGGCGGCGCGAAGCCCATGAGCAGGTGGTTCGTGATGTCGTGCGCGAGGTCGCGCAGCTCGAACACCTGCACCTCGACGTCGGCGCCGCGCTCGCGGAGCATGGCGACCGCGTCGGCCGTCAGCCGGTCGGCGAGCTGTCGGGTCGAGCTCGGGGTCGACAGCCCCGCCGAGACGACGACGATGCGCGTGGTCATCGTGCATCCCCTCGCGTGGCCGCGAGCCCGAAGGCCGAGCCGGTCGGTGCCGCGGGGGCGGCGTCCTGGTACGGCGAGCCGAGCGTGAGGTTGTCGCCGCGGTTGGCGTTCGGCACGGCCTGGCGCGGAGCGGCGTCCCCGTACTTCGCGCGCACCAGCGACGCGTGCGTCGGGGCATCCGGAACCTCTGCCGGCCGGTCCTTCGCGAACTCGCGGCGCAGCACCGGCACGACCTCCTCGCCGAGCAGGTCGAGCTGCTCGAGCACGGTCTTCAGCGGCAGGCCGGCGTGGTCGACGAGCCAGAGTTG
The DNA here is from genome assembly GCF_027925245.1 of Agromyces rhizosphaerae. NCBI lineage: Bacteria > Bacillati > Actinomycetota > Actinomycetes > Micrococcales > Microbacteriaceae > Agromyces > Agromyces rhizosphaerae. Next base: position 95,307 of record NZ_BSDP01000001.1, read on the forward strand.
CCGCTGGTAGTCGCCGACGTAGTCGCGGAACCCGAGCGTGCGGTCGATGACCTGCTGCGGGCTGCCGACGGTGAGCGGCGTCTGCGAGCTGAACTCCTCGAGGCTCGGGCCGTGGCCGTAGACCGGCGCGTTGTCGAAGTAGGGGCGGAACTCGTCCACCGCGTCCTGCGAGTTCCTGCGCATGAACACCTGGCCGCCGAGGCCGACGATCGCCTGCGCGGCGGTGCCGTGACCGTGGTGCTCGAACCGCTGGCGGTACAGCTGCACCATGCGCTGCGTGTGGTACGCGGGCCAGAAGATGTGGTTCGCGAAGAAGCCGTCGCCGTAGCTCGCGGCCTGCTCGGCGATCTCGGGGGTGCGGATCGAGCCGTGCCAGACGAACGGCGGCACGCCGTCGAGCGGACGCGGGGTCGAGGTGAAGCCCTGCAGCGGCGTGCGGAACTTCCCCTCCCAGTCGACGACGTCCTCGCGCCAGAGGCGGCGCAGCAGCTCGTACGACTCCATGGCGATGGGCAGGCCCTGGCGGATGTCCTTCCCGAACCACGGGTAGACCGGCCCGGTGTTGCCGCGGCCGAGCATGAGGTCGGCGCGGCCGCCCGACACGTGCTGCAGCATCGCGTAGTCCTCGGCGAGCTTGACGGGGTCGTTCGTGGTGATGAGCGTGGTCGCGGTCGACAGCTGCAGCGTCGAGGTGGCGCCCGCGATCGCGGCGAGCGTCGTGGTGGGCGAGCTCGACCAGAACGGCGGGTTGTGGTGCTCGCCGAGCGCGAAGACGTCCAGGCCCACCTCCTCCGCGTGCTTCGCGATGGTGAGCGTCGCCTGGATCCGCTCGGCCTCGGACGGGGTGCGTCCGGTCGTCGGGTCCTGGGTGATGTCGGAGACGGTGAAGATTCCGAATTGCATGGCGGCCTCCTGGCCCTCGTTCCTCGTGGGATCCATTCTATGCATGTGCATGTAAATGAGTGAACGGATGCCCCGCCGGGGCTATTCCCGCGTTCGCAGGGCTACTCGGTGACCAGCACGACCTTGCCGCGCAGGTGACCGGCGCGCAGGTGCCGATAGGCCTCGACGACGCGCTCGATCGGATACACCGAGTCGACCGGGAACACGAGGGAGCCGTCGGCGACGAGGGCGGCGACGTCGGCGAGGTCGTCGTCGAGCGCGCTCGCCCCGCCGGCCGTGGTGGCACCGATCTCGGCCGCGAACGGACGGTCGGCGATCGTGTTGATCCGCGCGGGGTCGACGCCGAGCTCGAGCCCGGCCTCCATCGTCGAACGGCCGTGGTTGTCCAGCACCGCGTCGACGCCGGCCGGTGCGATCGCGCGGATGCGCTCGACCATCCCGTCGCCGTACGCGACCGGCACCACGCCGATCGAGCGGAGGAACTCGTGGTTGTCGTCGCTCGCGGTGCCGATCGCGGTCGCGCCGTGACGCGCGACCAGCTGCGCGACCAGCACGCCGACGCCACCGGCCGCCGCGCTCACCAGCACGGTCTCGCCCGGCTGCGGGGCGACCTGGCGCACGCTCGCCGCCGCGGTGCGCGCGGCGATCTGCAGCGACCCCGCCTGCTCCCAGGTGAGCGCCTCGGGCTTGGCCACGAGCGCGTCCGCGGCCACGATCGCGAAGTCGGCCTGCGCATGGAACCGGCGCCCGCCCAGCACCTCGTCGTCGACGCGCCACTCGGCGACCCCCGGCCCGACCGCGTCGACCAGCCCGGCGAGGTCGTTGCCGTTGCCGGTCGGCAGCCCGCCCTCGCCGTTGAACGCCTGCCACGACCCCTCGCGCTCGATGATCTTCCAGTCGACCGGGTTCAGCCCCGCCGCCCGGACCCGCACCCGGACCTCGCCCGGACCCGGCTCGGGCCTGGGCACCTCCCGCACGACCAGGTCCTCGACGGATCCACGACGCTCGATCAGCACGGCACGGGGCATGCGGTCCTCCTCATCGTCCCGCGGCGAGTCGCAGCACCCGCCGCGCGGCATCGGCCAGGGCGACGCCGTAGGAGCGGCCGTGGCCGGCCGCGTGCACGGCGAGCGGATGCAGCTGATGCAGCGGCACCCGCGCGCGCCGGCCCGCCCGGGGCGGCGCGACCTCATCGTAACCGGCGAGCACCGCGTCCAGGCCGGGGCAGCCGAACAGGTCGAGCATCGCGAGGTCGGTCTCGCCGTGCCCGCCGTGCGCGGCCGGGTCGATCACCACGACGCCGTTCGGCGAGTAGAGCACGTTGCCGTTCCAGAGGTCGCCGTGGATGCGCGCCGGCGGCAGGTCGTCGTCGAACGCGCCGTCGGCGACGACGTCGCACGCGCGCCGCACGAGGTCGGCCTCGGCCGACGCGAGGTTGCCCGCGTCCACCGCCACGCCGACGAATGGCAGGACCCGCGCCTTGGCATAGAACGCTCCCCACGAGGTCGAGGTCGTGCGCGGCATCTCCCGGCGACCGATGTAGAGCGGTCCGGTCCAGCCGGCGGGCGGCGCGCCGAACGTCTCGGCACCGGCCGCGTGCGTCTCGGCGAGCGCACGCCCGAACGCCCGAGCCGCCTCCGCATCGGGCCGCGCGATCGCGATGCGCTCCAGCTCGATGCGGCCCGGGCCGACGTCGACCACCCGCGGCGTCGCCACGCCGCCCGCGTCGGCGAGCCAGGCGAGACCGGCCGCCTCGGCCTCGAAGAACCCCTCAGGGGCATCCGCCCGCTCCTTGCGCACCACCTGCATGACAGCCAGTCTCCCAACCGGCATGGGGACGGCACGCAGGTACCGTCCAGCCGGCTCACCTAGGCTGGAACCCATGGCTACCGTCGCGCTGACCCTGGACACCTTCGAGAAGACGATCCTCGAGGGCGGCACCGTCTTCGTCGACTTCTGGGCCAGCTGGTGCGGACCCTGCCTCCAGTTCGGCCCGAACTACGAGGCCGCGTCGGAGGACAACCCCGACCTGACCTTCGCGAAGGTCGACACCGAGGACCAGCAGCAGCTCGCGGCCGCGATGGGCATCACGTCGATCCCGACGATCATGGCGTTCAAGGACGGAATCGGCGTCTTCTCCCAGGCCGGTGCGCTCCCCCGCCCCGTGCTCGACGACCTCATCTCGCAGGTGCGCGACCTCGACATGGACCAGGTCCGGCAGCAGCTCGCCGAGCAGGAACTCGCGAACGAGTCGGAGCTGCAGGGCGCGCGCAGCGAGGGCTGATCAGGCCTCTTCGGCCGCGACCGCCTCGAGCCCGCTGAGGTCGAGCTCGACCCGGTAGGGACGCTCCGCCCCGACGATCGTCGCGGGCACCCGCACGTACGCGCCGTGCTCGCCCAGCCGGTCGAGCACCTCGCGCCACCGGTCGTCCGCCGCCTCGTGCAGGAATCCGGCCAGGTGCGGCCTGTTCCCGCCCACGAGCTGCACCCCGATGCGATAGCGCCGCGACATCCAGCGGCTCGCACGCGGCACGAGCACCGCGTGCTGCTCCATGCCGCCGTGGATGCGCGCCAGGTCGATGGTCGACTGGTGCCGCTGCGCGTCGAGCACCGGCACGACGCCGCTCACGGCGCGGGGCTTCCCCGGCGCGTCGATCACCCGCACGCCGTCGAGCGTGCGCAGGTCGCCCCAGCGATCGGGATTGCGCGTCGAGCGGCCGTCGCGCACGAGGGTGGCGACGAGCCACGCCGCCGCGGCCGTGACGGCGACGAGGAGCGGCCAGAAGGCGAACGGCGCGTTCTCGGGCCGGACGAGGCTGATCGCCACCGCGAGCGCGAGCACGACGAGGTACGGCAGCGGCTCCCACTGGCCGAGCGGCTTGTTCCGGGGCGCGGTCATCCGAGCAGCTCCGGGCGCTGCCAGTCGTTGCCGTGCACGTGCTGGTCGAGGAACGCGAAGATCGTCTCGTACCAGATCACGGCGTTCTGCGGCTTCAGGATCCAGTGGTTCTCGTCGGGGAAGTACAGGTAGCGGTGCACGGTCGTGCCGTCCTCCGCGGCGTGCGCGGCGGCGAGATCGGACCAGAGCCGGAGCCCCTCGCCGATCGGCACGCGGTAGTCCTTGTCGCCGTGGATCACGAGCAGCGGCGTGCGGATGCTCGCCACGTGCCGGTTCGGGGAGTGCGCCTCCATCGCCTCGGGCGTGAAGATGCGACTCCAGTACGCGGTCATGTCGGTCGTGCCGGCGAACTGGTCGAGCGCCCAGAGGCTCGCGTGCGTGACGATGGCGCGGAACCGGTCGGTGTGCCCGGCGACCCAGTTCGCCATGTACCCGCCGAAGGAGCCGCCCATCGCGGCGGTGCGGGTCTCGTCGATGTCGGGCCTGGCCTCGACGGCATCGGTGATCGACATGAGGTCGGTGTACGGCTCGTCGCCCCAGGCGTTCCAGCCGCGGCCGACGAAGTCGAGCCCGTAGCCGGTCGACAGGCCCGGGTCGGGCAGGAGCACGGCGTAGCCGCGGGCGGCGGCGAGCAGCGGGTTCCAGCGCCAGCTCCACGCGTTGAAGCTCGCGACCGGGCCGCCGTGGATCCAGAGCAGCAGCGGTGCGGGTTCGCTGTCGGACGCCTGCTCGGGCAGCACGAGCCAGCCGCGCACGCGGGTGCCGTCGGCCGCCGTGGTCTCGACGTCCTCGATGCGGGCGGATGCCTCGGTAGCCGGCGCCGGGCTCGCGAGCGGCGTCACGGTGCCGTCGGCGCCGATGCGCACCGGGTGGGGTGCGATGACCCAGGTCGAGCGCAGCGCGACGAGATCGTCCGAGCCGGGCACGACGCGCACGTCGGCGTACGCGAAGTCGTCGCGCGTGAGCTGCTCCGGGGCCGAGCCGTCGAGCGGGATGCGGAAGACCGGTGCGCGGCCGTCGGAGTCGGCGGTCGCGATGAGCGACGCGTCGTCGGCGGCGAAGGCGAGCGACGTGGCCCAGCGGTCCCAGCCGGTGGCGATGCGGCGCGCGCCGGTGCCGTCGAGCGCGCTGACCCAGATCTCGACGTCGGTCGGACCGGCGGGCGACGCCTTCGCCTGGCGCACGTGCACGAGGGTCGTGCCGTCGTGGCTGATCACCGGGGCGGCGGCGTCGATGCCGGGCAGGTCGACGAGCGTGCGGCGCTCGCCCGTCGCGGCGTCGATCGCGACGAGGACGCGGCGGCCCTCCTGCGGGCCGGGCACCCGGAGGGAGGCGACCACGGTCGCTCCGTCGGGCGTCACGGCGGTACCGGCGGAGTCGGCCTCGCGGCCGGGGCGCGGCGTCAGGTCGAACGGGCGCGGCAGCGACGCCGGGTACGGGGCGGGCGCGTCGTCGTCGGAGTCGTCGCCCGGGGCATCCGTCGTCGGCAGTTCGTCGGCCAGGTCGCCGAGGTCGAGGCTCAGCAGGTGGGGCTCGGCGGGCCCGAGGTCGTGGTCCCAGAACCGCACCGGGTACGAGTCGTGCAGGATCGCGGCGACCTTGGCCTTCTTCCGGCGACCGCGCAGGGCGGCCTCGGCCTCGAGGTCGTCGGGAGTGCGCAGCAGTTCGGCGTTGATCACGACACGATCGGATGCCTCGGAGACGGCGCCGATGCCCGAGACGCCGCCCGCGAGCCGGGTGATCGGCCGGGCGTCGCCGCCCGCGGCGGGCAGCAGCCAGAGCTGCGCGGCCTCGTCGTCGCCGTCGGCCTCGGCGTCGGGGCGCGCGGAGACGAAGAGCAGGTCGCCGGCGGCCGTGAACCATGCGCCGGCCTCGCCCTTCGCCGAGCGGGTCAGGCGCGTCGGGGAGCCGGTGCCGTCGCCGGGCACGCTCCAGAGGGCCTTCTCGTACGAGGTGCCGTCCTTGGAGAGGGTCGCGACGGTGAGCACCGCGCGGCCGCCGTCGGGTGAGAGGGCGAGTGCCTCGACTCTCGGGATGCGGATGTAGTCGTCGAGCGAGTCGAAGGGCATGCGGTACACGTTAGCCGCGATCGGCGGCCGCTCAGTCCGCGCGGATCGCGTCGAGCCGGGACGCCACCTCGTCGAGCACCCGCTCGTCGCCGGTGTGGATGCCGGAGGTGCGCGGCCAGTGCGTGATCACGTCGGTGAACCCGCGCTCGCGGGCGAGGCCGACGGCCTCCTCGAACGCGTCGACGCTGCGCATGGCGTACGACTCGTCGCGGTCGAGGCTGAGGTGGCGCTCGATGCTGCGCGGGTCACGGCCGGCCGCCTCGCAGGCGTCGTCGAGGCGCACCGAGAGGTCGCCGACGGCGCGCCACCACTCCGCGTCGCCCGCGCCGACGTACGGCCCGGTCGTGACCCAGCCCTGCCCGTGCTGCACGGCGATGCGCAGGGCGCGGGGCCCGTTCGCGGCCATGATGAACGGCATTCGGGGCCGCTGGGCCGGCTCGCCGACCATGCGGGCCTCTCGCGCGGTGTACCAGGGGCCGTCGTGAGAGATGCCGCCGGAGGCATCCGCCTGCCCCTCGCCCTGCTCCCCCTCGAAGCGCAGCAACTCGTCGAGCGTCGCCGTGAAGTCGGCGAACCGGTCGACGCGCTCGCGCGGGGTGAGCTCGGGCTGCCCCATCACGTGCGCGTCGAAGCCCGTGCCGCCCGAGCCGAGGCCGAGCAGCACGCGGCCGCCGGAGACCTGGTCGAGTGTCGCGACGTCCTTCGCGAACGGCACCGGGTGGCGGTAGTTCGGGCTCGCGACGAACGTGCCGAGGCGGATGCGCTCGGTGACCATCGCCGCGGCGGTGAGCGTCGGGATGGTCGCGTGCCAGCGCTCCCCCGCGAGCGAGCGCCAGGAGAGGTGGTCGTAGGTCCACGCGTGGTCGAAGCCGCGCTCCTCGGCGCCGCGCCAGTAGCGGGCCGCCTCCGGCCAGTCGAACTGCGGGAGGATGACGATGCCGACGCGCATGGTGATCGAGTCTAAGCGCCGTCGCGGGGCGGCTCGACCGTCGCGTCGCTCGGCAGCGGCACCGGCTCGGCACCCGGCACCTCGTCGAGCCCGCTGCGGTCGTCGCGCTCGAGGCGCACGAGCACGATGCCCGCGAGGATCAGCACGCCTCCGAGCAGCTGCAGGGGCGTGATGACCTCGCCGAGCACCCACCACGCGACGATCGCGGCGAAGATGACCTCGGAGAGCCCGAGGAACGACGCGAGGCGCGTGCCGAGCATGCGGATCGCGGTGATGCCGGCCGCGTAGGCGAACGCGGTCGAGACGAGGCCGACGACGAGCACGGGCACCCACCACGGGGCGGTGCCGCCGAGGAAGGCGACGCCGTCGACGAACGCGAACTCGAACGGGAGGATGCCGGTGAGGCCCACCAGCCCGAGCACGAGGGCGCCGACCACGAAGCCGGATGCCGCGAGCGCGAGCGGCGGCACCGCTGCATCCGCCCGGTCGCCCAGCACGTAGTACACGCACATGCCGACCATCGCGAGGCCCGCGAGCAGCAGACCGATCGGGTCGAGGTCGCCGCCGCCCGGACCGATGACGAGCACGAGGCCCGCGATCGCGACGACCGAGCCGGCGATGACCACGCCCTGGGGTGCGCGGCGGAGGCGGACCCAGGCGAGCAGCACGAGCGCGACCGGCGCGAGGTACTCGATGAGCAGGCCGAGGCTCACGGGGATGCGCTCGATCGCCGCGTAGAACGCGACCTGGGTGAGCACGACGCCGAGGATCGCGAAGGCGAGCACGGTGCGCCAGGCGGCCAGGAGCGGACGGATGCTCCAGCGCATGGCCGCGAGTCCGGGGATCGCGAGGGCGACGGCCGCGACCACGATGCGCGCGAAGACCGCCGCGCCGGGCGACCAGCCGGCCTCGAGCAGCGGCTTGACGACGGCGCCGCCCGCGCCGAACGCGAGGCCGGCGGCGAGGCCGACGACGATGCCGGCGAATCCGCGTGATGCGCGCACGGTGCTCCTACTGGTGGGTGCGGTGGTCGTGGTTCCTGGGAGACGACGACGGCCCCCGCCGAAGGGCGGAGGCCGTCGTGAAGAAGTTCGCGGTGTCGTCGACGACTAGCGGCGCAGCCCGAGACGCCCGATGAGCGCACGGTAGCGGTCGATGTCGACGTCGGCGAGGTAGCCGAGCAGACGACGACGCTGACCGACCAGGAGGAGCAGGCCACGACGCGAGTGGTGGTCGTGCTTGTGCTCCTTGAGGTGCTCGGTGAGGTCCTTGATGCGGGTGCTGAGGATCGCGATCTGGACCTCGGGGGATCCAGTGTCACCGGGGTGGGTCGCGTACTCGTCGATGATCGCCTTCTTGGTCTCTGCATCCAGTGCCATAGAGGGATCCCCTTCCTACTCGTTGCGCGGTGCTCCGGGCCGGATGCCCGAGCGCTCTTTGTCCGCGGCCGTCATGACGGCAACCTGAAGAGTCTACCAGAGGCGGATGGTGGCGGCGAACGGGCGGGGCGCTCGGCTCGGGCCGGTGTCAGAGTTCGGCGACGTGGATGAGGACCTTTCCGATCGCGGCGTGCTCGACGGCGTCGTGGGCTGCGGCGGTCTGTGCGAGCGGGTAGTCGTGCAGCGGCAGGCCCGCCGCTGCACCGACGGGCAGCGCGCCATCGCGCACGGCGGCGGCGACGTCCTCGGCGGCGGCATCCAACGCGGCCTGGCCGACGGTGTAGAGCAGGAGCCCCTGGACTCGGACGTTCTTCGCGAAGCTCGGGCGGATCGGCATCGTGAAGCCCGAGCCACCGTCGTCGGCGTAGTACGCGACCGACGCGTGGTTGGCGACGATCTCGGCATCCAGTCCGGCATTCACGGCGAGGGAGACCTCGACGATCTGGTCGACCCCGTCGGGGGCGATCTCGCGGATGCGCGACGCGACGTGCTCCGTCGTGTACTCGATCGTGTGATCGGCGCCGGCGGCGGTCGCGAGTGCCGCCTTCTCGGGCGAGCTGACCGTCGCGATGACGAGTGCTCCCGCCCAGCGCGCGAGCTGGATGGCGGCGTGCCCCACCGCGCCGGCGCCACCCGCAACGAGCACCACGCGGCCCGTGAGCGCCCCCGGCGCAAGTCGTGCTGGGCCGAACTCGTGCACCGTCAACGCCCGGTGCGCCGTCATCGCGGGAACGCCGAGGCTCGCCCCGACCTCGAAGCTCGCCTCGTCGGGCAGGGGCACGACGCGTGCCGCGGGAACGACCGTGTACTCCTGGGCCGTGCCGGTCGGGCGCCCGTGCGCCGCCATGTAGATCCACACGCGGTCCCCGACCGCGAGGCCGGCGACGTCGGCGCCGACGGCATCCACCACGCCCGCGCCGTCCTGGTTCGGCACGATCTCGCCGGGCACGGTCGGGTTGCTCGCGCGCGCCTTCCAGTCCGTCGGGTTGACGCCCGACACGGCGATGCGCACGCGCACCTCCCCCGCGGCGGGGACGGGCAGCGGGCGCTCGACGAGTGAGAGCACGGAGGAGTCACCGGGACGGGAGTAGACGATCGCCTGCATGTTCACGTCGAACGCGGGGAGCGCGGGCGGCATTCCGGGTGAGGGTTCTGCCCGACCCGTCCTCGGGCGGATGCGGCATGGGTGGGCGTGCCTCGCACCTGCTGAAACCACCCTGTGGAGAACCGAATTCAGCCGCACGAACCCTTGATCAGCTTGGGTTTGCCACGGTAGACTCGAACATACGTTCGAACCTCGCCTTCGACCTGGGAGCACAGCCCGTGGCGCTCACCGCGATCCCCGACACACGCACGGCACTCGACGCCGAGCTGTCCGCGATCGCCGAACTCGACCGCTCGATCCGTGGGGCGCAGGCGGAGCAGCTGCGGCGCGTCGAGCGCGCCCGGCGGCTGGCCTCCGAGGTCGAGGGCGTGGATGAGCTGAGCACGTTCACGCAGCGGGAGTTCGCGACCCGGGCGTTCATCGCCGAGCTCGCCACCTCGCTCACCGTGCACGAGCGCACGGCGGGGCGCATGGTCGGCGACGCGGAGCAGCTCACGCGCCGTTTCACGGCCACGCTGCAGACGCTCGCGGACGGGTCGATGTGCCTCGGGCGGGTGCGGACGGTGCTCGAGTTCGCGAGCCAGCTGCCGGTCGAGGCGCAGCCCGAGTTCGAACGCGAGGCACTCGCGCGTGGGGCCGGCGACACGCCGTCGGCGTTCCGTCGTCGCGCCAGGCGGCTGCGCGAGCGGATGCACCCGATCGAGGCGGTCGAGCGGCACGAGGTCGCCCGCGCCGAACGCAGCGTCGTGCTCGATCCCGCGCCCGACGGCAGGGCGTGGCTGAGCATCCACCTCGAGGCCGAGCGCGGCATCGCGATCATGTCGCGGCTCGACGCCTTCGCCGACGTGCCGGGGTCGGATGGCGAGGGGGTCGACACGCGCACGCCGATGCAGCGTAAGACGGATGCCGCGGCCGACCTGCTCCTCGGCGGATGGCTGCACGACGCACCCGCCACCTCACCGCTCGCGCCGCCCACCTCGCCGCTCGGCGCGGTCACGCCGAAGGTGTACGTGACCGTCCCCGTCATGACCCTCCTCGGGGCGAGCGACGAGCCCGCCGAACTCGACGGGTACGGCCCGATCGACGCCGACACCGCCCGTCGCCTCGCCGCACACGCGCCGTCGTTCCAGCGCATCCTCACCCACCCCGAGACCGGCGCCTACCTCTCCTACGGGCGCACCACCTACCGCGTGCCCGCCGACCTGACCGGGTACCTGAGGGTGCGCGACGGCGGCTGCCGCTTCCCCGGCTGCTCCCGCCGCGCCGGGCGCTGCGACCTCGACCACACCACCGACTGGGCACACGGCGCCCACACCAGCCACCAGAACCTCGCGCACCTCTGCCGGAAACACCACCGCCTGAAGCACCAGACCGCGTGGCACGTCACCCAAGACACCGGCGGCGAACTCCGCTGGACCTCCCCCGCGGGACGCGAGTACGTCACCGGCCCGGAGTCGCCCTTCCGCGAGAAGCCACCACCCGAGGCATCCGCACGAGCCGTCGCACTCGGCTGCTCCGCCACCGACGCTGACCACCCCGACACCGACACCGACACCGACACCGACACCGACACGGATGCCAACCCCGAACCACCCTGGGCGGCCGGTCGCACCGTGGCGCCCGCGGCGTAGCCGCATCGATCGGACCGCGCTCGCTACGATCGACCGCGTGAGGGAGCCCGACATCCGCCCGCTGCTCGAGCCCGTGAGCGCCGAGGCGATGCAGGAGGCGTACGCACACGCGCCCGAGTCGACACTCGGCGAGACGCTGCGCGGACCACGCGCGAGGCGCATCGTCCCGCTCGCGATCATCGGGCTCATCGCCGTGCTCGTGCTCGGCGGCCTCGTGTCGCAGCTCGTCGAGGGCGCGCTCGGCCAGCGGGCGCAGGGCGTCGTGGTGTTCCTCATCCTCGCCGCGCTCATCACGGTCGGGTGGCTCTCCTGGCTGCAGCTGCAGCACGCGCGCCGCGAGCGCTACGCGCGGCTGGCCTCGTTCGCCCGCGCGAACGGGTTCGACTACGAGCCGACGCGGCCGGGCCGGCGGCACGAGGGGGTCGTATTCCACGTCGGTTCGTCGCGACGCGACGAGGACGTGTTCCACTTCCTGCCCGACGAGCCCGGCCAGCGCGAGGTCGAGGTCGGCACGCACGTGTACGAGGAGAAGTCCTCGAGTCGCCGCGACGCGACCGAGCACCGCTGGGGCTACCTCGCGGTGCGCCTCGACCGGCGACTCCCCCACCTGCTGCTCGACGCGACCCGCAACGACGGCGCGTTCGGCGTCTCGAACCTGCCGATCGGGTTCGCGAAGGACCAGCGGCTCTCGCTCGAGGGCGACTTCGACCGCCACTTCGCCCTCTACTGCCCGCGCGAGTACGAGACCGACGCGCTCTACGTCTTCACGCCCGACGTGATGGGGCTGCTGATCGACGAGACCGGCGCCTACGACGTCGAGGTCGTCGACGACTGGCTCTACGTGTACTCGGTGACGCCGTTCGCCCTGCTCGAGCCCGAGACGTGGCGGCGGCTGCACCGCATCCGTACGGTCGTGGGCGAGCGCCTGGCGCGCCGCTCCACCCGGTACGCCGACGATCGAGCGACCGCGCCGATCGAGACGCAGGTGACGGATGCCCGGGGGCCGGCCCTCGACCCCGGCGAGCCGCCGCCCGCGGCATCCGCCCTCACCTCGCGTCTCGCCCATGACCGCATCGCGCCCGGCGGAGCCCGCCTGCGCCGCCGCCGTGTGCTGACCACGTCGACGGTCGGCGTGGCGGCCGGTGCGATCGGGCTCTACTGGCTGTTCGGCATGTTCGATCGACTGGTCGGCTGACCCGTCGGATCAGCCGGTGACGCTCGCGAGCTCCTCCGCGGCCAGCTCGGTCTGCTCGTCGGTGAGGGGCACGATCGAGGCGCGCTCGGCGATCTCGTCGGCGTTGTCGACGTAGAAGTCGACGAACGCCTCGACCTGGGGCTCCTCGGCGTAGGACGCGTTGTTCACGTAGATGAACAGCGGCCGGCCGAGCGGCGCGTACGAGCCGTCCTGCACGGTCTCGACCGTCGGCGCCACGCAGCCGTCGCCCGAGTCGACCTCGAGCGCCGTGACCAGGTCGGGATTCTCCTCGACGTAGCTCAGGCCGAAGTACCCCATGCCGCCGTCCTCGGCGGTGACGCCGGCGACGATCACGTCGTCGTCCTCCGAGGCGCCGTAGTCGGTGCGCGTCGCGCCCTCCTCGCCGTTGATCGCCTCGGTGAAGTAGTCGAACGTGCCCGAGTCGCCACCGGGGCCGTGCAGCACGAGCGGCTCGTCCGGGAACTCCGGGTCGACCTGGTTCCAGCTCGTGACCTCGCCCTCGGCCTCGGGCGCCCAGATCGTCTGGAGCTGCTCGACCGTGATGCACTGGATCCAGTCGTTCGCCGGGTTCACCACGACCGACAGCCCGTCGTTCGCGATGACGATCTCGGTGTACTCGACACCGGCCTCGGCGCACGCGTCGATCTCGTCCTCGGAGATCGGACGCGACGCGTTCGAGAGGTCGGTCTCCCCCCGGCAGAACGAGCGGAACCCACCGCCCGTGCCCGTGATCGAGACCGTGACGACGACCTCGGGCTCGACCGCCTCGAACTCGATCGCGGCGGCCTTGGTGAGCGGGCCGACCGTCGAGGAGCCGTCGGTGACGACGGTTCCCGCGAGGTCGGCCGCGCTCCCGGACTCCTGCCCGCTGCATCCGCTCAGCACGAATGCCGCCGTCAGCGCGATCGCGGCCGTGGCGATCCCCACTGTGGTGCGCATGTCACGTGCTCAGTTCTGGCCGACCGGGAGCAGCTCGGAGATGAGCACCTCGATGCGGCGGCGGATCTCGTCGCGGATCGGGCGGACCGACTCGATGCCCTGGCCGGCCGGGTCGTCGAGCTCCCAGTCCTCGTAGCGCTTGCCCGGGAAGATCGGGCACGCGTCGCCGCAGCCCATCGTGATCACCACGTCCGACTCCTTCACGGCATCGACCGTGAGCACCTTGGGCGTGTTGCCCGCGATGTCGATGCCCTCCTCGGCCATCGCCTCGACCGCGACCGGGTTGATCGCATCCTTCGGCGCGGAGCCCGCCGAGAGCACCTCGACGCGGTCGCCGCCGAGGGCACGCAGGTACCCCGCGGCCATCTGCGAGCGGCCCGCGTTGTGGACGCAGACGAACAGGACGGTGGGCGTGTCGGACATGGTGGTCTCGCTTTCTCTCGGTACGAAAAAGCATAGACGGTCATCTATGAAATGTGAAGTTCGTCCAACAGCCTGCGCACGCGCGTCTCGATGTCGTCGCGGATGCCGCGCACCTCGGCGAGCGGACGACCCACGGGGTCGTCGAGCTCCCAGTCGAGGTAGCGGCGGCCGGGGAACACGGGGCACGCGTCGCCGCAGCCCATCGTGATCACGACGTCGGCCGCCTTCACGGCCTCGTCGGTGAGCGGCTTCGGGAACTCGCCGCCGAGCGGCACGCCGATCTCGTCGAGCGCGGCGACGACCGTGCCGCGCACCTCGGCCGCCGGGTCCGAGCCCGCGGTGCGCACGGTGACGCGATCGCCCGCGAGCTGGTGGAGGATCGCCGCGGCCATCTGCGAGCGCCCCGCGTTCTCGACGCAGACGAACAGCACCTCGGGCGTCGCCGCATCGGCGCCCCGGTCGCGGGCCAGCGCATCCAGTCGCGAGGCCGTGAAGGCCGCCGTGCGCGAGGAGAGGCGTGCTGCCGGACCGGTCGAGGCGAGCAGCCGGTAGCTGTCGGCGACGTAGTGGGCGACGGTCTCGCGACTGAACACCCCGCGGAAGCGCACGGCCAGGTCGCGCGAGATGCGGTCGAGGTCGGGCGGCGTCGCGGGCTCCGCAGGAGCACCGAGCAGCGCGTCGATACGGTCGACCCACTCGGGCTCGATCGAGTACCAGGCGCGCCGACCCTCGGGCTCGCGGCGCACGATGCCCTCCTCGAGCAGCGCGCGCATGTGGTGGCTCACGGTCGGCTGCGACACGCCGAGCGCCTCGGCGAGGCGGCCGACGAGCTCGCGCCCGCCGTCGGCGTCGCGGATGAGCCGCAGGATGCGCACGCGCGTGGGGTCGGCGAGCACCGTCAGCGACCCGTCGACCCCCGGGGCATCCGTCGCGCCATGCATAGACGGGAGTCTATACAGGTCGCCCGCCGGTCGCCCGAGGACACGAATCGGCGGCAGTCGCGCGGAAATCGACCCGAAACGGTTCAATTGGAGGATGATCGAGGTATGGACGTCAGGCTGAAGCGGGTCTACGACGATCCCGAACCCGAAGACGGGGTGCGCATCCTCGTCGACCGACTGTGGCCGCGCGGCATGACCCAGGACCGGGCCGTGCTCGACTCGTGGACGAAGGATGTCGCGCCCTCCCCCGCGCTGCGGGCGGAATGGCACGCGCACCTCGACCGCTGGGACGAGTTCGCCGCGCAGTATCGCGAGGAGCTCGCGACGAACTCGGCGGCCGAGTACCTGCGCAACTACGTGCGGACGCACCCGCACGTCACCCTGCTCTACGGTGCGAAGGATCGCGAGCACAACCACGCGGTCGTGCTGGCCGAGTACCTCACCGCCGCCTGATCGACCCGCCCAGCGCTACGGCGCGAGCAGGAAGATCGGCGGCACGCCGAGGTGCGCGTACACGATCACGAGGAACACCACGAGGTCGAACAGCAGGTGCACCGTGATGACGTAGGTCAGCGACTTCGTGAGCCGGAACGTCCAGCCCTGCAGCAGCGCGAACGGGATCGTCAGCAGCGGCCCCCACGCCTGGTAGCCGAGCTCCCAGAGGAACGACACGAACACGATCGCCTGCAGGCAGTTCGCCAGCCAGTCGGGGAAGTGCCGGCGCAGCAGCGCGAAGCAGGTCACGATGAAGAACAGCTCGTCCCAGATGCCGACCGCGTTCACGCCGACGAACAGGCGCGCGATCTCGTCGGGTTGGGTGACCGTCGGCCAGTTCGTGTAGACGCCCGAGGTGATGAAGTAGAACGGCAGGATCAGCCAACCGAGCAGCACCACGAGGCCCAGGTACGACCACTGCACCGGGGTCCAGCGGTGCCCCGTGCGCCACGGGAAGCGGATGACGCGGTCGCCGAACACGAACCGAGAGATGACGTACGGCACGGCGACCGCGAGCCCGAGCACCGTGCCCATGAGCGCCATGTTCGCGTAGCTGATGTCGGCCTCGAGCGAGATCGTCGAGATGATCACCTGCCCCAGTGCGATCAGCCCGAGGTCGCGCAGGAGCGCGTGCTCGCCGGTCGCGCGCTCGACCACCCACGCCGCGACGAGGCCCACCGCGAGCGTGGCGTAGCCGGCCCAGGCGACCTGCACGCCGAACAGCAGCACGGCCGCGCCGCACACGACGAGGGCGGGCAGCAGCGCCCAGGTGCGGGCGGTGCGCGTCACGGGCGGGGCGGCGGGTGCGGCGGTCACCGATTCAGGATCGCACACGGGCGCCCGCGACGGCCCGAGGTCGGCGCGTTCGAGGAGCCCCGTCGGCGGCGCGTGCGAGCATCGAGCCATGACGACACCGATGCCTCGAGCCTGGATCGTGCCTCCCTACCTCCTGGCCCGCATCGCCGTGCAGCCGCAGTTCGAGCACGCGGCCGTGGCCGCACGGCGCACGCTCGACCGCGACGCGCCGTTCCGCGAGTTCCGCTGCACCGACGAGCGACCGCCGAGCCCGCCGCACGAGGGACTGCTCGCCGAGGCGCCGGCTCACCCGGCGGGCACGCCGTTCCGCCGCATCTCCGACGCGGGCGGCCGGGAGGTGCTGCCCGGGCGGCTCGTGCGCAGCGAGGGCGAGCCCGACACGGGCGACGAGGCGGTGACCGAGGCCTACGACGGCCTGGGCGACATGTTCGGGTTCCTGTTCGAGGCGTACGGTCGCGACTCGATCGACGGGGCGGGCCTGCCGCTCGACGCCACGGTGCACTACGGGCGCGACTACGACAACGCGTTCTGGGACGGCGAGCGCATGGTCTTCGGCGACGGCGACGGGGAGGTGTTCCGGGGGTTCACCAACTCGCTCTCGGTCATCGGCCACGAGCTCGCCCACGGCGTGACCGAGCGCACCGCGAACCTGCGCTACCAGGACCAGTCGGGCGCGCTGAACGAGCACGTCTCCGACGTCTTCGGTGCGCTGCTCGAGCAGTACGTGCGCCGCCAGGAGGCGCGCGACGCGAGCTGGCTGATCGGCGAGGGCCTGTTCACCGACCAGGTCGAGGGCGTCGCGATCCGCTCGATGATCGCGCCCGGCACCGCGTACGACGACGACGTACTGGGCCGCGACCCGCAGCCCGCCCACTTCCGGGACTTCATCGTGACCGACGACGACAACGGCGGGGTGCACCTCAACTCGGGCATCCCGAACCGCGCGTTCGTGGTCGCCGCGCTGCGGCTGGGCGGCCCGGCGTGGGAGCGCGCCGGGCGGGTCTGGTACGACACGCTCACGAGCGACCGGATCGGCCGGGACACCGACTTCGCCGGGTTCGCGGCGGCCACGCTCGACACGGCGCGCGCCCGGTACGGCGACACCTCGGCCGAGGTGCTCGCCGTCGCCGAGGGCTGGGGCGAGGTCGGCGTGCTCGCCGACTGAGCCCGCCGCGGCTACGCGCCGCGGAGGTCGCCGCGCACGATCGAGTCGCCCGAGTGCGCCGGGTCGCCGTCGTCGGGCTCGGCCGACACGTCGACCAGCGGGTACTCCCCCAGGTCGATGCCGGCGGGCACCGTGAAGCGCCCGGTGGCGCCATCGAGCAGGCCGATGCTCACCAGGCCCGAGGCGTCGCCGCGGATGAGCCACACCTCGAGCAGGTCGTCCGGGTCCTCGACGCCGGCCAGGTCGACCACGACCTCGCGCGTGCCGTCGGGCAGTTCCTCGACCACCGCGACGCCGCTCGCGCCGGGCCAGTCCGGGAAGCCCTCGAGGTCGGCCTCGGCGAGCACGGTCGGATCGGGCTCGCGCGAGTTCCACCAGATGCCACCGCCGATGCCCGCCACGAGCCCCAGCACCGCGGCCGCGGCCAGCAGCGGGGCCCAGAAGCGCGCACCGCGGGCGCGGCGGCGCTCGGCGAGATCGACCGGCGCGGGCGGCACGTCGGCGGGCGGCGCGACCGTGGCAGGCGCAGCGGGTGCGGCGTCGGCCTCGGAGGCATCCGCCGGTGTCGCCCTGAGCTCCTCGGCGAGGCCGAGCTCGGCGTGGATGCCGGCCCAGACCGATGCGGGCGGAGTCTCGAGCGGAGCGCCCGCGGCCTCTCGTGCGAGGTCGGATGCCGCGCGGAGCGCATCGAGTTCCCCGGTGCAGCGCAGGCACCCGTCGAGGTGGTCGCGCTCCTCGAGCGTCGGCTCGCGGTCGCCCAGGGCGATCACGGCGAGTTCGTCGTCGTCACAGTGCAGCATCATCCACCTCCAATCGGGCTCGCATGCGGGTGAGACTTCGTCTGACGTGGCTCTTCACGGTGCCGAGCGGCATGCCGGTGCGTTCGGCGATCTGCCCGTGCGTGAGCCCCTCGTAGTAGGCCAGATGCATGATCCGGCGCGGTTCGGGCGGCAGGTGCGAGAGCTCGTCGGCGACGAGCACGCGCTCCTCCATGCGGGGATCGACCGTCTGGGTGACCGCGAGCTCGCCCGCGGCCGCCTCGGCAAGGCGCCGCTCGCGCGACCTCGCCTCGTGCATGTCGGCGACTGCGTAGCGGGTGATGCCCGTGAGCCACGCCGACAGCGACCGCTCGGGGTCGAACCGCTCGCGCGAGCGCCACGCCTTCACGAAGACCTGCTGGGTCACGTCCTCGGCGTCCTGGCTGTTGCCGAGCGAGCGCACGGCGATCGTGAACACGAGTCTCGACCACCTTCCGTACGCGGCCGCCACGGCCCATTCCTCGCCGTTCCGGAACGCCTCGGCGAGCCGTCGGTCGTCGTTCGCGGGATCCTCCACGTGCCTCCGCTGCCTCCTCGCGGTCGTCGTGTCCTCGACCACGAGCGGTTCCGGCGCACCGGGCGCCGTCGCCGCGATCGTGTCCACCAGCATAGTGATCGCCGCCTCACCCGACGGGCTCCGTGAGCACCACGACCGAGTCGAGATACGTGCGGCGCTCCCAGTCGAACTCGCCGCCGCAGGTGATGATCGCCAGCCGGCGCGGGCCGGACCGGTCGAACACCGCGTCCCAGTCGACCGAGCCCTTCCGGGCCGCGTCGCGCGCGGTGATCGTGAAGCGTTCCGTCGTGCCCTCGGCCGAGGTCAGCACGACCTCGGTGCCGGCAGGCGCATCCGCGAACGCGGCGAACGGTCCCAGGCCGTAGTCGAGCGAGTCGACGTGCGCGGCGACGACCACGGTGCCCGCCTCATCGCCGATGCCCGGACCGTAGCGGTACCAGCCCGCCACGTTCGGGTTCTCGGGCAGCTCCATGACGTCGCCGTCGACCACGCCGACGCGCACGACCTCCACGTCGACCCCGATGCCCGGGGCGCGCAGCCGCACGGGCGCCTCGGTCGGATCGGCGGGCTGGTCCTCGAGCGCGGCGCTGCGGACGGGCACGGATGGCACGCTCGCGGTCGCGGCATCGGAGGGCTCGACGGATGCCACGGAGGGCACCGGCACGGATGCGTCGATCACCGGGATCGGCGCCGGCTCCGCGGCATCCGTCGAACCCACCGCTCCCCACGCCACGGCGCCCGCGGCCAGCAGCGCCGCGAGAGCGGCCCCCGCGCAGCACGCCGCTGCGACGGAGGCCGCCCTCGTCCGGTTCATGGCGCTCAGCGCCGGCTCCGGACCGGGCTGCGACGGTCGGCCACGCCGATCGCCACGGCCGCACCCAGCAGCAGCACGGCGGCGGAGGCACCGAGCCACCACACCGCTGCATCGACGGGCGCGTTCGTCGCGGCGAGACCCGCCTCACCCGCGGGCACGTCGCCCGGGGAGGAGTGGAGTCCGCCGACGGTCTGGACGGCGAGGGCGAGGTTCTCGTCCTCGAGGCTGCCCCAGGCGTAGGCGATCGTGAGCTCGCCCTCGGCGACGGTCACGTCGGCCGGCCCGAGCACCGGGTCGGTCGTGCCCGCGGCGGCGACCGATGCGGAGATCGTGCCCGCCGGCAGGTCGAGCGATGCCTCGTCGGGGTTGGCGAGGTCGGTGATCACGGCGTCGCCGCCCGCGAGCACGTCGACCGCGGGAGCCGCGGCGATGTGGCGCACGGTCAGCCGGCCCTCGCCCGCAGCCGACGACGACGTGTCGTTCGTGAACAGCGACGCGGTCGGCGAACCGTCGGCGTCGAGGTGCGCGGCCGCGGTGTAGTTCATGCCGGCCTCGAGCGGGAGGTCGACCGGGCCGATCGCGGCGTCCTCGGAGTCGGCCGCGTTGATCTGCACCGTGTAGGTGCCGGCGGGCAGTTCGAGCGGTCCGGCCAGGTCGCCGGGCTCGAAGTCCTCGAGCGTGAGGTCGTCGTTGACGTACACATCGACCGTCAGGCCGGGCACGCCGTGGAGCACGCTCAGCATCGCGCTGTCGCCCTCCTCCGCGGATGCGGGTGCGACGGCGCCGAGCGCGAGTGCCGCGCCCGCGACGATGCCGGCTGCTGCGCCGGCGGCGGTTCTGGTGCGCATGGGATCTTCCTCCTCATCTGGCCCCGATCGGCGGGGCGGAGAACTGCTGTCACCCATGTCTTCCGGTCGACACGGGCGAACGGATGCAGCGGAGTACGATCCATTCCATGGACGTCACCGTGTCGCGCAGCGGCGGGTTCGCGGGGCTGTCCCTGCGCTGGCGAGTGCACGTCGAGGACCAGCCCGACGCGGAGCAGTGGTACCTGCTCATCGCGTCCATCCCATGGGACGACGTGCCCGAGGCCGAGCCGCGGCCCGACCGGTTCACCTACCGCATCGAGTGCCGCCCGCACGAGGCGGAGCTGGCCGACCGGCAGCTCGACGGCCCGTGGCGCGAGCTGGTCGATCGCGTGCAGGAGCGCGGCGAGCGCGAGCGGGCCTGAGACGGCGAACGGCCCGGCGCGATGCGCCGGGCCGTTCGGTACCTGCGATGCTCAGCTCACGCCGAGCAGGTCGATCACGAAGATGAGCGTCTTGCCCGAGAGCTGGTGTCCGCCGCCCGCGGGGCCGTAGGCCTGGTGAGGCGGGACGGTCAGCTTGCGGCGACCGCCGACCTTCATGCCGGGGATGCCCTCCTGCCAGCCGGTGATGAGGGCGGCGAGCGGGAAGTTGATGGACTGGCCACGGCTCCACGAGGAGTCGAACTCCGCACCGGAGTCGTACTCGACGCCGAGGTAGTGCACGTCGACGGTCGACCCGGGCGTCGCCTCGGGGCCGTCGCCGACGACGATGTCCTCGATCACGAGCTCGACGGGCGCGGGGCCCTCCGGTGCGTCGACCTCGGGCTTGCTGTTGGTGTCTGTCATGCCCTCCATCCAATCGGATGCCCCCGGCTCCGGCAATGCGCACGCGGGACACGTGTCCCTCTTCTGCTTGCGCGAGGTGGGGCTCGGATGCATCCTGAAATCCACGAACTCGTCGCCCGAGAAGCGTTGTCGGCAGTGCCACACCACCGGGCGACGAGTTTCTGCGTGGGGCCGTTCCCCTGGGCCCTCCGCAGGCAGGCGACTCGTCGCCCGGTGGGGTGTCTCGGGTGCCGGTCAGGCCTCCATCAACCGCGATCGGATGAGGAAGCGGACGCCCTCCGGGGCCTCGAGCGAGAACCCGCTCCCCCGACCCGGGACGACGTCGACCGACAGGTACGTGTGCCGCCAGAGCGCGAACTGCTCCGCCGACATCCAGAACGGCACGGAGCGGTCCTCGTCGAGCACGAGGTCGCCGAGCAGCATGTCGGCCTCCCCCGTGACGAAGTCCCCGGCCGGGTAGCACATGGGCGCGCTGCCGTCGCAGCATCCGCCCGACTGGTGGAACATGAGCGGACCGTGGGCCGACCACAGCCGGTCGATGAGCTCCGCCGCCTTCGGGGTGAGTTCCACCCGCGGCGACGCGTCACCGGCGACCGTGATCGACCCGACGATCGTGCGCGTGAGCGATTCGAGCGACATCGGCCTAGAAGAACCCCAGCGGGCTCTCGTTGTAGCTCACCAGCAGGTTCTTGGTCTGCTGGTAGTGGTCGAGCGCCTGGACGTTGTTCTCGCGGCCGATGCCCGACGACTTGTAGCCGCCGAACGCCGCTCCCGCCGGGTAGGCGTGGTAGTTGTTCACCCACACCCGGCCGGCCTGGATGTCGCGGCCGGCCCGGTACGCCTCGTTGCCGTTGCGCGACCAGACGCCCGCGCCGAGCCCGTAGAGGGTGTCGTTCGCGATCGAGATGGCGTCCTCGTAGTCGGTGAAGCTCGTGACCGCGACCACCGGCCCGAAGATCTCCTCCTGGAACAGCCGCATGCGGTTCTGCCCCTCGAAGATCGTCGGCGCGACGTAGTAGCCGTCGCTCAGGTCGCCGCCGAGGTCGACCCGCTCGCCGCCGAGCAGCAGCTTCGCGCCCTCCTGCTGGCCGATGTCGATGTAGCTCAGGATCTTCTCGAGCTGGTCGTTCGACGCCTGCGCGCCGACCTGGGTCTCGGTGTCGAGCGGGTTGCCCTGCTTGGCCTGCTTCGTGCGCTCGATCGCGTCGTTCAGGAACGAGTCGTAGATCGACTTCTGGATGAGCGAACGGCTCGGGCAGGTGCACACCTCGCCCTGGTTGAACGCGAACAGGCTGAAGCCCTCGAGCGCCTTCGAGTAGAAGTCGTCGTCGCGGTCGGCGACCGACTCGAACACGATGTTGGGGCTCTTGCCGCCCAGCTCGACCGTGGTCGGGATGATGTTGTTCGCCGCGTACTGCAGGATGAGCCGGCCCGTGGTCGTCTCGCCGGTGAAGGCGATCTTGCGGATGCGGCTGGACGACGCGAGCGGCTTGCCGGCCTCCACCCCGAACCCGTTGACCACGTTCACCACGCCCGCGGGCAGCACGTCGGCGATGAGGCTCATCAGCACGAGGATCGACGACGGCGTCTGCTCGGCGGGCTTCAGCACGATGCAGTTGCCCGCGGCGAGCGCCGGTGCGAGCTTCCAGACCGCCATCAGCAGCGGGAAGTTCCACGGGATGATCTGGCCGACCACGCCGAGCGGCTCGTGGAAGTGGTACGCGACCGTGTCGTTGTCGAGCTGCGTGAAGCTGCCCTCCTGCGCGCGGATGAGCGCCGCGTAGTAGCGGAAGTGGTCGCTCGCGAGCGGCAGGTCGGCGTTCAGCGGCTCGCGGATGGACTTGCCGTTGTCCCACGTCTCCGCGACGGCGAGCAGCTCGAGGTTGGCGTCGATGATGTCGGCGATGCGGTTCAGCACCGCGGCGCGCTCGGCCGCGCTCGTGCGACCCCACGCGGGGGCCGCCTTGTGCGCCGCGTCGAGCGCGAGCTCGATGTCCTCGGCCGTGCCGCGCGCGACCTCGGTGAACGGCTTGCCGTTCACCGGCGAGATGTTCTCGAAGTAGCCGCCCTTGACCGGCTTGACCCATTCCCCGCCGATGAAGTGCTCGTACCGGGGTGCGAAATCGATGAGTGCGCCCTGGGTGCCGGGCGCTGCGTAGACCGTCATCGGTCCTCCTGTTTCCTGACTCCGTTGTCAGTGCCCTCGCTGGGCACGTGACTGCACGGTAGGGCGCGGGAGGTTGCAGCAACGTTGCAGGGCCGTTGCAGGGCCGGGCGGATGCCGCGGGCTCAGCCGAGCTCGGACTCGATGGCCTCGATGCGGGCGACGACGCGGGCGCGCTTCGGCGAGCGCGACGGCAGCAGCTGCAGGCATGCGCGCTGCACCTCGAGGTCGTCGCGCGCGGCCTCGGTGTCGGCGTAGCGGGCGAGGTGCTCCACGGCGGCGTCGGCGAGCATCGCCTCGCGCAGGCGCGAGGCGACCTCGGTGCGGATGCGCACGATGCCCGGCGCCGTGGACTCGGGCAGCACGGCGCCCGTGCAGCGCTCGAGCGCCTGCAGGTGCGAGCCGCGGTCGAGCAGGTCGAGCACGGCGCGCGCGTCGGTCTCGAGCGGCTCGGCGAGGCGGTACGGGCGGGAGGCCGGCACCGGGAGCCCGGCGCCCTCGAGCACGCGGCGCAGGCGCACGAGCTCGGCGCGGAGCGTCACCGACGAGGCGTCCGTCTCGTAGAGCAGGCCCGCGAGGCGCTCGGCCGACAGGCCTTCGGGGTGCCAGGCGAGCAGCAGCAGGATCTCTGCGTGCCGGAGGCTGAGGCGCAGCCCGCCGATGCGGGGCGGGTCGCCGCCGAGCACGTGCAGCGACCGGTCGGGCAGGGCGCGACGCATGCGCGAGCGGCGGATCGTGGCCTGCACGTCGGTCTGGAGCCGCTGGATGCGCAGCTCCGACTCGACCGCGGCGACCGTCGCCGAGACGAGGGCGAGCGTGTGCGGGGCGACCGCCTGGTCGTCGCCGGTGATGTCGATGACGCCGAGGATCGCGCCCGAGACGGGGTCGTGCACCGGGGCCGCCGTGCAGCTCCACGGGTGCACGATGGAGTGGAAGTGCTCGGCGCCGCGGATCTGCACGGCACGGTCGAGCGCGAGCGAGGTACCGGGCGCGCTGGTGCCGATGCGCTCCTCCGACCAGTCGGCGCCCTCCACGAAGCGCATGTCCTCGGCGCGACGGCGGAGCGCCCGGTCGCCCTCGACCCAGAGCAGCCGGCCGCGCGCGTCGCCGACCGCGACCAGCAGGCCGTTCTCGTCGGCGTCGTCGGCGAGCAGGCGACGGATGACCGGCAGCGCGCCCGTCAGCTCGTGCTGCGCGCGGTACTCGCGGAACTCGGCGTCGGACGCCGTGATGCCCGGCAGCGAGCGCTCGGGGTCGACGGCGTGCGACAGGGCGCGCCGCCACGCCTCGTGCACGAGCGGGCGGAGGCTGAGCCCGGGCCCCGGCTCGTCACCCGCGGCGACGCGCTCGCGCGCGGCGAGCAGCGCGTCGCGCCACGCGATGGGAGTCTCCTCGCGCATCGCGTCGTCGGCTGCGTGCATGCGTGGGCTCCGATCGGCGTCGTCCGGGTGGGGCCAGCATAGCGGCGCGCCGGTGTCACCCGGCCCGAATCGCGAGTCAGGCGAGGAGCGCCGCGCGCCGGGCGACGATCGAGGCGAGCAGCTCGCGCTCATCGGCGGCCGCGTGCGCCGCTCCGTCGCGGCCGATGCCGGCGCGCCCGGTCGCGATGCGCTCGCGGGTGAACGCGAGGTGCGTGGTGTCGCGGATGAGGGCGTCCATGGTGCGCCGCGCGGCGGCTCCGCGTGCCGCCGCGTTCACCCGCGCACGCCTGCGGCCCTCGGGGGTCGTGAACATCTCGAGCTCGCCCGCGCTGAACCAGCCGACCGCCGCGTACTCCGCCAGGCGCCGCCGGAGGACGCGCCGCTCGAGCTGCCGCAGCCAGACCGTGACGACGATCGCGAACACGAACAGCGGCACCTGCACGAGCAGGTAGTACCCGAAGAAGTCGTCGACCACGAAGAGCGCGCCGTTCCAGAGGGCGTGCAGGCCGATCGCGGGCACCAGGCCGACGAGGGCGCCGAACAGGGCGCTGCGGCCGCGCGCGACGGCGAGCCCGATGCCGATGCCCGTGCACGCGGTGAACATGACGTGCGCGAACGGCGACATGACGCCCCGCACGAAGAACACCGCGCCGAGCCCGTCGGGGCCGTCCTCGAGCAGCGCGACGCCGAAGTAGAGCACGTTCTCGGTGAAGGCGAAGCCCGCCGCGATCGTCGCGGCGTAGACCAGTCCGTCGACCGGGCCGTCGAGGTGGGCGCGAGCGGCCGCGGCGAGGAGGAGCAGGCCCGCCGCCTTCGCGAGCTCCTCGACGATCGGCGCCTGCACGACCGCGCCGGCGACGTCGTCGTCGATGCCGCCGAGCACGCCGAGCGCCAGGTCGACGATGAGCGCGAGGGCGACCGAGACGGTCGCGCCCCAGAGGAACGCGAACCACAGCGCACCGCGCGGCTCGGGCTCCCAGCGGTCGATCCAGCGCACGGCCCAGAGCACGGCCGCGAGCGGCACGAGCGCGAGCACGGCGCCCGCAGCGGCGGCCCCCGTGCCGAGCGCCGAGACGAGGTAGGCGGCCACGCCCAGCCCCACGAGGGAGGCGAGCACGATGCCGACGGCGGCCAGGCCGACGCCGCGCGAGCGCGAGGTGCGCGGCTCGGGAACGCGCAGGTGCGGCTGGGGGCCGGCGGGGCCGGCCGGCGACGGCCCGGTCACGCGACCGGCTCGAACATCGCGGCGGGGTTGAGGATCCCCGCGGGGTCGAACGCGGCCTTGATGCGGCGCTGGAGCGCCTCCTGCGCGTCGCCGAGCTCGTCGCGGAGCCAGCGGCGCTTGAGCACGCCGACGCCGTGCTCGCCGGTGAGCGTGCCGCCGAGCGCGACGGCCGTGCGGAACAGCTCGTCGGCGGCGGCCCAGACCCGCTCGGGCACCTCGTCTCCCGAGTACACGAAGTTCGGGTGCAGGTTGCCGTCGCCCGCGTGCGCCACGGTGGGGATCTCGAGGTCGTGCGCGTCGGCGATGCGCGCGATCTCGCGGAACATGGCCGGCATCTGCGAGCGCGGCACCGAGACGTCCTCGATGAGCACCTCGCCCGAGGCCGCGAGCGCGCCGTGGAAGGAGCGCCGGATCGCGAGCAGCCGCTCCCCCTCCGCCGCGTCGGCCGCCAGCGCCACGCTGCCGCCCGCGCTCGCGAGCGCGGCGGCGACCTCGGCGGCCTCGGCGGCGGCCTCCGGCCCGTCGGACTGGGCGATGAGGAAGGCCGCCCCGTCGGGCGCGGCACCGGCGGCCAGCGGCGTGCCGGCGAGCGCCGCGTCGCCGAGGAAGGAGCGGATGCGGGCGAGCCCGCCGGGTTCGAGCAGCTCGAGCATCGCGGGGCGCAGGTGGGCGCGCACGACCGCGGCGGCGCCCTCCGCGGCCGATTCCACGTCGGGGTACGCGGCGGCGATCGTCACCGGCTCGTGGCGCGGTGCGGGCCGCAGCCGCAGCGTCGCCTCGACGATCACGCCGAGGGTGCCCTCCGAGCCGGTGAGCAGCGCGGTGAGGTCGTAGCCCGTGACGCCCTTGACCGTGCGGTGCCCGGTGCGCAGCAGCGAGCCGTCGGCGAGCACGACGACGAGGCCGAGCACGGCCTCGCGCGTCACCCCGTACTTCGCGCAGAGCAGGCCGCCCGCGCCCGTGGCGATGTTGCCGCCGATCGTCGAGATCGCCTTGCTCGCCGGGTCGGGCGAGTACCAGAGCCCGTGCGGCGCGAGCGCGCGGTTGAGGTCGTCGTTGATCACGCCCGGCTCGACGACCGCGAGCTCGTTCGCCTGGTCGATCTCGAGCACCCGGTCCATGCGGGTCGTGTCGAGCACGATCTGCCCGCGGCATCCGTTCGCCCCGCCCGCCAGGCCCGTGCCCGCGCCCCGCGTCACGACGGGCGTTCCGCTGGCCGAGGCGATCCGCAGCACGGCCTGCACGTCGGCGACGGATGCCGCGTGCACGACCGCGTCGGGCGGGCTGTCGGTGCGCCACCCGGAGGCGTCGCCGCGTGCGGCCTCGCGCACGCCGTCGTCGGTGGAGACCGCATCCCCCAGTGCGCGGCGCAGTTCGTCGATGAGGTCGGATCCCATGCGATCACCCTATGGCGGCGCGGTGGCGCGGGTCGCCCGGCGTCGGTCGAGCGATGTCCGATTTCCGCTACCGATCCCGCCGGCCGGGTGCGAGGCTGGAGGCATGCAGGCCTCCGATCGCATGCTCGACCCCGACTTCCGGGAGCGCTACCGCGCCATGAGCTCGCGCGACGCGCGCTTCGACGGGCAGTTCATCACGGGCGTGCACTCGACCGGCATCTACTGCCGGCCGAGCTGCCCCGCGACCACGCCGAAGCCCGAGCACGTGCGCTTCTACCTCACCGCGGCGGCCGCGCACGAGGCCGGCCTGCGCGCCTGCAAGCGCTGCCTGCCCGACGCCGTGCCCGGGTCGCCGCGCTGGGATCTCGACGACGACCTCGCCTCGCGCGCGATGCGCCTCATCGGCGACGGCGTCGTCGAGCGCGAGGGCGTGCCGGGCCTGGCAGGCCGGCTCGGCTACACGCCGCGGCACCTCGGGCGCATCCTCACGGCCGAGCTCGGCGCCGGCCCGCTCGCCCTCGCCCGCGCGCACCGGGCGCAGACGGCGCGCGCGCTGCTCGTCGGCAGCGACCTCCCCGTGGCCGACATCGCGTTCGCGGCCGGGTTCGGCAGCGTGCGCCAGTGCAACGACACGGTGCGCGCGGTCTACGAGCGCACGCCCAGCGAGCTGCGCGAGATCGCACGGAGCCGACGCGGCGCGCCCGAGCACGGCGACGCAGGGCAGCTGGTGCTGCGCCTGCCCGCCCGCGCCCCGTTCGACGCCGCGGGCGTGCTCGACTGGCTCGACGCCCGCGCCGTGGACGGCATGGAGCGCGCCGACGACGGCACCTTCACGCGCGCGCTCCGCCTGCCGGGCGGCCCCGCGCTCGTGCGGCTCGAGGCCGACCCCGACGACCCCGGGGTGCGGGTGACCGCGCACCTCGCGTCGCTCGCCGACCTGCCGCCGCTCGTGGCGCGCGTGCGCCGGCTGTTCGACCTCGACGCCGACGCGGAAGCCATCTCCGCGGCCCTCGGCGCGGACCCCGCGCTGGCCGCGTCGGTCGCGGCCGAGCCGGGAATGCGGGTGCCCGGGTGCCTCGACCCGCACGAGCTGCTGTTCCGCGCGATGCTCGGCCAGCAGGTGTCGGTCGCGTCGGCACGCACCGCGCTCGGCCGGCTGGTCGCCGCGCTCGGCGACGAGGCGGAGCTCGCCGGAGCGACGTGGCGGCTCTTCCCCGACGCGGCGACGATCGCCGAGCGGGGTGGCGAGGTGCTGCGCGGGCCCGCCGCGCGCGTCGCCGCGATCGTGGGCGCGGCCGAGGCACTCGCGGCCGGGGACCTCCGGGTCGACGTCGACGTGCCGCGCGACGAGCTGCGGGCGGCGCTGCTGGCGATGCCGGGAATCGGGCCCTGGACCGCCGGCTACGTCGCCATGCGCGTCACCGGCGACCCCGACGTGCTGCTGACGGGCGACGCCGCTCTGCGCGCCGGCGCCGCGGCGCTCGGCCTGCCCTCGGTCGCGCGCGAGCTCGAGCGGCGCGGCGCGACGTGGGCACCGTGGCGCAGCTACGCGTCGATGCACCTGTGGCGCGCAGCATCCGCTCACACTGCCGGTCCCGTCTCGTCCACCGGAACGACGGTGGAATCCATTGCAGGACCTGCACGATCTGTTGTCTCCGGTCGACAAGTCGCGTCCGCTGCCGCTCGATAGCCTGTAGAGGTGAGATTCGCGCACCTGAGAGTCGACGGCCAACGGACCCCCCGACTCGCGGTGGTGGAGGGCGACCGTGCACTCTTCCTCGACGAGGTGGTCGACGACCCGCCGCGCGACCTGCAGGACCTCATCGAGCGCGGCCCCGAGGGCCTCGCGCACGTGCGCGGGCTCGCCGACGCGGCGATCGCCGCCGATGCGCCGACGCACGCCGTCGCCGACCTGCGGCACGCCTCCGCCGTGCTGCGCCCGCCGCACATCCTCGCGATCGGCGCGAACTACGCGGCCCACGCCTCGGAGCTCAAGCTGCGCTCCGAGACCGCCATGACGGTCTTCTCGCTCTGGCCGAACTCGCTCGCGGGGCACGGCGGCACCACGACGTGGCCCGACGAGCTCTCGCAGGAGGTCGACTACGAGGCCGAGCTCGGCGTCATCATCGGCCGGCCCGCCCGCGGCGTGCGCGTGCAGGACGCGCTCGACTACGTCTGGGGTTACACCGTCGTGAACGACATCACGGCCCGGAACATCCAGTTCTCCGAGGCGCAGTGGTCCAGGTGCAAGTCGTTCGACGGGTTCACGCCGACCGGCCCGGTGGTCGTCACCGCCGACGAGGTGCCCGACCCGCAGGACGTCTGGCTCACGACGAACGTCGACGGCCGCATCCTGCAGGACGCGTCGAGCGCCGAGATGGTGCGCTCGGTCGCGGAGATCATCTCGTACCTGTCGCGCTCGGCGACCATCCCGCCGGGCACGCTCATCTCGACGGGCAGCCCCGGCGGCGCGGGCTACTCGCGCAAGCCCCCGGTGTTCCTCGCCGACGGGGCGACCGTCACGGTGTCGATCGACCGCATCGGCGCGCTCACGACGCACTGCCGCGTGGTCTGACGGCGGGCGCCGCCCCGGGCGGTCAGTCCGACGGCTCCGCCTTCAGCTGCACCACGGGGATCGCGCTCGTGATCGGCTCCATGCCCGACAGCCGGTTCGGCGAGAGCTGGTGGGTCACGGCCTCGCGGGTCATGAGCCCGGCCTCGACGACCAGGTCGGCGACGGGCCGGCCCGTGCGCAGCGCCTCCTTGGCGAGCTCGGCCGCCTGCTGGTAGCCGATGAACGGGATGAGCGCGGTGATGACGCCGACGCTCGAGGCGACCATGTCGCCGAGGCGCTCGGTGTTCGCGGTGATGCCGTCGATGCAGTTGACGCGCAGCGTCCAGCAGGCCTGGCGCATCCACGTGATCGACTGCAGCAGCGAGTGCGCGATGACCGGCTCGAACGCGTTGAGCTGCAGCTGGCCGGCCTCGGCCGCCATGGTGACGGTGACGTCGGTGCCGGCGACCTGGAACGCGACCTGGCTGACGGCCTCCGGGATGACCGGGTTCACCTTGCCCGGCATGATGGACGAGCCCGCCTGCTTGGGCGGGAGGTTGATCTCGCCGAGGCCGGTCTGCGGGCCCGACGAGAGCAGTCGCAGGTCGTTGCAGATCTTCGAGAGCTTGATCGCGCTGCGCTTGAGCGACCCCGAGAACGACATGAACACGCCCGTGTCACTCGTCGACTCGATCAGGTCGGGCGCGGTCTCGAGGCCCAGGCCGGTGATCTCGTTGAGGTGCCGCACGGCCGCGGAGGCGTAGCCCGGGTCGGCCGTGATGCCGGTGCCGATCGCCGTCGCGCCGAGGTTGATCTCGGCGAGCAGCCAGCAGGTCTCCTCGAGCCGGGCCTTGTCCTCGCCGAGGGTGGTGGCGTACCCGTGGAACTCCTGGCCGAGCGTCATCGGCACGGCGTCCTGCAGCTGCGTGCGGCCGACCTTGAGGATCTCGCGGAACTCCATCGCCTTGCGGTGGAACGACAGCCGCAGCTCCTCGAGCTCGTCGAGCAGCGTGCGCAGCGAGAGCGACAGGGCGATCTTCAGCGCCGTCGGGTAGGTGTCGTTGGTCGACTGGCTGCGGTTGACGTCGTCGATCGGGTGGATGACGTCGTAGCGGCCCTTCTCGTAACCGGCGAGCTCGAGCGCGACGTTCGCGATCACCTCGTTGGCGTTCATGTTCGTCGACGTGCCGGCGCCGCCCTGGATCACGCCGACCACGAACTGCTCGTGGAAGTCGCCGTCGATGATCCGCTGGCAGGCGGCGTCGATGCGGTCGGCGGTCTCGGGCCGGAGCGCGCCGACCTGCTTGTTGGCGCGCGCCGCGGCCTGCTTGACGGAAGCGAGCGCGACGATCAGCTCGGGGTAGACCGAGATCGGGCGCTTGGAGATGGGGAAGTTGTCGAGTGCGCGACGCGTGTGCACGCCCCAGTAGGCGTCGGCCGGAACCTCGACCCGGCCGAGCGAGTCCGACTCGGTGCGCGTCGGCTCGTCGTGTGTTCGTCCCTCCCCTTCGATGTCGGAATGGTGCTCGAGGGGGTGCAGGATCATGGGTTCTCCATCGCCATCGGTGGTGATGCGCCGGTGGGTCGCCGGCACCCTCCGAGCCTACCGCCGCGGGCCGCCCGGCGACACCGGGACGGCCCGCGATCCGCGCGACGGCGGGTGGCTCAGAGGATGGCGAACGGCAGCGCGAACAGCGCGACGGCGATGGTGCCGAGCGCGGCCAGCGCGGCGATGCCGAGCACGACGGCGTTCAGCACGATTCCCCAGATCGCCATGGTGCGGTTGCCCGGCTCGCGCGAGAGCGAGACGATGCCGAGCGCGAGGCCGGCGATGGGCCCGACGACGGCCCCGCCGCCGGTGAGGATCGAGACGATGCCGAGCACGAGGCTCGCGATGCCGAGCCCGCGGGGCTCGGCGCGGACGGCGCTCGGGCCGTAGTCGACGGTCGGAGCGGTGCTGGTGGGTGCGGTGGTGGTCATGGCATCCACGCTACGGATGCGGCCGGCAGCGCGACATCCGGCGAACCCCCGCATTCCGGCGGTGGCGCTCCGTCACGCGGCGGGCGGTTCCTCCTCGGCGTCGACGCTCGCGAGGTCCTCGGCGAACCGGAACGCCCGGCGCACGCGGCCGCCCGCGAGCACGCCGGGCAGCCAGAACCGGGCGTCGTCCCACATCTCGTCGAGCGGCAGCCGGTCGACCCGGTACCACGCGGGAACGAGCTCGTCCGACTCCGCGGGCACGCCGTCGAACCGCGTGCCGACGAACACGTCCGACTCCTGGCTCCACGCGCTGCGGGTCGGGAAGCGGTAGGTGAGCCGGCCGCGATGGTCGAGGTCGGATGCCGCCACGACGACGCCCGACTCCTCGTGCACCTCCCGCACGGCGGCCGCGAGCGCGGTCTCCCCGGGCTCGAGCTTGCCGCCGAGCCCGACCAGGCGGCCCGCGCCCAGCCCCTCCTTCTTGCGCCCGAGCAGCACCTCCCGCCCGCCCGCGCTCTCGCGCAGCAGGTAGCAGACGCACACCCGGGGCAGCATGGCTCAGCCGAAGAGGATCTTCGCCTCGTCGTACCGGGACGCGGGCACGTGGTTGAGCGCGCCCGTGGCCTCCTGGAGGCTCACCACCTCGATGTCGGTGCCGCGCAGCGACACCATCTGGCCCCACGCCTGGTCGTGCACGGCCGAGACGGCGGCCATGCCCAGACGGGTGGCGAGCACGCGGTCGAACGCCGACGGCGCCCCGCCGCGCTGGATGTGGCCGAGCACCGTCTCGCGCGACTCGATGCCCGTGCGCTCCTCGATCATGGGTGCGAGCAGCTCGCCGATGCCGCCCAGGCGCGGGCGGCCGAACGCGTCGAGCCCCTTGTGCGAGTGCGCCTCCGACATGCCCTCCAGCGTGAAGCCCTCGGCGACGACCACGAGCGGCGCGCGACCGCGGTCGACGACCGACTCGACCCACTCGCAGATCTCGTCGATGGTCTTCGGCTGCTCGGGGATGAGGATGGCGTGCGCGCCGCCCGCCATGCCCGAGTGCAGCGCGATCCAGCCGACGTGGCGGCCCATGACCTCGACGACCATGCAGCGGCCGTGCGAGTCGGCGGTCGTGCGCAGGCGGTCGATGGCCTCGGTCGCGATCTGCACCGCGGTGTCGAAGCCGAACGAGTAGTCGGTCGCGGCCAGGTCGTTGTCGATCGTCTTCGGCACGCCGACGACGTTGATGCCGCCCTCGTCGACGAGCCGGCGGGCCGCGGTGAGCGTGCCCTCGCCGCCGATGGCGATGATCGCGTCGATGCCGTTGTCGTCGAGCATGCGCTGGATGTTCTCGGGACCGCCGCCCTCGCCCTCGAACGGGTTGGTGCGGCTCGAGCCGAGGATCGTGCCGCCCTGCTTCGAGAGACCGCGCACGTCGTGACGGACGATCTCCTCGAAGTCGGCCTCGACGACGCCGCGCCAGCCGTTCCTGAACCCGACGAACTCGTCGTCGTGGGAGATGATGCCGTTCAGCACGGCACCGCGGATGACCGCGTTCAGTCCTGGGCAGTCGCCGCCGCTGGTGAGCAGACCGATCTTCATGGGATGCACGACTCCTTGTCGATCATCGAGTGCGGGTGGTGGTGCCGGCCCGGTCCCCCGGGACGGGTCTGCCGCAGTCTATCGACAGCCGGTGTTCAGAGCGTGCCGTCGAGCGCCTGCCGCAGCAGGTGCTGCAGCGCGTCGAGCTGCACCGAGTCGGCCGAGCCCGGGTCGACGTCGCTGCCGTCGAGGGCGCGCGCCGCGAGCCCCTGCTTGGCGTCGATCAGCTCCGCGATGCGCGTGTCGATGGTGTGCGCGGCGATGATGCGCCACGCCGTGACCGGCTCGTCCTGCCCGATGCGGTGCACGCGGTCGATCGCCTGCGTCTGCTCGGCCGACGTCCAGCTGAGTTCGGCGAGCACGACGTTCGACGCCGACTGGAGGTTCACGCCCACGCCCGCCGCGGTCAGCGAGCAGACCGCGACGTGCACCTCGGGGTCGGAGTTGAACGCGTCGATCGCGGCCTGGCGCGCGAGCGCCGACTGGTCGCCCCGGATCGAGACCGAGCGCAGCTCGCGCGAGGCGAAGGCGGCCTCGGCCTGGTCCATGACGTCGATGTGCTTGGCGAAGAACACGACCTTGCCGGCCGAGCGTGCGAGCTGCGCGGCGTAGTCGGCCGCGAGGCCCGCCTTGGCCTGGCCGATGCGGCGCACCATGGTGAACACGTTGTCGCCCGACTTCGCGCTGCGCGACTCCTCGAGCTCGGCGCTCGCGACGGCGCGGATGAACGCATCGCGCTGGTCGTCGTCGAGGTCGCCGACGCGCAGGTCGCGGCTGGCGACGAGCGAGCGGAACCGGTCGGCGAGGCGCTGCGCGAGCTCGCGCTCGGCCTGGCGGATCGAGCGGCCGAGTTCGTCGTCGAGCTCGACCGGCAGGTCGGCGACGCGCTTGTCGGGCAGGTCGGCGGCGACGTCGACCTTCCGGCGACGCACGATGCCGAGGTCGACCACGGCCTGGCGCGCCTCGGGGTAGAAGCCCTGGTCGGCCGGCGTGAGGCCCGTCTCCTCGAGCCGCGCGAGCAGCTCGGGGGCGGGCTTGTCGCCGTCGATCCAGCCGAGGAAGCGCCAGATGGCGCGGAAGTCGTCGACGTCGTTGATGAGCGGCGTGCCCGTGAGCGCGAGCAGCAGCGGGTCGCCGCCGGGGGTGCGCTCGCGGATGCGCTCGGCGAGCTGCAGCACGTTGCGCGAGCGCTGCGACTGGAGGTTCTTGATGAAGTGCGCCTCGTCGACCACCATGCCGCGGAAGCCGAGGGTCGACAGCCACGACATGTGGCGGTCGAGCACGTCGTAGTTGACGATCACCACGTCGGCGAACGCGTCGAGGGAGTCGCCGTCGCCGTGGATGACGGTGGCCCGGCGGTGCGGGGTCCAGCGCTCGACCTCGCGCGCCCAGTTCATCTTCACGACGTTCGGCACGACGGCGAGCAGCGGGTAGGCGTCGGCGACCGAGGCGGCGAGCACGCTCTGGGCGGTCTTGCCGAGGCCGGGCTCGTCGGCCAGGAGGAAGGTGCGGTGGCCCTCGCGTGCGGCCTCGATGAAGCGCGCCTGGTGGTGCATGAGCTCGAGGTGGCGCGGCGACAGGCGGTCGATCGCGGGAACCTCGGGCAGGTCCATGGACGCGGCACGGCCGCCCGAGCCCTGCTCGAACGCCTTGAACAGGGGCTGCAGCAGCTCCCAGTTCGCGAGCCGCCGCACGGGCACCTGCGCCTTGCGCGGCGCGGAGAGGTCCGGGGCGAGGAAGGGGTTGGCGAGCTGCCTGGCCCGCACCGAGGCCGGCACGACCTGGTTCTCGCTGAGGGCCTCGACCACCGGCTCCGGCTCGCGCGAGATGATCAGCTCGTCGGGGCTGAGCTCGGCGCCCGACTCGAGCAGCCAGTCGCGGCGGAACCGCTGCGCGACCGTCGAGATCGAGGCATCCGGCTCGAGCAGCGAGATGAGGCTCGTGTCGCGCGCGGCGGTCTTCGCGAGGATCTGCGCGATGCCGTCGAGGCGCTTCAGGAGCTCGGCGCGAGGGGTGTCGTCGATGTCCGCGTCGGTCTTGACCCGGGCGCGCTCCTCGCGCATGAGCAGCGCGATGACCTGGAACTTCGTGCGGTTGGTCGGCCCGACCTTGCCCTTCTGGGCCTTCGCCTCGACCTCGCGCACCTTGCGCGCCAGGATCGGGATGATGGGCGCGTCATCGTCGCGGGAGCGCGTGCGCTGCCTCGTGCTGGCCATGGTCCTCCAAAAAACTTCGTCCCCCGGTGCGTGCGCACGCGGGCGGATCGCCCCGTCCCCGTCCCCTCGGCGGTGGCATCCCGGAGATGCGCCCGTCGTGACGGGTGCGCCGAGACCGGTGCCCGAGCGAGATGCGAGCGCCCTCGCGGACGTGAACTCGCACCATCGGAACGAACGAGCAGGCTCGACCGGCGCGGCCCCCATTCTAGCCGCACGGCGCCGTCCGGTGCCACGACGCGCGGTGGGACTACCCTGAGAGCGTGATCGAGGACATCAAGAAGCGCGCGCTGCACCGCACGCGCATCATCGAGGGCCAGCTGCGCGGCATCGAGAAGATGATCGAGAACGAGGAGTACTGCGTCGACATCGTGACGCTGTCGCTCGCCGTGCAGAAGTCGCTCGCGTCGCTGAACAAGCTCCTCGTCGAGAACCACCTGCGCACGCACGTCAGCCACCAGTACGAGGCCGGCGGCGAGGAACGCGATGCCGCCGTCGCCGAGCTCGTGCGGCTGTTCGAGCTCTCCAACAACCGGAGCTGACGATGCCCCGGCTGCAGCTCGTGACCGGGGATCTCACGCGCGAGCGGGTCGACGCCATCGTCAACGCCGCCAACTCGACGCTGCTCGGGGGCGGCGGCGTCGACGGGGCGATCCACCGCGCCGGCGGGCCAGCGATCCTCGAGGAGTGCCGCGCGCTGCGCGAGACCGTGCTCGTCGACGGGCTCGGCACCGGCGAGGCCGTGGCGACCACGGCCGGCCTGCTCGACGCGCAGTGGGTCATCCACACCGTCGGCCCGGTGTGGCCCGGGCACGGCGCCGAGGCCGACGCACGACGCGAGCTGCTGACGAGCGCCTACCGCTCGTCGCTGTTCCTCGCCGCCGAGCTCGGCGCGGAGTCGATCGCCTTCCCGGCCATCTCCGCGGGCGTGTACGGGTGGCCGCTCGCCGACGCGGCGCGGGTCGCGATCGACGCCGTTTCCGGCGCATCCGACACCCCCGGCCTGGTGCGGTTCGTGCTGTTGAGCGCGTCGACCCACGCCGTGTTCGCTCAGGCGGCGGCGGATGCGGGCGTCGACGCGGAGTCCTGAGCCTCGGCCTGCGCACGCGCCGTGATGCGGTTGGCCATGCCCGAGAAGATCACGCCGTGGAACGGCAGGATCGCGAACCAGTAGAGGCGGCCGAGCAGTCCCTTCGGGAAGAACACCGCGCGCTGGCGGTAGACGGATGCCTCCCCGTCGGGCTCGGCGCGCATCTCGAGCCACGCCTTGCCGGGTAGTCGCATCTCCGCGCGCAGGCGCAGCAGCTTCCCGCGCTCGAGGCGCTCGACCCGCCAGAAGTCGACCGCGTCGCCGGGGTGCAGCTCGTCGGGGTCGCGCCGGCCGCGCCGGAGGCCGACGCCGCCGACGAGCTTGTCGATCCAGCCGCGGAGCGCCCAGGCGAGCGGGAACGAGTACCAGCCGTTCTCGCCGCCCACGCCCTCGATCACCGACCAGAGTCCCGCGACCGGGGCGGGCGATCTCCGCTCGCGCTCGTCGACGTACACGGTCGAGCCCGCCCAGTCGGGGTCGCTCGGCAGCGGGTCGCTCGGCGCGCCCAGCACCCGCGCGTTGCGCCAGCTCGTCTCGACCTCGCCCTCGCGCTCGCGCTCGAGCGCGAGCCGCACCGCGCGACGGTACGGCGTGAGGCCACCCTCGGGCGGCGGGATGACCGCGTCGATGTCGTGCTCGCGCGCGACGCACTCGAACTGGAGCGACTCGATGATCGGCACGGCGAGGCGGCGCGGGATGGGGGTGACGAGGTTCACCCACTGGCTCGCGAGGTACGGGGTGAGCACCGGCAGCGCGGCGATCGGGCGCTGTCGCAGGCCCGCCTCGACCGCGTACCCGTTCATGAGCTGGCCGTAGCGGTGCACGTCGGGCCCGCCGATGTCGAACGTGCGGTTCACGTCGTGCTCGAGCGACGCGGCCTCGACGAGGTAGTGCAGCACGTCCCGCACCGCGATGGGCTGGATGCGGTTGCGCACCCAGCGCGGCGCGGGCATGTACGGGAGCACCTCGGTGAGGTGGCGGATCATCTCGAACGACGTCGAACCCGAGCCGATGATCACCCCGGCCTGGAGCACCATCGTGGGCACGCCGGAGTGCAGCAGGATCTCGCCCACCTCGACCCGCGACGCGAGGTGCCGCGACAGGTCGTCGGCGTCGGGGTGCAGCCCGCCGAGGTAGACGATCTGCTGCACGCCCGCCGCCCGGGCGGCACGGGCGACGTTGCGCGCGATGGCCCGCTCGTCGGCGGCGAAGTCGCCGCGCGACCCCATCGAGTGCACGAGGTAGTACAGCACCTCGATGCCCTCGCAGGCGCGGGCGACGGATGCCTCGTCGCGGAGGTCTCCCTCGACGACGTCGACGTCGGCGGCCCACGGCACGTCGCGCAGGCGCTGCGGCGAGCGCACCAGCACCCGCACGTCGTGCCCCGCCGCCGCGAGCCGCGGCGCGAGGCGCCCGCCGATGTAGCCGGTCGCGCCGGTCACGAGCACTCGTCGTCCCATGCGTGACCCCCCTCGCGCCGAGCCTAGATCATGCTCTTGGTGTGCCAGACCGTCTTCGTCTCGGTGAACGCGGTGATGCGGTCGAGCGACGGCGCAGCGGCATCCGCCCCCTGCTCGGGACGGAGCACGCGCTTCAGCGTCTGCGCGGCGGCGATCTCGAGGTCGACCCAGTCGAGCGCGCCGGCGCCGACCAGGTCGAGCGCGTTGACGTCCTCGTGGCTCGCGAGCCACGGGGCGATCTCGGCGGGCGAGCCGGTGAGCGTGTTGACCACGCCGCCCGGCACGTCGCTCGTCGCGAGCACCTCGGCGAGGCTGATCGCCGGCAGCGGGTGGGCCTCGCTCGCGACGACCACGACCGCGTTGCCCGCGACCAGCGCGGGAGCGACCGCGGAGACCAGGCCGACGAGCGACGAGTCCTGCGGGGCGATGATCGCGACGACGCCGGTGGGCTCGGGCACCGAGATGTTGAAGAACGGGCCGGCGACCGGGTTCGCGTTGCCCGCCACCTGGGCGAACTTGTCGGACCAGCCGGCGTACCAGACCCAGCGGTCGATGGCCTCGTCGACCTGCGCGGTCGCCGCGGCGCGCGTGACGCCCTCGAGCGCGACGATCTCGTCGGCGAACTGCGCCCGCCGGCCCTCGAGGAGCTCGGCGATGCGGTACAGCACCTGGCCGCGGTTGTACGCGGTGGCGCCCGACCAGCCCTTCACCGCGGCGCGCGCGGCGACGACCGCGTCCCGGGCGTCCTTGCGGGAGGCCTTCGCGGCGTTCGCGAGGAACGACCCGTCGGCGGTGCGCACCTCGTAGGTGCGGCCCGACTCGCTGCGCGGGAACTTCCCGCCGATCGCGAGCTTGTACGTCTTCGGCACGGCGAGCCGGCTCATCGCTTCGTTCCCTTCGCCTGGCGCTTGGGCGTTCGCGCCGACTTCTTCGCGGGTGCCGCCTCCACGGCGGCGGGCTCCGATGCGGCCACCTGCTTCCGCGCGGTGCCGCCGACGGTGGCGGGTGCGAGGTACGCGGCGAGGCCGTGCCGGCCGCCCTCGCGGCCGTAGCCCGACTCCTTGTAGCCGCCGAACGGGCTCGCCGGGTCGAACCGGTTGAACGTGTTCGCCCAGATGACGCCCGCGCGCAGCCGGTCGGCGACCGCGAGGATGCGGCTGCCCTTGTCGGTCCAGATGCCCGCGGAGAGCCCGTACGGCGTGTTGTTCGCCTTCGCGACGGCCTCGGCCGGGGTGCGGAACGTGAGCACCGACAGCACCGGCCCGAAGATCTCCTCGCGCGCGATGCGGTGGCTCGTCGAGACGTTGGTGAAGATCGTGGGCGCGTACCAGAACCCGTCGTCGGGGATCTCGCAGTCCGCGCTCCAGCGCTCGGCGCCCTCGTCGACGCCCGCGTCGCTCAGCTCGCGGATGCGCTCGAGCTGCTCGCGCGAGTTGATCGCGCCGATGTCGGTGTTCTTGTCGAGCGGGTCGCCCAGGCGCAGCGTCGAGAGCCGGTCCTTCAGCCGGTCGACCACCTCGTCGTGCACGTTCTCCTGCACGAGCAGTCGGCTGCCCGCGCAGCAGACGTGGCCCTGGTTGAAGAAGATGCCGTTCACGATGCCCTCGATCGCCTGGTCGATCGGCGCGTCGTCGAACACGATGTTCGCGGCCTTGCCGCCGAGCTCGAGGGTCACCTTCTTGTGCGTGCCGGCGACCTGCTTCGCGATCGCGCGCCCCACGCCCGTCGAGCCCGTGAACGCGACCTTGTCGACGTCGTCGTGCGCGACGAGCGCGGCGCCCGTGTCGCCCGCGCCGGTGATGATGTTCACCACGCCCGGCGGCAGGTCGGCCTGCTGCACGATCTCGGCGAACAGCAGCGCGGTGAGCGGCGTCGTCTCGGCGGGCTTCAGCACGACCGTGTTGCCCGCGGCGAGCGCCGGGGCGATCTTCCACGCGAGCATCAGCAGCGGGAAGTTCCACGGGATGACCTGCGCCGCCACGCCCAGCGACCTGGGGTCGGCGCCGAGGCCCGCATGGTCGAGCTTGTCGGCCCAGCCGGCGTAGTAGAAGAACCACGCGGCGACGAGCGGCACGTCGACGTCGCGGCTCTCCTTGATGGGCTTGCCGTTGTCGAGGCTCTCGGCGACGGCGAGCTCGCGGGCGCGCTCCTGCAGCAGGCGCGCGATGCGGAACAGGTACTTGCCGCGGTCGCGGCCCGACATGCGCGACCAGGTGCGCTGGTACGCCCGGCGGGCGGCCGCGACCGCCGCGTCGACGTCGGCGGCGTCGGCGGTCGAGATCGTCGCGATCTTCTCCTCGGTCGCCGGCGAGATGGTCTGGAACGGCGTGCCACGGCCGGCGACGAACTCGCCGTCGATGAACAGGCCGTACTCGTCGCGGAGGTTCAGGATGGCGCGCGACTCGGGGGCCGGCGCGTACTCGAGGAAGCTCATGGTTCGTGTGTCCTCAGTCGATCGTCAGGTAGTCGGGTCCGGAGTAGTGCCCGCTGGCCATCTTGCGGCGCTGCATGAGCACGTCGTTCAGGAGGCTGGAGGCGCCGTAGCGGAACAGGTGCGGCTGCAGCCACTCCTCCCCCACGGTCTCGGCGACGGTCACGAGGTACTTGATCGCGTCCTTCGACGAGCGGATGCCGCCGGCGGGCTTCACGCCGATGCGCTGGCCGGTCAGGCGGTGCCAGTCGCGCACGACCTCGAGCATGAGCAGCGTCACGGGCAGGGTCGCGGCGGGCTGCACCTTGCCGGTCGACGTCTTGATGAAGTCGCCGCCGGCCAGGATCGCGAGCCACGAGGCGCGGCGCACGTTGTCGTACGTGTTGAGCTCGCCGGTCTCGAGGATCACCTTGAGCGAGGCGGACGTGCCGTCGGGCCGGGCGCACGCCTCCTTGACCTGGGCGATCTCGTCGAACACCTGGCCGTACCGGCCCGCGAGGAAGGCCCCGCGGTCGATCACCATGTCGATCTCGTCGGCCCCGGCGGCCACGGCGTCGGCCGTGTCCTGCAGCTTGATCGCGAGCGACGAGCGCCCGCTGGGGAACGCGGTGGCCACCGCGGCGACCGAGACGAGGCCGTCGTCGGGGTCGCCGTGCGCGGCGCCGAGCGCCTCGACGGCGTGGGGCACCATGTCGCCGTAGACGCAGACGGCCGCGACGCGCGGGGTCGTCGGGTCCGACGCGTCGGGGCGGAGCGCCTTCGCCACGAGCGAGCGCACCTTGCCCGGGGTGTCGGCGCCCTCGAGCGTGGTCAGGTCGATGAGCTCGATGATCTTGTCGAGCGCCCACCGCTTCGACGAGGTCTTGATCGACCTGGTGCCGAGGCCGGCCGCGCGTTGCTCGAGGCCGACGGCGTCGACCCCGGGGATGCCGTGGAGGTACCTGCGGAGCGTGGCGTCGTCGGGGTCGCCGCCGAGGATGGCGACTGCGCGCTCACGTGCGGGATGCACGAGCTGGGATCCGGACATTGCGTGACTTCCTTCGTGCGGACGGCTCAGCCGTCGAGGATGTGGAGTGCCGTCTCCTCGTCGGTGACGAGGACGGTGCAGAGGCCGCTGCGCACGACGGCGTCGGCGACCGCGTGCTTGCTGCGGCCGGCGATCACCGCGATCGCGTGGTCGGCGGCGCGCAGCTCGTCGAGCGTGAGGCCGACGGTGCGCGCGTCGAGGGCGGGGTCGACGATGTTGCCGTCGGGGTCGATGTAGCGGCCCACGACGTCGCCGACGGCGCCCTTGCGCACGAGCTCGTCGACGTCGGATGCCGCGAGGTACCCGCTCTCGACGTGCACGGACCCGTGGTCGGCCGCGCCCGCGCTGAACAGGTAGGCGCTCGCCGAGCGGGCCTCGTCGATCACGCCGGCGACGACGCGGTCGGACTCGATGGCGCGCTTGGTCTCGATGCGCTCGAGGATGGCGGGGCTCGGCAGCAGCGTGGCGTGGCCCGCGCCCTTCTGGGCGATCGCGACGGCGGTCGCGGCCGCGGTGCCCGCGCGCCGGTTGAGGCTCACGCCGCCGTTGATCTGCACGACGCCGACGCCCGACGCCCAGCCCTGGCGGAGGTGCTGGGCGACCAGGTGCAGCGTGCGGCCCCAGCTCACCCCGAGGGTGCGCGGCACCGGGCGCAGTGCGGTGAGGTAGTCGGCCGCGGCCTGCGCGGTGCGCGCCTGCACCTCGTCGGCCGAGTCGACGCCCGCGGAGGACACGACGATCGCGTCCGCGAGGCCGCGCTCCTCGCGCAGCCGCCGCTCGATCGGCAGGCGCCTCGCCCGCGGGTGCACGATCTCGATCCGGATGTACCCCTTGGCCTTCGCCTGCGAGAGGAGCCGGCCGACCTTCCAGCGGGTCAGGTGCAGTGCCTGGCCGATCTCGTCCTGGGTCTTGTTCTCCTCGTAGTAGAGCTCCGCCGCCCGGATCGAGAGGAGTTCGTCGGTCTCGACCATCACGTTCCCTCCCACATGTGCCCACGGTACGCCTGCCCGGACGGGGCGGCAACACCTGTTGGCATTCATGCTCAGATGAGCACTGCGGATGCCCCCGCGAGCGCGATCGCGCCCCGCCGATGCTCACTAGGCTTGCCCCATGCGCCCCCTCGCACTCGCCGTCGACATCGGCGGCACCAAGGTCGAGGGCGCCCTCGTCGACGACGCCGGCACGGTACTGCCCGGCACGCGGCACCGGCGCCCGACCGGCCCCTCAGCGACCTCGGACGAACTCGCGGCGAACGTCGCGGAGGTCGTCACCGCCACCGCCGCGGCACTGCCGGACGGCGACGCCCTCCTCGGCGTCGGCATCGGCTCGGCGGGCCCCGTCGACCTCGTCGGCGGCCTCGTGTCGCCGCTGAACCTGCCGGTCTGGCGCGACTACCCGCTGGTCGGCCTGGTCGAGCGCACGCTGCCGGGCGTGCCCGTGACGCTCCGCATCGACGGGCTCTGCATCACGCTCGCCGAGCACTGGCTCGGCGCGGGGCGGGGCGTCGGCGCGATGATGGGCATGGTCGTCTCCACGGGCGTCGGGGGCGGCTTCATCCTCGACGGGCGCGCCGTCGCGAGTCCCACCGGCAACGGCGGGCACGTCGGCCACATCGAGGTGGGCGGCTTCGACGACCCGTGCCCGTGCGGCGGCACGGGATGCCTCGAGGCCGTGGCATCCGGCCCCCGCACCGTGGCCTGGGCCCGCTCGCAGGGGTTCACCGGCAGCACCGGCGAGGACCTCGCCGCGGCGCACGCGGCGGGCGACGCGATCGCGATCGCCGCGGTGCGGCGCGCGGGCACGGCGGTCGGCCGCGCGGCCGCGTCGGCCACGAACCTGCTCGACCTCGACCTCGTGGCGATCGGCGGCGGGTTCTCGCACGTCGCCCCGGCGTTCTTCGACCACGCCCGCGCGGCGCTCGCCGAGCGCACCGGGTTCGGGTTCGTCACGCGCCTGAAGATCGTGCCGTCGGCGCTGTCGGGCGACGGCCCGCTCATCGGCGCGGCGTCGCTCGTGCACCGCGCCGGCGAGCTCGCCTGAGCGGTCGGCTCAGCCCAGGGTGCGGCGCACGTCCTCGACGTCCTGGCGCATCTGCGCCATGAGCGGCTCCATCCCGGCGAACGCGACCATGCCGCGCATCCGCTCGGCGAACTCGATGTCCACCACGTGGTCGTAGAGGTCGATGTCGCGGTCGAGCACGTACGCCTCGACCTGCTGCTGGCGCACGCCCTGGAACGTCGGGTTGTTGCCGACCGAGATCGCGGCGGGGAGCCGGTCGTCCCCGTCGACCAGCCAGCCCGCGTACACGCCGTCGGCAGGGATGAGCCCCTCCGACTCCTCCGCGAGGTTCGCGGTCGGGAACCCGAGCTCGCGCCCGCGGGCGGCCCCGTGCACGACGATGCCGCGCACCGTCGGCGGGTGGCCGAGCAGGCCGCCGGCCGCGGCGACGTCGCCGGC
This sequence comes from Agromyces rhizosphaerae, assembly GCF_027925245.1. Lineage (NCBI taxonomy): Bacteria > Bacillati > Actinomycetota > Actinomycetes > Micrococcales > Microbacteriaceae > Agromyces > Agromyces rhizosphaerae. The sequence continues at coordinate 139,109 of NZ_BSDP01000001.1, forward strand.
GTCGAGCAGCTCGCGGATCCAGGTCGAGGACACCTTGCGGTCGGCCTCCGGCACCACGTCGCCGACCACGCGCACGGCGAACCCGTGTCGCTCGCCGGCCTCGGCGAGGCTCGCCACGTCGCCCGCGCCGCGGTGACCGTAGCGGAAGTCCGCGCCGACCAGCACCTCGCGGGCGCCCAGCGCGTCGACCAGCACGTGGCCGACGAAGTCCTCGGGCTCGATCGACGCGAGCCGCGCGTCGAAGTGCAGCAGCAGGGTCTCGTCGACGCCGGTCCCGGCGAGCAGGTCGAGCTTCTGGCGCACGCTCACGAGCGGCTCGGGGCACTTCTCGGGCGCGAGGTAGGCGAGCGGATGCCGGTCGAAGGTGACGACCGCCGAGGCGACGCCGAGCGCCTCGGCGCGTGCGCGCAGCTCGTCGATCACGGCGCGGTGCCCGGTGTGCACCCCGTCGAACTTGCCGATCGTGACGACCGAGGGCCCGGCGTCGCCCGGCACGTCGGCCAGGCCGTCGAAGACCCTCACTCGACGACCTCCGCGCGGCGCACCGGGTGGCGCGCGAGCCACCACATGCCGAGCACCGGCAGCACGGCCGGGATGAACAGGTAGCCGCGACCGAACGCCGACCACACGGTGTCGTGCGGGAACAGCGCGGGATCGACCAGCGACAGCGTGCCGACGACGAGCACGCCCGTGAACTCGAAGACGATCGTGACCCAGGCGACCACGTACCAGGCCCGTCCGCGCCGGATCAGCGCGACGGTCGCGAGCACGTACACGACCGCGGCGAGCGCCGAGAGCAGGTACGCGAGCGGCGCCTCGTCGAACTTCGTCGCGATCTGCACGAAGGAGCGCCCGGTCGCCGCGAGGGCGAGCACGGCGTACACGGCCACGAGCACGCGCCCGATCCCGCTCATGCGGGGGCGGGTCGCGGGGGCATCCACGGTTCGGTCGACTTCGGTCATCGTTCCTCGATTATCGCTGGCGGCAGGTCAGGCCTGCTGCACGGTCCAGATCTGCAGCATGCGGTAGACCATCACGGCGACCGCCAGCGCGGCCACGCCCAGCACGACGGTGCTCCACCTGCTGCGCTCGAGCAGCGCCCAGAAGCCCGCGCCGACCGGCAGCAGCACCGCGGACACCAGGTAGGTCCAGAACTCGAGCGGGTCGCCGGTCGGCGCGTTGCCGAACGCCGGGGCCGCGATCGCGACCACCACCTGCGCCACCAGCAGCACCTCCACGAGCGCGAGCGCGCCCATGGTGAGGTCGCTCGGCGCACGGCCGACGAGACCGAGCACCACGCAGAGCAGCCCGGCCGCCGTGGCGACGCCGACCTGCAGGTACGCGAACCAGTCGATCACGATGCCTCCTCGGCGGGGAATCCGGTGACCACGGCGAGGGTGCCGCCGCGGCGCTCGACGATGGCGACCAGCCGGCCGGACGGATCGACGGCGGCGAACGGGCCGCGCGAGCCGGGGTCGATCGCGACGCGCTTGCCGTGCCCGAGATCGGTCGCCTGCTCGGCGTCGACGTCGACGCGGGGCAGCACTCGGGAGGCCGCCTCGGCCGGTGCGAGCAGCGCGCCGGCGACATCGGTGTCGTCGGCGAGCTCGACCGCGTCGGCCACGTCGAACGGGCCGACGCGCGTGCGGCGGAGCATCGTGAGGTGGCCGCCGACCCCGAGGGCCGCGCCGAGGTCGCGCGCGAGTGCGCGGATGTACGTGCCCGACGAGCAGTCGACGGTCACGTCGAGGTCGATCACGCCGTCGCCGCGCCGCCAGGCGTCGACCGCGAAGCCGTGCACGGTGACAGCGCGGGCGGCGAGTTCCACGTCCTCCCCCGCGCGCACCCGGTCGTAGGCGCGGCGGCCGTCGACCTTGATGGCGCTGACGGCGCTCGGCACCTGCTCGATGGCGCCGGTGAGGGCGCGGATGCCGGCGTCGACCGCGTCCCGGGTGACCGCGTCCACCGCTGCGGCGTCCGCGACCTCGACGACCTCGCCCTCGGCGTCGTCGGACACGGTCGTGGCGCCGAGCCGGATCGTCGCCTCGTACCGCTTGTCGAGGCCGACCATGTGGTGCAGCAGGCGGGTCGATGCGCCGATGCCGATCACGAGCAGGCCGGTGGCCATCGGGTCGAGGGTGCCGGCGTGGCCGACCTTCCGGGTGCCGGCGAGGCGCCGCACCCGGCCGACCACGCCGTGGCTGGTGATCTGCTGCGGCTTGTCGACGAGGAGGATGCCGCTGGTCACGGGGGTCAAGGCTACCAGCGGTGCGGCTCCGGCCCCGCCCGCCACGTAGGCTGTCGCGGGTGAGGATCGGGATCGTCGGCGCCGGTGCACTCGGCGGCGCGTTCGCCGCGCTGCTCGCCCGCGCGGGCCACGACGTCGAGGTGACGGCCCGCGGTGCGGGGCTCGAGGCGATCCGGCGGGACGGCCTCAGGCTGAGCGGCGGCTACGGCGAGGCGCACGTGCGCGTCGAGGCATCCGACCGTCTCTCGCAGCGACCCGACCTCGCGCTCGTCTGCACCAAGGCGCAGGACGCCCGGCAGGCGATCGCCGACAACCGCGACGCGCTCGAGGGCACGACCGTGGTCGTCGTGCAGAACGGCCTCGAGGGCGTCCGGGTCGCGCGCGAGCTGCTGCCGGGGGCCGACTGCTTCGGCGTGCTCTCGATCATCGCCGCGAACTACACCGAGCCGGGGCACGTGCGCATCACGACCACCGCCGCGAGCTACCTCGGCCGCGGCGCCGGCCCCGCCGACGACGGCTCGCGGCGCGTGGCCGCGCTGCTCTCCGAGGCCGTGCCGGTCGTGGCCGTCGACGGCTTCGAGGGCGCGCAGTGGACCAAGCTCGTGGTGAACATGCTGAACGCGCTGCCCGCGATCACCGGGCTGAGCGTGCAGGAGGTCATCGCCGACCGCCGGCTGCGGCGCGTGCTCACGGCGTCAATGCGCGAGACCGTGCGCGTCGGCGTCGCCTGCGGGGTGCGCTTCGGCGCACTGCAGGGGCTCGGCGACCGGCGGTTGCGGCTCTTCGCGCGCCTCCCGCTCGCGCTCGACCAGGTGCTGCCGCTCGTGATGGGCGCGCGGATGGGGCGCGTGCCGAACCTCGGGTCGACGCTGCAGAGCATCCGGCGCGGCCAGCGCACCGAGATCGACTTCCTGAACGGCGCGGTGGCGCAGCGGGCGGATGCCGCGGGCGTCCCGGCGCCCGTGAATCGCACGCTCACCGGGCTGGTGCACCGGGTCGAGGAGACGGGCGCGCACGTGCCGGTGGACGAGGTGCTCGGGGCCGTCGCCGGGTGACGGGCGCTCTTGTGTTTCGCGCCGGTGTCGCACTCGTGAAGCCCATCGTTCGGGAAGGGCGTCGCACGTAACGGCGAGGTGAAATCTCGCTGGGTGCCGGGACGCGTTCGGGTGAGCGCCGAAGGCCCGCGCGACCTCCGCGAGCGCGACGGCCCGAGCGCGTGCAATCGCGTGCGCCTGGCACGGAAACAGCCGGTCAAAGGCATTTTCAGAGTCGAGCCTAGCTCATGTTATGTGTCCCCGATGCGCCTCCCATGCGACGTGCCAGGGCCGGGCCCCGGAGCGCGCACGACCCCCGATCGCTCCCCCGTTCGGGGGACTGTGATACCGGCGGCGGCCGCCACTACCTTCGGCAGCAATTCCCCCGCCAGACGTTCGGTACCCGCAGGGCTCCACCGCACGACCACCACTGCGGCCCGCACGGATCGATCCCCTCGCACCCGGGATCGACGCCCACCCGGCACTCCCCACCCGACGCAGTTGGCAACCCATGGGAAACCTCCCCTCACCCGTGTTCCGCGCGCTCGCCGCGCTGGCCGCGATCGCCGTGCTCGCGACGATCCCCGCGGCGACCGTCGCCGCGCCCGCGAACCTCGTGCAGAACCCCTCGCTCGAGGACGGCGAGGCGTGGCCGACGTGCTTCGCCGCGAGCGGATGGGGCACCGAGGCGGACTGGTCGTTCGTCGAGCGCGCCGACGGCGGGCGCGCCGTGCGCATCGACCTCGCCGGCCACGAGGCCGGCGACCGCAAGCTCCTGCAGGCCGAGACCGACGCGTGCGCTCCGGCCGTCGAGCCGGGCAACGCCTACGACCTCGAGGTCGCCTACCGCTCCGACGTCGCGACCGGCATCACGCTGTTCCGCCGCACCGCCGAGGGGTGGACGTACTGGGGCGACCTCGGCCAGGCACCCGCATCCGCCGACTGGACCACCGCGACGGCCACCACCCCGATCGTGCCCGAGGGCACCGACCGCATCGTGTTCGGGCTCTCGCTCGCGACCGACGGGTTCCTGGAGACCGACGACTACGCGCTGCTCGACCTCGCCGGCAGCGAGGAGCCCGACCCGGAGCCCGAGCAGCTGGTGGTCAACCCGTGGCTCGTCGACGGCGACGACCCGGGCGCCTGCATGCAGCTCGGGGGCTGGGGCGAGCACGACTCGGTCGCCGGCCTCGCCGACGCGGTCCCCGCGGACGCGCCCGAGGGCGCGCGCTCCTACCGGATCGAGATGGCCGACCGCGTCTCGGGCGACCTCAAGCTGATCCAGTCCGAGGCGGCGGGGTGCGCCCCCGACGTCGCGCCGGGCGACGAGCTCGTCGCGTCGGTCCGGTACCGCTCCGACGCCGCGGCGGTCTCGGTCACCGCGTTCATCCACGGCACCGCGGGGTGGTCGTACTGGACCGAGCTCGCCGCCCTCCCGCCCGCGGCCGAGTGGACGACGGCGACGGTGCCGCTGCCGACGATCCCCGACGGCGCCGACCGCGTGAGCTTCGGCGTCTCGATCTCGTCCGACGGCGTGCTGGAGACGACCGGGTACGGCCTCACCGCGCTGATCGAGCCCCCCGAGCAGACCGCCACGCCCACGCCGACGCCCACTGCGGACCCCGGCGAGGAGCCCACCGGCGACCCGGCGCTCGACGGCTCGTGGGAGGTCCGCACGACCGAGATGCCGATCCGCACGATCCACAGCACGCTGCTGCACGACGGGCGGATCCTGCTCATCGCCGGCTCCGGCAACGACGGCGCGCAGTTCGCCGCGGGCACGTTCCGGGCCGTGGTCTGGGACCCCGACGCCGACACCTTCGACGAGGTGCCCGTGCCGTACGACATGTTCTGCGCCGGGCACGTGACGCTGCCCGACGGCAAGGTGCTCATCGCCGGGGGCACGGAGGCCTTCCCCGAGGAGGACCAGGGCCCGAACACGTTCAAGGGCTCCGCGCACAGCTACTACTTCGACCCCGAGGACGACGCCTTCCACGTGCTCGCCGACATGGCGGGCGCGCACTGGTACCCCACGCTCACCAAGCTCGGCAACGGCGACGTGTGGGCGGCCGGCGGCCTGGACGAGAAGGCCTCGGGCACGGTGCTCACCGAGATGTTCGACGTCTCGGAGATGGCATGGCTCCCCGCGGGGCAGGTGCCGCAGACCTGGAGCTTCTGGGGCACGTACCCGCACATGTACCTGCTCGAGGACGGGCTGCTCTTCTACGCCGGCGCCCACACGTTCGGCAACGGGCTCCCCGGCACCGGTGCCTCGCTCTACGACTGGACCCAGGCGCAGATCTGGGACGTGCCCGGCCTGCGCGAGAAGGACATGCGCGACCAGGCCGGCTCCGTGCTGCTTCCGCCGGCGCAGGACCAGCGCGTGATGATCGTCGGCGGCGGCAACACCGACGGCGCCGCGCCCGGCATCGACCTCGTCGACATCATCGACCTCTCCGAGCCGTCGCCGGCGTACGAGCCCGCCGCGGACCTCCCCGGTCCCGGCAAGGGCTACGTGAACGTGATCAACCTGCCCGACCGCACGGTGCTGGCGACGAGCGGCGCGCGGTACAACCGCGCCGACGACGTGCTCACCTCGGCGATCTACGACCCGCAGGGCGACGTCTGGCGCGCCGTCGAGCCCGACCCCATCGGGCGCAACTACCACTCGAGCGCCATCCTGATGCCCGACGGGCGCGTGGCGGTGATCGGATCGAACCCGCTCGACAACTCGTACGAGCACCGCCTCTCGGTCTACAGCCCGCCCTACCTGCACGCGGGCACCCGGCCGACGGTCGCGGGGGTTCCGGATGCCGCGAGCCACGGCGACGTGCTCGAGCTCGACGTCACCGGCGAGGTCGTCTCCGCCTCGCTGCTCGCGCCGATGTCGTCCACCCACCAGACCGACACCAACGCGCGCCTGGTCGACCTGCCGATGGCGGGCGCCGACGGCACGCGCACCGTGCAGGTGCCCGACAACCCGAACCTCCTCCCCCCGGGCCCGTACATGCTCACCGTGCTCGACGCCGCCGGCGTGCCGAGCGTCGCCGAATGGATCTGGATCTCATGAGCGCGCCCGAGCGACGTGCCCGCCTCGCGCCGGTCCCCGCCGCGATCGCCCTCGGCGTGATCGCCGTCGTCGGCGCTGCGCTGCTCCTGCCGGGCCTCGCGGGCGAGCGCACGGAGGCAGGCGCACCGACCGGCGCGCACGCGAACCACGGCATCCCCTCCGACGCCGGGGCCGCGTCCGTCGGCCCGGCCCCGTCGACGGCGGCGACCGCGACGCCCTCCGAGGAGGCCACCGACGACGAGCCCGGGCGCACGAGCATCGAGCCGCCCGTCGATCAGGCGCCCGGCACCACCGCGCAGACCAGCCTCGCGCAGGCGGCCTCCGCCCCGATCACCCAGCGCGACGGCACCGCCGGGCTCGGCGAGGCTCGCCCGGCGATCGCACCCGAGGACACGACCGCGGGCGACACCGGCTACGGCGGGTGCCTCGTCGAGTACGGCGAGAACGGGCAGTGCCTGCCGACCATCCCGCCGAGCCTCACCGGGCACGTGTCGGAGATGCTCGAGGCGGGCCTCGACCCGTCCGACATGTACCACCCGTGGACCTGCACCGAGGTGCGCGAGTACTTCCCGGACGGCATCGCCGTCCGGCAGGGCGTCGATCCGCAGGGGCTCGACCCCGACGGCGACGGCACCGCATGCACCGCCCGAGACCTGGAGGAGACCCGATGATCGTCGCATCCGCCCTGCTGGTCCTGTTCGCGCTCGCGCTCCTCGCGATCTCGCTCTCGACGCTCTTCCTGGCGACCTACGCCTGGTGGGACCCGGGACAGCGCAACCGGACCGGCTTCCCCGAGCTCGACGACGGCGAGGACGCGCTCCACTTCTCGCTCATCGTGCCCTGCCGGCACGAGACCGAGGAGGTCATGCGCACGACGATCGGGCGCCTGCTCGGGCAGTCGCACCAGCGACTCGACGTCGTGATCTCGGTGGGGCACGACGACCCCGAGACCGTGGCGACCGCGCAGCGCATCGCCGCGGAGACCCCGGACCGCGTCGCCGTCAGCATCGACTACAGCGAGTCGAAGAACAAGCCGCGCCAGATGAACACCGCGCTCGCGATGTGCCACGGCGACGTGGTGGGCGTCTTCGACGCCGAGTCGGTCGCCGCACACGACCTGCTCCGCAAGATCGAGGCGGCCTTCCGCTCGACGGGGGCCGACGCGGTGCAGGGCGCCGTGCAGCTCGTCAACTACCGCGACAGCTGGTACGCGCTGCGCAACTGCCTCGAGTACTTCATCTGGTTCCGGTCGCGCCTGCACGCCCACGCCCGCATGGGGTTCATCCCGCTCGGCGGGAACACCGTCTTCGTGCGTCGCGCGCTGCTCGCGGACGTCGGCGGGTGGGACGCCGACTGCCTCGCCGAGGACTGCGAACTCGGCGTGCGGCTCTCGACCCTGAAGCACCGCATCGTCGTCGCGTACTCCCCCGAGCTCGTCACCCGCGAGGAGACCCCCGACTCGGTCAGGGCCCTGGTCAAGCAGCGCACCCGCTGGTCGCTCGGCTTCATGCAGGTCTACGCGAAGGGCCAGTGGCGCACGCTGCCGCGCCTCTCGGAGCGCATCACCGCGTGGTGGACGCTCACCCAGCAGCACCTCATGGCGCTCACCGGCATCGCGGTGCCGGCGTCGATCGCGCTGGCGATCTTCGGCAAGTTCCCGCTCGGGGTCACGATGATCACGTTCCTCCCGCTCATCGCGACGCTCGCGACCGTGGCCCTCGAGGTGTGCATGCTCCGCGAGTTCGGTCGCGACCACGCCTTCCGCATACGGCTCCGCGACTACGTCACGCTCGTGGTCAGCACCCCGGCGTACCACCTCCTGCTCGCGGTCGCCGCGGTGCGCGCGTTCTGGAAGTTCCAGGGCGGCGACTTCCGCTGGGAGAAGACGGCCCACAAGGGATCGCACCTCACCTACCTCGGGGCGGAGACGCGATGAGCACGGCACTCGAACCCGAGATCGTCGAGGTCGTCGACCCGCGCACGAGGCGCGCCGAACGGCTGCGCCGCCTGCTGACCCGCGACCGCATCACGGCGCTCGCGATCGGGCTCTGCGCCTACGTCCTCGGCCTCTGGAACATCGCGGGCAGCCCGACCTTCCAGGACGACGAGGGCACCTACGCCGCGCAGGCGGCGGCGGTGCTCGAGGGCGACCTCGCCCCGTACACGTACTGGTACGACCACCCGCCGCTCGGCTGGATCCAGCTCGCGATCGGCGGATGGCTGCCGTACCTGCTCGGGATCGGCGGCTCGGACCTCGCCGCGTTCCGCACGGTCATGCCGATCGCGTTCGCCGCGAGCGCCGCGCTGGTCTACCTCATCCTGCGCCGCGTGCGGGTGCGGACGGCGTTCGCGGTCCTCGCATCCGTCGTGTTCGCCCTGTCGCCGCTCTCGCTGGAGCTCGGCCGCCAGGTGTTCCTCGACAACGTCGCGACGCCCTGGGTGCTGCTCGCGGTCTACGCCGCGCTCTCCCCGCGCACGGCGCTGTGGCACCACGTCGGCTCGGGCCTGTTCTTCGCCGTCGCCGTGCTCACCAAGCTCACGTCCGCGATCTTCGGCCCCGCCATCATGCTCGCGATGCTGGGCCGCGACGGCTGGCGCGGGCGCTCGTTCTCGATCGTCGGGTTCCTCACCGTCGGCGGTCTCGTGCTCGCCCTGTTCCCGGTGATGGCGATCCTGCGCGGGGAGCTCCTCTCCGACCCGAACCGGGTGTCGCTGCAGGACGCGCTCGCGTACCAGTTCCTCTCCCGCTCGGGCTCCGGGTGGCTGTGGGAGGAGGGCTCGCATCGTGGCGGCCTCGTCGCCTCCTGGGTCGCGCAGGACCCGCTGCTCCTCCTCGCCGGCGTCGCCGCCGCGCTCGCCTGCGCCTTCGCCCAGCGCACGCGCTGGATCACGGTCGCCATCGCCGGCTTCGCCCTCCCGATCGTCGCCAGCCAGGGGTACCTGCCGGCGATGTACGTGATCGGCGTGCTGCCGTTCCTCGCGCTCGCGATGGGCGCCGGGCTCGACCTGGCCTGGCGCGCGGGCGAGAAGGCGCTCGATGCCCGCGCCCCCGCGATCCGCGAGGGCTTCGGGACCGTGATCGCCACCGCGGTGGCCGTGGCACTGATCGCGGTGCCGGCGGTCCGGTTCGTCGAGCGGGCGCCAGAGGTGCTCGCGGGCGACGCGAACGGCGACTGGAAGCGCACCCTCGCGTGGGTGACCGAGCACGTGCCGCGAGACGAGGTCGTCCTGGTGCCGTACTCGATGTGGCTCGACCTCGACACCGCCGGATGGAACGACCCCTGGACCCTGATCGTGCTCGAGAAGGTCGACCTCGACTCGCAGTTCGACGTGGAGCATCCGGACGGCTGGACCGAGATCCGGTGGATCGTCGAGGGGCCGACCGTACGGCCGAACATCGAGCACCTCGGACTCGAGACCGCGGGACGGGCGCTGGATGCCGCCGAGCCCGTCGTGACCTTCGGCGAGTGGACCGTCCACGCCGTCGTCCCGCCCACGCCGCCCCAGCCCGGGGCCACGTCGCCAGCTCCCTGACGACCGCGACCCGCTCGCGCCACGCGCCCCCGCAGCAGTGCCCGCTCCATCACCCGAAGGAGACGCAGTGACCACCACCACCACCATCATCGTCCCCACCTTCAACGAGGCGCCCAACGTGGGCGAGCTCGTCCGGCGCCTCGACGCGGTCGCCGACCCGCGCGACACCGAGATCCTCTTCGTGGACGACTCCTCCGACGACACCCCCGACCGGGTGCGCGCCGCGGCGGAGACGAGCCGCGTCCCCGTGCGGCTCATCCATCGCGACGAGCCGGACGGCGGACTGAGCGGCGCGGTCGTCCGCGGCATCCGCGAGTCCGACTCGGAGTGGTTCGTCGTCATGGACGGCGACCTCCAGCACCCGCCCGAGCTGGTGCCGATCCTGCTCGAGACCGGCCGCGCGACCGGTGCCGACGTCGTCGTGGCCTCGCGGCACGCGCAGGGCGGCAGCAGCGAGGGCCTCTCGAACTGGGTGCGGCGCGCGGTGTCGTCCGGCTCGATCCTGCTGACCCGCTCGATGTTCCCCTCCCGGCTGCGCAACTGCTCCGATCCGATGACCGGGTACTTCGCCGTGCGCCGCGCGAGCGTCGACACGGCCGAGCTGCAGCCGCGGGGCTTCAAGATCCTGCTGGAGATCCTCGCCCGGAAGCGCATGTCCGTGGTCGAGGAGCCCTTCGTCTTCGCCGAGCGCATCGCGGGCGAGTCCAAGGCCGACCTCCGGCAGGGCCTGCGATTCCTGCACCAGCTCGCGTCGCTGCGGTTCGGCCGGATGTCGCGCTTCGCCGTCATCGGCGGGTTCGGCGCGGTGCTGAACCTCGCGATCATGGCCGCGCTGGTCGCGGTGAGCGTGAACTACGTGATCGCCGCGATCGTCGCGGCGGCGGTGACCATCGTGATGAACTTCTTCCTGCAGGAGCGCTTCGTGTTCCGCGACCTCCGGCACGAGCGCCATGCGTTCTGGACGAGGTTCAGCGCGTCGGTCGGATTCAACTCGCTCGAGGCCGCGGTGCGCCTGCCGTTCCTCGCGCTCCTGGTCGCGTTCACGCCGATCCCCAGCGTGGTCGCGCAGGCGGTCACGCTCGCAGCCGCGTTCGTGCTGCGCTTCCTGTTCCACTCGAGTTTCATATACCGGCCGCGTCGCACCACCCCGGTCAGTCCACTCATCGCAGAAGCCGCACCGCTGCCCACGCAGTCGGGTCGCGAGGCAGCGATCGGCGGCTCGATGAACTGACCCTGGGAACTGTGCGCGCCGGGGCGAGCTCGTCGACAAGCCCGCCGAGCGCACCGCGGGACCTCCCTCCCGCGGTGCGCTCACTCGTGTGCGGGGTGCATCCGGCGGCCAGTACGATGACCCGGTGCACTCCGATCTCGTCGCGACGCTCGTGCGCTGGTACGAGGAGGAGGCGCGCGAGCTGCCCTGGCGCCGCGCCGACCGGACGCCCTGGTCGGTGCTCGTGAGCGAGTTCATGCTGCAGCAGACGCAGGTCTCGCGCGTCGCGCCGGCCTTCGAGGAGTGGATGCGACGGTGGCCGACGCCGGCTGCGCTGGCCGCCGAGCCGGCCTCCGAGGCGGTGCGCGCCTGGGGCGGGCTCGGGTACCCCCGCCGGGCGAGGTGGCTGCACGGCGCGGCCGCGCGGATCGTCGAGGAGCACGGCGGCGAGGTGCCCTCCGACGTCGATGCATTGCTCGCCCTCCCCGGCGTCGGCCCGTACACCGCGCGCGCGGTCGCCGCGTTCGCGTTCGGGTCGCGGGTGCCGGTCGTCGACACGAACACCCGGCGCGTGATCGCACGGGCCGTCGACGGGAACGGGGACGCGGCGCCGCCGTCCACCCGGCGCGACCTGGCCGCGATGGAGCGCCTGCTGCCCGCCGACACGCGCGTCGCGCAACTCGTCAACGCGGCGACGATGGAGCTCGGCGCGGTCGTCTGCACCGCGCGCGCGCCCCGCTGCGAAGCCTGCCCGGTCGCCGTGCACTGCGCGTGGCGCAGCGCCGGGTACCCGGCCTACGAGGGGCCGCGCCGGCGCGTGCAGGCGACGTTCGCCGGGTCCGACCGGCAGGTGCGCGGCATCGTCATGCGCGAACTGCGCGCGGCGCATCGACCGGTGACGCGAGGCGAGCTGGCACCGGCGTGGGCGGATGCGGCGCAACTCGAACGTGCGATCGACACGCTGGTCGCCGACGGCCTCGCCGCCGAGGGTGCCGAGGGGCTGGCGCTCGCGGAGTGACCCGCGATGCCCGAGCCGCGGCTACTCCTCGTCGGCCTCGCGCGGCGTGACGTACGGGTCGGCCTCGCCGGCGTACTGGGCGGTGCTGGCGGTCTTCGTGGTCTCCGCGTCGCGCTCGCGCGCCTCGCGGAGCAGCTCCTCGATGTGCTGCGCGTTCTCGGGGATCGCGTCGAGGATGAACTCGAGGCTCGGCGTGAGGCGAGCCGTGATGTTCCGGCCGACCTCGCTGCGGAGCATGCCCGTGGCAGCCTTCAGCGCGGCGGCGGAGTCGGCGCGCTCCTCGTCGGTGCCGTAGACCGTGTAGAACACGCTCGCGTGCTGCAGGTCGCCCGTCACCTTGACGTCGGTGATCGTCACGAACCCGAGGCGCGGGTCGCGCAGGCCCTTGTCGAGGCGCCGCGCGACGATCTCCTTGATGCGGTCGGCCATCTTCCTGGCCCGTGCCGGATCAGCCATGCTCTCCCCTTCCGAGAACGTCCGGGGCGGCTCGCGCCGCCCCGGACGGGATAACTAGACCCGCGGCTTCTCGCGCATCTCGGTCGTCTCGATCTCGTCGCCGACCTGGATGTCGTTGAACTTGCCGAGGCCGATACCGCACTCGAAGTCCGTGCGGACCTCGGTCACGTCGTCCTTGAACCGACGCAGCGACTCGATCGCCAGGCCGTCCGCCACGACCACGCCGTCGCGGATGACCCGCGCCTTCGCGTTGCGCGTGATGGTGCCCGAGCGCACGATCGAACCGGCGATGTTGCCGAACTTCGACGAGCGGAACACCTCGCGGATCTCCGCGACGCCCGACTGGACCTCCTCGAACTCGGGCTTGAGCATGCCCTTGAGCGAGTTCTCGATGTCGTCGATCGCGTTGTAGATGACGTTGTAGAAGCGCACGTCGACGCCCTCGCGGGCGGCGCGCTCGCGCGCCTTCACGTCGGGCCGGACGTTGAACCCGATCACGATCGCGTTGTCGATCGTGGCCAGGTCGATGTCCGACTCGGTGACGGCGCCCACGCCGCGGTGGAGGATGCGCAGCTGGACCGAGTCGTCGACCTCGATCTTCATCAGGGACTCCTCGAGCGCCTCCACGGCACCCGAGACGTCGCCCTTGATGATGAGGTTGAGCGCCTCGACCTTGCCCTCCTCCAGCGCACGCGTGAAGTCCTCGAGCGAGATGCGCTTGCGGGCCTTCGCCAGCTGCGCGTTGCGCTCGGCGGCCTCGCGCTTCTCGGCGATCTGGCGCGCGGTGCGGTCGTCGCCGGTCACGAGGAACGTGTCGCCGGCGCGCGGCACGGTCGACAGTCCCTGCACCTGCACGGGACGCGACGGCGTGGCCTCGTCGACCGCGTCGCCGTTCTCGTCGACCATGGCGCGAACGCGGCCGTAGGCCGTGCCCGCGACGATCGCGTCGCCGACCCGCAGCGTGCCCGACTGGATGAGCACGGTCGCGACGGCGCCGCGTCCCTTGTCGAGCTTGGCCTCGATCGCGACGCCGCGCGCGTCCTTGTCGGGGTTCGCGCGCAGGTCGAGACCGGCGTCGGCGGTGAGCAGCACCGCGTCGAGCAGGTCGTTGATGCCGATGTCCTCGCGGGCCGACACGTCGACGAACATGACGTCGCCGCCGTACTCCTCGGCCACGAGGCCGAACTCGGTCAGCTGCTGGCGCACCTTCTGCGGGTTCGCGTCGGGCTTGTCGATCTTGTTCACCGCGACCACGATCGGCACGTCGGCCGCCTGGGCGTGGTTCAGCGCCTCCACCGTCTGCGGCATGATGCCGTCGTCGGCGGCGACCACGAGGATCGCGATGTCGGTCACCTGCGCACCGCGGGCACGCATGGCGGTGAACGCCTCGTGACCCGGGGTGTCGATGAAGGTGATCGCGCGGTCCTTGCCCTCGTGCTCGGTGTGCACCTGGTACGCACCGATGTGCTGGGTGATGCCGCCGGCCTCGCCCGCCACCACGTTGGCGTTGCGGATGGCGTCGAGCAGTCGCGTCTTACCGTGGTCGACGTGACCCATGACGGTCACGACCGGCGGACGCCACTCGAGGTCCTCGTCGGACTCGTCCTCGAGCTCCTGCTCGAGGTCGATGTCGAAGCCCTCGAGGAGCTCCTTGTCCTCGTCCTCGGGCGAGACGATCTGGATCTTGTAGCCGAGCTCCTCGCCGAGCACCTCGAAGGTGGCCTCGTCGAGCGACTCGGTCGCCGTGGCCATCTCACCGAGGTGGAACAGCACGGTCACCAGGTTGCCGGGGCTCGCGTCGATCTTGTCGGCGAAGTCCGAGATGGACGCGCCGCGGCGCAGCCGGACGACGGTGCTGCCGTCGCCGCGCGGGACCTGCACGCCGCCGATCGACGGCGCCTCCCGCATCTCGAATTCCTGCCGCTTCGTCCGCTTCGACTTGCGCGAGCGGCTCTTGCCGCCACCGCGTCCGAACGCACCAGCGGTGCCGCCGCCGGGGCCACGGCCACGGCCGCCGCCTCCGCCGGGACGCGGGCCGAACCCGCCGGGACGCCCGGGCGCACCGGTGAAGCCGCCGGGACGCTGGCCGCCGCCGGGACCGCCCTGGCGACCGCCGCCGCCACCACCGGGACGACCGCCGCCACCGGGACGCTGGCCCGCCGGACGGGGCGCGCCGGGACGCGGGATCGAGGGCCGCGGGATGTTGCCCGGGGTCGGGCGCTGGCCCATGCCCTGCGAGCTCGAGTACGGGTTGTTGCCCGGACGCGGCTGGGCCGGGCGCTTGCCCATGCCCTGCGACGACGCGAAGGGGTTGTTGCCGGGGCGCGGCGCACCGCCGGGCTTGGGGGCTCCGGGCTTGGTGGCACCGGGCTTCGGCGCACCACCGGGCTTGGGACCGCTGCCGGGCTTCGCGGCGTCGGAAGCGGGCTTCGCGGCCTCGGCCGGCTTGGGCGTGGCGGGCTTCGCCGCCTCGGCACGGGCCTGGCGCTCGGCGACGCTCATCGGCTGGTCGGCGGGCGCGGGGGCCTCGGCCTTCGGCTCGGCCTTGGGCGCCGGCTTGGGGCCGGGCTTCGAAGCACCGGGCTTCGCGGCACCCGGCTTCGCGGCGCCGGGCTTGGCGGCACCGGGCTTGGCGGCACCGGGCTTCGGCGCGGCCGTGCCGGACGCGGCGGAACCGTTGCCGGCGGAGCCGGCGTCGGCGAGCGCGGCCCTCAGGCGGCGCGCGACCGGGGGCTCGACGCTGGACGACGGTCCCTTGACGTACTCGCCCATCTCCTTGAGCTTCTCGAGCGCGACCTTGCTGTCGACGCCGAGCTCACTCGCGATCTCGTGTACACGGGGCTTGGCAGCCACATTTCTCCTGTTCCGGGTCTGCGCCCGGACAGGGGCAGACCATACCTAGCGGACGGGTCTCATTTCGAGCCGTTCATCGGTTGTCCATCAGCCGTTCAGCCTGTTCTCTAAGTCGTTCGTGTCCAGTTCGCCGGTCACGCGCAACGCCCGCCCGAAGGCACGGCGGCGCAGTGCGAGCCGGAGGCACTCACGGTCCGGATGCAGCCACGCACCACGCCCGGGCAGGCTCGCAGCGGTATCCACCACGACCTGGGATTCTCGGACGACGACCCTCAGAAGCGAGGAACGTGCGGTGCGCGAACGGCATCCGATGCACGTTCTGACCGGATCCATCCTACACCTCGGCGCGCGGGCCCCGACTCACTCGCCGGACCCGGCCTGCGAGTCCGGCTGGATGTCGATCTTCGCCCCGGTGAGCTTCGCGGCCAGGCGGGCGTTCTGGCCCTCCTTGCCGATCGCGAGCGAGAGCTGGTAGTCGGGCACCAGCGCGCGCACGGCGCGGAGCTCGGGGTCGATCACGACGGTCTTCGACACCTTCGCGGGCGACAGCGCGCTCGCGACGAAGGAGGCGAGGTCGTCGGAGTAGTCGACGATGTCGATCTTCTCGTTGTTGAGCTCGGCGGTCACCGAGCGCACGCGCTGACCGAGCTCGCCGATGCACGCGCCCTTGGCGTTCACGCCCGGCTGGGTCGCACGCACCGCGATCTTGGTGCGGTGACCCGCCTCGCGGGCGAGCGACACGATCTCGACCACGCCCGAGGCGATCTCGGGCACCTCGAGCGCGAACAGCTTGCGCACCAGGGCGGGGTGCGTGCGGGACACCGTGATCGACGGCCCCTTGAGGCCCTTCGTGACGCTGGTCACGTAGACGCGGATGCGCGCGCCGTGGCGGTACTCCTCACCCGGCACCTGCTCCTCGGGGGGCAGGATCGCCTCGACGGTGCCGAGGTCGATGTGGATCATCCGCGGGTTCGGGCCCTGCTGGATGATGCCGGCGACGATGTCGCCCTCGCGGCCGCGGAACTCGCCGAGCACCGCGTCGTCGGCGATGTCGCGCAGGCGCTGGTTGATCGTCTGCTTGGCGGCGAACGCGGCGATGCGGCCGAAGTCGCTCGGGCTGTCGACGACCTCGCCGATGACGTTGCCGTCCTCGTCGTGCTCGGGCACGTAGACCGTCACATGGCCGGTCTTGCGGTCCAGCTCGACGCGCGCACCGAGCGGGTTGGCGTGCCCGTGCTGGCCCGGGTTGGTGTGCTTGAGGTACGCCATGAGGATCGCCTGCTCGATGATCGTGACGAGCTCATCGAAGGGGATCTCCTTCTCGCGCTCCATCATTCTCAGGACGCTGAGGTCGATGTCCACAGCCGGCCTCCTCTATTCAACTCTCTCGCCGTCGTCCCACCACTCGACGGGCCAGAAGACTACGGTACCGGATGCCGCGGCCACGGCGAACGTGACACCGGTGTTGCGGCGCCGCTACGAGCACGATTCGCCTCTGGCGGGCGACGACGCGGCGACGCCATACTGTGGCGATGGACGCGATCAACGAATTCGTCCTCTTCTCGGGGGACCTGCTCTGGACCTGGATCGTGCTGCCGCTGGTGGTGCTCCTGGGCCTCTACTTCACGGTGCGCAGCGGGGTGGTGCAGTTCCGGCTCATCCCGGAGATGTTCCGCACGCTCACCGACAAGACGCCGCGCGACGCGAACGGCGAGCCGCAGTCCGTGTCGGCCTTCCAGGCCTTCACCGTCTCGGCCGCCTCGCGCGTCGGCGTCGGCAACATCGCCGGCGTCGGCACGGCCATCGCCATCGGCGGGCCGGGCGCGGTGTTCTGGATGTGGCTCATGGCGTTCGTGGGCGGGGCGAGCGCGTTCATCGAGTCGACGCTCGGCCAGCTCTACAAGGTGCGCGACGCCGACGGGTTCCGCGGTGGGCCCGCGTACTACATGGAGCGGGGCCTGAAGGCCAGGTGGATGGGCATCGTCTTCGCGATCACGCTCATCATCTGCTTCCCGTTCGTCTTCTCCGCGCTTCAGGCGAACACGATCAGCGCGACCGTGGCGACCACCGTCGCCGGCGACGAGGCGCCGTGGTGGATCGCGTGGATCGTCGGCGGGGTCGTGGCGCTGCTCACGGCGCTCGTCGTCTTCGGCGGCATCCGCCGCATCGCCCACGTCACCCAGGCGGTCGTGCCGCTCATGGCGCTCGTCTACCTGCTCGTCGGCCTCGTCGTCGTCGCGATGAACATCGGCGAGCTGCCGGCCGTGTTCGCGTCGATCTTCACCGAGGCGTTCGGGTTCAACGAGGTGGTCGGCGCCACGCTCGGCATGATCATCCTCACGGGCGTGCGGCGCGGCATGTTCTCGAACGAGGCCGGCCTCGGCTCGGCGCCGAACGCGGGTGCGAGCGCGGCGGTGACGCACCCGGTGAAGCAGGGGCTCGTGCAGACGCTCGGCGTGTACTTCGACACCTTCCTCATCTGCTCGATCACCGCGTTCATCATCCTGGTGTCGAGCCCGGACCTCGCGAACGCCGAGCGCGGCATCGGCCTCACCCAGGGCGCGATCACCGGCAGCCTCGGCACCTGGGCGGGCGTGCTGCTGAGCGTGGTGATCTTCCTGCTGGCGTTCAGCTCGATCCTCGGCAACTACTACTACGGCGAGGCGAACATCGACTTCATCACGACGCACCGCGGCGTGCTCACCGGGTTCCGGCTCGTGGTGGTCGCCGCGATCTTCGTCGGGTCGGTCGCGTCCTCCGACGTGGTGTGGAACACCGCAGACTCGGTCATGGGGCTGATGGCGCTCGTGAACCTCATCGCGATCGGCCTGCTCTCGGGCGTGGCGTTCCGGCTGCTGCGCGACTACACGAGACAGCGACGCGAGGGGCGGAACCCGGTCTTCACGCGTGCGCTCATGCCCGACCTCGACGGCATCGAGTGCTGGGAGGACGAGCTCTCCGTCACCGGCCCGATCGACGTCGACACGAAGCGGCACGAGGCGGAGAAGCACCGCGACCACCTGCACCACCAGGAGGACTGAGCGGAGCGGATGCGACGCCGGCTCAGCGCTCGTAGACCATGACCGCGACCATCGGCGGCGGGTGCGGGCCCGGCTGCATCTGGAGGTTCACGGCGTACGTGTCATCCAGGAACTGCCAGAAGTAGCCGTCCCCGCCGCCGGGTGTCCCCTCGTCGTCGAGCGGGACGACCTCGCCGTAGGCCTCCGCGAGCTGTTCGGCCTGCTCGGGCTCGTCGGTCTCGATGATCAGGTCCCAGACGCCGTCCCCGGCGAGCGAGGACACGACCTCGCCCTCCGGGAGCGGGAACTCGTCGGGGAAGTCCGGAGCGACGCCGTCGATCTCCTCGACGCCGTCGCCCAGTTCCCCGTCGTCGAACCCGTACAGCGCGATGAACGCCTCGTCCCACACCGTCGCCTCGGTGCCGGCATCCGCGACCTCGGCGGTGTCGTCGGCCGCGACCTCGGCGGCGTCGTCCGTCGCGCCTCCTGCGGTGCACGCGGCGCCGACCAGTACGACGACCGCAGCGACTCCCGCGATGCCCACGCGACGCGCGGATCGGTGATGCCTGTCCATGGTGAACATGACTGCCCCCATCCCTCGGATATCTGGATGCACCGAGGCTCCCGCGTGCCGATATCCGTCCGGTATCCGCCGCGGCGGCGCCTGCTCGTCGCGCCCGTGATCGCACGTCGCAGGGGCTGCGTCAAGCCCCGGTGCAGGGCACCTGTCGTCGCTACTGTGACGTGATGGACATCGATTCCCCCAAGGACGCCGCCCGCACCGCGGAGCGCTCGCAGACGTTCCGGATCCTCGCCCGATCGGGCTACGTCGTGCTCGGCATCATCCACGTCATCATCGGCGCGATCGCGATCTCGGTGGCGACGGGCAACGGCGGCGGGGAGGCCGAGGAGTCCGGGGCGCTCGAGCAGATCGCGAAGACGCCGTTCGGCGGCGTCCTGCTGTGGGGTATCGCGGTCGGCCTGTTCGCGCTCGCGATCTGGTCCGTGGCCGAGGCGCTCCTCGCGCAGGGGTCGGACGAGAAGGAGAAGTGGGGCGAACGGCTGAAGGAGGGCGGCAAGGCCGTCACGTACCTCGCGGTGGGCTACACGGCGGTCGTGTTCGCCCTCGGCGGCAGCAGCGACTCGTCGGAGTCGAGCCAGGGACTCGCGGCGACCCTCATCCGGATGCCGGGCGGCGTCTTCGTGCTCGCGCTGATCGGCCTGGTCGTGCTCGGCATCGGCGTCGGCTTCGTCTGGCGGGGCGTGCGGGTCTCGTTCACCGACGGCCTGAACGTGCCGTCGGGAGCCGTCGGGTCGGCGCTCGTCGCGCTCGGCGTCGCCGGCTACGTCGCAAAGGGCATCGGCGTCGGGATCGTCGGCGTGCTGTTCGTCGTCGCGGCGTTCACGCTCGACCCCGAGCAGGCGGGCGGGCTCGACGCGGCACTGAAGAGCCTGCTCGAACTGCCGTTCGGCGTCGTGCTGCTGTGGGCGATCGGCCTCGGGATCATCGCGTACGGCGCCTACTCGGTCGCACGCGCGAAGTACGCCCGGCTCTGAGCCGGGCACCGCCGGGTCGCGCTAGCCGCGCACCGCCGGGACGACTTCCGCCAGCGGCACCGTCGTGCGCTCCCCCGAGGCGCGGTCCCACACCTCGACGACGCCGTCGGCCACACCGCGGCCCACGATGACGATCTTCGGCACGCCGATCAGCTCGGCGTCGGCGAACTTCACCCCGGGCGACAGCTTCGGGCGGTCGTCGAACAGCACGTCGCATCCGCTCGCCTCGAGGTCTGCGACGACCCCCTCGGCGGCCTCGAAGACCGCAGGGTCCTTGCCGGTGGCGACCACGTGCACGTCGAACGGCGCGATCGATGCGGGCCAGGCCAGGCCCTTCTCGTCGTTGTGCTCCTCGGCGATGATCGCGAGGATGCGGGTCACGCCGATGCCGTAGGAGCCCATCGTGACGGTCACGAGCTTGCCGTTCTCGTCGAGCACCTTGAGGCCGAGCGCGTCGGCGTACTTGCGGCCGAGCTGGAAGACGTGGCCGATCTCCATGCCGCGCGCGAGGTGCACGGGGCCGGAGCCGTCGGGTGCGGGGTCGCCCTCGCGCACGGAGGCGGCCTCGATGGTGCCGTCGGCGGTGAAGTCACGACCGGCGACGAGGCCGAACACGTGCTTCTGGTCGAGGTTCGCGCCGGTGATCCACTCGGTGCCGTCGACCACGCGGGGGTCGAGCAGGTAGCGGATGCCGGTGGCCGACTCCGCGCCGAGCACGGCGCCGTCCGGCGACCAGGGGCCGATGTAGCCCTTCACGAGGCCGGGGTGCGCCGCGAAGTCGGCCTCGGTGGCAGGCTCGACCTCGGCCGGCGCGAACGCCACCTCGACGCGCTTGTCGTCGACCTCGCGGTCGCCGGGGAGGCCGACGATCACGAGCTCGCGCGAGCCGTCGGGCTGCACGAGCGCGAGCACGACGTTCTTGAGCGTGTCGGCCGCGGTCCAGTCGCGGCCGTCGGGCCGCGGGTACTCGGCGTTCGCGAGGTCGACGAGCGTCGCGATGGTCGGCGTGTTCGGCGAGTCGAGCACGACCGCGTCGGGCAGGCCCTCGGTCGGCAGCGCGTCGGGCACCACGGTGGTGAACGCCTCGACGTTGGCGGCGTAGCCGCCCTCGGAGCGCACGAAGGTGTCCTCGCCGACGGGCGTCGGGTGCAGGAACTCCTCGCTGCGGGAGCCGCCCATCGCACCGGCATCCGCCTGCACGATCACGTACTCGAGTCCGAGGCGCGCGAAGATGCGCTCGTAGGCGTCGCGCTGCGCCTGGTAGCTCGCGTCGAGACCCGCATCCGTGTGGTCGAACGAGTACGCGTCCTTCATGGTGAACTCGCGGCCGCGCAGGAGGCCTGCGCGCGGACGCGCCTCGTCGCGGTACTTGTCCTGGATCTGGTAGATCGACAGCGGCAGGTCCTTGTACGACGAGTAGAGGTCCTTCACCGTGAGCGTGAAGACCTCCTCGTGCGTGGGCGCGAGCAGGTAGTCGGCCCCCTTGCGGTCCTGCAGGCGGAAGATGCCGTCGCCGTACTCCTCCCAGCGACCGGTCGCCTCGTAGGGCTCCTTCGGCAGCAGCGCCGGGAAGTGCACCTCGTGCGCGCCGGCGGCGGCCATCTCCTCGCGGATGATGCGCTCGACCTTCTCCTTGACCCGGAGGCCGAGCGGGAGCCAGGCGAACACGCCCGGCGCCTGGCGTCGGATGTAGCCGGCGCGCACGAGCAGCTTGTGGCTCGTGACCTCGGCGTCGGAGGGGTCTTCGCGGAGCGTGCGGAGGAAGTAGTTCGTCAGGCGTACGGGCACCCGAACAGTCTAGAGGCGGCGGGCGGATGCCTCCGGGCGCCCGATCCCCCTCGCGCTGTGTATACACAGATACCCGCATTCTTCCGTATGCTCGCGATTCGTCGGGCTGGATGCTACGTTCTGTATACACAGGAGGCGACGATGACCACGACAGGGCGCGCAAGCGACCGGGCGTACGACACGCTCCGCGACGAGATCATCGCGTGGGAGCTCCCGCCCGGCAGCGTGCTCGGCGAGGTCGAGCAGGCCGCGCGGCTCGGCGTCTCGCGCACGCCGCTGCGCGAGGCCCTCTCGCGCCTCGCCGCCGACGGTCTCGTCGCCCCGCACGGCGGGCGCGGCGTCGTCGTCACCGACCTCTCCGCCGACGACGTGCGCGAGCTGTTCGAGGTGCGCCGCGCGCTCGAGGAGCAGGCCGCGCGCCTGGCCGCCCGCCGCGCCGATCCCGAGCCGTTCCGCGCGCTCGCCGCCGAGTTCGCGGAGGTCCGCGACCTGCTCGAGCACGACGACCCGCTGCGGCACCGCTACTTCGACCTCGTGGGCCGGTTCGACGCGGCGCTCGACGCGGCCATGGCCAACGGCTACCTCGCCGCCGCGCTCCGCCCGGTGCGCACCCACCTCGCCCGCGTGCGACGCATGGCCCGCTTCGACGCGGCGCGCCTGCTCGAGGCCGCACGCGAGCACCAGGCCATCGCCCTCGCCATCGCCGACGGCGAGCCCGAGCTCGCGGCGCACGCGACCCACCTGCACCTGCACCACGCGCTGCAGGGCATCCTCGACCACCTCGCCGGCGATGCCGCCGGCACGCACGACCACCCGCAACGAACGGAGCACATCGCATGATCGACCTCGAGGTCCGCACCTACCGCAGCGACGAGCTGCTGCCGCGCGAGGAGCAGCTCGCCTGGCGCATCGCCGAGATCGCCGCGGACCCCGTGGCCGTCGACGACGACGTCACCGAGATGATCATCAACCGCGTGATCGACAACGCGTCGGTCGCCGTCGCCTCGCTCGGTCGCGCGCCGGTCGTCGCCGCGCGCGGGCAGGCGCAGGTGCACCCCTACTCCCCCGGGTCGACCGTGTTCGGCGTCGCGGGTCGCTACAGCCCCGAGTGGGCCGCGTACGCGAACGGCGTCGCCGTGCGCGAGCTCGACTACCACGACACCTTCCTCGCCGCCGAGTACTCGCACCCGGGCGACAACATCCCGCCGATCCTCGCGGTCGCCCAGCACGCCGGGCGCGACGGCGCGGCCCTCGTGCGCGGCATCGCCACCGGCTACGAGGTGCAGGTCGACCTCGTGAAGGCCATCTCGCTGCACAAGCACAAGATCGACCACGTCGCCCACCTCGGGCCGAGCGCCGCAGCCGGCATCGGCACGCTGCTCGGGCTCGACCCGACCGTGATCTACCAGGCCATCGGCCAGGCGCTGCACACGACCACCGCGACCCGCCAGTCGCGCAAGGGCGAGATCTCCACCTGGAAGGCCTCCGCCCCGGCGTTCGCGGGCAAGATGGCCGTCGAGGCGGTCGACCGCGCCATCCGCGGCCAGACCAGCCCCTCCCCCATCTGGGAGGGCGAGGACGGCGTGATCGCGTGGCTGCTCGACGGGCCGGAGGGTCGCTACACGGTGCCGCTGCCCGGTCCGGGCGAGTCCAAGCGGGCCATCCTCGACTCGTACACGAAGGAGCACTCGGCGGAGTACCAGGCGCAGGCGCTCATCGACCTCGGCCGGCGCCTCGGCACCGAGCACCCCGAACTGCGCGACCCGGCCGCCGTCGAGTCGATCCTCATCGCGACCAGCCACCACACCCACTACGTGATCGGCTCGGGTGCGAACGACCCGCAGAAGTACGACCCGACCGCCTCGCGCGAGACGCTCGACCACTCCATCCCCTACATCTTCACCGTGGCGCTGCAGGACGGCGCCTGGCACCACGTCGACTCGTACGCGCCCGAGCGCGCGCAGCGGCCCGACACCGTCGAGCTGTGGCGCAAGGTCACGACCGTCGAGGACCCGGAGTGGACCCGCCGCTACCACTCGATCGACATCGCCGAGAAGGCGTTCGGCGGCCGGGTGGAGATCACCCTCGCCGACGGCAGCCGCATCGTCGAGGAGATCGCGGTCGCCGACGCCCACCCGCTGGGCGCCCGGCCGTTCGGTCGCGACGACTACGTGCAGAAGTTCCGCACCCTCGCCTACGGCGTGCTGTCGGCCGCCGAGGTCGACCGCTTCCTCGACCTCGCCGTGCGCCTGCCCGAGCTCACGCCCGGCGAGCTGGGCGAGCTGAACCCGATCGCCGACCGGGTGCCCGAGGCGCCGAAGGGGCTCTTCTGATGGTGCTGCACTCGAAGGTCACGCCGACCGAGAAGCGGCGACGGTTCCGCGAGGCGCTCGCGGCCCCGGAGATCGTGCGCATGCCCGGCGCGTTCAACCCGCTGAGCGCCCGGCTCATCCAGGACGTCGGGTTCGAGGGCGTCTACATCTCGGGCGCCGTGCTCTCGGCCGACCTGGGCCTGCCCGACATCGGGCTGACCACCCTCACCGAGGTCGCCGGCCGCGGTGCCCAGATCGCCCGCGTGACCGACCTGCCGACCCTCATAGACGCCGACACCGGATTCGGCGAGCCCATGAACGTGGCGCGCACGGTGCAGGTGATGGAGGACGCCGGCATCTCGGCGCTGCACATCGAGGACCAGGTCAACCCGAAGCGGTGCGGGCACCTCGACGGCAAGGACGTGGTCGACGAGGCCACGGCGCTCCGCCGCATCCGTGCCGCCGTCGACGCCCGCCGCGACCCCGAGCTCGTGATCATGGCCCGCACCGACGTGCGCGGAGTCGCCGGGCTGCGGGCGGCGACCGACCGCGCCAGGGCCCTGGTCGACGCGGGCGCGGACGCGATCTTCCCCGAGGCGATGGCCGACCTCGACGAGTTCGCGGCCATGCGCGCCGCGGTCGACGTGCCGATCCTCGCGAACATGACCGAGTTCGGCAAGAGCCCGCTGTTCACGGCCGCCGAGCTCGAGTCGGTGGGCGTGAACCTCGTGATCCACCCCGTCTCGCTGCTGCGCCTGGCAATGGGCGAGGCCGAGCGGAGCCTCCGGCAGCTCGCCGCCGAGGGCAGCCTCACCAACGCGGTGCCGCGCATGCAGACCCGCGCGCGCCTGTACGAGCTCAACGAGTACGCCGACTACGCCCGGTTCGACGAGGAGGTCTTCGCCTTCGACGTGCCGGGCGCAGCGGACCGAACGCCCCGCGAGGACGCGGAGCCCCGACGAAGGGAACACGCATGACCGACACCACACCCGAGATCCGCAAGGGCCTCGCCGGAGTCGTCGTCGACACGACGGCGATCTCGAAGGTGAACCCCGCCACCAACTCGCTGCTCTACCGTGGCTACCCCGTGCAGGAGCTCGCCGAGCACTGCTCGGTCGAGGAGGTCGCGCTGCTGCTGTGGACCGGCGAGCTGCCCACCCCCGACGAGCTCGCCGCGTTCGAGGCCGAGGAGCGCGCCGGCCGCGCCCTCGCCCCGCAGGTGCGCGACGCGATCACCCGTGCGCCGCTCACCGCCCACCCGATGGACGTCGTGCGCACCGCGATCAGCGTGCACGGCGAGATCGACCCCGACACGGCGGATGCCTCGCCCGAGGCCGACCTGCGCAAGGCCAAGCGCCTGTTCGCGGCGGTGCCCGCCATGGTCGCGCTCGACCAGCGCCGCCGGCACGGCCTCGACGAGATCGCGCCGCGCGAGGACCTCGACTACTCGGCGAACCTGCTCTGGATGACGTTCGGCACCGAGCTCACGGAGGCCGAGATCGACGTGTTCCGCGTCTCGATGGTGCTCTACGCCGAGCACTCGTTCAACGCGTCGACCTTCACCGCGCGGGTCGTGACCTCGACCATGAGCGACCTGCACTCGGCGGTCGTGGCGGCCGTCGGCGCGCTCAAGGGCCCGCTGCACGGCGGCGCGAACGAGGCCGTCATGCACATGTTCGACGAGATCGGCGACGCCTCGGCGGCCGTGGCCTGGCTCGACGAGGCCCTCGCGAGCAAGCGCAAGATCATGGGCTTCGGCCACCGCGTCTACAAGAACGGCGACTCGCGCGTGCCGACCATGAAGGCCGCGCTCGACCGCCTCATCGCCGAGCGCGGGCGCGACGACCTGCTCGCGCTGTACGACACGCTGGGCGACGCGATGGCCGAGCGCAAGGGCATCCTGCCGAACCTCGACTACCCGAGCGGCCCCGCGTACCACCTGCTCGGCTTCGACACCCCGACGTTCACGCCGCTGTTCGTCGCCAGCCGGGTCATGGGCTGGACCGCGCACATCATGGAGCAGGCGGCGGCCAACGCGCTCATCCGCCCGCTCTCGGCGTACGACGGGCCGGAGCAGCGGCACGTGCCGCAGGCCGTCTCGGTCTGACCCGACTCCCGCGCGACGCCCGGGCCGGACACGAGTTCCGGCCCGGGCGTCGCGCTGTCCTCGGGCGCGGCGGAGTCGACCGCGCGGTGCCGGATATTGAATCGCGATTCGGCCGGATTGTCGCGACGCCCCTGTGCGTCCGGTCTCGGCCCGCGAATCTCTGCGAACTTTTTTGAATCTATTGTAGAAAATCGGGATCGGTGCCACACTGGCGGGACAGGGCCGACCGGCCAGGGCAGATCAGTGAGGATCGATCGGATGTTCAAGGACCTCGGAACGTCGCGCACCGTCTACGACACGGAGCACCGCGAGTTCGGCGCGCTCGTCGCCGACTTCGTCGAAGCGGAGGCCGCACCGAACGCGGAGCGGTGGGAGCGCGAGGGGAAGGTGGACCGATCCCTGTTCACCGCCGCAGCGGAAGCCGGCATCCTCGGCTTCGGCGTGCCGGAGGAGTACGGCGGCATGGGCATCGACGACTTCCGCTACAACGCGATCATGGGCGAGGAGCTCGCGCGCAACCCGGTCAGCGACGGCATGGCCGGGATCGCGCTCTCGAACGACATCGTCTACCCGTACTTCCTCGACCTGACGAACGACGACCAGAAGGCGCGCTGGCTCCCCGGGCTCGCCGAGGGCACGCTCATCACGGCCATCGCGATGACCGAGCCGGGCACGGGCTCCGACCTCGCGGGCATCCGCACCACCGCCGTCCGCGACGGCGACGAGTACGTGGTCAACGGCGCGAAGACCTTCATCTCGAACGGCCAGAACGCCGACCTGGTGGTCACCGCGGTGCGCACCTCGGACGACCGTCACAAGGGACTCAGCCTCATCGTGATCCCGTCCGACTCCCCCGGCTTCTCGCGCGGACGCAACCTCGACAAGATCGGCCTGCACGCGCAGGACACCAGCGAGCTCGCGTTCACCGACGTGCGGGTGCCGGCCGAGAACCTGCTCGGCCCGGAGGGCGCCGGGTTCCTCGGGCTGATGAAGAACCTGCCCCAGGAGCGCATCTCCATCGCGGCCGCGGCGGTCGCCGCCTGCGAGGGCGTGCTCGAGCGCACCCTGTCGTACGTGAAGGAGCGGAAGGCCTTCGGGCAGCCGATCGGCAGCTTCCAGAACACGCGCTTCGTGCTCGCCGAGCTGACCACCGAGGTGCGCGTGACCCGTGCGTACATCGACGACTGCCTGCGCCAGCACGTCGCCGGCCGCCTCTCCGCCGAGGACGCCGCCGCCGCGAAGTTCTGGTGCACCGAGCTGCAGCAGAAGGTCGTCGGCAAGTGCCTGCAGCTCTACGGCGGCTACGGCTACATGCGCGAGTACCGCATCGCGCGCGACTACGAGGACGCGCGCATCACGACCATCTACGGCGGCACCACCGAGATCATGAAGGAGATCGTCGGCCGCAGCCTCGGGCTGTGACCTGCGATCGGAAGGACGACACCACGATGACCGACGCATTCATCTACGACACGTTCCGCACCCCGCGCGGCAGGAACCGCGGCGGCGCGCTGCACGGGACCAAGCCGGTGGACCTCGCGAGCGGCCTGCTCGCCGAGCTCGGCCCGCGCAACCCGTCTCTCGACCTCGACCGCATCGACGACGTCGTGCTCGGCGTCGTCTCGCCCGTCGGCGAGCAGGGCGGCGACATCGCGCGCACCGCGATCCTGAACGCGGGGCTCCCCGAGCACGTGCCCGGCGTGCAGGTCAATCGCTTCTGCGCCTCGGGCCTCGAGGCCGTGAACCTCGCCGCCCAGAAGGTCGCCTCCGGCTGGGAGGACCTCGTGGTCGCCGGCGGCGTCGAGGCCATGTCGCGCGTGCCGATCGGCTCCGACGGCGGCGCCTACGCGCAGGACCCGACCACCGCCTACGACGCCTACTTCGTGCCCCAGGGCATCTCGGCCGACCTCATCGCGACCATCGAGGGCTTCGACCGCGAGGACGTCGACGCGTTCGCGGTCTGGAGCCAGGACAAGGCGGATGCCGCCTGGGCGAACGGGTACTTCGAGAAGTCCATCGTGCCCGTGCGCGACATGAACGGCGTGCTCGTGCTCGACCACGACGAGCACCGCCGGCCCGGATCGACCGTCGACGGGCTCGGGAAGCTCCCGTCGGCATTCGCCACCATGGGCGACCTGGGCGGCTTCGACGCCGTGGCGCTGCAGAAGTACCACTCGGTCGAGAAGATCTCGCACGTGCACACGGCGGCGAACTCGTCGGGCATCGTCGACGGCGCCGCGCTCGTGGTGCTCGGCAGCGAGGCCGCGGGCGACGCCATGGGCCTGACGCCCCGCGCGCGCATCGTCGGTACGGCCGTGCTCGGCAGCGAGCCGACCATCATGCTCACCGGGCCGACCAGCGTCACCCAGCGCGTACTCGACAAGACCGGACTCACCGTCGACGACATCGACCTGTTCGAGCTCAACGAGGCCTTCGCGTCGGTGGTCCTCAAGTGGATGAAGGACCTGGACATCCCGCGCGACAAGGTCAACGTCAACGGCGGCGCGATCGCCATGGGGCATCCGCTCGGCGCCACCGGCGCGATGATCCTCGGCACCATGCTCGACGAGCTCGAGCGCCGCGACCTCCGACGGGGCCTCGCGACGCTCTGCGTCGGTGCCGGCATGGGCATCGCCACCGTGATCGAACGACTCTGAGCTCGAACGACTCCGAGATCGAACGACTCCGAGATCGAACGACTCCGACCCGAACGAACCGACAGGACTGGACCCACTCATGACCATCGAAGCCATCGTGACCGAGGCGCCCGCGATCCACTGGGACCGCGACGAGGACGGCGTCGTCACCCTCACGCTCGACGACCCCGACTCGAGCGTCAACACCATGAACGACGCCTACACGCTCTCCATGGGCATCGTCGTCGACCGCCTGGAGGCCGAACTCGATGACGTGACCGGCGTCATCCTCGCCAGCGCGAAGTCGAGCTTCTTCGCAGGCGGCGACCTGAACCAGCTCATGCAGGGCTCGCCGGAGACCGCGGCCGAGCAGACCGCGCACGTCGAGCGGGTGAAGGCCGACCTGCGCCGGCTCGAGCGGCTGGGCAAGCCGGTCGTCGCGGCGATCAACGGCACCGCACTCGGCGGCGGCCTCGAGGTCGCACTCGCCGCCCACCGCCGCATCGTCGCCGACGTGAAGGGCACCCGCCTCGGGCTGCCCGAGGTCACGCTCGGCCTCCTCCCGGGCGGCGGCGGCATCACCCGCACGGTCCGCATGCTCGGCCTGCAGCCGGCGCTCACCAAGGTGATCATGACGGGGACGAAGTTCGCCCCGGCGGGTGCGCTCGAGGTGGGCATCATCGACGAGGTCGTGCCGACCGTCGACGACCTGATCCCCGCCGCGAAGGCCTGGATCGCGGCGAACCCGGTCGCGGTGAAGCCGTGGGACGAGAAGGGCTTCCGCATTCCCGGCGGCGGCCCGAACAGCCCGTCGATCGCCTCCGTGCTGCCGGCGATGGCGGCCAACGTGCGCAAGCAGGTGAAGGGCGCCCCGATGCCCGCGCCGCGCGCGGCGCTCGCTGCGGCGGTCGAGGGCGCGCTCGTCGACTTCGACACGGCCAGCACGATCGAGACCCGGTACCTCACCTCGCTCACGGTCGGGCAGGTCGCGAAGAACATGATCAACGCGTTCTTCTTCGACCTGCAGAAGATCAACGCGGGCGCCAGCCGGCCCGACGGCTACCCGAAGTACACCGCGACCAAGGTCGGCGTCATCGGCGCCGGCATGATGGGTGCGGCGATCGCGTACGTGTCCGCCAAGGCCGGCATCGATGTCGTGCTCAAGGACGTCACGATCGAGGCCGCCCGCCGCGGCAAGGGGTACGCCGAGCGACTCGAGGCGAAGGCCCTGCAGCGCGGCAGGACCACCCCGGAGAAGTCCGCGGCGCTGCTCGCCCGCATCACCCCCTCGGCGGACCCGGCCGACTTCGCCGGCGTCGACTTCGTCATCGAGGCCGTGTTCGAGAGCGTCGACGTCAAGCAGGCGGTCTTCCAGGAGATCGAGGACGTCGTGGAGCCCGACGCGGTGCTCGGCTCGAACACGTCGACGCTCCCGATCACCGAGCTGTCGACCGGCGTCAAGCGGCCCGACGACTTCATCGGCATCCACTTCTTCTCCCCCGTCGACAAGATGCCGCTCGTCGAGATCGTGCGCGGCCGCAACACCGGGGACGAGGTGCTCGCGAAGACGTTCGACTACGTGCTGCAGATCCGCAAGACCCCGATCGTCGTGAACGACAACCGAGGGTTCTTCACCTCGCGGGTCATCGGCCGGTACATCGACGAGGCCGTCGCCGCGGTCGGCGAGGGCGTCTCCCCCGCGACCGTGGAGCAGGCGTCGCTGCAGGCCGGCTACCCGGCCGGCGCGCTGCAGCTGCTCGACGAGCTCACGATCACCCTCACCCAGAAGATCCGCGAGGAGACGAAGAAGGCGGCCATCGCCGAGGGCAGGGGCTGGACCGAGCACGGCGCCGAGGCCGTAGTCGACCGCATGGTGGACGAGCTCGGCCGCAAGGGCCGCTCGACCGGCGGCGGGTTCTACGACTACGACGCCGACGGCAAGCGGATCGGCCTCTGGCCGGGCCTCGCCGACGCGTTCGGCTCGGGCACCGACATCCCGTTCGAGGACCTCAAGGAGCGGATGCTGTTCGCCGAGGCGATCGACACCGTGCGCTGCTTCGACGAGGGCGTGCTCACGAGCGTCGCCGACGCGAACATCGGCTCGATCTACGGCATCGGGTTCCCGGCCTGGACGGGAGGCGTCATCCAGTACATCAACCAGTACGAGGGCGGCCTGCCGGGCTTCGTCGCTCGCGCCCGCGAGCTGGCCGAGGCCTACGGACCGCACTTCGAGCCCCCGGCCTCGCTCGTCGCGAAGGCCGAGTCCGGCGAGACGTACGCCTGAGGCACCACGGGAACACGGAAGGAGCACCGCGATGGTACGCACGCGATTCACCGACCTGCTCGGCATCGAGCACCCGGTCGTCCAGGGCGGCATGATGTGGGTCGGCCGCGCCGAACTCGCGGCCGCCGTCTCCGAGGCGGGCGGGCTCGGCATCATCACCGCGCTCACCCAGCCGACCCCGGCCGATCTCGTGAAGGAGGTCGAGCGCGCCCGCACCATGACCGACAAGCCGATCGGGGTGAACCTGACGATCCTGCCGTCGATCAACCCGCCGCCCTACGACGAGTACCGGCGCGCGATCGTCGACGCGGGCATCACGATCGTCGAGACCGCCGGCTCGAACCCCGAGCCGCACATGGAGATGTTCAAGGCCCACGGCATCCGCGTCGTGCACAAGTGCACCAGCGTGCGGCACGCGGTGAAGGCGGAGGCGGTGGGCGTCGACGCCGTGAGCATCGACGGGTTCGAGTGCGCCGGCCACCCGGGCGAGGACGACATCCCCGGGCTCGTGCTCATCCCCGCCGCCGCGGACGCGCTGTCGATCCCGTTCATCGCGTCCGGCGGGTTCGCCGACGGGCGCGGGCTCGCGGCCGCCCTGGCGCTCGGCGCCGACGGGGTGAACATGGGCACGCGGTTCATGTGCTCGGTCGAGTCGCCGATCTCCCAGCAGGTCAAGGAGCGGATCGTCGAGGCGACCGAGCACGACACCGAGCTCATCTTCCGCACGCTGTCGAACACGGCGCGCGTGGCGAGCAACTCGGTCAGTCGCGAGGTGGTCGAGATCCTGAACGCGGGCGGCGACTTCCCGGCGGTCCGCGAGCTCGTCGCGGGCGCCCGCGGACGGCACGTGTTCGAGCACGGCGACATCGAGGCGGGAATCTGGACGGTCGGCCTGGTGCAGGGCCTCATCCACGACATCCCGACGGCGGGCGACATCGTGCGACGGACCGTCGACCAGGCCGAGGCGGTGCTGCGCGAGCGGCTCGCCCTCTTCGAGCCCGTCGCGGTCTGAGCCTCAGCGGCCGGCGCGCTCGCCCAGGCCCGGCGCCCCCATGCCGTGCAGCACGAGCGAGCGCGCCGCCGCGACGAGGTCGGTCAGCGAGCGCATCCGCGGGTTCCACCACTCCGCCGCCCAGTTCATCGAGCCGAGCAGCAGCAGCCGCGAGACGTTGATGTCGAGCCCGTCGCGGAGCTGGCCCGCACGCGCGGCCTCGTCGAACAGGTCGCGCCAGATGCGGCTGTACGCCGCCTCCTCCTCGGCCGGGCGCGTACGCAGCTGCTCGGGAACCTGGCCGGCGTTGCGCACCGACGCCGTCGTGTAGTCGGAGATGCTGAGCTCGTACCGCAGGTGCTCCTCCACCGCGGCCAGGATGCGGTCGATCGGCTCGGTCCCCTCGGGAAGGGCATCGAGCACGGCCTGCACGTGCAGCCGCACGCGGTGCGCGCCGACCCACATGACCTCCTCGATGAGGTCGTCGCGCGAGGCGAAGTAGTAGTAGATGGCCGGAGCCTGCACCTCGGCCACCTCCGCGACGTCGCTGAGGCGCGTGCCGGCGTAGCCCTTGCGGCTCAGCACGTGCGCGGCGGCGTCGAGGATGCGCTCGCGGGTGCGCTCCGACTTCGTCGGAGCCGCGACCTGCTGCTGCGCGGCGGCACGCTGGGCCATCTGCGCCCCCTTCACCGTCACACCATCGGACGGAATCGAATCGTCGTTCGATTCTCTCACGTCATCCCCAGCCACCGCGAGACATCTTGTGCCGAGTCGGAGAGTCGGGGATACTGTGAATGATCATTCACTTGTGATCGACGACTCCCCGAGGATGCGGAGAATCCCATGACACTGACCGACAGCCCGAAGCTGCAGCAGCAGCCCGAGCAGCCCCTGCCCGACGTCACCGCGACGGTCGCCGCCGCGCGCGAGGCGTCGGCGTGGTGGGCGGGCCTCGGCTACGCGGAGCGCCGCCGGCGCACGCTCGCCTGGAAGAACGCCATCGCCAACGGCGCCGAGGAGCTCGCCGAGATCATCTCGCGCGAGACCGGCAAGCCGGTCGGCGATGCCACGCTCGAGATCATGCTCACCCTGGGGCACCTCGACTGGGCCGCGAAGCACGCCCGGAAGGTACTGAAGCGCCGCGGCGTTCCCGCGGGCGCGGTCGCGTTCAACCAGAAGGCCACGCTCGGGTACGAGCCGTACGGCGTCGTCGCCGTCATCGGCCCGTGGAACTACCCGCTCTACACGCCGATGGGGTCGGTCGGCTACGCGATCGCCGCGGGCAACGCCGTCGTGTTCAAGCCCAGCGAGCTGACCCCCGACACCGCGGTCTGGCTGGCCGAGGCATGGACGCGCGCGAACCCCGAGCAGCCCGTGCTGCAGGTCGTGACCGGTGGCGGCGAGGTCGGCGGCGCGCTGATCCGCGCGGGGGTCGACAAGGTCGGCTTCACCGGGTCCACCGCGACCGCGAAGAAGGTCATGGCGGCCTGCGCCGAGCAGCTCACGCCGCTGGTCGCCGAGTGCGGCGGCAAGGACGCGATGATCGTCGCGGCCGACGCGAACCTCGACCTCGCCACGGACTTCGCGGTGTTCGGCGGCTTCGGCAACAGCGGCCAGACCTGCGTCGGCGTCGAGCGCGTCTACGTGGTCGAGTCGGTGCGCCGGCAGTTCCTCGACCTCCTGGTCGAGAAGGCCCGTACGCTCGCGCCCGGCACGGACGAGTCCGCGTCGTACGGCCGCATGACGCACCCGGCCGGCGGCGACGTCGTGCGCGAGCACGTGCAGGACGCCCTCACCCGCGGCGGCACCGCGGTGCTCGGCGGGGTCGACTCGGTCAAGGCGCCGTTCGTCGAGCCGATCGTGCTGACCGACGTGCCCGAGGACGCCGACGCCGTGTGCGTGGAGACGTTCGGACCCACCCTCGTGGTCAACGGCGTCGCCGACCTCGACGAGGCCGTCGAGAAGGCCAACGCGACCGACTACGGCCTGGGCGCCTCGATCTTCACGCGCAACCACAAGCTGGGCGAGCGCCTCGCCGCCCGGCTCAAGGCCGGCGCGGTCACGATCGACTCGGTGCTCGGCTTCGCCGGGGTCGCCGCACTGCCGTTCGGCGGCGTCGGCGGCTCGGGCTTCGGCCGCGTGCACGGGCCCGACGGCCTGCGCGAGTTCAGCCGCGCGAAGTCGATGACCGTGCAGCGCTTCAAGGCGCCGCTCGACCTGCTGCGCATCGACCGCTCCGAGCGCGACATGAAGATCGCGAAGTCGATGCTGCACTCGCTGCACGGCAGCAGGAAGTAGGCGCCGCGACTCAGCGGCCGAGGTCGGTGTCCGGCGGGTCGAGCACGGCGTCGACCATGGCCGCGACGCAGCGCACGACCGCGGGGTCGTCGCTCCAGTGGGAGCGGCGGCCCCCGTCCACGACCACGCCGAGCGCGGCGTGCACCAGGATGCGCGCGGAGGGCTGGTCGAGCGACGGATGCACCGCGCGCAGCCGGTTCACCCACTCGGCCACGTGCTCGCGCTGCAGCGCCAGCAGGCGCGACAGGTCATGCTCGGGCAGGCTCGTCGCGTCGGCGGAGTAGACCGACAGCAGCTCGTGCTGCTCGAACGCGAAGCGGATGTAGGCGCGCCCCATCGACTGCAGCGCCCCGGCGGGATCGGACCCGGCCCTCGACGTGGCCTCCGCCGTGACCTGGGTCAGCCGCTCGGCGGCACGCACGCATGCCGCGAAGAGGATGTCGGACTTCCCCGCGAAGTGGCGATAGACGCCGGACGGGGTGAGGCCGGCGGCCGCGGCGATCTCGTCGATGCCGACGTCGTGGTAGCCACGACGGTTGAAGAGCGTGATCGCCTTCGAGAGCAGCAGCTCGCGACGGCCCCCGATCGGTTCGGAGTCGCTCCGCTCGATGGGCGGCGCCTCGGCGCCGTCGGGCGAGACCCGCAGCACGCGGTGCGCGGCACCGCCGATCACGCGGTCCATGCGGCGCACGCCCAGCGACGTGCGGTGTGCGGTGATCGAGGCGATCACCGCGAGCGCCCCCGAGGCGATGCGATCGGCCTCCACCGGCCCGAGGTCGTCGCGCACCGCGAGCAGCGCGTCGGCGATCGTCGCGGTGAGCCGGTCGAACTGCTCGCCGATCTCGGCCCGGTGCTCGGGCGCGAGGTAGCGACCCTCCCAGCGGTAGAGCCCGCCGGTGCTGCGGTTGGCCACGGTCACCTTCAGCACCGCGGCCAGGAGCGCGTCGAGGCGCTCGTCGGGGTCGTCGGATGCGGGGACCTCGTCGATCCCGTCGAGGAGCCCGCCCGCCAGTCCCCTCGCGCACGCGACGAAGAGCGCGTACTTGCTCGGGTAGTGCCGGTAGAGCGCCGGAGCGGAGACCCCGACCGCCGCGGCGATGTCCTCCATGCCGACCGCGTGGAATCCGTGCGCGCTGAAGGCCTCGGCCGCGGCCGCCTCGATGCGCTGCTTGCGATCCTTCGGCCGGCGCCGAACCGTCTCCGTCACGACTTCGGACACGCCGCACCTCCCCACCAGCACCCTACGGCACCCGGCCCCGGTGCGCAGGACGAATCGCACACTGAGAACCGCGATTAACAAAAGTGATGACGCGGGCCGACTTCTGGGGCATACTGGGGGCAGTTCTGCACGAGGAAGTGGGAAAGGGATTCGATGACGAATACAGCAGTCGCGGAGACGCCCGTCGCCCAGGCGATGCCGACCTGGTCGTTCCGCAGCCATTGGATGGCCCAGACGGCGGGCCACGCCGTGTCACGGCCCGATGCGGTCGCGCTGCGCTACCTGGGCCAGGACACGACCTGGCGCCAGCTGCACGAGCGCTCGCTCGCCCTCGCCGGCGCGCTGCGCGAGCGCGGCGTGCAGTCCGGCGACCGGGTGATGCTGCTCACGCTGAACCGGCCCGAGTTCGTCGAGGCGGTCTTCGCGATCAACAGCCTCGGCGCGATCGCCGTGCCGGTGAACTTCCGCCTCACCCCGCCCGAGATCCTCTACCTCATCGAGGACAGCGGGTCGCGCGTCCTGATCGTCGACGGCCCGCTCGCGCCGCTCGGCGCCGCCGTCGCCGGCATGACCTCGCAGCTCGAGTCGAAGATCGTGCTGGGCGAGGCCGACGGCTTCGAGTCGTACGAGCAGGTGCTCGCCGACGCCGACCCGATCGAGCTCGAGGACGTGCCGGAGGACTCGACGGCGCTGCTCATGTACACCTCGGGCACCACCGGCGCCCCCAAGGGCGCGATGCTCTCGCACCGCAACATGTACCTCCAGGCGGTCACCTGCATCCGCTGCAACGAGGTCTGGGACGAGTCGGACGTCGGCTTCCTGACCGCGCCGTTCTTCCACATCGCGGGCCTCGGCTCGATCGCCGCGAACTTCATCATCGGCACGCCGACCGTGATCCACCCGCTCGGCGCCTTCGACCCCGAGGCCGTCGTCGACGCGTGGGAGCGCGAGGGTGCGACCATCGTCTTCAACGTCCCGCAGCAGTGGCAGGCGATCTGCGCACTGCCGGGCATCACGGACCGCGATCTCAAGCTGCGCATCATCAGCTGGGGCGCCGCACCGGCGTCGGACACCGTGCTGCGGGCGATGGAGGAGACCTTCCCCGAGGCGACGAACGTCGCGGTGTTCGGCCAGACGGAGATGTCGCCGATCACGTGCGTGCTGAGCGGGGACGACTCGCGCCGCAAGCTCGGCTCGGTGGGCAAGCCGATCCCGACCATCCAGTACCGCGTGGTCGACGACGAGATGAACGACGTGCCCGTCGGGGAGATCGGCGAGATCGTCTACCGGGGCCCGACCATGATGTCGGCCTACTGGAACAAGCCCGAGGAGACCGCCAAGGCGTTCGAGGGCGGCTGGTTCCACTCGGGCGACCTGGTCCGGCAGGACGACGAGGGCTTCGTCTGGGTCGTCGACCGCAAGAAGGACATGATCATCTCGGGCGGCGAGAACATCTACTGCGCCGAGGTCGAGAACGCCATGTTCGCCCACCCGAAGGTGCTCGAGGCAGCGATCGTCGGCCGGGAGGACGACCGCTGGGGCGAGGTGCCCGTGGCGTTCGTCGCGCTGAAGCCGGAGCAGGAGCTCACGCTCGAGGAGTTCACCGACTTCCTCGGCGCGACGCTCGCCCGGTACAAGCTGCCGAAGGACCTCGTGATCGTCGACGCGCTCCCCCGCAACGCCGGCGGCAAGGTCCTCAAGACCGTGCTCCGCGACCGCCTGGCCGAGTTGGCGAACGGGTGATCGACGCCGCCACGGCCGACGCGCGCCTCGAGGTCTCCCCCGGCCTCGAGGCGCGCGTGCGCGGGCTCCTCGCGCGCGACGCGGTGGACCCCGACGAGCTCGACGAGGTGTGGGCGGCGCTGCCCACCGCATCCATCGACGACCTCCTCGGCCGCTGGCGCGGCACGCCCGTGCCCACGGGTCACGGGCTGGGCCGGGTGCTCGACGGCGTGCGCTGGCACGGCAAGCACATGCGCTCGGCGAACGACGTGAGCCCGATCGTCTGCGAGGCGCCCGACGGCTCGCTCGTCGACAACGTCGAGCTCGCGCGCGGCGGCGCGTCGCTCTGGATGGTCGCGTTCCGCGACGAGGTCACCGCGACCATGGTGTACGACGGCATGGCGACGTTCGATCACTTCAAGCGCGCCGGCGACGGCCTCCTGCTCGGCGTGATGAACGGGAAGGACGTGCTGCACCGCGGTCGCCACTTCTGGTTCGTGCTCGATTCCGAGGGCCCGGCCTGACCCGTCCGACGGCCGGTTCCGGCCAGAATGGGCCCATGAGCGCTCCCGCCGACCCCACCCGCTTCCCGGTGCCGACGCCGCAGTCGGCCCGCCGCACGAGCCGCCAGGACGACCTCTACCGCCGACTCGGCGAGCTGTACCTGCGACGCGGCTTCGTCGCCCTCACGGTCGACGAGACCGCCGCGGAGCTGCACTGCTCGAAGTCCACGATCTACGCCCTCGCCCCCACGCGCGAGGAACTGCTCCGCCAGGTCGTGCTCGACTACTTCCGGCGCGCGGCGGACATGATCGAGGCGCGCGTCGCCGAGCAGGTCGACCCGGTGCGCCGCCTCGAGGCGTACCTCACCGGCGTCTCCGACGCGGTGCGCGACGCGTCGGAGACGTTCATGGACGACGTGGTGGAGTTCGGCCCGACCCGCGAGGTGTACGAGGTGAACGCGGCCGGGGCCGCCCGTCGCATCCGCGAGCTCATCGAGGCCGGCGTCGACGCCGGCGCGATCCGCCCGGTCCGGGCCGCGTTCGCCGCCGACCTCGCCACCTCGGCGATCGTGCGCATCCAGCAGCGCGAGGTGCGCCGCAACACGGGCATGGCCGAGCCGGAGTCGTTCACCGCGCTCGCGGACCTCCTGCTCGAGGGCCTCCGCTCGCGCGACTGAACGATACGGAGAACTGTACTTGCGTGCTGCTAGCAGTACGGTATGATCGATCCATCCGATGCCGACGACGGTGCGAGGAGGATCGATGAGGATCGCCGTATTGCGCAAGCAGGTGCCCGACACGTGGGGCGAACGACGCATGGACCCGACGACGGGGCGCGCCGATCGCGACGCCTCCGACGCCGTGGCCGACGAGATCGACGACCGGGCGCTCGAACTGGCGCTCCACCTGCGAGAGGAGCTCGGCGGGGCCGAGATAGTGCTCCTGACGATGGGGCCGGATGCCGCCGAGCAGGCGCTGCGCGCCGGCCTCGCGCTCGGCGCCGACCGCGCCGTGCACGTCATCGACGAGCGACTGGTCGGGGCCGACCTGCTGCAGACCGGTCGCGCACTCGCCGCCGCGCTCGCCCGCGAGGCGTTCGACCTCGTGCTCACGGGCCTGGAGTCCACCGACGGCCGGGGCGGCGTGCTCCCGGCGATGCTCGCCGAGCGCCTCGGCCTGCCGCTCGTCTCCGCCGCGACCTCGCTCGAGGTCGCGGGCGGCGCGCTCCGCGCCGCCCGCGCGACCGAGTTCCAGGCGATGGACGTCGAGGTGCCGCTGCCGGCGATCGTCACGGTCACCGAGCGGTTCCCCGAGGCGAGGATCGGCTCCTTCCGCGGCATCCGCCAGGCCAAGAAGAAGCCGGTCGACCGGCTGAGCCTGTCCGACCTGGCGCTCGCTCCCGCCCCCGCGGCATCCGTCGTCGTCGACGTCGACCGTGCCCCGGAACGCACCGCCGGCGCGCGGATCGTGGACGACGGCACGGCCGCCGAGGCGGTCGCCGACTTCCTCGCCGAGCGCAACCTGATCTGAGGAGCAGAACCATGACGAGCGTGCTCGTACTGGCCGAGGTCGCCGCGAACGGCTCCGTGCGCAACACCATCGATCCCCTGGTCGGCGCGGCCGCCGCCGTGGGCGACCCCGTCGCCGTCGCCGTCGTGCCGCCCGGGCACCGCGACGCGGTCGCCGGGCGACTGCATGCGGCCGGCGCGTCCCGCGCGATCGTCGCCGAGTCCCCCGACGCGGGCGTGCTCGTGTCGGCACCGCAGGTCGACCTGCTGCAGGCCGCGGTCGCCCTGGTCGGCCCGGTCGCCGTCGTCGTGGGCCACACGGTCGAGGGCCGCGAGGTCGCCGGCAGGTACGCCGCGCGCACCGAGTCCCCGGTCGCGACCGACGCGATCGACGTCGGCCTCGACGGCGGCGCCGTGCGCATCACGCACTCGGTGTTCGGGGGCTCGTGGATCGTCCGCTCGGGCGTCGAGGGCGGCGTCCCCGTGGTGACGGTGCGCGTGGGCGCGACCACGCCGACCGGTCCGGCTGCCGCGATCGACGTCGAGGAGGTCGCGCTCGACTCCCCGACCGGAGTGAGGGCCGCGGATGCCCGTGAGCTCGGCGGCTCCACCAGCCGGCCCGACCTCCGGGGCGCCGCCAAGGTCGTGTCCGGTGGCCGCGCCCTCGGCTCGAAGGAGCAGTTCGTGCTCGTCGAGCAGCTCGCCGACACGCTCGGCGCGGCGGTCGGCGCCTCGCGCGCGGCCGTCGACTCCGGGTACGCCCCGCAGGCGCTCCAGGTCGGCCAGACCGGCACAACCGTGGCACCCGACCTGTACCTCGCGCTCGGCATCTCGGGCGCGATCCAGCACCTCGCCGGCATGCGCACGTCGAAGACGATCGTCGCGATCGACCGCGACCCCGACGCGCCGATCTTCGA
The DNA here is from genome assembly GCF_027925245.1 of Agromyces rhizosphaerae. NCBI lineage: Bacteria > Bacillati > Actinomycetota > Actinomycetes > Micrococcales > Microbacteriaceae > Agromyces > Agromyces rhizosphaerae. Next base: position 179,394 of record NZ_BSDP01000001.1, read on the forward strand.
GATCGCCGACCTCGCCGTCGTGGGCGACCTGTTCCAGGTGGTGCCGAAGCTCATCGACGCGGTCGAGGCACGGCGATGACGACGTCGACGCGCCAGGGTGCGCCCAGTCGCTGGAAGGTGCTCGGCTGGGCGATCCCGGCCGCACTCGTGGCGGTGGTCGCGCTCGTGCTGCTCGCGCGCTGGCTGCGCACCCTCGCGGGCGTCGAGGCGTTCGTCGACGCGTACCCGGGCACGGTGCCCCCGCCGCCGGGCACGCCCGAGGGCTTCCCCGCGTGGCTCAGCTGGCAGCACTTCCTGAACGCGTTCTTCCTGCTGCTGATCGTGCGCACCGGCTGGCGCGTGCGCACCGTGCAGCGACCCGAGGCGCACTGGACCCGCACCAACACCGGGCGCTTCCGCACGAAGCGGGCGCCGAAGCGCATCAGCTTCGACCTCTGGCTGCACCTCTCGCTCGACGCCCTGTGGGTGCTGAACGGCATCGTGTTCATCGTGCTGCTGTTCGCCACGGGACACTGGGCGCGCATCGTGCCCACGTCGTGGGACGTCGTGCCGAACGCGCTCTCGGTGGCACTGCAGTACGTGTCGCTCGACTGGCCCGCCGAGGACGGCTGGGTGGTCTACAACAGCCTGCAGCTGCTGGCCTACTTCGGCATCGTGTTCATCGCGGCGCCGCTGGCGATCCTCACGGGGCTGCGGATGTCGCCGGCGTGGCCCGTCGACACCCCGCGCCTGAACCGCGCCTACCCGATCGGCCTGGCGCGCGCGGTGCACCTGCCCGTGATGCTCGCCTTCGTGGCGTTCGTGATCGCCCACGTCGGCCTCGTGCTCGCGACCGGCGCGCTGCGCAACCTCAACCACATGTACGCCGGCACCGACGAGGTGAACTGGATCGGCGCGGCGGTGTTCGCCGGCACGGTGGTCGTGATGGTCGCCGCGTGGATCCTCGCCCGGCCGGTCTACCTGCGCGGCCTCGCGCAGCTCACGGGCAAGGTCACGCGGTAGGGCCCGGTTCAGCCGCGGCATCCGGTGCGAATAGGCTCGGATGCCGTGACCAGCGTGCTCCTCACCGGCTTCGAGCCGTTCGGCGGCGACGCCGTCAACCCCTCCGGCGACGCCGTGCGCGCGGTCGGCGCGAGCTGGTCGTGGCCGGAACGGCTGGTCACGGCCGTGCTGCCGGTGTCGTTCGCCGCCGCGGCCGACGAGCTCGAGCGGCTCGTCGAGGCGCACTCCCCCGACGTGCTCATCGCGACGGGGCTCGCGGGCGGACGCGCGGGCATCACGCCCGAGCGCGTCGCGGTGAACCTCGCCGACGCGCGCATCCCCGACAACGACGGCGACCAGCCGCTCGACGCGGCCGTCGTGGCGGGCGGGCCCGATGCGCGCTTCACGGGCCTGCCGGTGAAGGCCATCGACGCGGAGTTGGCCGCCCGGGGCATCCGCTCGTCGCTCTCGACCACCGCGGGCACCTACGTGTGCAACGCGGTCTTCTACCGGGCCACGCACCTCGCGGTTGCACGGCCCGGACTGCGTGCCGGGTTCATCCACGTGCCGTACGCGGCCGAGAGCGCACCCGAGGGGGCGCCGTCGCTGCCCGCGGCGACCATCGCCGAGGCGCTCGCCATCGCGTGCCGCGTGAGCCTCGACACCGCGGCCGATGTCGCGATCGCGGGAGGCTCGCTGCACTGACCGGCGACGCGCCGGCGGGTCAGCCCGCTCAGCCCGCCATCGTGCCGAGCAGCAGCGAGGCCAGCGCGGCCGCGTCCTCGGCGTCGGAGGCGAAGGTCGTGACGAGGTTCGCGCCGTCGGTCGCGCGCACCTCGACGCGGCCGCCGTCGGGCATCGCGAGTGCGCTCGCCGCGCCGGCGACGTCGATCGGCTCCGCGCTCTCGATTCCCGCAGCATCCGTGGCCGCCCAGCCGGCGCCGCGGAGCATCACGGACTCGACGAACACGGTGTCGCCGTTCCAGTGGCAGCCACGCCAGCCGGAGGCGAAGATCGCGGTGTAGAGGCCGGGGTCCGCCTCGCCGGCGAGGTTCCCGGGGGTCGCCGCGAGATCCACGCCGAACGCTGCCGCCGCGTCGACCGATGACGCGAGCGACGCGCACTCCGGCACGAGGCCCCACGTGCCGTCGGGCGGCACCGGGACCTCGGCGGGCGTCGACCCGGCACGGACGCCGAACGCGGAGGTCAGCGACATCACGGCGATCGACGGATCGGTGGCAGACGACGCCGGAAGCTCGACGCTGCCCGTGAACCACCACTCGCCCACCGCTGACGCGAAGCGGCAGGTCGTCAGGGTCTGCGTGCCGTCGGAGGACTCGTAGCAGGACTCCCCCGGCGCCTCGTCGATGGCGGCCTGCACCGGCAGCAACGTGAGCGAGACACGGCCGGCGGCGTCGGGCCAGCGCCAGGTGCAGGCGATGCCGCCCAGCGTCCGAACGGCGACCGCGGCCATCGCGGTCGTCGGCGCGTCGAGCGCGGGCAGGTCGGCGGCGCCCACCGAGGTCGCGAGCTCGTCGAGGGTCACGACCGCGCCGCAGTCGTCGCCGAACGCGCCGGGCGCGGTGAGCGGCGGTGCCTCGTTCTCCGGCTCCGCCACGGCCGGCTCGGTGGACGGGGCCGCCTCGGTCGGGGCGATGTCCGCCGCATCCGCCGCCGCGCACCCGCTGAGCGTGAGCGCGAGCAGGGTGACGGGCGCGAGCAGGCGGAGACGCATGGAGACAACCCTAGGAACGGGCCGCGGCGGACTCACGGCGTCCCCAGCGACAGCCGGGACCCGTTACCGGATCGGGATATCCGAGGTCAGCTCGTGACGACCTGCGGGCTGCCGACCGGGGCATCCGCCCCCATCTCGTCGGCGATGCGGTTGGCCTCGGCGATGAGGGTCTCGACGATCTCGGCCTCGGGCACCGTCTTGATGACCTCGCCCTTGACGAAGATCTGGCCCTTGCCGTTGCCGGATGCCACGCCGAGGTCAGCCTCGCGCGCCTCGCCGGGTCCGTTCACGACGCAGCCCATGACAGCCACGCGGAGCGGCACGCTCATGCCCTCGAGGCCCGACGTGACGTCGTCGGCGAGCTTGTAGACGTCGACCTGGGCGCGGCCGCACGACGGGCACGAGACGATCTCGAGCTTGCGCTCGCGGAGGTTCAGCGACTGCAGGATCTGCAGGCCGACCTTGACCTCCTCGGCCGGCGGGGCCGACAGGGAGACGCGGATGGTGTCGCCGATGCCCTCGGCGAGCAGGATGCCGAACGCCGTCGCCGACTTGATCGTGCCCTGGAAGGCGGGGCCGGCCTCGGTGACGCCGAGGTGCAGCGGCCAGTCGCCGCGCTCGGCGAGCATGCGGTACGCCTTCACCATCACGATGGGGTCGTTGTGCTTGACCGAGATCTTGAAGTCGTGGAAGTCGTGCTCCTCGAAGAGGCTCGCCTCCCACACGGCCGACTCGACGAGCGCCTCGGGGGTCGCCTTGCCGTACTTCTGCAGCAGGCGCGGGTCGAGCGAGCCGGCGTTCACGCCGATGCGCAGCGAGACGCCGGCCTCCTTGGCGCGCTTGGCGATCTCGCCGACGCGGTCGTCGAACTTGCGGATGTTGCCGGGGTTCACGCGCACCGCGGCGCAGCCCGCGTCGATCGCAGCGAACACGTAGTTCGGCTGGAAGTGGATGTCGGCGATGACCGGGATCTGGCTCTTCTTCGCGATGATCGGGAGCGCCTCGGCGTCGTCGCGGCTCGGCACGGCGACGCGCACGATCTCGCAGCCCGACGCCGTGAGCTCGGCGATCTGCTGCAGCGTGGCGTTGATGTTCGGCGTCGGCGTGGTCGTCATCGACTGCACGCTCACCGGCGCGTCTCCCCCGACCAGCACCTTGCCGACCTTGATCTGGCGGGACTTCCTCCGCGGGGCGAGGGTTTCGGGGACCTTCGGCATTCCGAGATTCACTGCAGGCACGTCTGCCAGTCTACGTGCGGGTCGGATGCCCGGGGCGACGCCGCGCTAGCCGCAGGTGCCCGCGAGCACAGGTGCCACGAGCGCCGTCACGATGTGGTCGTGGTCGGTCTCGGCACGCAGCTCCCACTCCTCGACCACGGAGCCCGTGTCGATCAGCGCCTGGCCGTCGCAGTCGTAGGCGTCGGGGTGGCGCTGCGTGTCGACGACCTCGCCGACCGCGAGCCGCTCGGGCGCGAGCAGTCGCACGTCGCCGATCGCGTCGGCTTCGAAGCGCACCGTGACGAGGGGCGCGCCCGCGGCGCCACCCGCTGCCGCCAGGGTCATACCGCCCCAGGAATACGACGAGTCCGACGACTCCTCGATCGCCTCCCAGTCGACGCCGTGCGCCTCGAGGAACCCGCGGATGCCCGGCGCCGCGTCGTCCACCGGCTGATCGAACCGCACTTCCGACACCCCGGCGACCTCGGCGGGCCGAAGCTCGAGCCGGTCCGCCCGCAGCACGATCGACGCGGTCGCCACGACCTCGGGGCGCTCGCTCTGCTGCACGGCGGCAGGCTCCGCCGACGCTGCGGCGCCGTCATCCGCCGTGCACCCCGTCCCGAGGAGCATGGTCGACGCGATCAATACGAGAGCGGCAATGCCGCGCGGGGAATGTCGAAGCACCCTTGATCCTCTCGCGGCGACGGACCCGAAGCGCGCTGTCCACACGTCTCTGCGCGAGATTCCGCGAATCGACCCGCTCCAGCATCGCGACTCGTGCGCCGTGGCCGGTCGCCGCAGCGACCACGTCGGATCAGTGCCGCGCGACGCCGACGTTCACCGGCGCGCCGATGGCCGTGCCATCCGGGAAGGAGGTCATCACCACGGAGTACGCGTTCGGCACATCGGCCAACTCGCGCTCACCGAGTTCGGGGCCCGTCTCGACGACGATCTCGTCGTATCCGTTGCCCCAGAACGGTACCGACAGGGATGCCGCGATCGCCTCCAGGTCGTGATCGACGGTGTACCCCTGCACGGTCTGGATCGCGACCCCGCCGACCGATGCGGCGCGAACGCCCACGTACACGTTCATGCCCCACGTGTCCGGCCTGTCGTCCGGGTACCAGGTCCACGTCTCCGGGGTGTTGCCGCCCTCGACATTACCCATGAGGTCGTCGGCGATCCAGAGTCCATCCCACTCGTAGATATCGGTCTGTGCCCCTCGACCTGAGCGGGCTGCAGGCGATACTCGGGCGCGACATCGAACACGGTCGAGAGGGTCTCGACCAGCTCGCCGGTCGGGAGGTCGTACGACAACTCGGCCACCGTCGCGCCGGTCTCGTCGTGCAGGTCGAGCTGCTCGGGTCGGAGCACGATCTCGACGACCGTCTCGAGCGGGTCGGGCTCCGCGGTGGGTGTCGGCGTCGGCGTCGCGATCGGAGTCGGATCCGGTTCCGGGTCGGCGACGGCTTCCGGCTGCGCACACCCAGCCAGCGCGAGCCCGGTGGCCAGCGCCACGACGATTCCGATCCGCACCCTCCGGTGACGCCGAGGAACGATTCGACCGCGCATCAGGCCCCGCCTTCGCCGAGGTTCATCGGGGCGGTGATCCTGCTGCCGCCCGCCACGGCGGCGCCCCCGCCCGCCTCGGGCCAGTCGCTCAGGAGCACTGAGTTCGCGTTCGGCGCGCCGGTCTGGCTCTCGCCGAGTTCAGGCCCGGACTCGACGATGATCCGGTCATTGCCGTTGCCGCGATAGTCCTCGCCGAGTTCGGCGGAGAGCGCGGCGACATCGTCGCCAGCCCGGTAGCCGGGCTCGGTGGTGAGCACGACCGCGCCGACCACGGTGGCATCCGCGGTGACGAACACGTTCATGCCGATCACATCGGGACCATCGGTCTCGACCCACACCGAATTGCCCGAGCCGTCGTCGTCCCACTTCCCGACGAGGTCGTCCGTCACGGTGAACCCGTCCCAGTGATAGGCGTGCATCTCGGAGAAGTGCGTGCGCGCCTCGAGCACCTCGAGCTCGGGCTCCGCGCCGAACACCGTCGTCAGCGCCGCCACGAGTTCATCGGTATCCAGGTCGTACGACAGTTCGGCGACCTTGGCCCCGGCGTCATCGCGCAGGTCAAGTCGCTCGGGCCGGATCACGATCTCGACGACGGTCTCGAGTGGGTCCTGCTCCGGGGTCTGCGTCGGCGACTCGGTGACGACGGGAGCGGGCGACTCGGTCTCGGCGACCGGTGCCGCCGCGGGAGCGCAGGCCGCGAGCAACGTACCGGCAGCCAATGCGGCGAGCACCGATGCAGAACGTCGGACGGGCTTCTGCGCGAGCTTCATGTCTCAACCCTCACATTCAGGTGGACGGTGGGGTCAGCATCCACACCGACGCGCGACAACGATTCGGCAACGCGCAGTCAGACGCTCGGCACGCCGATGTTCCGCGGGGCCAGGATCTGTGTCGGCTCCCACGGCGACCCGTCGAACAGTGTCGTTTCCAAGTAGGAGACGAACACCACCGAATTGGCGTTCGGAACCTCGTCGTACCACCGCTCGCCGAGCTCCGGCCCGGTCTCGACCGCCACCACGAGCCAGGGCACCTCCGGCAGACGCGTCGACGCACTGCCCTCGATCGAGTCGACCCACTCGAGATCGTCTCCCGGCCGATAGCCCTCGACCGTACGGATCCCGACGTCACCGACGGCGGGCCTGCCCGCGACGACATGCACGTTCATGTCGCTGAGGTCGGGCTCGTCGGTGGTGACCCACTCGTTCCCGTCCCGATACCCGACGAGGTCGTCGTAGACCTCGAAGCCGTCCCAGAGGAAGGCGTCGATCTGGGGAGACCGGTGCGTCGCGACCAGCACCTCGTGGTCCGGCGCGGACCCGAACACGGTCGTCAGCGCCCCGACGAACTCGTCGGTGGGCAGGTCGTAGGAGAGCTCGGCGACGATCGCGCCGCTCGCGTCCAGCACGTCGAGCTGCTCGGGTCGCACGACGAGCTCGGTCGCCGACTCGAGCGGGTCGGCCGGTTCGGTCGGCGTCGGTGTCGGAGACGGCTCGACTGCGGGCTGCGCCGCCGGCGTCTCCGCCGCGACCGGCTCGACCGCCGACGCGCAGCCCGACAGCGTGAGCGCCGCGACCACGGCGAGCACCGGGAAGAGGCTCCCCCTGGCCCGTCTCGGATTCGGCATGGTCCGATCCTCACCCGAACCCGCCTGCGGAACCGCGCCGTCCACAGGCACGGCGGTCACGATCGGACAACGACGTACGCGGATGCGGAGATCCGGCGCGACACGCCGGACGGAGGCCGCTGCGGGCGGCGTGTCGGGCCGGATCTCCGCATCGGCGAGCGCGGGTGGGTTGTCGCCGCGGCGGGTCAGCCGCCGAGCTGGTCGAGCAGCGCGCCGAGGAACACGTCGGGGTGCTCGAGGTGCGGCGAGTGGCCGCAGTCGGGCACCTCGACCTCGCGGGCGACGCCGCCGTTGTCGACGTAGCGGCCGAGCACGGTGCGCGTCTGCGTCACCATGGGCTGCACCGGCGCGGCATCCGCCCCCGGCCAACCCGGGATCACGCCGAGCGCACCGAGGTTGTTGAGGTCGAAGAGCGACGCGTCGGAGACGATCACGTCGTCGGCGCCGTGGATCCAGAGGATCGGCGGCTTGGTCGCCAGGTCGGCGATGCCCGAGACGTCGAACACGGTCGGCGCCATGGTGTTGAGCACGCCGGAGGTGCCGGGCGCGAAGCCGGGCCAGTTCTCCGAGGTCGTGGCGTCGCCCGGGTAGTTGCCGACGCCGGTCTTCGTGGTGAGCATCGACTCGATCCAGATCGCGTCGTACTCGCTCGTGAAACCGGGCTTCACGTAGGTGCCGAGGTAGACCGAGAGCGGCGAGGTGGCCGCGTCCGACGAGCGGTCGCCGTCGGCGAGGCGCTGCACGAAGTCGGGGTTGGCGCCGCCACCGCCGGCACCGGCCGCATCCGGGGTCACGAGCGCGCCGGAGGCATCCGTCGCCCCGAACCCGTAGGGCGACACGGGGTCGACGAGGGTGACGGATGCCACGGAGACGTCCTGGTGCTCGAGCAGGAACTGCATGACGACGCCGCCGCCCATGCTCCACCCGACGAGGTGCACGTCCGTCAGCTCCAGCGCAGCGATGACGGATGCCACGTCGTCGGCGAAGTCCCCGAGCCCGCGCGTCGCGTCGACCGGCAGGGTCTCCGACTCGCCGAAACCGCGGAGGTCGACGGCCAGCGCCCGCACGTCGTCGGGCAGGCCGAGCATCGTCGGCTGCCAGAACAGCGACGACGACACGTTGCCGTGCACGAAGAGCACGGTGCGCGCGGCGGTCGCCGACGGGCGCTCGAGCACGCGCGCGGTCAGGCGCGGCGTGGTGACGTCGTGGGCGGTGATGCCGTGCAGCAGGGTGTCGGTCACGGTGACTCCTCGTCGAGTGGTGCGGTGGAACGGACGGTACTGGTGGATCGGTGGTTCGTCGACGGGTGTCGTCGTGCGGGGCTCGCCTCGCGGCGGATCAGGCGGGGACGGCGACCTTGAGCGGCGGCTCGGTCGCGGCGACGACCTCCTCGACGGTGACGCCGGGCGCCACCTCGACGAGCACGAGCCCGTCGGGCGTGACGTCGATCACGGCGAGGTCGGTGATGATGCGGTCGACCACGCCGATGCCGGTCAGCGGCAGCGAGCACTCGTCGACGATCTTCGCCGAGCCGTCCTTCGCGACGTGCTCCATCAGCACGATGACCTGCTTCGCACCGTGCACGAGGTCCATCGCACCACCGGGGCCCTTGACCATCTTGCCGGGGATCATCCAGTTCGCCAGGTCACCGGTCGCGGACACCTGCATCGCGCCGAGGATCGCCGCGTCGATCTTGCCGCCGCGGATCATGCCGAAGCTCATCGCCGAGTCGAAGTACGCCGAACCGGGCAGCACCGTCACGGTCTCCTTGCCGGCGTTGATGAGGTCGGGGTCGACCTGGTCCTCGGTGGGGTACGGGCCGACGCCGAGGATGCCGTTCTCGGACTGCAGCACGACCGTGACGCCCTCGGGCACGTAGTTCGGCACGAGCGTCGGCAGGCCGATGCCGAGGTTCACGTAGGCGCCGTCGGGCAGCTCCTTCGCCGCGCGGGCGGCCATCTCCAGGCGGGTGAGCGCCATCTCAGTTCCCCTCTGCTGTCTCGGTCTGGCGCACGGTGCGCTTCTCGATGCGCTTCTCGACGTCGGTGCCGACCACCACGAGGCGGTCGACGTAGATGCCGGGCAGGTGCACGGCATCGGGGTCCAGCTCACCGGGCTCGACGAGCTCCTCGACCTCGGCGACGCACACCGCACCGGCCATCGCCGCGAGCGGCGAGAAGTTCCGCGCCGACTTGTCGAACACCAGGTTGCCGTGGCGGTCGCCGCGCAGCGCGTGCACGAGCGCGAAGTCGGTCGTGATCGCCGTCTCGAGCACGAACTCCCGGTCCGCACCGCGGTACTCGAACACCTGCTTCGGCTTCGCCTCGCTCGCGAGGGCGATCGAGCCGTCCGCGGCGTACCGCTGCGGCAGGCCGCCCTCGGAGACCTGCGTGCCGACCCCGGTCTGGGTGTAGAACGCGGCGATGCCGCTGCCACCGGCGCGCAGCTTCTCGGCGAGCGTGCCCTGCGGGGTGAGCTCCAGCTCGAGCTCGCCCGACAGGTACTGGCGGGCGAACTCCTTGTTCTCCCCCACGTACGACGACGTCATCTTGCGGATCAGCCCCTGGGCGAGCAGCACGCCCAGGCCCCAGTCGTCGACGCCGCAGTTGTTCGACACCACCGACAGGTCGCCGACGCGGCGCTCCAGCAGCGCGTCGATCAGCACCATCGGGATGCCGCAGAGCCCGAACCCGCCCACGGCGAGACTGGCCCCCGAGGGGATGTCGGCCACGGCCTCCGCCGCGGAACCGACCACCTTGTCCAGTGTCATGCGATCTCCTTCGTTCGCGCCTCGTCGAGCCGGTCGGCGATGACCGGCGCGACCTGCCGGGCGCCGGATGCGCCCATGATGATCGTGTAGTGGTTGACGTCGTCCGCCTCGAGGAAGCGGGCGTCGTGCAGCTGGTCGCGCCAGGCGTCGACCGTCTCGGGCGAGTACAGCGCCTCGGGCTGGTCGAACAGCCCGCGCGGTGCGCGCACGAACGTGATCGGGGTGGCGAGCGCCATGAGCGCCGTCGCGTACTCGTCCGCACCGTCGAGCTGCAGGGCGTTCTCGGCGATCGCCTCCGGGTTCGCCGATGCGCGCAGCTCGGGCGCCTCGCCGACCAGGTCGTAGTCGACGTAGGTCTCGATCTCGTCGCACCAGTAGGGCCCGATGCCCGGGTGCTTCAGCCAGAAGTCGCGGTACGCCTGCACGGACTCGAACGTCATCGACAGTCGCTCGAGCGCGGGGCCCAGCGTGGCCGCGGCGGCCTCCTCGGGCGTCATGCCCGCGGGCGGCGGGATCGGCAGGCCGCCGTCGACCAGCACGAGCGACTCGACCCGCTCGGGGTACAGCTCGGCGAAGCGCACGGCGACGAACGCGCCCATCGAGTGGCCCACGACCACCGCGCGCTCGATGCCGGCCGCGTCGAGCACGGCGGCCATGTCGTCGGCGTGCACGCGCAGGCCGAACGGCCCGGGCAGCGCGTTGCTGCCCGCGCGGCCGCGCAGGTCGGGCGCGACCACGCGCACGCCGTCGAGCAGGTCGACCACGAACGGCCAGGCGAGGTGGCTCGAGGTGATGCCGTGGATCGCGAGCACCGGCGTGCCCGTGGCATCCGCCCGCCACTCCCCGTAGGTCAGCTCACCCCCGGCGACGGGTGCGGTGCGGAGTTCGGGGGCGCTCATCGCGCGCTCCATCCGCCGTCCATGGTGTAGCTCGCGCCCGTGACCATGCCGGCGTCGGGGCCGGCCAGCCAGCACACCAGCGAGGCGACCTCCTCGGGCTCGACGAGGCGCTTCACGGCCGACTCGGTGAGCATGATCTTCGGCACGACCTCCTCCTCGGGGATGCCGTGCACGCGCGCCTGGTCGGCGATCTGCTTCTCGACGAGCGGCGTGCGCACGTAGGCCGGGTCGACGCAGTTGCTCGTCACGCCGTGCGGGCCGCCCTCGAGGGCGGTGACCTTCGAGAAGCCCTCGAGCCCGTGCTTGGCCGAGACGTAGGCCGACTTGAAGGCGGATGCCCGGATGCCGTGCACGCTCGAGAGGTTGATGATGCGACCGAAGCCGCGCTCGTACATGCCCGGCAGGGCGGCGCGAACGAGCAGGTACGGCGCCTCGAGCATGAGGCGGAGGATGAGCGAGAACTTCTCCGGCGGGAACTCCTGGATCGGGCTCACATGCTGGATGCCCGCGTTGTTCACGAGGATGTCGATGTCGAGCACCGTCTCGGCGAGCGCCGCCGTGTCGGACAGGTCGACCTGCCAGGCGGTGCCTCCGATCTCGTCGGCGAGGGCGGTGGCGGCATCGCCGTTCAGGTCGGCCACGGTCACGGAGGCCCCGCGGTCGGCGAATGCACGGGCGCACGCGGCGCCGATGCCGCTCGCGCCGCCGGTGACGAGCGCGCGTCGTCCGGTCAGGTCGGTCACGATTCCTCCTCCTTCGTCGGTTCGGCCGCCGGGCGGCCGAGTGCGCCCCCGATGAAGCGCATCATCTCGTCGAGCACGTGCTCGGGCACCGCCGAGGTGCCCGACGCGGTGGGGTCGGCGTCGCCGCCGCCCTCGCCCGTGCCGTTGCTGCCCCAGAGCACCCAGCGCATGCCGATCATCTCGCCGATGCCCATGAGCGCCCACGCGGCCACGGTCGTGTCGATGTCGCCGATCTCCCCGGCGCCGTGCGCCTGGTCGAGGCCTTCGATGTACCCCTCGACGATGCGCGTGTAGTGCAGGCGCAGCGCCTCGGGCGAGACCAGCTCGGCCTCGCGCACCACGCGGTAGAGCGCGGGGTGCTCGGCCGTGAAGCGGAAGAACGCGGCGAAGCCCTCGCGCTCGGCCGAGATGCGGTCGGGGGCGCTCGCGGCGCCCTCCGCCATCGCGTGCCGCACGCGTCGGTTCAGGTCCTCCACGAGCTCGTTGAACAGGTCGAGCTTCGAGTCGAAGTACAGGTAGAACGTGCCCTGGCCGACGCCCGCGCGGTCGGTGATGCGCGAGACGGATGCCTCGGTGTAGCCGAGCTCGGCGAACACGTCCTCCGCGGCCCGCAGGATGCGGCTGCGCGTCTCGACGCCGCGCGCGGTCCGCGGCTGGGCGCTCATCGCGCCGTCTCGCGTTCCGCGCGTGCGCGCTCGGCCAGCACGTGCCGCAGCACCTTGCCGCTCATCGAGCGCGGGATCTCGTCGATGAAGCGGATGTCGCGGGGCACCTTGTACCCCGCGAGCACGCCGCGCGCGTGGGCGACGAGCTCAGTGGCATCCGTCACCGCACCCCGGCGCATGACCACCCAGGCCTGGCCGGTCTCGCCCCAGCGCGAGTCGGGCACGCCGACCACGGCGACGTCCTCGACGGCCGGGTGCGCGCGGAGCGCCTCCTCGACCTCGGCGGGCGCGACCTGCTCGCCGCCGGAGATGTAGACGTCCTTGATGCGATCGACGATGGTGAAGTAGCCCTCGTCGTCGCGGTGCACGAGGTCGCCCGTGTGCAGCCAGCCGCCGCGCAGGGCGAACGCCGTCTCCTCGGGCGCGCGGAAGTAGCCGGGGAACACCGCGGGCCCGCGCACGAGCAGTTCGCCCGACGCGTCCCCCTCGAGCAGCTCCCCCGTGACCGGGTCGGCGATCGCGACCTCGACGTGCGGGTAGGGCTTGCCGGCGGAGCCGAGGTGCGTGCGCGCGTCCTCGTCGGGCAGGCAGAGCACGTTCGGCGCGGCCTCGGTGAGGCCGTAGCCCTGCGAGAGGGCGACGCCGCGGGCGTGCCAGGTGCGCAGCAGCGCGGGCGGCATGGGCGCCCCGCCGACGATCGCGTGCGAGAGGCTCGACAGGTCGGCCTCGTCGAAGCCGGGGTGCTGTGCGAGGAAGAGGTAGTTGGCGGGCACGCCCATCATGGTCGTGATGCGGCGCTCGGCGATGAGGCGCAGCACGCGGCCCGGGTCGAAGGTGCGCTCGAGCACGACGGTCGCGCCGACCCACCAGGCGAGCAGCGGCTGGATGTTCCAGCCGCCCACGTGGAACTGCGGCATGACCGCGAGCACCGTGTCGTGCGTCGTGATCTCGGCGATGCGCGAGAAGGCGAGGTTCGTCCAGAAGCAGTTCGCGTGGGTGAGCACGGCGCCCTTGGCGCTGCCGGTCGTGCCCGAGGTGAAGATGATCAGCAGCGCGTCATCGTCGGCGACGGGGCGGCGTTCGGGCGCCTCGCGCCGCTCGCCGCTCGGGGCGGGCACGTCGGCCTCGATGCCGTGCGCGCCCGGGGCCGCGTCGGACAGCCGGCCGGGCAGCCGGTCGCGGGCCGCTCGCGCGAGGGTCGCGAACTCCTCCTCGACGACGAGGAGCGCGGGGTCGGAGGCCTCGAGCTGCTCGGCGAGCTCGCGCGGCGTGAGCCGCCAGGACAGGGGCACGAGCACGAGGCCCGCCTTCGCGCAAGCGAAGAACAGCACGACCTGGTCGGCGCTGTTGCCCGTGACCGTCGCGATGCGGTCGCCCACGCCGTACCCGGCGTCGAGCAGCCGCTCGGCGAGCCCGGCCGCGCGCTCGTCGAGCTGCCGGTACGTGATGGCCACGCCCCGGTCGTCGACGGCCACGCGGTCCGGGGTCGCGATCGCACGGTCGCGTGTCCAGCGCCCCAGCGTGTGCAGCCCTGCGTCAGGCATCCACGGTCTCCTTCGACTCGAGCGCCGTCGAGCGTCGGTGCGTGCGGAGTCGCTTCGGGATGCCCGCGATGCCGCCCGGCAGGAACATGACGACGAGTATGAAGAGCGTACCGAGGATGAACAGCGGCTCCGACAGCGGGATCCGGAGCACGTCGGGCAGCGCGTCGACCGCCTCGGAGCCCGCGAGGACCGTGAGGCGCTGGTCGAGCAGGGTGTAGATCAGGCCGCCGATGATCGCGCCCCACCGGTAGCCCACGCCGCCCAGCACCACGATGACCAGCAGCGTCAGCGTGAAGTCGGCGGTCGCGACGCGCGGCGCGGCACCCGACTGGAGCAGCAGGTAGCCCATGCCGGCCACGGCGGCGAGCGCACCCGCGACCGTGAAGACGAGCAGCTTCACCGGGTAGGGGCGCACGCCCAGCACGCGCACGCGCATCTCGTTCTCGCGGCCCGCGGCGGCGACGTGGCCGGCGCGCGAGCGCTCGACCCACAGCACGACGAGGTAGACGAAGACGAGCACGCCGAGGGCGAACCAGTAGAGGTTGCGGGTGTTCATCACGCCGATGAAGCCCTCGGGCACGTGCGTGATGTCGAGCGCGAGGCCCTCCTCGCCGCCGGTCGCGCTGCCCGGGTTGCGGCGGATCAGCACCGACCCGGCCTGGGCGAACGCGAGCGTCACCATGGCGAAGGAGATGCCGCCCACGCGCAGGGCGAGCGAGCCGACCGTGAGCGAGAGGACGATGCCGAACACCAGCGTGATGAGGATGGCGCCGACGAAGACCAGCTCGCTCGGCAGCTCCGACGGGGCGAACCACTCGAGCACGACGCCGAGCCCGTAGGCGCCCGCCGCGAAGAACAGCGCGTGGCCGAACGAGAGCATGCCCGCCAGGCCGAACAGCAGCCGGTAGCTGAGCGCGAGCGCCGCGATGAGCATCGCGTAGGCGAGCAGCTGCAGGGTGCCCGGGGTGTAGGTCGGACCGGGGAAGACGCCGGGGATGGTGATGGCCAGCAGCGGCAGGATCGCCGCGAAGACGACGAGTGCGACGGAGCCCGCGATCCAGGCGATGCGACGGCGGTTGGTGGTGGTCATGCTGCTGCCTTCCCCATGATTCCGCTCGGGCGGATGAGCAGTACCGCTGCGAGCGCGAGCACGACCGCGAGGTCGCCCGTGCCGCCGAGGTAGAAGTTGGCGAACTGCTGCAGTACCGCCACGAGCACCGACGCGATGGCCGCTCCCGCGAGGGAGCCGAGCCCGCCGATGACGGTCACGATGAAGGCGAAGATGAGCAGCGAGCTGCCGAGGTGCGCCGACACGTAGCCGTAGTAGACCGACGCGAGCACGCCGCCGAGGCCGGCCGCGGCGCCGCCGATCGCGAACACCAGGGTGAAGGAGCGCCGCACGTCGATGCCGAGCGCGGTCACCATGTGCCGGTTCTCGACACCGGCGCGGATGATGAGCCCGTACCGGGTGCCGCGCAGGAAGAGCACGATGGCCAGCAGCACGAGCACCGCGCAGCCGATCAGCAGGAAGCGGTCGTTCGGGATGCGCGCGCCGAGGATCTCGGTGGTCTCGGTGAGCCACGCCGGCTTCGCCGTGTAGATCGGGTCGGTGCCCCAGATGCCCTCCATGAGGGCGACGCCGGCGAGCGCGAGACCCACCGTGACGAGCACCTGCTCGATGTGCCGCTCGTAGAGCCTGCGGATGAGGAGGTACTCGGTGAGCGCCGCGACGATCGCGCCGACGACCGCGCCGACGAGCATCGAGAGCAGCAGGCCGCCCCAGGAGCCGTCGGAGACGCGCCGACCGATCTCCCAGCCGAGGAAGGCGCCGATGGTGAGGAACACGCCGTGCGCGAAGTTCAGCACGTGCATGAGGCCGTAGATCAGCGAGAGGCCGGATGCGACCAGGAAGTAGAGCGCCCCGAGGCCGAGCCCCGTGACGAGCAGCAGGATGACGGTGCTCATGCGCGACCCTCCTCGGTGGTGGTGTTGGTGGTGTCATCGGATGCGGCGTGGTCGCCGTGCACGCCCAGCAGGCGGTGCACGAGGTCGTCGTCGTCGAGGAACTCGGCGGCGGGCCCCGTGTGCACGACCTTGCCGCCGCTCAGCACGACGACGTCGGAGGCGAGCTGGCGCACGACGTGCAGGTTCTGCTCGACGAGCAGGATCGGCACGGTGTCGGCCACGGCCTCGAGCGCCTCGGCGACCTCGCCCACGATCTTGGGCGCGAGGCCCTTGGTGGGCTCGTCGACCAGCAGCACGCGGTTGTCGTTCAGCAGTGCCCGCGCGAGCGAGACCATCTGCTGCTGGCCGCCCGAGAGCGTGCCGGCGCGCTGCGCCTTGCGCTGCACGAGGTCGGGGAACAGCCGCTCGACGAGCTCGCGCCGGGGCTCGGCGTCGCGCTCGGCGAGGCGGAGGTTCTCCGCGACGGTGAGGCCCGCGAAGACCTCGCGGTCCTCGGGCACGTAGCCGACGCCGCGCTGCACGATGCGGTGCGTGGGCATGCGGTCGACGCGGTCGCCCGCGAGACGCACGTCGCCCGTGCGGTCGATCAGGCCGAGGATGGCCTTGATGGTGCTCGTCTTGCCGACGCCGTTGCGCCCGAGGAGGGCGGTGACGCCGGTGGACGGCACGGTGAAGCTGACGTCCTCGACCACCTGCTGGCCCGCGATGCGGGCGTTGAGGCCCGAGACAGCCAGGATCGGCTCGCTCATACGGTCTCTCCCAGGTAGGCGGACTGGACGGTGGGGTCGGCCATGACGGCCTCGGGGGTGTCGCAGGCGAGCAGCTCGCCGTGGTGCATGACCGCGACCCGGTCGACGAGGCCGAGCACGACCTCCATGTGGTGCTCGACCATGAGCACCGTGCGCCCGCCCTTGTGGAGCCGGCGGATGACCTCGGACAGCGCGGGCACGTCGCCCGAGCCGACGCCGGCCATGGGTTCGTCGAGGAGGATCAGCTTCGGCTCGGTCGCGATGAGCATCGCGATCTCGAGCTTGCGCTTCTCGCCGTGCGCGAGGCCGGAGGCCTCGGCGTCGGCGCGGTGGCCCAGGTCGACCTCCTCGAGGGCCTCGCGGGCCCGGCGGGTGGCCGCGTCGGAGTCCCGCGGTACGCGGAACACCGACGCGGCCCGGCCCTCGCGGGCCTGCGCCGCCAGGCGCACGTTCTCGAGCACGCTGAGTGCTCCGAACACGCTGGACGTCTGGAACGTCCGGCCGAGCCCGAGTGCTGCGCGGCGGTGGATGGGTTCCTTCGTGACGTCCTGTCCGTCGAGCTCGACCGTTCCGGCGGTCGGCGCGAGCAGGCCGGAGACCACGTTGAAGAGCGTGGTCTTGCCGGCACCGTTCGGGCCGATGACGCCGAGCATCTCGCCGTGGGTGACGTCGAGCGTCACCTCGTGCAGGATGCGGGCACCGCCGATGGTCAGGCCGACCCCGTTGAGGGACAGCATCGCGTGTTCGCTCATGTTGCGTGACTAGCCGGCGACCGGAGGCGCGACGGTCTCTGCGTCGACGGACTCGATCAGCTCGGGGACCCACGACCCGCCGTCGTCGACCAGGCGCACCTGGTACATCGGCTGGATGACCGCGTGGTCCTCGGCGCGCACGGTGACCTCGCCCTTGACGGAGTCGAAGCTCGCGCCCTCGAGGGCGGCGATCATGTCGTCGACGTCGTCACCGGCGCGGACCGCCTCGACGATCATCTGCGCGGCGAGGAAGCCGTCGGGCGAGAACAGGTCGCCGACGAGCCCCTCGGCCTCGAGGTACTCGAGCATCGCGGCCTCGGCGTCGGTGCCGCCCGCGCCCGCGAAGTAGTGGTTCAGGAAGCTGATGTCGCCCGACGCGTCGCCGTAGGCGCCGTAGGTCGCGACATCGCCGAGGCCGGTGACGACCGGGGCCACGTCGAAGACGCCCTGCTGCTGCAGCGCGGTCCACATGGCGCCCGAGCTCGCGCCCGCCCATGCGACGAAGATCAGGTCGGGGTCGGCGTCGACGAGCTGCTGCGCGAACGGGGTGAACTCGGTCGCGTCCTCGGCGACGAGCACGCCCTCGACGTCGGCGCCCTGGCCGCCCAGCACCGCCTGCACGCCGGCGAGGTTGCCCTGGCCGAACGCGGTGTCCTGCGCGAACACGACGACGCTCTTGCCCGCCGCGTCGCCGATGAAGGTACCGGCGGTCGCGACGTCCTGGTAGGTCTGGCGACCCGAGCGGAACGTGTACTCGTTGATGCCGGTGATGGCGTCGGCCGCGGCCGGGCCCGAGATGTAGAGGATCTTGTTCTGCGACGCCTGCTCGGCGAGCGCGCCCGCGATGCCCGACGAGACCGTGCCGGCGAGGATCTGCGTGCCCTGGCCGATCAGGTCCTTGGCCTGGGAGACGGCCGTGTCGGGGTTGCCCTGGTCGTCCGACCAGGTGATGTCGAGCTCGCGGCCGTCGACGGTTCCGGTGCCGTCGGTCGCGTAGTCGAGGCCGGCCTCGAAGCCGGCGACGTAGGACTCGCCGTAGGCGGCGAGCGGTCCCGTCTGGGACGTGATCATGCCGATGCTGACCGGGGCGAGCTCTTCGCCGGTCGTGTCGTCTCCGCCGTCGGCGGCGGTCGGCGCACAGCCGACCAGGGCGAACGCCGACGCGGCGAGAACGCCGGCGGCAAGGTACTTCTTCGTAACCCGCATTGGTATGCCTCTCAAGGAAGGTGTGACTGCAGTGTCGGTAAAACCTGACAGGTGGTTCAGGTTTCAGAAATGTACACTAGGCGGCAGTGGGCGAGTCCGCAACTCGCTCTCCACAACCCGGACGAAGGAGTCACGACCGCGATGAGCAGCACCCCCAACGACGTCGTCATCATCGGCGGCGCACGCACCCCCCAGGGCCGCGTCAACGGCGCGTTCGCACGCCTGACCGCCGTCGAGCTCGGCACCGCGGCGATCCGCGGCGCCCTCGAGCGCACGGGGGTCTCCCCCGACGACGTCGACGTCGTGCTCATGGGCCAGGTGCTGCAGGCCGGCGCGGGCCAGAACCCCGCGAAGCAGAGCGCGAACGCCGCCGGCATCCCCTCGCGCGTGCCCGCGATGACGCTCAACAAGGTGTGCCTGTCGGGCCTCGCCGCGGTCGTCGACGCCGCGCGCATGATCCGCCTCGGCGAGGCATCCGTCGTCGTCGCCGGCGGCCAGGAGTCGATGACGAACGCTCCCCACCTGCTGCCCGGCTCGCGCCGCGGCTGGGCCTACGGCAGCGTCACCATGCTCGACCACGCGGCCTACGACGGCCTCACCGACGTCACCGACGGCATCTCCATGGGCGAGTCGACCGAGCGCGTGAACACGCGCCTCGGCCTCGAGCGGGCCGAGCAGGACGAGATCGCCGCCGCGTCGCACCAGCGTGCGGCGGCGGCGCGCGACGCGGGCGCCTTCGACGACGAGATCGTGCCGGTCGACGTGCCGCAGCGGAAGGGCGACCCCGTGACGGTCACCGCCGACGAGGGCGTGCGCGGCGACTCGACCGTCGAGGTGCTCGGCCGGCTGCGTCCCGCGTTCACCGCCGACGGCACCATCACCGCCGGCAACTCGTCGCCGCTGAGCGACGGCGCCTCCGCGCTCGTCGTCGCCTCGCGCGCCTGGGCCGAGGAGCGCGGGCTGACCTGGCTCGCGGTCGTCGAGTCCTCCGGCCACGTCGCCGGCCCCGACAACTCGCTGCACTCGCAGCCGGCCAACGCCATCGCGGCCGCCCTCGCCCGCCGCGGCTGGGAGGCCTCCGACCTCGACCACATCGAGATCAACGAGGCGTTCGCGGCCGTGTCGCTGCAGTCGACGCGCGACCTCGGCGTCGACGCCGAGATCGTCAACCCCGACGGCGGGGCGATCTCGCTCGGGCATCCGATCGGGGCATCCGGCGCCCGCCTCGCGCTGCACGCGGCGCTCGCGCTCTCGCGACGCGGTTCGGGCCGCGCGGCGGTCGCGCTCTGCGGCGGCGGCGGCCAGGGCGACGCGCTGCTCCTCTCCCGCTGACGCGGTGGGTCGCTTTTCAGGAGCCCCGGCCGGCTCGGCGGCGGACTTCGCCGGAGTAGGCAGGATGACGCACGCATCCGGCTGATGCCAGTCGGATGCCGCAAGAATCGACCGACCGATCCCGAGCCGTTCCTGAAAAGCGACGCCTAGGACGCGGGGTCAGGCGCTCCGGGGCAGGCGGGCGCGCACGCGTGCGCCGCCGAACGGCGACACCTCGAAGTCGATCGTGCCGCCGAGGGCGGCCGTGCGCTCGCGCATGCCGAGCATGCCGGCGCCGGGCTCGGCATCGCCGAAGCCGGGCCCGTCGTCGTCGATCACGAGCACGAGCGTCTCCCCCGCGGGCGCCAGCGACACGAACGCCGACGACGCCGCGTGCCGCACGGCGTTGGTCAGGGCCTCCTGCACGATGCCGTACGCGGCGCGCTGCACCGCCGCCGACGGCAGCGACGCGAGCCGGTCGTGGAGTTCGACGTCGAGCCCGGTGCCCGCGAAGCCGTCGATCAGCGCGGGCAGCGCGGCGAGGTCGGCCTCGGGGTCGAGCCGCACGAGCGGGCTGTCGCCGCCGAGTGCGCCGAGCACCTCGCGGACCTCCTCGAGGGCCGCGCGGCTGGTCGCGGAGATGCTCGCGAGCGCGTCGCGTGCCTCGTCGGGATCGTCGGCGAACCGCTGCAGCCCGGCGGCCGACTCCACATCGATCCGCGCGAGGGAGCCCGCGAGCACGCCGTGGAGCTGCCGGGCGATGCGCACCCGCTCGGCCTGCTCGGCGGCGAGGCGGTCGCGCTCGGCCTCCTCTCGCAGGCGCGCGAGCCGCGAGCGCCGGTGCCCGAGCACGGTGCCGAGCACGACGCAGAGCGCGAGGCCCGCGGTGACGGCCGCGATGCGCAGCGGATGCCAGTCGAGGCCCAGTTCCGCGCCGAGCGCCAGGCTCGCCACCCAGCCCGCCGCGACCGAACCGAGGGCCCACGCGGTGGCTCCGCGCGCGACCCCGAGCACGATGGCGACGCCGAGGGCGACGGCGGTCACGCCCGGCCCGGGAACGAGCAGGAGGTCGGCCATCGCGAGCACGGCGGTCGCGGCGACCGTCGGCCCCGGCCAGCGCCGGGCCGCGAGCAGCGCGGCCGGCCCGGCGAACGCGAGGAGCACCGCGAGCGCGCCGACCGCAGGGGTCTCCGCGACGCGCACGGCGACCCA
This sequence comes from Agromyces rhizosphaerae, assembly GCF_027925245.1. Lineage (NCBI taxonomy): Bacteria > Bacillati > Actinomycetota > Actinomycetes > Micrococcales > Microbacteriaceae > Agromyces > Agromyces rhizosphaerae. Next base: position 200,339 of record NZ_BSDP01000001.1, read on the forward strand.
GATCGCGGCGGGCACCTGCACGAGCGCGCTCAGCACGACCGGCGCGAGCAGGCGCACCAGGTCGCCCCGGGCTGCGCGGGCAGGTACGGCCCGGTCGGACCGCAGCGACCGGGCGGCGCCGGCTCGCGGCATCCGCCCGTGGGATGGGGCGGGTCGGCTGGGCGGGGAGACGACGTTCACGTCGGTGGTTCGGTACGGCACGTCAGAGGATGGAGATCGGCTTCACGATGTCGGCGTAGATGAGCAGGGCGCTCATGGCGCCGAGCACGATCACGACCGCGAAGGTCACGGGCATGAACTTGGCCATGTCGACGGGGCCGGGATCGGGCCTGCGGAAGAGCTTCGCGAACCCGCGCCGCACGGCCTCCCAGAGGGCGCCGGCGACGTGACCGCCGTCGAGCGGCAGCAGCGGGATGAGGTTGAAGACGAACAGCGCGACGTTCAGCGACGCGAGGATGCCGACGAGCCCGGCGGCCTTGTTCGCGATCGGGATCTCGTCGATGCTCGCGATCTCGCCCGCGACGCGGCCGACGCCGACGACGCTGATCGGGCCGTTCGGGTCGCGCTCCTCAGCGCCGAACGCCGCCTGCGCCACGTCGACCATGCGCTGCGGGAGGTTGAGGATGATGCCGCCGACGGCCTGCACGTTCTCGCCGACGGCCGGGAGCACCGCGGTGATCGGCTGCTGCACGGTCTCCGACGCCGGGCCGACCCCGACGAACCCGACCTGCTCGGTGACGGCCTGGCCGTCCTCCTCCAGGACCGACCCGTCGTCGGCGTAGACGTAGCGCTCGGTGAGCCGCGGGGTGACGGTGAGCGCGACCTCGGCGCCGTCGCGCTCGACCACGAGTGCGAGCGGCTGGCCGGCGTGCGTGCGCACCACCTCGGTGAAGCCCGCCCAGCTCTCGACCGGCTCGCCCGCGATCGACACCATCCGGTCGCCCGGCTCGATGCCCGCCTCGGCGCCCGGGGCCGCCTGGTCGTCGGCGTCGCAGGACTGGCGTTCGCTCGTCGCGGGCAGCACGCACTCCGAGACCGAGCCGATCGTGGTGCTCGGCTGCGCGATGCCGAAGCCCATCAGGAGCACGCCGTACAGCAGCACGGCGAGCAGCAGGTTCATGAACGGCCCGCCGAGCATGATCACGATGCGCTTCCAGACCGCGAGCCGGTAGAACGCCCGACGCTCCTCGCCCGGGCCGATCGTGTCGGCGCTGGCGCTGCGGGCGTCCTCGGCGAGCGACTGGAAGAACCCCGTGCTGCCGTTGCGGGCGGCGGATGCCCCGACGGGCATGCGCCTCGTCGCGGCGGGATCGGTCGCCCCCTGCGCCGGTGCCTCGGCGCCGCGATCGGCGAGGGGCCCGACGTCGGTCGCCGCGCCCGCCGGGCGGTGCTGCTCGGGCGGGAACATGCCGATCATCGAGATGTAGCCGCCGAGCGGAATGGCCTTCACGCCGTACTCGGTCTCGCCCGCCCGCGTCGACCACACGGTCGGGCCGAACCCGATCATGTACTGCGTGACCTTGACCTTGAAGAGCTTCGCGGGCAGCAGGTGACCGATCTCGTGCAGGCCGATCGACACGGCGAGGCCGAGCGCGATGATCACGACGCCCAGGATGAAGGCCAGCACGGTGTCCACCGACACAGCGTAGCCCCGGCGCGCTGGGAACGGGCTGGTCGTCGGCCGCTCGCCGGTCGGGTGTCGCGGAACGTCCCGGGGGGACGCCTCAGGCGGCGGCGATGCGCGCGTCGGCCGCGCGCCGCGCCTCCGACTCCGCGGCGGCGAGCGAGTCGATCGTGAGCTCGCCCGAGCCGGCGTCGAACGCGTCGACCACCGCGGACACGGTGTCGACGATGCCGGTGAAGCCGATGCGCCCGGCGTGGAACGCGGCGACCGCCTGCTCGTTGGCCGCGTTGAACACGGCCGGGTACGCCCCGCCCGCGCGACCCACGGCCTTCGCGAGCGCCACGGCGGGGAACGCCGTCTCGTCGAGCGGCTCGAACTCCCACGACTGCGCCGAGGTCCAGTCGAGCGGCCGGCCGACGCCCGCGACGCGGTGCGGCCAGTCGAGCCCGAGCGAGATCGGGAGGCGCATGTCCGGCGGCGACGCCTGCGCGATGGTCGAGCCGTCGATGAACTCGACCATCGAGTGCACGATCGACTGCGGGTGCACGACGACGTCGATGCGGTCGTAGCCGATGTCGAAGAGCAGGTGCGCCTCGATGACCTCAAGGCCCTTGTTGACCAGCGTCGCCGAGTTCGTGGTGACGACGAGACCCATGTCCCAGGTCGGGTGCGCGAGCGCGTCGGCGGGCGTCACCCCCGCCAGCTCGTCGCGCGAGCGCCCGCGGAACGGGCCGCCCGAGGCGGTGAGCACGAGCCGGCGCACCTCGTCGTGCGTTCCCGAGTGCAGCGCCTGCGCGATGGCGCTGTGCTCCGAGTCGACCGGCACGATCTGCCCGGGTGCCGCGACGCGGGTCACGAGGTCGCCGCCGACGATGAGCGACTCCTTGTTCGCGAGGGCGAGCGTGCGCCCCTCCTCGAGCGCGGCGAGCGTGGGCCCGAGCCCGACCGAGCCCGTGATGCCGTTCAGCACGACGTCGGCGTCGACCTCGCGCACGAGCCGCACCGCCTCATCGACGCCGAGCGCCGTGTGCTCGACCCCGAACCGCGCGGCCTGGGCGGCCATCCCGTCGACGTCGCTGCCGACGGCCAGGCCTGCCACGCGGAACCGGTCCGGGGCGCCCGCGATGACGTCGAGGGCCTGCGTGCCGATGGATCCCGTCGAGCCGAGGATGATGACGCTGCGCACGCCCCCACCCTACGGGCCGTCGAGGTGGCCGGCGCGGTCGATCGCCCGGGTCAGCCCAGCACGGCGACCGCGGCGACCCATCCGCCGGGCACCGGGATCCCGTGGAACTCCGGCACCGCGCCGAGCGCGTCGAACTCGGGCACGGAGCGCTCGATCCTCCCCGGTCCGTCATCAGGCATCGTCAGCGCGATCCGCGCCGGCTCGAGGAACCGGCTGTGCCCGACCGCGCGCAGCAGCGCCGCCTTGCGCGCCCACAGCCCGGCGCGCGCGACCCGGCGTTCGTCGTCGCCCAGCGCGTCGAGCCCGGCGCGCTCCGTCGGGTGGAACGCGGCGACGTCGATGGCCGCGTGGTCCACCAGGTCGACCGGCTCGATCGCGATGCCCACGGGGCGACGCCGGTCGACGACCGCCACGCCGAGGCCGGGCACGGCGGCCGCATCGGCGTGCCAGCGCCCGCCCGACGCGGTCGTCGGGTAGCCCACGACCGGCGCCACGTGGCGGGCGCCGCAGTCGGGGCACGACCAGTCGAGCTCGATGTCGTCGGACGGCACCTCCGCGCGGTCGGCGAGCAGCGCGCGCAGCACGGCCGTCGCCGAGGGCGCACGGCGGGCCGTGCGGTAGGCGAAGACGCTCGGCCCGCGCTCGCCGAGCTCCAGCCGCTCGCCGTCCTGCGAGGCATCCATCGCTCCATCTTGCCGTGTCGGCGACGTGGCGCACGTACGCGGGCGCATCCATCCACCGCATCACCCGACCCGCATGCGCCCGCGAGTAGGGTCGTCGCGTGACCGCACCGAGCGCACGCCGCGCGACCCGCCCCGGATTCGTCTACTTCCTCGTGCGCGGGATCCTGCGGCCGCTGGCGCTGCTGGTGTACCGGCCGACGATCACCGGGCGCGAGCACGTGCCGCGCACCGGCCCGGTCGTCATCGCGAGCAACCACCTCTCGCTGATCGACAGCATCGTCATCCCCATCGTCGCGCCGCGCCCCGTGCAGTTCCTCACCAAGTCGGACTACTTCACGGGAACCGGCGTCTCGGGGTGGATCTCCCGTGCGTTCTTCGAGGCCATCGGCGCGGTCGCCGTCGAGCGGGGCGCCGGCTCGCAGGCGCAGGCCGCCCTGGACCGCGGCCGCGACGTGCTCGAGTCGGGCAGCGCGTTCGCGATCTACCCGGAGGGCAGCCGCTCGACCGACGGCCTGCTCTACCGCGGCCGCACGGGCGTCGCCTGGCTCTCGCTCGCCACCGGCGCGCCGGTCGTGCCGGTCGGCCTCATCGGCACCGAGGCCATCCAGCCCGTGGGCACGAGGTGGCCCCGGGTGCGGCCGGTCGAGGTGCACTTCGGCCCGCCGATCGTGCCCGACGCGGAGGCGTCCGAGACCTCCGGGCGTGCGCGCCGTGAACTCACCGAGCAGGTCATGGCGGGCATCCACGCGCTCTCGGGGCAGGAGCTCGCGGGCCGGTACAACGACCGGCCGATGGCCGCCTGAGCGCGTCCCGACCGATTCACGGGTCGCGCGGGTAGGGTTCGCTCGATGCCGATGAGATCGCTCGTCGTGGCCTGCATCGCCGTCGCGGTGCTGGTGACGACCGCAGGATGCACGGCGGAGGCGCCGGAGCCACCGCCGGTGCCCCGCTACGCGAGCCTGCTCCCCGACCCCGACCCCGACGACTTCGACCCGGGCCTCATCGTCAGCGACGACAGCTTCTACAACGCCGACGCGATGACCGCGACGCAGGTGCAGGACTTCCTCGAGTCCCACCGCTGCCTGCCGCGCGACGGCGTGCCCTGCCTCGCCGAGTACCGCGAGGACACCCCCGACAAGGCCGCGGTCGAGGCCGGCCACTGCACCGCGTACGACGGCACCCGGCGCGAGCTCGCGTCGACGATCATCGCCAAGGTCGCGCGGGCCTGCGGGGTCAGCCCGCGCGCGCTGCTCGTGCTGCTGCAGAAGGAGCAGTCGCTCGTCACCCATCCGTCGGCCTACGGCTACGAGCGGGCGACCGGCTACGCCTGCCCCGACGGCGCCGACTGCGACACCCGGTACTTCGGGTTCTTCAACCAGGTCTACGCGGCGGCCTGGCAGTTCCGGCAGTACACCCAGTACACCTCGCGCACCTACGAGGTCGGCGGCAACCGGGTGCGCTACAACCCCGACCCCGACTGCGGCGCGTCCTTCATCGTGATCCGGAACCAGGCGACCGCGGGCCTGTACAACTACACGCCGTACCAGCCGAACGAGGCGACCCTCGACGACCCGGGCTCCGGCGACGGATGCTCCGCCTGGGGCAACTTCAACTTCTGGCGCATCTGGCACCGGTGGTTCGGCGACCCGCTCCTCGAGCGGTTCGACGCGTTCTTCCCGCCCTGCGCCAACCTCGCCGACGGCCAGCCCTGCCCGTTCGAGCCGGCGTGGCCGCTCGGCACGCTCGGGCGCGGCTGAGCCGGCGTGGCGAGCGGTCAGTCGGCGACGACGACCTCGGGCTCGTGGTGCACCGGGAAGGCGACGGATGCCGCGATGAAGCACTTCTCCGAGGCCTCTGCGTGCAGCGTGGCCGCGAGCTCGGCCATCCCGGCGTCGCGCACGACGACCCGCGGGTGCAGCGTGACCTCGGTGAACGCGCCGCCGCCGCGTGCGTCGGTGCGCATCGTGCCGGTGGCGCGGTCGGTGTAGCCGACGACCACGACGCCGTGGTTCGTCGCGACGTGCAGGTACGAGAGCATGTGGCACTCGCTGAGCGCGCCGACGAGCAGCTCCTCGGGGTTCCAGCGCTCGCGGTCGCCGTGGAACGTGCGGTCCGACGACCCCTCGATCGGATGCAGCTTGCCGGCCGCCTCGAGCCGGTTCGCGCGCCCGTAGGCGCGGTAGTGCGACGTGCCCTCGCCGCGGTCCCCCAGCCACTCGAGGCCGACCTCGTATCGGTGCAGGTCCTTCATCGGGCCATCCTCGCACGCGACGACCGCCGCCGTCCCGTGGGCGGCACCCGGCCCGCCCGGCGGTAGGCTGGGGCCACCATGACTGACACCATCGACGCGCCCGCATCCGGGGCCGCGGCACCCGTCTTCACCATCCCGCAGGAGCGACGGATCGTCACCGCGATCCCCGGCCCCAGGTCGCAGGAGCTGCACGCCCGACGCCTCGAGGTCGTCTCCGCCGGCGTCTCGTCGGTGCTGCCGGTGTACATCGCGCGCGCCAACGGCGCCGTGCTCGAGGACGTCGACGGCAACCGCTTCCTCGACTTCGGCGCGGGCATCGGCGTGACGACGGTCGGCCACACCGAGGCGTCCGTCGTGGCCGCCGCGGCCGGCCAGCTGCAGGACGTCATCCACACCCTCTTCACCATCACGCCCTACGAGGAGTACGTACGGGTGGCCGAGTGGCTCGCGAAGCTCACCCCCGGCGACTTCGCCAAGCGCTCGGTGCTCGTGAACTCGGGCGCCGAGGCAGTCGAGAACGGCGTGAAGATCGCCCGCCGGTTCACCCGGCGTCGCGCGGTGGCGGTGCTCGACCACGCGTACCACGGCCGCACCAACCTCACGATGGCCATGAACTACAAGGCGCACCCGTACGCGACCGGGTACGGCCCGCTCGCCGGCGACGTGTACCACGCACCGGGCTCCTACCCGTACCGCGACGGGCTGAGCGGGGCGGATGCCGCGAAGCGCACGATCTCCTACCTCGAGAAGGCCGTCGGGGCGACCGACCTCGCGTGCCTCGTGGTCGAGCCCATCCAGGGCGAGGGCGGGTTCATGGTGCCCGCCGACGGCTACCTGCCCGCGCTGCAGGAGTGGTGCACGGCCAACGACGTCGTCATGATCGCCGACGAGATCCAGAGCGGCATGGCCCGCACCGGCCGGGTGTTCGCGAGCGAGCACTTCGACTGGGTGCCCGACCTCGTGCTCTCGGCCAAGGGCATCGCGGGCGGGCTGCCGCTCGCCGCGGTCACGGGTCGCGCCGAGATCATGGACGCGTCGCAGCCCGGCGGGCTCGGCGGCACCTTCGGCGGCAACCCGGTCGCCTGCGCGGCGGCGATCGCCGTGTTCGAGGCGATCGACCGGGGCGAGCTGCTCGCGGCCGGCGCGCGCATCGAGGCGGCGCTCACGGCCGGTCTCGAGGGCCTGCGCGAACGCTACGACATCATCGGCGACGTGCGCGGCCGGGGCGCGATGCAGGCGATCGAGCTGGTTCAGCCGGGTACCGCGGAGACCACGAAGGAGCCGAACCCCGAGGCCGTGCAGGAGCTGATCGCCTTCGCCGCCGAGCGGGGCGTGCTCTTCCTCTCGGCGGGCACGTTCGGCAACGTGCTGCGCTTCCTGCCGAGCCTGGCGGTGACCGACGAGCTCGTCGCCGACGCGCTCTCGGTGCTGGACGACGCCTTCGCCGCGCTGGGCTGAGCCGTGGCGGGCACCTTCAGCGTCGCCGACGCGGTCGAGCTGGCCGTCGTCGAGCGCAGCGGCTTCGTCGAGTCCCGCCACGCGGGCTCGGCCATCGTGCTCTCCCCCGAGGGCGAGGTCGTGCGCACGCTGGGCGACGTCACCACGCCGATCTTCCCGCGCTCGAGCCTGAAGCCGTTCCAGGCCGTCGCCGTCATGTCGGCGGGCGTGAACCTGCGCGGCGAGGACGCGGCGATCGCGACCGCGAGCCACAGCGGCACGGCCGCGCACGTGGCGCTCGTGCGCGGGCTGCTCGGCCGCGCGGGCATCGCCGCGTCGATGCTCGCCTGCCCGCCGCAGAAGCCGTCCGACCCCGACGCGCGCGACCGGCTCGCCCGCGCGGGCGGCGGCGCCGAGCGCATCACCATGAACTGCTCGGGCAAGCACGCCGCGATGCTGCTCGCGTGCGCCGCCAACGACTGGCCGCTCGAGGGCTACCTCGACCCGGAGCACCCGGTGCAGCGGCGGATCCTCGACGTCGTCGAGCGGCTCACGGGCGAGCGCCCGGCCGCGACCGGCGTCGACGGCTGCGGCGCGCCCGTGCACGCCCTCTCGCTCGAGGCGCTCGGCCGGGGCATCCAGCGCATCACGACGTCGTCCGCGTCGTCGCCGTTCGCGCTCTACCGCGAGGCGAGCGCGCTGACCGAGGCCGTGCGCGCGAACGGGTGGGTGGTGGCCGGCCCCGGTCAGCCCGACTCGATCGTGATCGACCGGCTGGGCGTGTTCGCCAAGCACGGTGCGGAGGGCGTGATGGTGATGACCGCGCCCGACGGCACGACGACCGCGTTGAAGGTGCTCGACGGCAGCCGTCGCGCGTCGACCGCGGTCGCGCTGCGCCTGCTGGCCGCCGCGGGCGCGCTCCAGGCCGACGCCGTCGAGGACGCGACGGCCGAGCTCGACCTCTCGGTGCTCGGCGGCACCGCCCGGGTCGGCAGCATCCGCGCCACCGTCTGACGCCGGGCGCCCCGAGGCGGGCTCAGCGTTCCGGCCACGCGCGGCGATGCACCGCGCGGCCCGGCTCCCGGCACCAGATGGTGCCCGTGCCCGGGTCGAGCAGGGGCGGAAGCGTGCGATCGCCGGTCAGCGCCCGCAGGTTGGACGGCATGCCGTCCGCGAGCAGGACGACCTCCTCGCGATGCGCGGCGACGAGGCTCCAGCTCGACGCCCAGGCGGCCGCGTCGCCGACGAGGAGCCGCGCCTCCGCGCCGCCCGAGGCGAGCAGGTCGGCCGTCGCGCCGCGCGAGAGCGGGTCGCCCGGATCGAGCTGCACGACGCGCCCGCCCGTCGCCGCCCGCCAGCGATCGGCGAACGCGCGCGGCGCGTCGGTGCACGCGAACGCGACGCCCTGCCCCGGCGGTTCCGGCGGCGCCTCGGGACGATCGCCGCGACCGGGGCGTTCGCGCGCGTGTCGACCGCGGGCGGGCTGCGCGCGATGCCGCGCGCGGAAGCGCAGGCCGCGCCACTGCCCCGAGCCGGGCGGCTCGTCGGGCGCCCACAGCGCGGGGTCGCCGCCGGCCGCCCGGACATCGGCCGCGCTCGGCAGGCGAAGCAGCAGGGTCTCTCGGAACAGCCCGGCGATCCGCGGCGACAGCGCCGCGCCCGGCAGCTGACGCACCGCCGCGGCGACGGGGATCGTGCGCGTGCGGAGGAGCCGTTCGAGCGCGCGCACGCCCTCGAGCCGGTACTCGTCGCCCCAGCCGTCGAACAGGTCGTCGAGGTCGTCGATGACGACCGCGAGCGGCGTCGGGCCCTGCGTCCGCTGCAGCACGTCCCAGACGAGGCTGCGCGGGGATCGCGGCGAGAGCTCCGCGACGGCGTGCTCCGCCCGGAGGCCTGCGGTGACCACGGCCAGCACGTCGCTCCGGCCGCTCGCGACGGCGCCGGCGACGAGCAGCGCGCCGGAGCGGGCGTCCCACTCCGCGACGACGTGCCGCTGGCGATCCACGTCGTCGCCCAGGCCGAGGGAGATCCGACCGGGCCCGGACGCGCCCCGGTCCGCGGACTCGAGGTGCTCGGGCAGCACGACCGGCGGCAGCTCCGGCGCCCAGGGCGGCGCGGGAACCCGGGCACCCGCGAATCGCCGCGCGAGCGCCTCGATGTCGGCCCGGGTGACGAGCGCCGACCGGAACGGCCGCGCGGTGCCGTCGCCGAGGTCGAGCAGGCCGGTGCCGGGCGAGCCGGCGGCGATGCGCGACGCGTCGGGGACGCCGACGACGCTCACGCTCTCCGAGGGCTGGAGCACGCGCAGGCACGCGCGCACGCCGCTGTTGGCGCGGATCGACTCGGCGACGGCCGCGCTGGGACGCTGGGTGCCGACCACGAGGTGGATGCCGAGTGAGCGGCCGCGCGCCGCGAGGTCGTCGAACACCGCGGCGACCTCCGGCACGCGCCGCGCGAACTCCTGGTACTCGTCCACCATGACGACCAGGCGCGGCTCGGCGCCGGGTGGCAGCGCCTCGAGCATCGCCGCCCCGGCCCCGCGGAGCACGGTCTCGCGGCGGCGGACCTCCGCCCCGAGGCTGCGCACCATCCGGCGCGCGGCCGGCTCGTCGAGGTCCGTGAAGACGCCGGCCACGTGCGGCAGCCGCTCGAGCGGCCCGAACGCCGCCGCCCCCTTGAAGTCCACGAGCACGAGCACCAGCTCCGCCGGGGGCCGGGAGGCGGCCATCGCGCAGGCCCAGGCCACGAGGAAGGCGCTCTTCCCGCTGCCGGTCGTGCCGGCGACCACCGCGTGCGGCCCCGCGGCCAGGTCGAGCACGGCCGGGTCGTCGCCGGAGCGCCCCACCGCGGCCGTCAGCCCGGGCCCGCCCGCCTGCGCGAGGTCGCAGCGCACGGGCGCGGCCGGCTCGTCCCGCGCCCGCGGGATCCGCGCCGCGACCGCGTGCGCCCACGCACGCGCCTCCGGCTCGCCGACGAGCACCGGCGCGCAGACGCCCACGGCGCCGTCGGCGCTCGTCGCCCGCGCGGAGCATGGGCCCTCCAGCTCCACGACCGCGCCCACGCGGGTCACGACCTCGTCGCGCCGCCCGGCGAGCGCGACCACGGTCTCGCCGGACGAGCGCGGCGACGCCGCATCCGCCGCCCCCTCGACGACGCGCAGCACCCGCCCGCCCGCGCCCGCCCGGTGCGGCAGGTGCTCCGTCCACGCCCAGTCCGCGCCGGGCGGCACGACGACCGCCAGCTCCCACGGCGGGGCGGCGAAGCACGCCTGCACCACGAGGCTCCGGGCGAGGGACCGCCCGAGCGCGGGCGGTCCGACGATGCCGACGCCCCGCGAGACGTCCGCCACGAGCGGGGCCCCGGCCAGCGTCGCCGCGGCGCGGACGACCTCGACCGCGTGCGCGTCCTCCGCGTCCCCCTCCAGCCGGACGGTGCTCGGCACCTCCCCCACCCCGACGACGATCCGCATCGGGTCGCCGCCCGACCACGGCAGCCGCGCCGCCGTGCCGTCGAGGACCGCCCGCGCGCCCGGGTCGGCGCGCCACCCGGCCCGTCGCTCGAGGTCGTGCGCGACGACGACCTCCCCGCGGACCCGGTCGAGCGCCTCCCGCCGATCCGCCTGCGCGCGCCGCGCCGTGCGGCGGGCGCCGCGCCCCCGGTCCAGCACCCCGGCGATCGCGACGAGCGGACCGAGCAGCGCGAACACCAGCGCGAACGGCGACCCCGTCAGGAGCCAGAGCACGACCGAGCCCACGACCGGCGCGGCGGTCGCGAGCACCGGGAACGGCGGTCGCCCCGCAGGGCGGTCGAGTGGTGGCAGGCGCAGGCCGGGAGCGGTCACCCGACCAGTGGATCGCGTGCCGCCCGGTGCGCCTCCGCCTCGGCAGGCGGCGCCGCCTCCGTCGCATCCGCAGCCCCATGTGGAGGAGCGTGCCGGCTCACCGCTCGCGCCGGCCGCGGGCCTCCCGGGTGAAGCTCGACAGCGAGACGGCCGCGCGCAACCGCCGCCACCTGCCCCGTCGCGCGGCGATCCGGGTCCGCGCCTCGTCGACCACGCCCCAGACGGCGTCGGCCTGCGCGTCGTCGGGCCCGCCGGGTGCGAACAGCGACCGTTCGACGGCCGAGGCGAGCACGAGCGCCTGCATGCCACCCACGGCCGCGGCCTGCTCGGAGCGCGTGCCGGAGGCCGGCACGGCGTACCCGTGGTCGGTCGCGGCGTCGGCGAACTCGTTCCACCCGCCCGCGACCCGGTCCTCGGGCGCCGCCGCCGAGCGCCGGAGCCTCCGCCGCCGCAGCTTCGCCGCGATCACCGCCAGGAACGGGCTCGCGAGCAGCGCGAGCCCGAGCAGCGCCCAGCCCCCGACGCGCAGGATCGCGAGCAGCGCCTCGACCAGCGGCCCGACGCCGTCGTCGGAGGTGTCGTCGGCCGCCTCGGGCTCGGGCACCGTGCGCTCCACCGGGGTGCGCTCGGCCGGCGGCGGCAGCACCGACTGGGGTCTGGAGACCACGGTCGGCTCGTCGGGCTCGGCCTCCGGTACCGGGCGCGGCTCGGGGTTCGGGTCGATCGCGAGCCAGGTGCCGTCCGCGTCCTGCACCTCGATCCAGGCCGACATGTCGCTGCCGGTGACGAGCACCGCACCGTCCGCGGCGCCGGCGTCGTCACCCGGGTCGAAGCCCATCACCACGCGTGCGGGGAAGCCGATCTCGCGGGCGAGCAACGCGGCCGCGGCCGCGTACTGCTCCGCGTCGCCGAGCATCGGGCGGTCGGTCGCGAGCTGGGTGAGCCGGTCGGCCGAGTGGCCCGACCGGCTCGCGGGCTCGTCGTCGCCCACGCCGTGGCTCACGTAGCCGTCGGCGCGCAGTCCCGCGATCACGCCCGCGAGCCGGGCGCCCGGCGGCTCCGAGGCGGGCGCGTAGCGGTCGAGGAGGCGATCGAGGCCGTCGGGCAGGGGCGCGCTCGCGGGTTGCACCGCGCGCCCGGGCCGGAGGGCCTCGAGGTCGTCGGCTTCGGCGACGGCGACCGCGGAGACCACGTACTCGTCGCCCTCGCGCAACCCCTCGGTGACCGCGGCCGTGCCGGTGGCGTCGTTGTAGAAGAACGTCGCGCCGAGCGGCTCCGCCCGCTCGCCGGAGAATGCGATGGACTCGATGCGGCCGACGCCGGGCAGCCAGACGCCCTCGTACCCGAGGATGCGCACGTCGACCTCGCGCATGCCGCCGGCGGGCGCGTCCTGGTCGAGCCGGTACGGCAGGCGGGTGAACGAACCGGACGCCTCGGCACCGTCGGGTCCCCCGACCGAGAAGACGATGCCGTCCCAGGTGTCGAGCACGGCGAGCCGCAGCCGCTCCCCCGGCGGCAGGCCGCGCACCACGAGCATGGGGTCCCCCGCCCGATCGGTCCGGTGCCAGGCACGGAACCCGGCGAGCGGGCTGTCGGTCTCGCGCGGATCGAACGGCTGCTGCACGTAGGCGCGCACGACCTCGCGCTCGGTGCCGGGCGCGAGCACGACCGCCGCGCCCGTGCCCGCGAGCACCGCGACGATGCCGACCGCGAGGCCGCCCAGCACGCGGCGCACGGAGACCGCGCGCCGCGGCGAGCCCGCGGACTCGGGCAGGCGCCGCACGGCGACCAGCCAGGCGAGGCAGGCGGCGACCATCCCGGCGCCGCCCACGATCCCCCACGCGGACTCGCGAGGACCGAGCAGGATGCCGGCGAGGAACATCGCCACCGGCGGGAGCACCGCGAGGGCCGGGCGGCGCGAGCGCAGCGCGATGCTGACCGAGGCGGCCGACGCGGCCAGCGTGCTCACGAACACCGGCACCAGGAGCGCCTGGTAGGTGCCCACCGGGAGCACGATCGTCAGCAGCCGCGGCCAGGACACTGCGGTTCCCGCCAGCAGCTCCACGATCCCCGCGGGCGTCGGCAGCAGGCCGGCGGCCGCGCCGGGCACCGCGAGCGGCACGCCCAGGAGCAGGTAGGCCGCGAAGCAGCCCAGCAGCACCGCCCACGCGGGCCACGAGCGGACCGCGCCGATGCCCGCGACCGCGAAGCCCGCGAGGGCCGCGGCCGCGACGACGACGAGCAGGTGCCGCGTCTCGTGGATCGGCCACCAGGGCACGGCCGCGGCCGCGACCGCGAGCCCGAGCAGGGGGAACACCCACCACCGCACGGGTCGCCGCATCGTGCCCGCCTCGCTCATGCCGCCGCCGACCGGGCCAGGATCGCGCGCAGGTCGTCGAGCTGCCCGATCGTGAGCACCTGCATCCCGCCGACGCGACGCGACGCCGGCGCGGCGCCCGCGGCGCAGACGACGCCGACCACCTCGACGCCCGGTCGCGCCTGCGCCGCGGCGGCCCGCAGCCGCGCCACGCCCGTGAGCGAGCCGGTCACGACGAACGCCAGCGAGATGCCGAGCACGGACTCGGCGGTCATCCGCATCGCATCCACCAGCTGGGGTGCGCGCGGATCCTGCTCGACCCCGCAGAGCGCGTCGAGCAGGCGGTCGCGCGAGATCGTCGCGAGGTCGAGCAGGCCGCGCATCCCGGCGCGCGCGGTCGTCGGCACAGAGCTCGGCACGATCACCGACGCGCCGCGGGCGTCGCGGATCGCGCGCACGCCGAGCGAGCCCACGGCGCCCACCGCGAGCTCGAACTCGTCGGGGTCGGCGTAGTGCGCCGGCTCGGCGTCGAGCAGGATCATCATGTGGCTGCGACGGGTCTCCTCGAACTGGCGCACCATGAAGGTGCCCGTCTTCGCCGAGCTGCGCCAGTGGATGTGCCGCCGGTCGTCACCGGGGACGTACTCGCGAAGGGCGTGGAACGCGACGTCGCTCGCGGTGAGGTCGCGCGTCGGCGAGCCCTCCAGGTCGCGCACGAAGCCCGTGCTCACCGCGGGGATCGGGATCGTCCTCGGGTGCACGTAGAGCCGCGACTGCTCGGCCCAGACGACCTCGCGCCGCACCAGGCCGACGGGGTCGGCCCGCACCGTGCGCACGGGCCCGATATCCACGATGCCGCGCCGTCCGGTCGGGATCTCGATCGGCCGCCGCTCGGCGACGCCCGCGCTGAGGTTCGCGACCGCGAGGGCCGTCGTGCCGCCGCCCACCCGGACCTCGACCCCCACGCCGACCGCGCGCCGGCGGCCGATGTTCGTCACGACCACCGCCGCCTCGGCGGGGTCGCCCACGACGACCCGCGGTTCGGGGAGCTCGAGCCCGACGACGAACGCGCTGCGCCCGACCAGGTAGAGGCAGGCGGCGGCCAGCGCGACCGCGAGCGCCCAGCCGATGACGACCGCCTCCAGCCAGCCGAACAGGTACCCGGCGACGAGGCCCGCGGCCGCGATGCCGGCGACCCACCAGCCGGTCGGCGTCACGACCTGGCGCACGGCGGCGGCCGCGCGCGCGAGGCCCGACCCGGCGGCCTGGCCGGCGCCGACGACCGCGCCGACGGCCTCGGCGAGCGCGCCGTCGCGACCGCGGGCCTCGTCCGCCTGGGCCCGGTCGATCGTCACACCGCCTGCCTCGCGTTCGGCGGCGCCGTCTCGAGCAGCACCTGCGCCACGACGCTCGACGCGTTCACGCCGTCGAACTCGGCCTCGGCCTCGAGGATGAGGCGGTGCGCGAGCACGGGTTCGGCGAGCGCCTTGACGTCGTCGGGCACGACGAAGTGCCGGCCGCGGCTCGCCGCGTGCGTCTTCGCGGCGCGGATCAGCCCGAGGGCCCCGCGCACGCTCGCGCCGAGCCGCACCTCGACCGCGGAGCGCGTGGCGTCGACCAGGCGGGACACGTAGTCGTGGATCGTGGAGTCGACGTAGACCTGCCGCGCCTGCGCGGCGAGCTCCACGACCTCGTCGGCCCGCACGATGCCGTGCACGGCCTGCTCGTGCGCGCGGTGGTCGGCGCCCTCGAGGATCCGGATCGTCGACGCGTGGTCGGGGTACCCGATCGAGGTGCGCAGCAGGAACCGGTCGAGCTGCGCCTCGGGCAGCCGGTAGGTGCCGGCCTGCTCGATCGGGTTCTGGGTCGCGATCACCATGAACGGCGCGGAGACCGGATGGGTGACGCCGTCGACGGTGACCTGACGCTCCTCCATGACCTCCAGCAGCGCCGACTGGGTCTTCGGGCTGGCGCGGTTGATCTCGTCGGCGAGCACGATGTTCGCGAAGACGGGCCCCCCGTGGAACTCGAACGCGCCGGAGCGCTGGTCGTAGACGCTCATGCCGGTGATGTCGCCGGGCAGCAGGTCGGGCGTGAACTGCACCCGGTTGCTGGTGCCGGCGACCGACTGCGCCATGGCGCGCGCGAGAGAGGTCTTGCCGGTGCCCGGCACGTCCTCCAGCAGCAGGTGCCCCTCCGTGAGCAGCGCCGTGAAGGCCAGCCGGATCACGTGGCTCTTGCCGAGGAGCACCTGCTCCACGCCGCCGACCAGCCGGTCGAAGGTGTCGGCGAACTCCGTCGCCTGCTCGGGTGTCATCGTCATCCGCGTGCTCCTCGCATCGTCAGTCGCTCTCGTATCGTTTCGTGATCCCGCCCACCGTGACGTCGAGCCACGCGGTGCCGCCGGGCCCGCCGCCGCCGACGACGCAGCTGGTCTCGGCCCCGGCGGGGGACCCCGGCCCGGGCCCCGTCCCGCAGCGGAAGGTCGCCTCGAGCGCACCGTTGTCCGGCGGGTTCGTCCAGGTCCAGCGCGACGCCGGGGCGTCCCACCGCAGGCTGGGCAGCGCGAAGTCGAGGGAGGGCTCCGGGTCCGCCGGCTGCACGGGGCTCCACGGCCCGCAGCTGCCCCACGGCGCACACGCCCGCAGCTGGAACCGCACGGCCTCGCCGAACGGCCGCCCGAGGATCTCCCGCGGCCAGCCGGTTCCGCCGAACGACTGGACCGTGCCGGCCAGCTGCACCCCCGCGGCGTCGACCGCGACGATCTCGTACCGGCTCGCACGCGGGGTGACCGACGTGACCCGGTAGTCCCAGGCGAGTCCGTCGCCGGTCCAGCGCATCTCGCCGCGCACCTCGTCGATGACCCGGTCGAAGGGTCGCGGCGTGACGACGAGCACGGCGCTCGACGCGCAGCCCGCACGGTTGTAGCCCCAGACGACGAACGCGTACTCGGTGTTCTCGGCCGAGAGCCCCTCGAATCGCGCCGACCGCGCGTCGGGCCCCAGCGTCCGCGTCTCCTCGACGCCCGCACCGTTCGTGGGCGGGGAGACCGTGCCGGGCGCCGGAGTGCTCACCGAGCAGGCCTGGGGCCCGGTCGGGAGGGTGCGGCTGCCGACCGCGAGGCGCTGCACGAAGTAGCCGCGGATCGCATCGCCGTTCGGGTCGAACGCGCTCCACGTGACCGTGACCGCACCCGCCGACGCATCGCCGATCGCGTCCGCCGTGCCCGCCCGGGGCGCCCCGAACGGCGTGCCGGTGACGGATGCCTCGCGCCAGGTCGACAGCGCCGGGTAGGCGTCGTTGCGCGGGCTGATCGCGACCGGCACGGAGCTGCCGTTGACGAGTCCGGTCCGGTCGAGCACGCACGCGGTGGCCGAGCAGATCGAGGCGGCCGACACCTCGCCGATCTGGCCGGCGACGATGACCACGTAGCGGGTCACCGGGGTGCCGCCGCCCGCGGGCACGACCGGGGTCCAGGTGACGCGCAGCCCGCCGTCGAGCGGTGCCGCGCGGAGGTCGGCGGGCGCGCCCGGCACGACGTCGGACCAGATCGTCTCCGGCGGCCGGGCGGCGTCGGAGAGCCCGATGCCGTTGCGTGCGCGCACCTCGACCGCGACCTGGTTGGCCCGTCCGTTGCCGAGCGTGGGCACGGTGCAGTCGGTCGCCGGGCACGAGTGCACCGCGAGCACCTCGCCGCTGCCCGGGGCGCGCAGGGTGACCTCGTACGCCGTGATCGGCGAGTTGTTGGCCGGCCCGGGCGAGAAGTCGATGCTGATCGACCGGTCGCCGAACCCGGTCGCTCGGACCTCGGCGACGGGCTCGGGACGGTCCTGCACGGAGATCGTCACGACGCCCCAGGCGTAGCGACCGGCATCGCCCGTGGCATCCGCCACCTGGTACTGGATCGTGCTGTTCACCGGCTCGGCGCCCTCGTCGACCGTGACCCGAAGCGAGGTGCGGTCCGCGCTCGGCACCACGTGCACGCCGCTCGGCAGGCTCGCGTCGTCGGCGCCGCGCACGCGGACCACCCGCAGCGGGACGTCGGGGAACGGGTTGGTCGCCGCGTCGTTGGCGAGCACGTCGACCGTGGTCGTCGAGCCGCGTCGCGCGACCGCGCTGTCGGGCGCCGGCACCGCGAGCGGCCGGGTCGACGGCACGACCCGCAGCTCGATGCGGCCGGCCCGCCCGTCGCCGGAGTCGTCCTGCACCGCGACGGTCACCGCCGCGCGGGTGCCCGCGAGCGTGCCGGCGGCCGTCGTGACCCGGAGCACGGTGCCGTCGAGCGACAGGTCGAACCCGTCGGGCAGCGGTTGCACGAGCCGGAACGCGAGCTCGTCGAGGTCGGCCGGGTAGGGGTAGCTGGTGAGCTTCAGCAGGTCGATCTCGCGCTGCTGGCCGGGCTCGAACTCGATGAGCCCGCCCGTGAACGAGGGCGGCTGGTTCTCGCGCGGCAGCACCGTGATCGGCAGCACGATGGTCGCGGTGCGGGCGTCCGGGTCGTCGGCGGATGCGCCGTCGGTGACGACGAACGACACCGAGGCCGGCCCGAAGTACTCGTCGGCGCTCCGGAAGCGCAGGGTGTCGGCGTCGACCACGAGCTCGCCGCCGTCGCCGTTCGAGGCCCGCACCGTCGCCTCGTCGGTGATCCGCACTGGGCGGCCACCGACCGCGACGACGTGCTCGTTGATCTCGATCAGCACCTCCTGCTCGCTCTGCACGATGATCGGCGGGGCGTCGAGCCGCAGCTGGGGCAGGGCGTCCTCGTAGCCGGGGACCCGGACGAACGCGTAGGCGTCGAGCTCGGGATCGTCGGGGTGCACCACCCGGAACGGGATCACCTGCCGCTCGTCGGCGAGCGTCACGCGGATCGTGCCGTCGCCGCGCACGACCGCGCCCGACTCCCAGCCGGGCACGAGCTCCACGCCGAGGCGCTCGGCGGGGCCGTCGGCGAAGAACACGTTCTCACGCACGTCGACGTCGACCCAGGACCGGTCGAGGATGTCCGACAGCGAGAGCACGGTGTCCCCCGCCTCGGGTCTCGCGAGCGGCGCCTCGGCGCTCACGTCGACCACGAGGAACGCCGACGCCGTCGCCTGGCCCTCGTTGCGGATCGTGTAGATGAAGCTGCTGCGCCCCTCGACGCGCGGCACGGCGATCCGCACCAGGTCGCCGTCGACGGATGCCTCGGCGGATCCCTCCACCGGTTCGACCGCGACGATCGTGAGCGGCCCCCCGTCGGGGTCGGAGTCGTTGTCGAGCACGCGCACGGCGACCTCGCCGCCCGGGCGCGCGTGCACCTCGTCCTCGACCGCGACCGGCGCGCGCACGCCGTCGAGCCGCGGCGCGATGCCGACGCGCACGGTCCCAGTCGCCCGTGCGCCGAGCGCGTCGACGACCGCGTACCGGAAGACGTCGGTGCCCGCGGAGTACTCGCCGGCCTCGTACTCGATCCAGTCGACGCCCGTGCGCACGACGATGCCGCGCTCGGGCGGCGTCTCCTGGCCGATCAGCTGCACGGAGTCGCCGTCGGGGTCGATCCCGAGCAGGGGGATGCGGATGCGGACGGTCTCGCCGGCGAGCACGCGCGACGTGACCACCCGCGGCACCGGCGCGGAGTTGTCGTCGGCGTCGACGTCGTTCACCGAGATCCGCACGGTCGCCGTGGCGAACTGGCCGTCCGGCCCCTCGACCCGGTAGACCGCGCTCACGATGCCCGGGCGGGACGGCGCGAGGAATCGCAGCACGTCCCCGGAGGCGAACAGCAGCCCGTCCGCCTCCGCGGGGGGCTCGACGAGGTCGGGCGCGAGCGAGATCGGCTCGTCGTCCGGGTGCCGGTCGTTCGCGAGCACCGGGATGTCGATGACGTCGCCCACGCGCACGGAGGCCGTGTCGTCGGCCGCGACCGGCGCCTGGACGCGCTCGAGCGCCGGGATCTCGACGACCCGGACGGTGCCGGTGGCCTCGGCCCGGCCGTTGCTCACGGTGTACTCGAACTCCGCGGCGCCGTCGACGAGCGGATCGTTGAGCGTGACCCGCAGCACGCGATGCTCGATCACCTCGACGCGCATGCCCCGTTCGTCCGCGGTGTCGTCGGCGCCCGTGATCACCAGCACGCCGCCGGTCGGGTCGATGTCGGTCGCGAGGACGTCGACGTCCACGGTCTGCCGCACCCGCAGGAACGCGGTGTGCGGCACGGTCACCGGCGTGGTGTCGGCGTCCGGCGGCGCGGCCACGTCGACCCGCACCACGCCGACCGCGGTCTGGTCGCCGTCGGTCACGGTGTACTCGAGGTAGTGGGTGCCCACCGCGTCGCTGGTGAATCGGAAGGTGCCCTGGTCGAAGTCCGGCACGAGCACGACGTCGGGCTTCGCCGGCACGGCGGTGAGGCGCGGCGTGCCGCTGCCGCCGCTCACGTGCTGCAGCGGCGAGATCGTGCGCTCCTCGCCCGCCGAGGCGAGCACCGCGAACGGCTCGGCGACGAGCGGCACCGACCCCGCCGCCCGCACGGCGACCTGGAGCGTGCCCGCGCCGATCGCCCGTCCGTCGGAGACCGAGAGCGCGACGGTGCGCAGCGGGCCGCGGCCGCCCCGCTCGGTGAAGACGACCTCGCCGCCGGCCGTGTACGTCGCGGTGTCTGGCGGCCCGGCGGCGGCGTCGGCGAGGTAGAACGGGTCGCCGTCGGGGTCGTACCAGTCCGCCAGCACGTCGGTGGAGACCCGGCCGCCGGCCTCGACCACCGCCGACGCGCCGCGCGCCTGCACCGGGGGCCCGTTCTCGTCGTCGGCGCGCGCGACGATGCGCACGACCGCGGAGGCGCTGCCCCCGCGTCCGTCGTCGATGGTGTAGTCGAGCGCGACCGTGCCCGTCGCCCCCGCCGGCAGCGTGACCTGCAGCTGCTGGTCGTTGCTCACCAGGTCGACCTCGACGCCCTCCGGCGCCGTGCCGACGGACGAGATCGCGAGCACGTCGCCGTTCGCGTCGTAGTCGTTGAGCAGCACGGGCAGGATCGTCGTGCGCTGCGGCCGGGCGCCGAACTCGTCGTCCACGGCCACGGGCGGGACCTGCACGCGCTCGAGGGTCGGCGGGCTCGACGGGTCGTTCTGCTCGACGACGCGCTCGTCGGTCTCCACCCGCAGCAGCGCGTCCCAGTCGTCGACCAGGGCCCAGCCGTCGCGCACCGACCAGGAGCGGCCGGACGCCGCGTCGTTCAGCACGAGGGCGGACCCGTTGCTGCGGAAGGCGAGCTCGCCCGTCGCGCCGCCCTCGAGGATCGCGTCGGCGGTGTCGCACGAGCTCCATCCCGAGGCATCCGCCCATGCCGCATAGGCGCAGTCGTCGGCGACCACCGGCGCGGCGGGCACCCCGAACCGATCGCCCGCGAGCACCTCGGGCGTCCCGGCGTCGAACGGCACCGCGAGCAGGCCGCTCCGGTGCGCGACGAGCACCGCGTCGCCGTCCGTCGCGGGCTCCTGCAGCACGACGCCGCCGCCGGGCCCCACCAGGTCGCCCAGCTCGACGCTGCCGCCCTCGAGGTGCAGCACCTCGGCGGTGGCGTCGAGCAGCGCCCAGCGGCCGCCGACCGTGGTGATCGACCACTCGGCGTCGGCCGCGATCTCGCCGCCGACCTGCCAGGTGCGCTCGACGGCGGTGCCGTCCGCGGCGTCGAACCGGGAGACCCGCGCGGTGGAGGGCGTGAACGCGACCATGGTCCCGTCCTCGTCGGCCGCGGTGACGGTGCCCGCCCCGAAGGTCAGGTCCGGGTCGCGCTGGCTGTCGAACTCCGCGAAGTCGTCGATGGGGGTCGACCACACGTCGCCGTCGGAGGCGATCACGACGCGATCGCCCGCGAGCGCGACCGCGGGCCGCACGGGCGGGATCGCGACGGACTCCGAGATCGTGGCGGTCGCGGGGTCGAGGACATCGAGGTTCGCGCGCTCGGGGTCGACCACGAGCACGGTCGCGCCGCGCTGCACCAGCACGGGCGCGGCCACTCCGGTCTCGACCGCGGTGTCGAGCTCGCGCACGGCGGTGTTCAGGCGCCCGACCGACTCGATGCCGCCGTTCGCGACCCACACGGACGCGTCGCCGAGGTCGACGCGCTGCGAGGTGTAGCCGCCGCTGGCGATCGCGACGCCGGCGATGAGGGCGGCCGTCATCGTCGTGGCCGCGGCGGTGAGCACGCCGGACCGGTGCGCGCGCAGCCACTCGACGATCACGGATTCGGCTCCGGGGGGACCTCCACGCACCGCTCGGCGCTGGGATCGCCCACGCGGCCCGCGCGCGTGACCGTGACCGTGGCGCACACCACCGACTGCTCGCCCGCGTCGAGCCGGTACTCGGTGTCGACCTGCATGCTCGACGGGCGGCCGTCGACGGTGACGACGTAGGCGTCGTCGTCGGTCACGCCCGGGTCGTCCCACGAGAAGAGGACGGTGGTCCCCTCGACGGACGCCGAGACGTCGCTCACCCGCGGGATCTCGGTCTCCGCCGGTCGGGGGGCCAGCTGCACCGCCGTGACCGCGACCACGGCGCCGGCGGCGACGAGCGCACCGGCCGTCCACCACGTCGCGGGCCTGCGGAGCAGCGCACCGGCCCGGCGTCCCGCCGTGGGCGGCGTCGCGACCTGCTCGCCGGGCGACTTGAGCACGGTGCGGTCGTCCGGGTCGATCGCGGTGGCCTGCGCCCAGTCGTCCATGCGCGCCTCGATCGGGGTCTGCGGCAGGTCGAGCTCGGCCTCGACGTCCTGCAGGTCGCGCAGCAGCTCCTCGACGCCGCCCTGGCGATCGGCCGGCTTGCGCGACATCGACCGTCGCAGCACCGCCTCCAGGGAGGCGGGCACGTCGGGGCGATCCACGGCGGGCGGCGCGGCGGCGGAGATCCGCTGGATGAGCTCGTAGGCCGAGTTGTCGCCGCCCGGCACCTCGAACGGCGAGCGACCGGCCAGCAGGGAGTAGACGGTCGCGCCGAGCGACCAGACCTCGGATGCCACGCTGCCGACGTCCTCGTCGGCGAGCACCTCGGGCGCGGACCACGGCACCGACAGCCCGATCGACTCGTCGTCGTCGACGTGGCCCCGCGACGCGGCGATGCCGAAGTCGCTCAGCACGGGATGGCCGAAGGCCGTCATGAGGATGTTCGACGGCTTGATGTCGCGGTGCAGCACGCCCTCGCGGTGCGCGCTCTCGATGGCCGAGCCGATGCGGATGCCGACCTCGAGCGCCTCGGCGACCGGCAGCGGCTCGGCGCGGTAGCGCTGCGCCATCGCCGACGAGCAGTACTCCATGACCAGGTAGGGCCGACCGTCGGCCGCGACGCTCGCCGCGTAGACGGTGAGCACGGCCGGGTGGGAGCTCAGCCGGGCCATCAGGTTCGCCTCGGCGCGGAACCGGCGCCGCAGCTGCTCGTCCACCACCTCGGCCAGGAGCACCTTCACCGCCACCGGGCGCCGCGGCATCTGCTGCTCGTAGAGGAACACGTCGGCGAAGCCGCCCGTGCCGAGCACGCGGACGAAGGCGAAACCGGGGATGGTCGGCGGCGTCGAGGGCAGGCGCCTGGTCACGCGACCTCCCTCGGACCCCGCCACCGCCGGCCTCGCCGGCGTGCCTCTGACGGGTACCGCTCCCATTCTAGGGTTCCGGGGGCGGGCGGGCCGGACGTGCGGAGCGGTCGGTGGATGCGGCGGATCACTCCCCGTCCGCGCCGCCCGCTGCGCCGTCCCCGGGCCGCACCCGGACCACGTCGAGGACCACGACGGTGATGTTGTCGCGCCCGCCGTTGCCGAGCGCCGCGTCCATGAGCTGGCGGGCCGCCGCCTCCGGCTTGGGCGAGCCGAGCAGGAAGTGGCGGATGCCGTACGGCGTCAGCTCCTTGGTCAGCCCGTCGGAGCAGGCGAGGAGCCGCATGCCCTCCACCACCGGGACCGAGCGGTAGTCGGGGACGGGCGTCTCGTGGAAGCCCACCGCACGCGTGATCACGTTGCTGTGCGGGTGGGTCTCGGCCTCCTCCTGGGTGATGTGGCCCGCGTCGACCAGCTCCTGCACGATCGAGTGGTCGACGGTGAGCTGCTCGAGCTCGCCGTCGAGCAGGAGGTAGACCCGGGAGTCGCCGATGTTGAAGACCGTCCATGCGGGAGCACCGTCGACCGTCGTCAGCCCCACGCCGGTGACCGTGGTCCCGCTGCCCTCGTCGGTCACGCCGATGCTGCGCTCCATGTCGCTCACCGCCGCGGCGAGCGAGCGCCCGATCTCTGCCGGGAGGACCGTCGTGCGCCCGCCGTGCTCGGCGAGGCGGGTGACGACCGCCGCGCTGGCGAAGTCGCCCGCGGCGTGCCCGCCCATGCCGTCGGCGACCGCGAAGACCGGCGGGCGGGCGACGAACGAGTCCTCGTTCACCTCGCGGCGGAGCCCCGTGTCGGTGAGCGCGGCCCAGGCGAGCGTGACCTCGGTGCCGTCCGGCAGCGTCACGGCGGTGCCGGGATTGCCGTGTCCGATCTGCGTCACGTGCCTTGTCCTTCGTCGGTGAGCGGCTCGCGGACTCGGTCCTCCGCGACTGCGAGGATCTCGACGAGTGTACCGCCGATGTCGAGCCGCGACCCGGGCGCCACGACGACGGACTCGCCTCCGCGGAGCCGCCGGCGGGTGCCCGACGGGCCGATCACGGTGGTGCCGTTGCGCGAGTGCAGGTCGGTGACGACGACCGTCCGCCCGACCGGGCGCAGCTCGACGTGGGTCGAGGAGACCGCCGGCAGGGCCGACGGCACGGCGTGGAGCGTGGGCGCGACGCCCCCCGGGATGCGCGGCGGGCTGGGCCGGCGTCCGACGTAGACCGGACCCTCGAGCGGCTGCGACGGCGCGTCGCCGATGCGGAAGGCCGACGCCGCGGGCCGGTCCGCCCCCACGGCCGGCACGCCGCCGACCGGCGTCGCGGGTGCGGGCGGCACGGGCACCGGCAGCACCAGCTGGGTGTCGGTCGTGGGCGCCCGGCGCGCCCGCGTCTCCTCGTCGACGTCGGTCGCCGCGTGCGCCGCGTCGCAGGACCAGCCGACCACCGGGCCGCGCGCCGTCGCCCCGGGTCCGCCCACGTGCTCGCCGTCGTGGGGCCCGTCGAGGCCCGCCGCAGCGGAGCGGATGAGCAGGCTCGTGACGTCGCCGAACTCGGCGAGGTGGAACGGCCGGATGCCGCGGTCGTCGAACCGTCGGCTCCCGCCCGGGGAGCGGAGGTCGAGCGCCGCATCGCCGCGGACCACCGCGGTGACCCGCCGCGCCCCCGGCCCGTCGTCGTCGAAGCGCACGAGGGCGAACCCCGCCGCATCCGCCGCGGCCGTCGGCAGCACGCCGACCAGTTCCTCGACCAACGCCCCCGGGTCGTCGGCGAGCCGTCCGAGTCCCGCGAGCGTGCGCGCGTCGGCCGGCGCCGCGACGGCGGCGAGGAAGGCGCGGCCGACGACGACGTCCCAGTCGGGAAGCCCGTCGCCCGCGCCGATGAAGACCCGCCCCTCGTCCATCACCCCAGTCTGTCACCGACCGGGGCGAACCGGGTTCAGGCGCCGATGTAGCTCATCACGTGCTTGACGCGCGTGTAGTCCTCGAATCCGTACTGCGAGAGGTCCTTGCCGTAGCCCGAGTGCTTGAACCCGCCGTGCGGCATCTCGGCGACGATCGGGATGTGGGTGTTGATCCACACGCAGCCGAAGTCGAGGTGCTTGGCGAACCGCATCGCACGGCCGTGGTCCTTCGTCCAGACGCTCGACGCGAGCCCGTACTGCACGCCGTTGGCCCACTCGAGGGCCTGTGCCTCATCGGTGAACTTCTGCACCGTGATGACCGGGCCGAAGATCTCGCGCTGGATCACCTCGTCGTCCTGGTGCAGGCCGGAGACGACCGTGGCCTCCCAGAAGTAGCCGCGGTCGCCCTGGCGCCGCCCGCCGAGCGCGATGTCGGCGTGGTCGGGCAGGCGCTCGATGAAGCCCGAGACCTGTGCGAGCTGGTTCGCGTTGTTGACCGGGCCGTAGTACACGCCGTCCTCGCGGGGCGCGCCGGTGCGCGCGTTCACCCGCGCGTGCTCGGCCAGCGCGGCGACGAACTCGTCGTGGATGCCCGCCTGCACGAGCACGCGGGTGGCGGCGGTGCAGTCCTGGCCGGCGTTGAAGTAGCCGGCGGCGGCGATGCCCTCGACGGCGGCGGGGATGTCGGCGTCGTCGAACACCACCACGGGCGCCTTGCCGCCGAGTTCGAGGTGCACGCGCTTGAGGTCGGATGCGGCCTCGCGCGCCACCTCCATGCCGGCGCGCACCGAACCCGTGATGGCGACCATCTGGGGCGTCGGATGCTGCAGGAGCGCCGCGCCCGTGCCCCGGTCGCCGGTGACGACGTTCAGCACGCCGGCCGGGAGGAACTCGGCCGCGACCTCCGCGAGCAGGAGCGTCGCGAGCGGCGTGGTGTCGGACGGCTTCAGCACGAGCACGTTGCCCGCGGCGATCGCGGGGGCGACCTTCCAGACCGCCATGTTGAGCGGGTAGTTCCAGGGCGTGACCTGCCCGATGACGCCGATCGGCTCGCGGCGGATGAACGAGGTGTGGTCGGGCATGTACTCGCCCGCGGCGCGGCCCTCGAGGTTGCGCGCCGCGCCGGCGAAGAAGCGGAGCTGGTCGACCGAGAGGAGGATCTCGTCCTCGACGAGGCTGCCGCGGGGCTTGCCGGTGTCCTGCGACTCGAGGTCGGCGAACTCCTCGGCGCGCGCCTCCATGGCGTCGGCGATGCGGAACAGCGCGAGCTGCCGCTCGGCGGGGGTGGTCTGGCCCCACGTCGCGAACGCGGTCGAGGCGGCGTCGTACGCGGCGTCGATGTCGGCGGCGCCCGAGACGGGGCTCGTCGCGTAGACGTCCTCGGTGGCCGGGTCGATGAGGTCGAGTGCTCCGTCGGTGCGGGCGTCGACGTACTCGCCGCCGATGAAGTTGCGCAGTTCACGCACGGACATGGAAGGGCCTCCTCGGGATCGCGTGCGGCCCATCGTAACGGCCGAACGCGGCATCCGAAAGCCGAATTCGCCATTGATTCCGTTGCGAATTCGTGAAATCACGACGGATTCGCTTGCTGGAGGCATCCGTCACTGACAGAATCGACGCATGACGAACGCGGGGCGCAACCACGGCGGCCGGCCGGTGCAGCTCGACGAGGTCTCGAAGAAGATCATCGAGCAGCTGCAGGCCGACGGCCGGCGGTCCTACGCCGACATCGGCAAGGCCGTCGGGCTGTCCGAGGCCGCCGTGCGGCAGCGCGTGCAGAAGCTGACCGACGCCGGCGTCATGCAGATCGTCGCGGTGACCGACCCGATGCAGCTCGGGTTCACCCGCCAGGCGATGATCGGCATCCGCGCCTCGGGCGACACCCGCGACCTCGCCGACCGGCTCGCCGAGATCCCGGAGATCGACTACGTCGTGCTGACCGCCGGCAGCTTCGACCTGCTGGCCGAGGTCGTCTGCGAGGACGACGACGAGCTGATCGAACTGCTGAACACCAGCATCCGCAACCTCGACGGGGTCCTCACCACCGAGACCTTCGTCTACCTGAAGCTCCGCAAGCAGTTCTACAACTGGGGAACACGATAGGAAATGAGCACCATGACCCGAACCGTCGCCGATGTCGATGTCGCCGCGCTGCAGCAGAAGGCGAAGGACCACCTCTGGATGCACTTCTCGCGCCAGTCGACCATGGAATCCGGCGTGCCCATCATCACCCGCGGTGAGGGCCACCACATCTGGGACGCGCAGGGCAAGCAGTACATCGACGGCCTGTCCGGGCTGTTCGTGGTGAACGCCGGGCACGGGCGCGCCCGCCTCGCCGAGGTCGCGCGCAAGCAGGCCGAGGAGCTCGCCTTCTTCCCGATCTGGTCGTACGCCCACCCGTCCGCGATCGAGCTCGCGGACCGGCTGGCCGACTACGCGCCGGGCGAGCTGAACCGCGTGTTCTTCTCCACCGGCGGCGGCGAGGCGGTCGAGACCGCGTTCAAGCTCGCCAAGTACTACTGGAAGCTCAAGGGCCGCCCCACGAAGCACAAGGTGATCTCGCGCGCCGTCGCCTACCACGGCACGCCGCAGGGCGCGCTCGCGATCACGGGCATCCCCGGCATGAAGGAGATGTTCGAGCCGGTCACGCCCGGCGGGTTCCGCGTGCCGAACACGAACTTCTACCGCGCCGAGGAGATGGGCGGTCCGAGCGACGACCTCGAGGCGTTCGGCCTCTGGGCGGCGAACCGCATCGAGGAGATGATCGAGTTCGAGGGACCCGAGACGGTCGCCGCGGTCTTCCTGGAGCCGGTGCAGAACTCGGGCGGATGCTTCCCGCCCCCGCCCGGCTACTTCAAGCGCGTTCGCGAGATCTGCGACAAGCACGACGTGCTGCTGGTCTCCGACGAGGTCATCTGCGCGTTCGGCCGCCTGGGCTCGATGTTCGCGTGCGAGCAGTACGGCTACGAGCCCGACATGATCACCTGCGCGAAGGCGATGACCAGCGGCTACTCCCCCATCGGCGCCACGATCGTCAGCGAGGAGATCTACGAGCCGTTCAAGCACGGCGACACGTCGTTCTACCACGGCTACACCTTCGCCGGTCACCCGGTCTCGGCGGCGGTCGCCCTCGAGAACCTCGACATCTTCGAGGAGGAGGGCCTGAACGAGCGCGTACGCGAGAACTCCCCGCTCTTCCGCGCCGAGCTCGAGCAGCTGCTCGACCTGCCGATCGTCGGCGACGTGCGCGGCGACGGCTACTTCTTCGGCATCGAGCTGGTCAAGGACAAGGCCACCAAGGAGACCTTCAACGAGGAGGAGTCGGAGCGCCTGCTCCGCGGCTTCCTCTCGAAGGCGCTGTTCGACGCGGGCCTGTACTGCCGCGCCGACGACCGCGGCGACCCCGTCATCCAGCTGGCTCCGCCGCTGACGATCGGGCCGAGCGAGTTCGCGGAGATCGGGCAGATCCTGCGCGGCGTGCTCTCCGAGGCCGGCAACCGCCTCTGATGGCGGACGCGCACGAGGCGACGGGCGTGCCCGGGTCGCCGTATCGCGGCGTGAGCTTCTGGCTGGACGCGCTGGCCGAGTCGGGCGCCGACGACCTCGCGCCGCGGCCGAGCCTCGATCGCGACCTCGACGCCGATGTCTGCGTGATCGGCGGCGGGCTCACCGGGCTCTGGTCGGCCTACTACCTCCAGGCCCTGCGGCCGGAGCTGTCGATCGTCGTCGTCGAACGCGAGATCGCCGGCTTCGGCGCGTCCGGCCGCAACGGCGGCTGGTGCTCGGCGCTGTTCCCGCAGTCGGGCGCGGCGCTCGAGCGGCGGCACGGTCTCGACGCGGCGGTCGCGATGCGCCGGGCGATGATCGACACGGTCGACGAGGTCGGGCGCGTGGCCGACGCCGAGGGCATCGACTGCGACTACGTCCGCGGCGGCACGGTGGTCTTCGCCCGGGGCGGGGCGCAGGCGCAGAGTGCCCGGGCCGACGTCGCGGAGGCCGCACGGCTCGGCACCGACCCGGTCGAGCTCTGGGAGGGCGAGCGGCTCGAGCGATTCGGCGTCACCGGCCTGACCGGCGGCAGCGCCGAAGCGGCGACGTTCGACCCGTCGTGCGCGCGGGTCCAGCCTGCGAAGCTCGTGCGGGGCCTCGCCCGCGTCGTCGAGGACCGCGGCGCCCGCATCGCCGAGCGCACCGAGGTCGTCGACTGGTCGCCCGGCCAGGTGCGCTTCCGCGCCGCCGACGGCGCCTCGGGCACCGTGCGTGCGAAGCACGTGCTCGTGGCGACCGAGGGCTACGGCGCCGGCCTGCCGCACGTCGGCCGCCGCATCCTGCCGCTGTACTCGCTCATGATCGCGACCGAGCCCCTTTCGGCAGCGGTCTGGGACGAGATCGGCATCGCGCACGGCGAGACCTTCAGCGACTACCGGCACCTGCTGGTCTACGGGCAGCGCACGGCCGACGACCGGATCGCCTTCGGCGGGCGCGGCGCCCGCTACCACTGGGGCAGCGCCGTGCGCCCGGAGTTCGACCGGGACGCCCGCGTGTTCGCGCACCTCGCCGAGACGCTCGCCGACCTCATCCCCGCCGCCGCCGATGCGCGCATCACGCATCGCTGGGGCGGGCCGCTCGGAGTGCCTCGCGACTGGCACGCGAGCGTCTCGTACAACCCGGCCAACGGCGTCGGGTTCGCGGGCGGGTACGTCGGCGACGGCCTCAGCACCACGAACCTGGCGGGCCGCACGCTCGCCGACCTGGTGCTCGGCCGCGAGACCGACCTGACGCGGCTGCCCTGGGTGGGCCACCGGTCGCCCCGCTGGGAGCCGGAGCCGTTGCGCTTCGTCGGCGCGAACCTCGGGCTCACCGGCATCGGGCTCGGCGACGTCGAGGAGCGGCTCACGGGGCGCCCCTCGGTCGCCGCGAAGCTGCTCGGCCCGCTGATCGGCGCCTGACCCGCGGGTCACGTCGCGGGCACGGGCTCGTCGTCCGGCTCGAGGTACGACCACTCGGGCACGCGCCCCGCGCCGATGATCGCGCGCAGCACGTCGGCCATGCCGTGGCCCGGGTCGATCTCGCCCGCCCGGTCGAGGTAGGCCGCCGCGATCGACCCGCGACCGCGCGCCCACGACAGCCACGCGAGGATGCAGAGCGGATCGACGCGGTCCTCGGGCTCGGCGCACGCCACGAGCAGCCGCAGCACCTCGATCGCGGCATCGATGCGCCGGACATCCGGCGTGCGGCCGCCGCACCCCATGAGGAGGTCCTGGAGGACCACGTCGTCGGCGTGCGGGCCCCGCGCCAGGTCCTCGGCGACGAGGTCGTCCATCGCGCGGCCGGTCACGAGCCGCCGGAGAGCGTAGACCTCCTCGCGCTCGGCGGCGACGAGTCCGACGTCGCGCCCGAACGCGACCTGCAGCAGCACCACGTCACGATGGCTCGGCACCTGGAGCACCGCGAGGAGGCGACCCAGCCTCGCCGCGTCGGCGCGACCGGGCTCCCACCCGACGAGCTCTTCGACGAGCTCGACGGGATCCGGGACCTCCCGGGCGTCGCCGGACGTTCCGGCGGGACCGAACGCCGCACCTCGCGGGTGCCGGAGCCGGTCGAACACTGCGTCGCAGGCGTCCCGCACGGCGCGGGCGAAGCCGGCGTCGACGCGCGGCAGCGCCGCGAGGGAGTCCGGCGTCGCCGCGGACCGCACGGTCTGGCGGGCGGCGAGGGGCGACGCCTCGACCTCCTCGAGCGGGCGCCCCTCCCGGGGGCATCCGTCGTCGAGGTAGGAGCCCCAGCCGTCACCCGCGACGCACAGCACGTCGACGACCGGATGCCCGGCTCGCGCGAGCGCCGAGTGCACGGATCGCCCGAGCGTGGGGCGGGGGATGCCGCGTTCGGCGGCGAAGGTCTCGGGCGGGTAGACGATCACGACCACGGCCTCGACCGCGCCGACGCGCTGCAGCATCGCGTCCAGTGCACGAGTGACCGCGAGCTCGCCGTCGCGGCGCCTCGGGTCGGGCGGGAGGTCGCAGCGGATCGCGGCGGAGCGGCGGTCGTGCCGCACGGCGACGCAGACGACGCTGCGCTCCGGGCGGAAGCCGACGAGCTCGGCGGCGACGGCGATGAGGTCCTGGGGCTGGCGGATCCGGAAGTCGGGAGCGGTCATGCCGTCACTCTCGCGACGACGGAGCGCCCGCGGGAGTCGGGGGTCGCCGGCCGTCGGTCGCCGGCCCGTTCCGAGCATGTGGAGGAGGCGCCGCGATCGCACCGGGTCCCTCCTCCACAGGCCCTCGTCCGGGGACGGCCACGGCATGTCCGAATCCCGCCGGTCGGCGTCACCCGCCGCGACTAGCCTCGGAGCATGACCACCACCCACGTCATCCGGGTCGACTCCCCCATCGGCCGCATCGAGGTCGTCGGCACGGCCGACGCCGTCACCGGGCTCGCCATCGAGCGCGATGGCGCGCTTCCCCACGACGGGCTCCCCGAGTCCGACCTGCCCCTGCTCATCGAAGCGAGTCGCCAGCTCGAGGAGTACTTCGCCGGCGAGCGCACCGGCTTCTACCTCCCGCTCGAACTGCACGGCACGCCGTTCCAGCGCGCCGTGTGGAGCGAGCTGCGACGTCTCGACTGGGGCCAGGCGGTCTCCTACGGCGCACTGGCGGAGGCGGTCGGACGCCCGGGCTCGGCCCGCGCCATCGGGGGCGCCGTCGGCGCGAATCCTGTGCCGATCATCGTCGGGTGCCACCGCGTGCTCGCCTCCGACGGCCGCATCACCGGGTACAGCGGCGGCGAGGGCGTGCCGACCAAGGTGTGGCTGCTCGGCCACGAGCGCATCGGCTTCGCCGCGTGAGCCAGGCGGATGCCGCTGCGGCGCCCCGGGACGGTGTGCTCGTCGATGCGCACGGCGTGGCACGGTGCGCCTGGTCGGGCACCGATCCCGAGTACCGTCGCTACCACGACGAGGAGTGGGGCGTGCCGCAGCGCGACCCGCGGGCGCTCTACGAGAAGCTCTGCCTCGAGGGGTTCCAGGCGGGCCTGTCGTGGCTCACCATCCTCCGGCGGCGGGACCGGTTCCGCGAGGCGTTCCACGGGTTCGCTCCGGATCGCGTCGCCGCGATGGGCGCCGACGACGTCGAGCGGCTCATGCAGGACGCCGGCATCATCCGCAACCGCGCGAAGATCGAGGCGACCATCGGGAACGCCCTCGCGATGCTCGATCTCGATGAACCGCTCGACGAGTTGATGTGGGGCTTCGCCCCTGCTCCGGGACCGCGCCCGGCGCGCATGGATGCGCTCCCGGCGACGACGCCGGAGTCCGCCGGGCTGAGCCGCGAGCTCCGACGGCGGGGGTTCCGGTTCGTGGGGCCGACGACCGTCTACGCCCTCATGCAGTCGACCGGCATGGTGGACGACCACATGGTCGGCTGCCACCGCGCCGGCGGATCAGACGACCAGTTCGATCTCCGCGACCCCGCCGGGCCCGATGCGCTGCGTGCGCGAGAAGCGATGGCCGTGCGCGTCGCCCCAATCGACGAGCGCTGACGGGTCGTCCAGCCGGGCGCGCGAGGCGACCAGCGCGGCGACGAGCCTGCCCTTCGCCTGCTTGTTGAAGTGGGCGAGCGCGCGCCGGGTGCCGTCGCCGTCCTCGGTCACGACCCGCACGTAGACGGCGTTCGCGTCCGCACCGAGGGGGCCGAGCGCCGCGTAGCCCTCCGAGCGCAGGTCCACGAGCAGCCCGCTCGGGCGCGAGAGCGCGGCACCCGACTCCGCGGCCCAGTGCGCCCTCAGCCGGAGCCCGGGAAGCCGCGAGTCGTGCGAGAGCCGGTACGCCGGAATCTCGTCCAGCGCGGCGATCGGGCCGAACAGCGCGGACTGGATCACCACGTTCTCGTGCGCGAAGGCGCGATCCGCCGCCGACCACGACTCCGCCGCGAGCCCGTCGAAGAGCACGCCCGTGTAGCGATCGATGGCGGGCATCGTGGCAGCACTGCGCAGCTGGCGGTTGCGGTCGATCTCACCCAGCTGCGTGCGCCCGAGCTTCAGCGCCCGCACGCTCGCCTCCTCGTCGGCCGCCAGCTCGATGAGCGCATCGAGCACCGCCGACCGGCGATCGCGGAGCTCGGGGAACGCGAGCCCGTCCAGGTCGAGCGCGGCGCCGTCCCCTCCGTCGCGCTTGGTCTCGGAGGGCGGGAGGATGACGCGCATCAGTCGTCGAGGAACGCGAACGCCTCGTCGACGTTCACGCCCAGCGCGTCGACGGTATCGAGGGTCACGCGCGGCAGGGCCGCTGCAGGTCCGGCCCACGGCTGGTACCCCTCGACGCTCTGCTCGACGGCGCGCCACGTCACCTCGTCGAGGTGCGGCAGGTTCCTCGTGCGGCTCACGAGCCGATCACGGTGCAGCTCCTCGTCGGAGCAGACGACCTCGATCACGCGCAGCTGCACCCCGCACCGGACCGCGAGGTCGCGCCACTGCAGGCGTGCCGACTCGACGGCGTTGACGGCGTCGACGATCACGGTGCGGCCCGAGGCGAGCACGCCCTCCGCGATGGTCTCCGCGACCAGGTACGCGGCGAGCCCCGTGGGCTGCTCGGCGGCGATGCCGGCGCGAAGGATCGCGGACTCGATCGGATCGACCGAGACCACGGGCGCACCGAGACGTCCGCCGAGCACCTCCGCGATGGTCGACTTCCCGGCGCCCGGGAGACCGGCCATCGCGATGAGCCGGGGCACGCGCAGTTCGTCGAACTCGCGCGCCTCCGGCACCTCGACGGCGTCGGTCATCGCGTCAGGCGAGCTCGACCCGCGACGCGACGACGCGGACCGTGTTCTCCTCGACGGAGAGGAAGCCCTCGTCGGCGTGCGCGGTGATGCGCTCGCCGTCGGCGACCGTCACGCGCACCTCGCCCTTGGCGAGGATCGCGAGCATCGGCTCGTGACCGGGCAGGATGCCGATCTCGCCCTCGACGGTCTTCGCGACCACCATCGTCGCGTCGTCGCTCGCCCAGACCTCGCGGTCCGCCGAGACGACGCGTACTCGGAACGGTTCGGCCATGACTAGCCGTTCTCCTTCTGGATGCGCGCCCAGTTCTCCTCGACGTCCGAGATCGGGCCGACGTTGAAGAACGCCTGCTCGGCCACGTGGTCGAAGTCGCCGCGGACGATCGCGTCGAACGACTCGATGGTGTCCTTCAGCGGGACGGTCGAACCCTCGACGCCCGTGAACTTCTTCGCCATGTAGGTGTTCTGCGAGAGGAACTGCTGGATGCGGCGGGCACGGGCGACCGTGACCTTGTCCTCCTCCGAGAGCTCGTCGACACCGAGGATCGCGATGATCTCCTGGAGCTCCTTGTTCTTCTGCAGGATCGCCTTGACGCTCGTGGCCACGCGGTAGTGGTCCTCGCCCAGGTAGCGGGGGTCGAGGATGCGGCTGGTCGAGGTCAGCGGGTCGACCGCAGGGTACAGACCCTTCGAGGCGATCTCACGGGAGAGCTCCGTGGTCGCGTCGAGGTGCGCGAACGTGGTCGCGGGCGCCGGGTCGGTGTAGTCGTCGGCCGGCACGTAGATCGCCTGCAGCGACGTGATCGAGTGACCGCGCGTCGAGGTGATGCGCTCCTGCAGGATGCCCATCTCGTCGGCCAGGTTCGGCTGGTAGCCCACCGCGGAGGGCATGCGGCCGAGCAGGGTCGACACCTCGGAACCCGCCTGCGTGAAGCGGAAGATGTTGTCGATGAACAGCAGCACGTCCTGCTTCTGCACGTCGCGGAAGTACTCCGCCATCGTCAGGGCCGACAGCGCGACGCGGAGACGGGTCCCCGGCGGCTCGTCCATCTGGCCGAACACGAGCGCGGTCTTGTCGAAGACGCCCGCCTCGTCCATCTCGTGGATGAGGTCGTTGCCCTCACGGGTGCGCTCGCCGACGCCGGCGAACACCGACACACCACCGTGGTCCTGCGCGACGCGCTGGATCATCTCCTGGATGAGGACCGTCTTGCCGACGCCCGCACCACCGAAGAGGCCGATCTTGCCACCCTGCACGTACGGGGTCAGCAGGTCGATGACCTTGATGCCCGTCTCGAACAGCTGGGTCTTCGACTCGAGCTGGTCGAAGGCCGGGGGCTTGCGGTGGATCGGCCAGCGCTCGGTGACCTCGATGGTCTCGCCGGGCTCGGCATTGAGCACGTCGCCGGTGACGTTGAAGACCTTGCCCTTGGTGACGTCGCCGACGGGGACCGAGATCGGCGCGCCGGTGTCGGTGACCTCCTGGCCGCGGACGAGGCCGTCGGTCGGCTTCAGCGCGATGGCGCGCACGAGGTCGTCGCCCAGGTGCTGGGCGACCTCGAGCGTGAGCACGAGGGTCTCGTCGCCGAGGACGATCTCGGTCTTCAGCGCGTTGTAGATGTCGGGGATCGAGTCGTGCGGGAACTCGATGTCGACGACCGGGCCCGTGACCCGGGCGATGCGGCCGACGGCGCCGGCCACAGGCGCGGCCGCGGCCGGTGCGGTAGCGGTGTCAGTCATGGGATTCTCTTCCTTCTGGTGGCTTGTTACTTGGACGACGACAGCGCGTCTGCGCCGCCCACGATCTCGGCGATCTGCTGGGTGATCTCGGACTGGCGCGCGTTGTTCGCCAGTCGCTGGTAGTCGAGGATGAGCTTGTCCGCGTTGTCGCTCGCCGACTTCATCGCCTTCTGCGTTGCGGCGTGCTTGGCCGCTGCCGACTCGAGCAGGGTCGCGAAGATGCGGCTCTCGAGGTAGACGGGCAGCAGCGCGTCGAGCACCGTCTCGGCGTCGGGCTCGAACTCGTAGAGCGGGTACACCGTGGACGGACCCGCGTGGGGCTCCTCGTCGACCAGGCGGATCGGCAGGAGGCGTCGCACCTCGGGCGTCTGCGTGATCATGCTGACGAAGCGGTTGAAGACGAGGTGGATCTCGTCGACGCCGCCGTCCTCGGCGTCACGCAGGAACGCCTCGAGCACCGCGTCGGAGATCTCCTTCGCGAGCTCGTACTCGGGGTTGTCGGTGCTGCCGGTCCACGACCGCTCCGACGCGCGGCGGCGGAACGTGAAGTAGCCGGCCGCCTTGCGGCCCACGAGGAAGTACGCGACCTCCTTGCCCTCGCTGCGCAGCAGCTCGGAGAGGCGGTCGGCCTCGCGCAGCACCTGCGAGTTGAAGGCGCCGGCGAGGCCGCGGTCGGACGCGAAGATCACGACCGCTGCGCGCTTGACCGTCTCGGGCTCGGTCGTGAGCACGTGGTCCACCTTCGAGTGCGTGGCGACCGCCGCCACCGCGCGCCCGATGGCGTGCGCGTACGGCGTCGACGCCTTCACGCGGCCGAGTGCCTTCTGGATGCGCGAGGCGGAGATCAGCTCCATGGCACGGGTGATCTTCTTCGTCGTCTGCGCCGTCTTGATCTTCTGACGGTAGACCCGGAGTTGCGCTCCCATGTGTCTCCTGTGTGTCCTGTCCTGTGGTGCGGATCGTCGGGCAGCGCGTCAGCGCTTGCCGCGGACGATCTCCTCCTGGTTGACCTCGGACTTGTCGGCGGCCTCGTGCGACTCGCTGCCCGGCTCGACCAGCGAGTGGCCCTCGTCGGCGCGGAACTCGCGCTTGAACTTGTCGACCTCGGAGTCGAGGGTCGCCAGGGTGTCGTCGTCGAGGACGTTCGTCTCGCGCAGCGTCGAGAGCACCTCGGTGTTGCGACCGAGGTGGTCGAGCAGCTCGCGCTCGAAGCGCAGCACGTCCTCGACGGGCACGTCGTCGAGCTTGCCGTTGGTGCCGGCCCAGATCGAGACGACCTGCTCCTCCACCGGGTACGGCGAGTACTGCGGCTGCTTGAGCAGCTCGGTCAGGCGCGCGCCGCGGGCGAGCTGACGACGGCTGGCCGCGTCGAGGTCGGACGCGAACATCGCGAACGCCTCGAGCGAGCGGTACTGGGCCAGCTCGAGCTTCAGCGTTCCCGAGACCTTCTTGATCGACTTGACCTGGGCGTCGCCGCCGACTCGCGAGACCGAGATGCCGACGTCGACCGCGGGACGCTGGTTGGCGTTGAACAGGTCGGACTGGAGGAAGATCTGGCCGTCGGTGATCGAGATCACGTTGGTCGGGATGTACGCCGAGACGTCGTTCGCCTTGGTCTCGATGATCGGCAGGCCGGTCATCGAGCCCGCACCGAGCTCGTCGGAGAGCTTCGCGCAACGCTCGAGGAGGCGCGAGTGCAGGTAGAAGACGTCACCGGGGTACGCCTCGCGGCCCGGCGGGCGGCGCAGCAGCAGCGACACGGCGCGGTAGGCCTCGGCCTGCTTCGACAGGTCGTCGAAGATGATGAGCACGTGCTTGCCGCCGTACATCCAGTGCTGGCCGATGGCCGAGCCGGTGTAGGGGGCGAGGTACTTGAAGCCGGCGGGGTCGGAGGCCGGGGCGGCGACGATGGTGGTGTACTCCATCGCGCCCGCGTCCTCCAGGGCGCCCTTCACCGAGGCGATGGTCGAGCCCTTCTGGCCGATCGCGACGTAGATGCAGCGGACCTGCTTGGTCGGGTCGCCCGACTCCCAGTTCGCCTTCTGGTTGATGATCGTGTCGATCGCGATCGCGGTCTTGCCGGTCTGGCGGTCGCCGATGATCAGCTGGCGCTGGCCGCGGCCGATCGGGATCATGGCGTCGATGGCCTTGATGCCGGTCTGCATGGGCTCGTGCACGCTCTTGCGCTGCATGACGCCGGGCGCCTGGAGCTCGAGTGCGCGGCGGCCCTCGGTGGCGATGTCGCCGAGGCCGTCGATGGGCGCGCCGAGCGGGTCGACCACGCGGCCGAGGTAGCCGTCGCCGACCGGCACCGAGAGGACCTCGCCGGTGCGGGTCACCTCCATGCCCTCCTCGATGCCGCCGAACTCGCCGAGCACGACGACGCCGATCTCGTCCTCGTCGAGGTTCAGCGCGAGGCCGAGCGTGCCGTCGGCGAAGCGCAGGAGCTCGTTCGCCATGGCCGAGGGCAGGCCCTCGACGTGGGCGATGCCGTCCGCGGCATCCGTGACGTAGCCGACCTCGGTCTTCTCGCCCGAGCTCGGCTCGTACGACGAGACGAACTCGGTGAGAGCCGAACGGATCTCATCTGGGCTGATGGTGAGTTCTGCCATTTGTCTGTTCCTTCTTCTGCACCGGGTCGGTGCCGGTGGGACGCTGTCGGGCCTGTGGTCGGCCGGGGTGGGGCCGGCCTCAGCCGGCGAGCTTCTGCCTCAGGTCGGTGAGGCGGGCGGACACGCTGCCGTCGATGACGTCGTCACCGATCTGGATGCGGAGTCCGCCGACGAGGGACGGGTCGATCACGAGGTTGAACCGCACGTCGCGACCGTACTGGCCGGCGAGCTGGCGCTCGAGCCGCTGCAACTGTGCTGCGGTGAGCGGACCGGCCGAGGTGACGGTCGCAACGGCGTAGCCGCACTCGTCGGCCACGATCGCGGCGGCGCCGCGCAGCAGCTCGCCGATGCGACGACCGCGCGGCTGCTCGACCAGGTGGCGCACGATCGCCGCGGCCTGCGGCGACGCGTTGCCGGTGAGCAGCCGGTCGGCGAGGGCGACCTTCGCGGGGGTCGGGCTGAGCTTGCTGCCGAGCGCGAGCTCGAGGTCCGCGTTCGAGGTGACGATGCGCCCGAACTCGAAGAGCTCCGACTCGACCGCCTTCGTGCCGGCCGAGCGTGCCGCGGCGCGCAGGCCGAGCTCCTCGATGCCCTGCAGCAGGTCATCCCCGCTCGACCAGCGGCTCACGGCGATGCCGCCGAGCAGCTCGAGCGCAGTCGCGCCGATCCTGCCGCCGAACACGCCCTGCACGAGCGCGCGGGTGCGGGTCGCGTCGGCGTCGGGGTCGTTCAGCGCCGACCGCAGCTGCGCGGAGCGCCCCACGACGCGGCCGGCCGCGAACAGGTCCTCCGCGACCTGGAGGTCGACGGAGCGCTGCGCGGCGAGCGCCGCCTTGGCGGCGGCGGTCGCTTCCCTCGTGGCACTGCCCATGGGCTACTTCTTCTCCCCTGCGGCTTCCGACGCCTCGAGGTCCGCGAGGAAGCGGTCCACGAGCGCGCTGGCCTTCGCGTCGTCGGAGAGGCTCTCGCCGATCACGCCCGAGGCGAGATCGATGGCGAGGGTGCCGACGTCGCTGCGGAGCGAGACGAGTGCCGCCTGGCGCTCGGCCTCGATCTGCGCCTGCGCGGACGCGGTCACGCGCGCGGCCTCGGTGTTCGCCTGCTCCTTCGCCTCCGCGACGATCTTCTTGCCGTCCTCACGGGCGGTCTCGCGGATGCTGCCCGCCTCGGCGCGCGCCTCGGCGAGCTGGGCGGTGTACTGCTCGAGCGCGGCCTCGGCCTTGCGCTGCGCCTCGTCGGCCTTGGCGATGTTGCCCTCGATGGCCTCCGCGCGCTCGTCGAGCATCTTCTGCATGCGCGGGAGCACGTTGAACCAGAAGAAGACGAGGATGACGACGAAGCAGACGGCCGACCAGACGATGTCGTACGTCGCCGGGAGCAGCGGGTTCTGCGTCTCGGCAGACTCCTCCGCAGCCCTGACTAGTGCGTGAAGCACAGTGGCCTCCTAATTGCCGGCGGGACGGATCAGACGAAGATGAAGTACGTCGCGATGCCGATGAAGGCGAGCGCCTCGGTGAAGGCGATACCGATCCACATCAGCACCTGGAGGCGACCGGCCAGCTCGGGCTGGCGGGCGACGCCCTCGATCGTCTTGCCGACGACGATGCCGACGCCGATCGCCGGGCCGATGGCGGCCAGGCCGTAGCCGACGGTCGCGATGTTTCCGTTGATCTCGGCGAGAACGGTGGTTGCGTCCACGTTGGGGTTTCCTTTCCTAGGGTTCCGTACGGGCGGGGGCGCCCGGGGTCAGTGCTCTTCGGCGACGGCCAGCTGGATGTAGACGGCCGTCAGAAGGGCGAAGACGTAGGCCTGCAGCACGGCGACGAGGATCTCGAACAGCGTGAAGACGAAGCCGAATGCGAGCGTGCCGACACCGAACAGGGTGTACCAGCCGCCGGCGGTGAAGAAGAAGAACTGCGTCGCCGCGAAGAAGAGCACCAGCAGCAGGTGGCCGACGATCATGTTCATCATGAGTCGCAGTGTGAGCGTCACCGGGCGGATGATGAAGGTCGAGATGAGCTCGATCGGCGTGACGATGAAGTACACCGGCCACGGCACGCCCGCCGGGAAGAGCGAGTTCTTGAAGAAGTTCTTCGGGCTCTTCTTGATGCCGGCGTAGATGAACGTCACGTACGCGACGAGGGCGAGCACGAGCGGCACGCCGATGACCGAGGTTCCGGCGATGTTCAGGAACGGGATGATTCCCGTGATGTTCATGAACAGCACCATGAAGAAGATGGTGGTGAGCAGCGGCAGGAACCGGCGCCCGTCGACCTTGCCGAGCAGGTCCTCCGCGATGTTCACGCGGACGAAGTCGAGGCCCATCTCGACGACCGACTGGAAGCGGCCGGGAACCACGCGCATGCGGCGCGTGCCGAGCCAGAAGACCAGGATCAGCGCCGCGACCGCGATGAAGCGGACGAGCATGATCCGGTTGATCTCGAACGGGGTGTCCTCGAAGAGGAACCCGGGCGGGAAGAACTCTGCGATCGACGGACCGTGGAACTCGCCATCTTCGGCAGCGGTCGGAACCAGCAGGTTCACAGCGTGTACTAGCAGCGCTATCTCCTGTTTCGGGGCGTCGAGCAGGTGCTCTCGCGTCGACGAACATTCAGCGGAAACTCGACACACCTGTGGCGCATCCAGAACCGGGGGGATCGGTCAAGATCCTAGCAAGAGAACCGCGATCCGGGCGAATCCGAGACGGGCCGTTCCGAACGGATGCCTCGAACGGCACGTATCGGCGTCGCCGCCGCGCGTCAGTCGTCGGTGGGCGCCTTCGGCAGTTCGACGTCGCTCGCGTAGGGCACGCGCGAGCGCAGCACCACGATGACGTCGACCACGAGCGAGGCGATGACCCCCGCGACGATCGAGAGGAACAGCACCGTGGAGTCGAGCCACGGCTGGCCCCGCAGCAGCACGACGAGCACGATGAAGAGCACGAACTTCAGCAGCCAGCCGCCGAGCACGATGCCGAAGAAGGCGCCGACGAAGAGGTCGCTGGCGGAGAACCGGTTGGCGAGCAGGATGCTCGCGGCCGTGATGGCCATGAAGCCGATCGCGATGGCCGTGCCGAGGAGCGCGCTGGTGAGGCCGACCGCGCCCGCGAACAGCCAGCCGAGCAGGCCGCCGACGACGGCGATGGCCAGCGCGCTGACACCGCCCCACTTCAGCGCCTCCCGGAGCACCGGCCCCGAGGTCGGCTGCCTGCGGTCGGCGGGGTGCTCGGCGGGCGGTCGTGCGTCGTTCATCGGTCTCCAGTCGGATGCGTCGAAATCATACCGCCGCGCCTCCGGCGTTGTCGGTGGCCGGCTCGCCGTCGCCGGCGAGGTCGGCGCGCAGCGCCCTCCGCCGCCGGCGCGTGAGCGGCGCGAGCGTCAGCGCCGCGCAGGCGACGAAGCCGACGCCGAGGAACACGAATGCCCAGGCGCGGTCGAGGTCGGTGTAGGCCGGCAGCACGAAGCTCAGCAGGAAGCCGACCGACGCGACGCCCGTCCAGGCGTAGAGGATGAGCACGGCGTGTAGGTGCGTGTGCCCCATGTCGAGCAGCCGGTGGTGCAGGTGGCCGCGATCGGCCGAGAACGGCGACTTCCCGGCGCGCAGGCGCCGGATCACGGCCAGCGTGAAGTCGAGCAGCGGTATCACGAGCACCGCGAACGGCAGGATCACCGGGATGAACGCGGGGAACAGGTCGCCCGCGCCGATCGAGCCGGGGTTGATCTGTCCGGTCACGGCGATCGCCGAGGTGGCCATGAGCAGGCCGATCAACAGCG
The DNA here is from genome assembly GCF_027925245.1 of Agromyces rhizosphaerae. Classification (NCBI taxonomy): domain Bacteria; kingdom Bacillati; phylum Actinomycetota; class Actinomycetes; order Micrococcales; family Microbacteriaceae; genus Agromyces; species Agromyces rhizosphaerae. The sequence goes on from NZ_BSDP01000001.1 coordinate 242,080, forward strand.
CGCCCGCATCGCCCATGAACAGCTTCGCGGGGTGCCAGTTGAGCGGCAGGAAGCCGGCGCAGGCGCCCACCACCAGCACGGCGAGGAGCGACGCGAGGTTGAAGTAGTTCGTCGGCGAGGTCTGCTGCACGAGCAGGTACGTGTAGACGAAGAACACGCCGTTCGCGATGAGCGCGACGCCGGCGACGAGCCCGTCGAGCCCGTCGATGAAGTTGACGGCGTTCATCACGAGCACGATCGCGAACACCGTGACCGTGGCCGACAGCCAGGACGAGCCGACGACCACTCCCCCGACCGGCAGCGAGAGGATCGAGACGCCCTGCCACGCGACGAGCCCCGCGGCGAGGAACTGCCCGGCGAGCTTGGTCAGCCAGTCGAGGTCCCAGATGTCGTCGGCGACGCCGAGCAGCACGATGAGCAGCGCTGCGCCGAGGATGGCGAGGATCTGGCTGCGGTCGGCGAAGACGATCGCGAGCGGGGCGATGGACGACGAGACCAGGGATGCCACGCCGAACGCGGCGACGATCCCGATGAACATGGCGATGCCGCCGAGCCGCGGCGTCGGACGCGTGTGCACGTCGCGCTCGCGGATCTTCGGGTAGAGCCGGTAGCGCAGGCTGAGCTTCCAGATGACGATCGACAGCAGGAGCGTCACCACGGCGGTGACGAGCGCGAGCGCGAGGAACGCCCTCATGCGGTGTCGGTCTCCGGCGCGGCATCCGTCTCCACCGTCACGGGGGCGTCGGCCTCCTCCGGCTGCGACGCCGGGGCGGCCCCGGCGACGGGCTCGAGCAGGTCCTCGCTGACGACCCCGGCGAGCGCCTCGCGCGTGATGACGCCGGCGCGCACGATGCGGAGCCTCCCGCCGGGCTGCGACAGCCCGGTCGCGTCGACGATGGTCGACGACAGGTCTCCGGGGCGCTCGCCGACGGCCTCGTACCCGGAGCCCGCGGGACCGCCGTCGAGGTAGACCTCCACCGACTCGCCCAGCATCGCCTCCGCCTCCTGGGCGGTGGCGGCCGCGGGCCGGCCGGAGAGGTTCGCCGACGACACCGCGAGCGGGCCGGTCTCGGCCAGCAGCTCGAGCGCGATCGGGTGGTCGGGCATGCGCAGCGCGACCGTGCCGCGGGTCTCGCCGAGGTCCCAGCGCAGCGACGGCTGCGCCGAGAGGATCACGGTGAGGCCGCCGGGCCAGAACGCCTCGACGAGCGCACGCACGGGGTCGGGCACCTCGGCGGCGAGCGCATCGAGCGTGGGGATGCCGGGGATCAGCACGGGAGGCGGCGCCGTGCGATCGCGTCCCTTCGCGTCGAGCAGCCGCTGCACCGCCGTCGCGTCGAACGCGTCGGCCGCCAGGCCGTACACGGTGTCGGTCGGCAGCACGACGAGCTGTCCGCGGCCGAGGGCCTGTCGGGCCAGTCGCATGCCGGTCATCAGGCCGGTGCCGACCGAGGTGTCGTGGATGCGTGTCATGACCGCACGAGTCTAGTGGAGCCCGCGGCAGGACCCCGCAGTCCGCCACGGGGCTGGGATACTGGGGCCGTGGCGACGGTGCTGTACCTGTTCGACTTCGACAAGACGCTCTACGCGTACGACTTCCGCGAGCGCCTGCCCGCCCTCGCGCGGCTGACCGGCACGAGCGAGTACCACCTCGCGAAGACCTGGTGGTCGGAGGGGCACGAGGCTGCCGCGGAGGCCGGCGAGTACGCGACGGCCGACGAGTACCTCGAGGCGTTCGCCCAGGTCACGGGCGCCCGCCTCACGATGGACCAGTGGCTCGAGGCGAGGACGGCGGCGATGACGCCGATCCCCGCGTCGATCGCCGTGCTACGGCGCGCGGCCGAGCTCGGCACCGTCTCGCTGCTGTCGAACAACCCGATCATCTTCCGCGACGCACTGCCGGTGCTCGCGCCCGAGGTGCACGAGATCCTGGCCGGCAACGACCTCGTGTCGGCCGCGCTCGGGGCGCGCAAGCCCGAGCGGCGCATCTACACACGGGCGTGCGACCGCTTCGGCGTGCCCCCGGAGCGCACGTTCCTCGTCGACGACTCGGGCGCGAACGTGCGCGGCGCCGCCGACGCGGGGCTCGAGGCGTTCGAGTTCCTCGAGGTCGGCCACGGCTACAACACCGCGCACCTGCTGGAGGCCGTCGAGGCGTTCGCGGCGGGTTGAGCGGGCGGATGCCGCGGGTCAGCGCAGCGCGGTCGTCGCGCGGTCGCGCCCGGTGAGGTCGCGGTGGTGGGCGATCGCGCGCCAGCCGTCGGCGGCCAGCAGCGCGCCGATCGGCGCGGACTGCTGCTCGCCGTGCTCGATCACGAGCAGGCCGCCGGGGCGCAGCAGCCGCAGGCCGGTGCGCGAGACGTCGCGCACGACGTCGAGGCCGTCGGCGCCGCCGTACAGGGCGGCCTCCGGGTCGTGCAGGCGCACCTCGGGGTCACGCGGGAGCGCGTCGTCGGGGATGTACGGCGGATTCGAGATCACCACCGAGAGCGTGCCGTCGAGCTGCGTGAGCGCGTCGGCGAGGTCGCCGAAGACGAGCTCGAGGTTCGGCGCGCCGATGCGGCGGGCGTTCGCGCGCGCCCAGCGGAACGCCGCCGGGGACTTCTCCACGGCCCAGACCCGGGCGTGCGGCACCTCGGTGGCCAACGCGAGCGCGATCGCACCGGTGCCCGTGCCGAGGTCGACCGCGCGCGGCTCCGGGTCGGCGACGGCGCGCAGCGCGTCGATCGCGTGCTGGGCCACCTGCTCGGTCTCCGGGCGCGGCACGAAGACGCCGGGCCCCACCTCGAGCTCGAGCGAGCGGAACCCGGCGCGCCCGGTGAGGTGCTGCAGCGGCTCGCGCGCGGCCCGCCGGGCGACGAGGGACTCGAGCGCGGCGGCATCCGCCTCGCCCAGCTCGTGGCCGAGCACCATGCGGGCCTGCACCTCGCCGCGGCCGAGGCCGAGCACGTGGCCGATCAGCAGGTCCGCGTCGACCTCCGCGTCGGCGATGCCGGCGAGCGCGAGGCGGTCGGCGACGCCGGCGCGCACGGCGCGCAGGTCGCGGGCGTTGTACGGCAGCGGCTCATCCACGAGGGTCGAATGTAACGCACTCGCCGGTGAACCGGGCGGGTGCGTATGCTCGGATGCGGCGCGCGACGACGCGCACGAGGGAGAGGACGCGCACATGGGACAGGTCTACGGCAGCATCACCGAGGCGTTCGGGAAGACCCCGCTCGTGCGCCTGAACCGGGTCACCGACGGCGCGCCGGCCGAGGTGCTCGGCAAGCTCGAGTTCTACAACCCCTCGGCGAGCGTCAAGGACCGGCTCGGCATCGCCATCGTCGACGCCGCCGAGGCGTCGGGCGAGCTGCAGCCCGGCGGCACCATCGTCGAGGCGACGAGCGGCAACACCGGCATCGCGCTCGCCATGGTGGGCGCCGCGCGCGGGTACCGCGTGATCCTCACCATGCCCGAGACCATGAGCATCGAGCGCCGCCAGCTGCTGAAGGCGTACGGTGCCGAGCTCGTGCTCACCCCCGGCCCGGTCGGCGTGAAGGGCGCGGTGGCGAAGTCGGAGGAGATCGCCGCCGACATCGAGGGCGCGGTGCTCGCCCGCCAGTTCGAGAACGAGGCGAACCCGGCCATCCACCGCCGCACGACCGCCGAGGAGATCTGGGACGACACCGACGGCGGCGTCGACATCTTCGTCTCCGGCATCGGCACGGGCGGCACCATCACCGGCGTCGGCCAGGTGCTCAAGGAGCGCAAGCCGGGCGTGCAGGTCATCGGCGTCGAGCCGGCCGAGTCGCCGATCCTGAACGGCGGCGACCCCGCCCCGCAGAAGATCCAGGGCATCGGCCCGAACTTCATCCCGCCGATCCTCGACCGCGAGGTCTACGACGAGATCTTCGACGTGAACATCGACCAGGCCGTCGCGATGGCGCGACGCCTCGGCATGGAGGAGGGCATCCTCGGCGGGCTCAGCTCGGGTGCGACCGTGCACGCGGCCGTCGAGGTCGCGAAGCGCCCCGAGAACGCCGGGAAGACCATCGTCGTGATCCTCGCGAGCTACGGCGAGCGCTACCTCTCCACCGTGCTCTACGAGGGCATGCTGGACGAGGACTGAGCGTTCCCTCAGGAGGCGTCTGATTGGATGGGCCGGTGAAGCTCGTCTCCCGTGTCCGCGAGGACATCGCCACCGCCCGCGCCCACGACCCCGCGTCGCGGAGCGCGCTGGAGATCTTCGTGGCGTACTCGGGGGTGCACGCGGTGTGGGGCCACCGGGTCGCCCATGCGCTGTGGCGCCGGGGCTTCCGCCTCGTGGCGCGGGTGCTCTCGCAGCTCAACCGCTTCCTGACGGGCATCGAGATCCACCCCGGCGCGACCATCGGCCGCAGGTTCTTCATCGACCACGGCATGGGCGTGGTGATCGGCGAGACCGCGGTGCTCGGCGACGACGTCATGCTCTACCACGGCGTCACCCTCGGCGGGAAGGCCAGGCGCGGCGCGGGACGCGGCACCAAGCGGCACCCGACGCTCGAGGACGGCGTGACCGTCGGCGCGGGCGCCAAGATCCTCGGCGACATCACGATCGGCACGGGTTCGACGGTCGGCGCGAACGCGGTCGTGACGCACGACGCTCCCCCGCACTCGCTCGTCGTGGGGGTGCCGGCGCAGTTCCGGCCGCTGGCGGATGCCACGGCCGACGCGGCGCGCGGCGTGCACGACTGACGACCGGTCGCCCGACGCGTCCGCGGGAGGCATCCGCCCGCCCGCCCTCGACGGGCGCTGCTAGGACTCGTCGCCGATCTGCGCGAGCCTGGCCTCCTCGTCGGCCTGCACGGCCGACTCGATGACGGGGTCCAGCGCGCCGTTCATCACATGGTCGAGGTTGTAGGCCTTGTACCCGGTGCGGTGGTCGGCGATGCGGTTCTCGGGGAAGTTGTAGGTGCGGATGCGCTCGGAGCGGTCCATCGACCGGATCTGCGACTTGCGGGCGTCGGACGCCGCCGCCGCGAGCTCCTCCTGCTGGCGCGCGAGCAGGCGCGCGCGGAGCACGCGCATCGCCGCCTCGCGGTTCTGCAGCTGCGACTTCTCGTTCTGCATGGCCACGACGATGCCCGTCGGCAGGTGCGTGATGCGCACGGCCGAGTCGGTCGTGTTCACCGACTGGCCGCCGGGGCCCGACGACCGGTAGACGTCGATCTTGAGGTCGTTCTGGTTGAGGTCGACCTCCTCCGGCTCGTCCACCTCGGGGAACACGAGCACGCCCGTGGTCGAGGTGTGGATGCGCCCCTGCGCCTCGGTCACCGGCACGCGCTGCACGCGGTGCACGCCGCCCTCGTACTTCAGGTGCGCCCAGACGCCCTCGGACGGGTCGGTGGCGTTCGACTTGATCGCGACCTGCACGTTCTTGTAGCCGCCGAGGTCGGACTCGTCGGACTCGAGCAGCTCGGTCTTCCAGCCCTTCGACGCGGCGTACTGCAGGTACATGCGCAGCAGGTCGGCGGCGAACAGCGCGCTCTCGGCGCCGCCCTCGCCGCCCTTGATCTCCATGATCACGTCGCGGCCGTCGTCGGGGTCGCGCGGGATGAGCAGGCGCCGCAGGTGCTCCTGCGACTCGGCGAGCTGCGCCTCGAGGCCGGGCACCTCCTCGGCGAACGCGGCGTCCTCGGCGGCCAGCTCGCGGGCGGCCTCGAGGTCGTCGTTCGCCTGGTTCCACGCGTCGTGCGCGGCGACGATGCGGCTGAGCTCGGCGTAGCGCCGGTTCACCTTGCGCGAGCGCGCGGGGTCGGCGTGCAGCGCCGGGTCGGCCAGCTCCTCCTGGAGCTGGCCGTGCTCGGCGCGCAGCGCCTCGACGGACTCGAACACGTGCGTCAGCGGTGGTCGTTCTCGTGGCCGTGGCGGTGGGCCTCGCCGTGCCCGTTGCCCGCGACCGGAGCCGACTTCTGCATGAGCAGGAGGAACTCGGTGTTCGACTGGGTCTCCTTGAGCCGGCCGAGCACCGCCTCGAGCGCCTGCTGGGGCTCGAGCCCGGCGAGCGCGCGACGCAGCTTCCAGGTGATCTTGACCTCGTCGTTCGACAGCAGCATCTCCTCGCGGCGGGTGGACGACGCGTTGACGTCGACCGCCGGGAAGATGCGCTTGTCGGCGAGCTGGCGCGACAGGCGCAGCTCCGAGTTGCCGGTGCCCTTGAACTCCTCGAAGATCACCTCGTCCATCTTCGACCCGGTCTCGACGAGCGCCGTGGCGAGGATGGTGAGCGAACCGCCGTTCTCGATGTTGCGGGCCGCGCCGAAGAAGCGCTTCGGCGGGTACAGCGCGCTCGCGTCGACGCCGCCGGAGAGGATGCGGCCGGAGGCCGGCGCCGCGAGGTTGTACGCGCGGCCGAGGCGCGTGATCGAGTCGAGCAGCACGACGACGTCGTGGCCCAGCTCGACGAGGCGCTTGGCGCGCTCGATCGCGAGCTCGGCGACCGTCGTGTGGTCCTCCGCGGGACGGTCGAAGGTCGAGGCGATGACCTCGCCCTTCACCGTGCGCTGCATGTCGGTGACCTCCTCGGGGCGCTCGTCGACGAGCACGACCATGAGGTGGACCTCGGGGTTGTTCTGCGAGATCGCGTTGGCGATCTGCTGCAGCACGATGGTCTTGCCGGCCTTCGGCGGCGCGACGATCAGGCCGCGCTGGCCCTTGCCGATCGGCGCGACGAGGTCGATGATGCGCTGGGTGAGCTTGGTGGGCTCGGTCTCAAGGCGCAGGCGGTCCTGCGGGTAGAGCGGGGTCAGCTTCTGGAAGTCGACGCGCTCGCCCGAGGCATCCGGTGCCTGGCCGTTGATCGAGTCGACCTTCACCAGGGCGTTGTACTTCTGGCGGCTGTTGCCCTCGCCCTCGCGCGGCTGCTTGATCGCGCCGACGACCGCGTCGCCCTTGCGCAGGTGGTACTTCTTCACCTGGCCGAGCGAGACGTAGACGTCGCTCGGGCCGGGGAGGTAGCCCGTGGTGCGCACGAAGGCGTAGTTGTCGAGCACGTCGAGGATGCCGGCGACGGGGATCAGCACGTCGTCGTCGAGGATCTCGGGCTCGGCCTCGTCGCCGCCGCCACCGCCGCGGCGCTTGCGGTCGCGGTACCGGCTGCGGCGGCCGCCGCCCTCGCCGTCGGCCTGGTCGGCGTTGCCGCCGCGGCCGCCCTGGCCCTGCTGGCCCTTCTGCCGGCCGCCGTCGTCCTGCGCGTCGTCCTGCTTCTGCTGGCGCTGGCCGTTGCCGCCCTTGTTCTTGCCGCCCTGGCGGCCGTCGTTCTTGTTCTGGCCCTGGCCGCCCGAGTCGCCGCCGTCGGCGTCGCGGGACTCGCCCTGCTGGCCCTGCTGGCCCTGCTGGTCGCCGCCGCCGCGGTTGCGGTTGCGGTTGCGGCTCCGGCTGCGGCCGGAGCGCTGCTGGCCCTCGCCCGAGTCCTGCCCGGCGTCCTGGCCGGACTTCGCGTCGTCGGACTTCTCGGCGCCGGACTTCTCGGCGTCGGACTCGGCACCGCCGGCCTGCTCGCCGCGCTGCTCGGGCGCGTCCGCCGCGGGGGCGGCGGCGTCCGTGGGGATGAGGTTCTCGAGGCCGGTCTCGCCCGCGTTGACGTGGGCGCCGGCGGCGGTGCCGGCGCTCGTCGCGCGGCGGGGCGCGCGGCGCGGCGCGTCACCGGAGTCGCGGCGGTCGGAGATCGCCTCGACGAGCTCGCCCTTGCGGAGCTTGTTCGCGCCCGAGATGCCGAGGTCGGTGGCGAGCTGCTGGAGCTCGGCGACCTTGAGACCGGACAGGGGGGCGCCGTTCGACACGCCCGAGGCGTGGTCGGTTGCGTTGGTCACTGGGTATGTTTCCTTTCCCCCGGCGTTCGGGAATGAGCCGGGAGAGCCGATGCGCTCGCACGCGTCGAGGTCTGCACGGAAGCGCAGATGCACGCGTGGGCGTGAGCAATGAGTTGCTGAGAATCGCACGATGCGGCCGGTTCGCGGTGCCCGCGTGCCTGCCGGGTGCTGGTAGCGAGTTTACCACCGTGGGCGGGGTGCCCCGGTACCTGTGGACTGCGTGTCAGTCCGCGGCGGCCGCGGTCGCCCCCCGGAAGTCGACCGCCGGCATCAGGGCCTGCCACGGTGAATCGGCCTCGCGCTCGACCAGCGCGGCGGCGTCGAGCCGCTCCGCGGGGTTGCTCGCGAGCACCAGGATCGAGGGTCCCGCACCCGAGACGACGGCCGCGTGGCCGGCGGCGCGGAGCACCCGGATGAGGCGCTCCGTCTCGGGCATCGCCGAGGCGCGATAGCTCTGGTGGAGCTTGTCCTCGGTGGCCGCGAGCAGCAGCTCGGGGCTCTGGGTGAGCGCCGCGACGAGCAGCGCCGAGCGCGACAGGTTGAACACCGCGTCCTCGTGGGGCACGTGCTTGGGCTGCAGCGAGCGCGCGAGCGCCGTCGACATGACGTGCTCGGGCACCAGCACGAGCGGCGAGACACCGCGGTGCACGATGAGCTTCTTGTGCTGCGGACCCTGCTCGGTGGTCCACGCGATCGTCAGGCCGCCGAAGAGCGCCGGCGCGACGTTGTCGGGGTGCCCCTCGAGGTCGGTGGCGAGTGCCAGCAGGGTCGCCGAGTCCAGGTCGACGATGCCCTCGAGCAGCCCCTTGGCGGCCATCACGCCCGCGACGACCGCGGCGCCCGAGGAGCCGAGGCCCCGGCTGTGCGGGATCGTGTTGTGCGCGTGCAGCCGGATCGGCGGCAGCGCGTAGCCCTGCGTGGCGAGGCTGTGCGCGAGCGAGCGCACCACCAGGTGCGACTCGTCGAGCGGCACCTCGCCCGCCCCGACGCCCTCGACGACGATCTCGAGACCCGGGTGGTCGAGCACGGTGATGTCGAGGTCGTCGTACAGCGCGAGCCCGAGCCCGAGCGTGTCGAACCCGGGGCCGAGGTTCGCGGTGGTGGCCGGCACCTTGACGTGCACGGTCGTGCCCGGCTCGAGTTCGAGCGCGCGCAGGCCTCCCACGACCGCCTCGGTCATGACGCCAGTCCGAGCACGTCGGCGATCGCGGCGGTGTCGACCGGGACCACGGTGGGGCTCACGTCGGAGCCGTCGGCCGCGCGCAGCGCCCACTGCGGGTCCTTCAGGCCGTGGCCGGTCACGGTGAGCACGACGTTCGCCCCCGCCGGGATGGCACCCGACTCGGCGCGCTCGAGCAGGCCCGCGACGCTGATCGCCGACGCGGGCTCGACGAACACGCCGACCTCGGCCGAGAGGATGCGGTGCGCCTCGAGGATCTTCTCGTCGGTGATCGCGCCGAAGTAGCCGTCGCTGTCGTCGCGGGCCGCGAGGGCGAGCTCCCACGAGGCCGGGTTGCCGATGCGGATGGCGCTCGCGATCGTGTCGGGGTCGCGCACCGGCTCGCCGCGCACGATCGGCGCGGAGCCCGCGGCCTGGAAGCCGAACATGCGCGGCAGCCTCGTCGACTCGCCGCGGTCGACCTCCTCGCGGTAGCCGCGGTGGTACGCGGTGTAGTTGCCCGCGTTGCCGACCGGGACGATGTGGATGTCGGGCGCGTCGCCGAGCGCCTCGACGACCTCGAACGCGGCCGTCTTCTGCCCCTCGATGCGGTCGTTGTTCACCGAGTTGACCAGGTGCACCGGGTAGTTCGCCGAGAGGTCGCGCGCGATGTCGAGGCAGTCGTCGAAGTTGCCCTGCACCTGCAGCAGCTCCGCGCCGTGCGCGATCGCCTGCGCGAGCTTGCCCATGGCGATCTTGCCCTCGGGCACGAGCACCGCCGACTGGATGCCCGCGTGCGTGGCGTAGGCGGCCGCGCTGGCCGAGGTGTTGCCGGTCGACGCGCAGATGACGACCTTCGCGCCGTGCTCGACCGCCTTGGAGACGGCCATGGTCATGCCGCGGTCCTTGAACGAGCCGGTCGGGTTCATGCCCTCGAACTTGACGAAGACGTTGGCACCGGTGCGGTCCGAGAGCGCCCGCGCGGGGATGAGCGGGGTCCCGCCCTCGCCGAGGGTGACGATGGGGGTGGCATCCGAGACGTCGAGCCGGTCCGCGTACTCGCGGATGACCCCGCGCCACTGGCGGGAGTACGGCTTCGGAGTGGGCTGTTCCACTATGCTCCTTCGACTCGGAGGACGGACGTGACCTGATCGACCACGGGATCTGCGGCGAGCGCCGCGACGGTGTCGGCCAGGGAGGACTCGCGTGCCTCGTGGGTGCCGATCACAAGGGTAGCCCGCCCGGCATCGTCGCTCAGCGTCTGCTCGAGCTGCTCGACGGAGACGCCGTGCGCGGCGAAGATCTGCGCGATCGCGGCGAGCACGCCCGGCTGGTCGAGCACCTCGATGGTGACCGCGTAGCGGGTCGTGACCTGGCCGATGTCGAGCACCGGCAACTCGGCGTGGGTCGACTCGGCGATGCCGGGGCCGCCCGCGACGTGCCGTCGCACCACCGCGACCAGGTCGCCGAGCACGGCCGACGCGGTCTCGGCGCCACCGGCGCCCGCGCCGTAGAACATGAGGTCGCCGGCGGCGGATGCCTCGACGAAGACCGCGTTGTTCGCCCCGTGCACGGCGGCGAGCGGGTGCGCGCGGTCGACCATCGCGGGGTACACGCGGGCCGAGACGGCCTCGTCGCCCGTGTCGGGGTCGCGCAGGCGCTCGCAGATCGCGAGCAGCTTGACGACGTAGCCGGCCTTCCTCGCCGACTCGACCTGCGCGGCGGTCACGCCCGTGATGCCCTCGCGGTGCACCTGCTCGACGGGCACCAGCGTGTGGAACGCCAGGCTCGCGAGGATCGCGGCCTTCTGCGCGGCGTCATAGCCCTCGATGTCGGCGGTCGGGTCGGCCTCGGCGTAGCCGAGCGCGGTCGCCGCGGCGAGCGCCGACTCCAGGCTGTCGCCCGTGGTGTCCATGCGGTCGAGGATGTAGTTCGTCGTGCCGTTGACGATGCCGAGGATGCGGTCGACCGTGTCGCCGGCCATGCTGTCGCGGAGCGGCCGGATGATCGGGATCGCCCCGCCCACGGCGGCCTCGTAGGCGAGCTGCGCGCCCACCTGCTCGGCCGCCTCGAACAGCTCCGGCCCGTGGGTGGCGAGCAGCGCCTTGTTGGCGGTGACCACGTCGGCGCCCGAGTTGATCGCCTGCAGCACGAGCGTTCGCGCCGGCTCGAGCCCGCCGATGAGCTCGACCACGATGTCGGCCCCGAGGATCAGCGACTCGGCATCGGTCGTGAACAGCTCGTGCGGCAGGTCGACGTCGCGCTTCGCGTCGACGTCGCGCACCGCGATGCCGGTCAGCTCGATGCGTGCTCCCGCGCGCGCGGCGAGCTCGTCGGCGTGTTCGAGCAGCAGCCTCGCGACCTGCGAGCCCACCGTGCCGCCGCCCAGCAGGGCGACGCGCAGGGAACGGTATTCGATCATGCGATCCTCATCCGTGTCAGCGGCCTTCCATGATTCCGGCATCGCGCGCGAGGAGGTCCGCCTCGGTCTCGCCGCGCACGATGACCCGTGCCTCGCCATCGGTCACGGCCACGACGGCCGGGCGGGCGAGCAGGTTGTAGTTGCTGGAGAGCGCCCAGCAGTAGGCCCCGGTCGCGGCGACCGCGACCAGGTCGCCGGGGCGCACGTCCCCGGGCAGGTAGTCGGCGTCGACGAGGATGTCGCCCGACTCGCAGTGCTTGCCCGCGAGGCGCACGAGCACCGGCGCGGCGTCGGATGCCCGCGATGCCAGTCGCACGGTGTAGTCGGCGCCGTAGAGCGCCGGACGGGCGTTGTCGCTCATGCCGCCGTCGACCGCGACGTAGCGGCGGATGCCCCCGGAGACCGGGACGTCCTTGATGGTGCCGACCTCGTACAGGGAGATGCCGGGCGGCCCGACGATCGAGCGGCCGGGCTCGAACGCGAGCACCGGCACCGGGATGCCGAGGGCGGCGCACCGCTCGGCGACCGCGGCGACGATGCCGCGCGCGAGCTCGTCGACGGGCGTCGGGTCGTCGGCGCTGGTGTAGGCGATGCCGAAGCCGCCGCCGAGGTTCAGCTCGGGCACGTCGCCGCCCGCGAGCAGCTCCGCGTGCACCGCGAGGAGGCGCTCGGCCGACTCGGCGAACCCGCCGGCATCGAAGATCTGCGAGCCGATGTGGCAGTGCAGGCCGAGCAGTCGGAGCGAGTCGCGGCCGCGGATGGCGGCCACCACCCCGGGTGCGTCGGCGAGCGGCACGCCGAACTTCTGGTCGTCGTGCGCGGTCGCGAGGAACTCGTGGGTGTGCGCGTGCACGCCGCTGTTCACGCGCAGGCGCACCGCCTGCACCACGCCGGCTCGCTCGGCGGCGTCGGCGACGCGGTCGACCTCCGCGCGCCCGTCGAGCACGATCGAGCCGACACCCGCCGAGACCGCTCGCGCGATCTCGGCGTCGGACTTGTTGTTGCCGTGGAAGCCGATGGCGGCGGCGGGCACGCCCGCGGCGAGCGCCACGGCGAGCTCTCCCCCGCTGGCCACGTCGATGCGCAGGCCCGCCTCGACGACCCAGCGCGCGACCTCGGCCGAGAGGAAGGCCTTGCCGGCGTAGTAGACGTGCGCGTCGGACCCGGCGGCGCGTGCCTCGGAGCCGAACGCCTCGAGGGCGGCCGCGGCGCGGGCGCGCACGTCGGCCTCGTCGAGCACGTAGAGCGGGGTGCCGTAGCGGGCCGCGAGGTCGGTCGCGGCGACGCCGCCCACCACGAGCTCGCCCGCATCGTCGCGGTGCGCGGAGGCGGGCCACACGCGCGCGTCGAGCGCGTTCGCGTCGTTCGGGACGCGCAACCACGCCGGGGCGATGACGTCGGTGGCCACGATGGGAACCTCACGGGGTGCGGAACGGTGGATCGCTGCGCGGCGAGCGAACCCGGATTGGTTCCTGAAGCCGGCCTGCAAGGGGATGCGCCGGCGGAGCCGGGCAGGCGACCCCATGTTATCGGGGTGCCTCTGCGGCGGCCAATCGCGTGACATCCGCCGTCACTCCCGCGCCGGCGGGGTCAGCCGCAGGAGCCGGTGCGCTCCAGCAGTGCCTCGTCGAGCACGATGTCCTCGGCCTCGAGCACGAGCGTGACGACCCCGCCCTCCCAGGTGAGTTCGTCGACCTCGGCCCCGTCGGGGAGGAACTGCGCGACGCAGACCGGGATCGGGTCGATCCGCAGCAGTTCCTCGGTGATCCCGCCGAGGAGGAACTCGGCCGCGCCGCCGACGATGCGCACCGATTCGGGGCTGATCAGCACCGTGTCGCCGTCCGCCTCGATCGTCGCGTCGGCCCGGTACTCGATCGGGAAGCCGAGGATCTCGATCGTGCCCGTGTACGCCACCAGGCCGTCCTCGAAGCGGAGACCGTCGCCCACGCCCGGGATCGGGATGAGCTCCGAGACCGCCTCCTCGCTCAGGGCGACGGTCGCCGTGGCGCGGTCGGTGGTACGCGTCCGGTCGCGCGGCGTGCCCTCGAGCACGACCTCGACGTCGAGCACCGCGCCGTTCACGTCGAGCTCCGGCGCGCTCACCTGCACGCGGTCGAACCGGCCGACGAAGAGCTGCCAGAGCATGCTCGCCCCGCCGATCGTCACGTCGACGTCGCCCGTCACGCCCTCGGGCAGCTCCTGCTCGACCTGGGCGGCGACCTGCCGCTCGCTCGCGCCGCGCAGCCAGACGTCGGTCACGACCGTCGCGATCGCGAGCACCAGCAGCGACGCGGCCACGATGGCGCCGATGAGCAGTCCGCGACGCGGTCGGCGCTCGGGCGCGGCATCCGCCTGCTGCAGCGGCGGGATCGGCAGGGTGTCCGAGGCATCCGCCCGCCCCTGCAGCTCGTCGTCGCCGTAGGGACGCGTGTCGCCGGGGCCGTGCGCCCCCTGCCCGTCGTCGCTCATGTCACATCCGTTCGGGAGCCGAGACGCCGAGCAGGCCGAGGCCGTTGCGGAGCACCACGCCCGTGGCGTCGTTCAGCCAGAGTCGGGTGCGCTGCAGGTCGCCGACCGGCTCATCGCCCAGGGGCAGCACGCGGCAGTTGTCGTACCAGCGGTGGAACAGGCCCGCGAGCTCCTCGATGTAGCGCGCGATGCGGTGCGGCTCCCGCAGCTCCGCGGCCTGGGCCACGATGCGCGGGAACTCCTGCAGCGCACCGAGCAGCGCCGACTCCGACTCGTGCTCGAGCAGCTCGGGCACGAACGTCGAGCGGTCGACGCCGACGGATGCCGCGTTGCGGGCCACGGCCGCGGTGCGCGCGTGCGCGTACTGCACGTAGAAGACGGGGTTGTCGTTCGTGCGGCGCTGCAGCTGCTCGGGGTCGATGGCCAGCGGCGAGTCGGCGGGCGACCGGGCGAGCGTGTACCGCAGCGCGTCCGTGCCGAGCCAGGCCTGCAGGTCGTCGAGCTCGATGATGTTGCCGGCGCGCTTGGACAGCCGGGCGCCGTTGACGCTCACGAGCTGGCCGATGAGCACCTCGATGTCGCGCTCGGGGTCGTCGCCCGCCGCGCCCGCGAGCGCCTTCAGCCGGTGCACGTAGCCGTGGTGGTCGGCGCCGAGCAGGTAGATCTTGTGCTCGAAGCCGCGGTCGCCCTTGTCGAGGTAGTACGCGGCGTCGGCGGCGAAGTAGGTGTACACGCCGTTCGCGCGGCGGATGACGCGGTCCTTGTCGTCGCCGAAGTCGGTCGTGCGCACCCAGACGGCGCCGTCCTCATCGAAGACGTGGCCCTGCTCGCGCAGCCGGTCGACGGCGAGGTCGATGGCGCTGCGGCCGCCCTCCCCCGGCGCATGGAGCGCGCGCTCGGAGAACCACACGTCGAAGTGCACGTTGAAGCGCTCGAGCGACGCACGGATCTCGTCGAGCTGGATGCGGTACGCGGTCTCGCGCGCGGTGACGAGCTGCTCGTCCGCGGGCAGGCCCTCGAGCCCGGGGTGCTCCTCGAGCACCTGCCGGGCGAGGTCGTCGATGTAGGGGCCCGAGTAGCCGCCCTCGGGAGCCGGCGCGCCGGTGGCGGCGGCGAGCACGGATGCCGCGAACCGGTCCATCTGGTTGCCCGCGTCGTTGATGTAGAACTCGGTCGCCACCCGGGCCCCCGCGGCGCGCAGCACGCGGCCGAGCGAGTCGCCGAGGGCCGCCCAGCGGGTGTGGCCCATGTGCAGCGGTCCGGTCGGGTTCGCCGAGACGAACTCGAGGTTCACGACTCGGCCGGCGAGCGAGTCGCCGCTGCCGTAGGCGCCGCCCGCCTCGACGATCGTGCGCGCGAGCGCACCCGCCGCGCCCGCCTCGAGGCGCACGTTGATGAAGCCGGGGCCGGCGACCTCGACGCTCGCGACGCCGGGCACCTCGCCGAGGCCCGCGGCGAGCTCGTCGGCGATCTTCCGCGGCGGCGTGCCGAGCGGCTTCGCGAGACGAAGGGCGATGCTCGAGGCCCAGTCGCCGTGCTCGCGCAGCTTCGGGCGCTCGATGACGACGTCGGCCGGTGACAGCTCGATCGAGACCTCGTCGCCCTGCTCGCGTCGGCGCTCGACGAGGGCCGTCGCGAGGGCGTGCAGGGAGGTCTGGAGATCTGCGGGAGTCACCCGCAAATCCTACCCTCGCCGTTGATACAGTCGCTCCATGCCCGCGCGCCCGACCCCGCTCGCCCGACCCCTCCGCCTGCTCGCCGTGACGGTCGCCACGGCGGCGATCGTCGTGGGGCTGGCCGCGTGCGCGCCCGAGGAGCCGGCCGCCTCGCCGACCCCGACCGCGGCGGAGACGACCGCGCCCACCGAGACCCCGGCGGAGACGGATGCGGCGACGCCGACCCCCACCCCCACGCCGACGGGCGAGCCGGTCGACGTCGCCTGCGACGAGCTGCTCACGCTCGACCAGATGTACGCGTTCAACCCGAACTACGGCACCGACCCCGGCTACGCGCCCACGGGTGAGCCCGCGGTCTTCGCCGCATCGATCGGCGGGGTCGCGTGCGGCTGGCTCAACCAGTCCAGCGGCGAGACCATCGAGGTCTCGGTCGCCCGGCCGGTGGACGACACGATGGAGGAGCGCCTCAACGACGCCGTGCTCGCCGGCCAGGCCGTGCCGACCTACGGCACGCCGCCCGAGGTGGAGGGCTACTACGGGCTCGTCGCGGGCACCGGGACCGCCCAGGCGTTCGCCGACGGGTACTGGATCACCGCGTCCTCGCAGGCCTTCTTCGAGCCCGGTGACGCGCAGCCGCTGATGGAGTCGATGCTCGCCAATCTCGGCGCCGGCTGAGCGGTCGGACCGCCCATCCGGGGGTGGTAGTCTCTTCCGGTGCGCCTCCGTAGCTCAGGGGATAGAGCGCCGGTTTCCGGTACCGTAGGTCGGGGGTTCGAATCCCTCCGGGGGCACCAGTGGCGTGAGAGATCGCAGCGCGGATCGCGAGGACATGATCGCGTGGCACCTCGAGCCGCGCGGCATCCGTGATCCTGCGGTCCTCGCCGCCATGCGCGCCGTGCCGCGCGAGGCCTTCCTGCCCGCCCGGCTCCGCGACGAGGCCTATGCCGACCACCCGCTGCCGATCGGCGACGGGCAGACCATCTCGCAGCCCTACGTCGTCGCGCTGACCGCGCAGGCGGCGCGCATCCGACCCGGCGATCGCGTGCTCGACGTCGGCACCGGCTCGGGGTACGCGGCCGCGGTGCTCGGCCGGCTCGCCGGGGAGGTGTGGAGCATCGAACGGGTGCCCGGTCTCGCCGCCGGCGCCGCCGACGCGCTCGCCGCGACGGGCGCGTCGAACGTGCACGTCGTCACGGGCGACGGCACGCTCGGCTCACCCGAGCACGCCCCGTACGACGCGATCGTCGCCGCCGCGGCCGGACCCGACGTGCCGCTCCCCTGGCTCGAGCAGCTCGCCGACGGCGGACGCATCGTGATGCCGCTCGAGCACGGCACCGGGGGCCAGCACCTCGTGCGGATCACGCGCTCCCCCGACGGCGAGCCGGAGATCGAACGGCTCGAGTCGGTGCGGTTCGTCCCGCTGGTGGGCGAGCACGGGTGGCACCGCGGCCGCGAGTGAGTGCACCGGGCACAACGTTCCGGCGCCGACGTTCGTCTCGTACAGTGACGGGCAGCGTGCCCGTGACCGGGCGGACGCGGCGGAGGTGACGATGGCGGGCGGATGGCAGGAGGCCGTCGAGGACCTCGTCGCGCGACGCGGGGCGGCGCTCACGCGCTTCGCGGTGCTGGTCTGCGGGGACGAGGAGGACGCGGCCGACATCGTGCAGGAGTCGCTCGCCCGCGCCTGGGCCAGGCCCGGCCGCGGCGTCGACCCGCAGCGCGTCGAGGCGTACGTGCGCCGCACCATCGCGAACGCGGTGATCGACGGGCAGCGGCGGGGCGGACGCTGGCGCCGCATCCGCCACCTCGTCGCCGAGCCGGTGGTGCACGAGTCCGACACGGATGCCTCGGACGAGCGCCTCGACCTGCTGCGACGCCTCGGCGACCTGGCGCCGCGGCAGCGCGCGTGCCTCGTGCTGCGGTACTACGAGGACCGCACGGTCGACGACATCGCCCGGGTGCTCGGCCTGCGACCGGGATCGGTGAAGCGCTACCTCTCCGACGGGCTGGATGCGCTGTTCGCCGCGCTGGACCCCGCCGCCGCGGCGGCGGGCGTGCGCCGCGCCGACCTGCGCACCGCGGCGCCGCTCGCGGGAGCCGGCGACGCGCACGGACGACGGGGGGCGGGTGCATGAGCCGGACGACGGGCGGCGGAGGCCGCGAGGACCAGCTGCGCGAGGCGCTGCGGCGGGGTGCCGCGGATGCCGGTGCGCCCGCCATCGATGCCGACGCGGTCGCGGCGCGGGGCGAGGGCATCCGCCGGGCCCGGCGGCGCGGCTGGGCCGCCGGGGCGGCGGGCGTGCTCGCCGTCTCGGCGCTCGGGGGCGTCGTGTGGGCGACCCTGCCGGGTTCCGGCGACGGCACGATCGCCGCGAGCGCGCCCGACGAGCGCGCCGAGGAGGAGTCGGCGGGCGGCGAGGACCTGCTCGCCGCGGACGAGTCCGGTGCGAGCGAGGCGGCGGTCGACGCGTGCGGCGCGGACGCCGTCGGACCTGCGCCGGACCTCGTCGTGTCCGGTGCGCTCTCGGACGCGCTCGACTCCGACGCGCCCGTCGTGGTGGGCGAGGTCGAGCTGCGCAACGACGCCGACGCCCTGCTCGCGGGCGAGGCGGAGCTGCGCGTGGAACTGCTCGGCGCCGACGGCGAGCTGATCGCGGCGGGCGTCGCGGACGCCGCACCGCTCGACCTCGACGCCGGCGGGACCGCCTCGTTCGACATCGAGACCGTGCCGGTGCGCTGCGGAGCCGAGGCGATCGCGGCCGCAACCGAGGTGCGCGTGCGCGTGCTCGTGCACCTCGCCGACGGGACCGCGGTGCTCGCCGCGACCGGCCCGGCCGAGCCGGTGCGCGTCGACTGACGCGCTCGCTCGATATGCTCCACTGAGCATGCGCCGCGCGGAGGCGCGGGGATTCGGGGGGAGGCGCGCATGACCGACGCGACTGCCAAGGGCACGCCGGCCTGGCTCGGCGCGGTCAACGACCGGGCCGGCCTGTCGGTGCTCCTCGAGCACGGCCCGCTCACCCGGCAGCGCATCTGCGAGCTGGTGGGCGTCTCGAAGCCCACGGCGTCGCTGATCATGCAGCGCCTCATCGCAGGCGGGTTCATCGAGGAGCGCGGCCGCGTCTCTCGCTCCGCAGGGCCGAGCGCCGTCGTGTACGCGGCGAGGCTCGATCGCAGCCTCGGCGTCGCCGTCGACCTCGACGCCCGCGAGCTGCGAGCGCGAGTGGTCGACGCCGCGGGCACCGAGCACCCGCTGGTTCGCCACGACCTCCCGGCCGACCCGGGGGCCCGGGATGCGGTCGGCGAGTTGCGGCACGCCATCGCGGCCGCGTGCGCGGCGGCGAGCGCCGACGCGGCGGCCGTGCGGACGGTGTGCATCGGCATCCCCGGGTACGTCGACCCGGGGCGCGATGGCGCACTGTTCAGCGAGACGCTGCCCGGCTGGCCGACGACCGGGCTCCACGCCGCGCTCGAGCGAGCGCTCGACCGCGAGGTGCTGATCGAGAACGACGTCGACCTCGCCGCGCTCGCGGAGCGCGCGCTGGGCGAGCGCTCGGACGCGTTCGCGCTCCTCTGGCTCGGCAACGGAGTCGGCGCCGCCTTCGACGCCGCCGGCGAGCTGCACCGCGGGAGCTTCGGCGGCGCGGGCGAGATCGGCTTCCTGCCCGCGCCCGCGACGGCAGTGGGGATCGACCCGGACGCGCGGACCGTGCAGGACCTCGTGGGCGCCGGTGCGGTGGCGCGCCTCGCGCGCGCACACGGCCTCGAACCGGACGGCGACGCCCTCGCGGGCCTGGCGGACTCCCCCGCCCGGGACGCCGTCCTCCGCGAACTCGCGGAGCGCGTCGCGCTGGCGGCGCTGCCGGTCCTCGCGGTGCTCGACCCGGCTGCGCTCGTGCTGGGCGGGCCCACGGCGGCGGCCGGCGGCGCAGACCTGGCGGCGGCCGTGCAGGAGCGCATCCGCGCAACGAGCCGCTGGTACCCGGAGGTCGTCGCGAGCGCGGTCGTCGAGGCGCCCGTGCTCGCCGGCGCATCGGTGCTCGCCGGACGTCGCGTGCGCCGCGCGCTGCTCGACGAGGTCGCCGAGGTCGGCGAGGGCTGAGCGCGGTGGACGGCCGTGATCGGCCGTGCCTAGACTCGCCTCAGACGAATCCGGGAAGGTGGCGACGATGTCGCGAGTACGAGCGCGTGCGGTGTCCGCACCGGTGCGGACGCGGTAGGCGCGCGTGCCGGCGACCTTCCTGGTGGTGCCCCTCTGGCAGGGCTCCGTGAGCGCGCGTGCCCTGCAACTGGTCGACGGTGCGGAGGCGATCCGCGGCGACCTCCCCGCATCGGCGACGCACTGGGTCGACGTGCCGACCGGCGCGGGCGATGCGCTCGGCAGCGGGGTGAAGCGACTCACGTCGCTCGTGCACGTGCGAGAGCGGGTCGAGGAGGCCCTCCGCGAGGCCACCGGGCCCGCGATCGTCGTGGGCGGCGACTGCGGCAGCAGCATCGGGGCGATCGGGCACGCGGCGGCGACGCACGGCGACCGACTCGGGGTGCTCTGGCTCGACGCGCACGCCGACCTGCACACGCCCGAGACCTCGCCGTCCGGGGCGTTCGGCGGGATGACGCTGCGCGCCGTGCTCGGTGAGGGCGCCGACGGCCTCGCGCTCGCACCCGACGTCGCCGTGGCGGCCGAGCGCGTCGTGCTCGGCGGCGCACGCGACCTGGACGACGCGGAGGTCGTCGCACTCGAGGAGTCCGGCATCACGGCGGTCGGGGTCGCGGGCCTCTCACGCCCCGACGACGTGATCGACGCGTTCGCCAGGGCGGACGTCGAGCGCCTCTACGTGCATGTCGACCTCGACGTGCTCGACCCGGCGTCGTTCGGAGGCGTCGCCGATGCGGTGCCGTTCGGCGCGTCGCCCGCCGAGGTGGCGGCCCTGCTCCGGGCGGTCCTGGCCCGCTTCCCGCTCGCCGGCGCGACGGTGGCGGGGTTCGCCCCGGCGGATCCCGTCTCGGCCGGCGACGACCTGCCGACGATCCTGCGACTCATCGGGGCACTGGCCGCCTGAGGCGTGTCGCGCGCAGCCCTGTCGACGACCCGCCAACCCGGGAGGAGCCGCATGGAGACCACGATCACCGACGTCATCGTGATCGGCGCGGGCGCCGTCGGCGAGAACGTGGTCGACCGTGCGATCGCGGGCGGGCTCGAGGCGATCGTGGTCGAGCACGAGCTGGTGGGCGGCGAGTGCTCGTACTGGGCCTGCGAGCCGTCGAAGACGCTGCTCCGCTCGGGCGCCGCGCTCCGGGCGGCGCAGCGCGTGCCGGGCGCTGCCGAGGCGGTCACCGGCGGGCTCGATGCCGACGCGGTGCTCGCCCGCCGCGATGCGCGGGTGGGCGACTGGGACGACACCGGCCAGATCCGCTGGCTCGACGGGATCGGCGCGACGCTCGTGCGCGGGCACGGAGTGCTCGCCGGCGAACGACGGGTACGGGTCACGGCCCCCGGGGGCGACGAGGCCCTGCTCGAGGCGCGTCACGCCGTGGTCGTCGCGACCGGCTCGACGCCGAGGCTGCCCGACATCGACGGCCTCGCGCTCGCGCGGCCGTGGACGAGCCGCGAGGCGACGAGTGCGGAGCGGGTGCCGGAGCGCCTCGCGATCATCGGCGGCGGCGTCGTCGGGTGCGAGCTCGCCGCCGCCTGGGCCTCGCTCGGGTCCGAGGTCACGCTGCTGACACGGAGCGGGATCCTGTCGAAGTTCGAGCCGTTCGCGGGCGAGCTGGTGACCGCGGGGCTCCGCTCACTGGGCGTCGACGTCCGCACCGACTGCTCGCCCGACGCCGTCCGTCGCGACGCGGTCGACGCCGTCGTGCTCGCGCTGCCCGGGGGTGCCGAGGTCGTCGCCGACGAGGTGCTCGTCGCGACCGGCCGCCGTGCGGGCTCCGAGGACGTCGGGCTCGAGACGGTCGGGCTGGCCCCCGGGGACTGGATCGACGTGGACGACACCATGCGGGTGCGCGCCGACGGGCTCGGCTGGCTCTACGCCGCCGGCGACGTGACCGGCCGCGCGCTGTTCACCCACCAGGGCAAGTACCAGGCGCGCGCCGCGGGCGACGCGATCGCGGCACGCGCCGCGGGTGCACCGGTCGACGACGCGCCCTGGGGGGCGCACGTCGCGACGGCCGACCACGCCGCCGTGCCCCGCGTCGCGTTCACCGAGCCCGAGGCCGCCATGGTCGGCCTCACCGCGGCGGAGGCGGCGCGCCGGGGCATCCGCACCCGTGTCGTCGACTACGACCTCGGCTGGGTCGCCGGCGCCACCGATCGCGCCGACGGGTACGAGGGCCGCGCGAACCTGGTCGTCGACGAGGACCGCCGGGTCGTCGTCGGCGCCACCTTCGTCGGGCAGGACGTCGCCGAGCTCCTGCACGCCGCGACGATCGCGGTGGTCGGCGAGGTGCCGATCGAGCGGCTCTGGCACGCGGTGCCGGCGTTCCCGACGATCAGCGAGGTGTGGCTGCGCCTGCTCGAGGGCTACGGCCGCCCCGGCCACGAGGGCGCGGCATGATCCGCCGCGTGCTGCTCGACTCCCCGGTCAGCCGAGCGGGTTTCTGGTACGCGCACCTCGTCGGGCTCGCCTGGGGCTTCCTCTGGAGCACCGGGCGGGTCGAGAAGGAGGGCGGCCTCATCGTCTTCCGCGGCATGCCCAAGTGGACCTTCGGTCGCGGCGGCTCGTGCGTGGGCGCCTGCTACCTCACGAACGAGAACGTCTCCGAGCCCGTGCTGCGGCACGAGCGCGTGCACGTGGCGCAGTGGCGGCGCTACGGGATGCTCTTCCCGTTCCTGTACCTGCTGTCGGGGCGCGACCCGCTCAGGAACCGGTTCGAGATCGAGGCGGGCCTGGAGGACGGCGGCTACGTGAAGCGCCGGTGGCGGCCGGCCTCCGGCCGCACGGCGAGCTGACGGCGCCGCCGGATACGGCGACGGCCGGGCGGCGCCTGCGGGAGGCATCCGCCCGGCCGTGGACCGGGACGCGTCGGCGTCAGTCGAGCGCCGCCTGCAGCGACTCGACCAGCTCGGGCATGCCGCCCGACCAGGTCACGCTGAGCGCGGTGGGGGGCGAGACGGCCGAGACCTTCACCGGGTCGAAGACCTGCGCCACGCGGCCGGCGGCGACCGCCGGGATCGCCTGCAGCTCGGACTTCTCGAGGAAGGCGGCGGCCTCGTCCTCGGTGCTGTGGTAGCTGACGATCACGTCGGCGTCGAGCTTGTCGAGCTCCTCGTAGCTCAGCTCGTAGTAGAAGCCGCCGTCGGAGGTGTCGAGCTCGGTCACGCTCGGGGCGATCTCGAAGCCGATGTCGGTGAGCACGTCGACGCGCGCGTCGGCGGCCGTGTAGACGTAGACGAAGCCGTCGCCGTCCCAGACGTTCGCGACCGTGGTGCCGGCGAAGTCGGGGTGCTCCTCGGCCGTGGTGGCGAAGTACTCGTCGATGCCCGCGAGCACCGCGTCGCCGTCGGCCGGGCGGCCGAGCGCCTCGGCGACGATGCGGATCTCCTCGTCCCACGGGGTGGTCCACGGCGCGTCGGGGTAGGCGACGACCGGGGCGATCTCGTTGAGCAGGTCGTACTGCTCCTGGGTCAGGCCCGAGTACGGGGCGAGGATCAGGTCGGGCGCCGCGTCGACGAACTCCTCGTAGGGCACGGTCGCGCCGCCCTCGGCGTCGTCGAGGATCGCCGGGTGCTCGACGCCGGCCTCGTCGTAGGCCTCCTCGACCCACGGCAGGAGCGCGTCCTCGCCGACGGTCCACGGCTGCTCGGCGACGGCGACGGGGTACACGCCGAGCGCGATGGCCGCCTCGGTCGAGCCCCAGCCCCAGGTCGCGACCCGCTCGGGAGCCTCGGCGATCTCGGTCTCGCCGAGCGCGTGGGTGAGGGTGACGGGGAACTCGCCGGTGCCGGCGGCGTCGTCCGCGGCATCCGTGTCGTCGCCCGAGCCGGAGGCGCAGGCGGTGAGGGCGAGGGCGGTGGCGGCGATGGCCGCGACAGCGAGGGAACGTCGAAGACGCACTGGTGCTCCTTGCAGGATCGAAGAGATGTAAGGGAAGGCTAACCTAACTATCCGAGGGATGCCACCCGCTCGCCGCCCGCGCGCTCAGCCCGCGTCGCCGGCGAGGGTGCCGTGGTAGCGCCCGACCGGCACGACCATGGGGCTGCCTGCCACGGGGTCGGCGATCACCCGGGACTCGAGCCCGAACGCGTCGCGCACGGTCGCGGCCGTCAGCACGCCCGCGGGCGCGCCCTCCGCGATCACGCGCCCGGCGCCCATCACGACCAGGTGGTCGGCGTACCGCGCGGCCAGGTTGAGGTCGTGCAGCACCATCACGACGGTCGTGCCGCGCTCGCGGTTCAGCTGGGTGAGCAGGTCGAGCAGCTCGAGCTGGTGGGCGACGTCGAGGAACGTCGTGGGCTCGTCGAGCAGCACCACGCCGGTCTCCTGGGCGAGCACCATCGCGATCCAGGCCCGCTGGCGCTGCCCGCCCGAGAGCTCCTCGAGCGGGCGATCGGCGAGGTCGGCGATGCCGGTGGCGTCCAGCGCACGCGACACCGCCGCCGCATCGTCGCTCGTGTGCCGGCCGAACCAGCCCTGGTGGGGGTGGCGCCCGCGGCCGACGAGGTCGGCCACGCGCACGCCCTCGGGCGCGATCGAGGTCTGCGGGAGCACGCCCACGAGCCGGGCGACGTCGCGACGCGACATCCGGCGGAGGTCGCGGTCGCCGAGGCGGACGCTGCCCTCCTCGAGCGGATGCAGCCGGGCGAGGCCGCGCAGCAGCGTGGACTTGCCGCACGCGTTCGGGCCCACGATCGCCGTGATCACGCCCGCGGGCAGGGCGAGGTCGAGCGCGTCGATCACGCGTCGGCCGTCGTAGCCGAGGCTGACGCCCTCGGCGACGAGCGCGTCGCCGGTCGCCGAGGCGGGCTCCGATGCGAGTGGCGCGGTCATGCGCGGCTCCTCCTTCCGGTGGCGAGCAGCCACAACAGGTACGGCGCGCCGACGATGCCGGTGACGATGCCGACGGGGGCGCTCCCGCCGGGCAGCGCGTGCTGGCCGATGACGTCGGCAGCGAGGGTCAGCGCCGCACCGCAGGCGGCCGAGGCGACGAGCGCCGCCGAGCCGTCGCGCAGGAGGCTCCGCGCGATCGCCGGCGCGACCAGCGCGACGAACGCGATCGGGCCCGCGACCGAGGTCGCCACGGCGACGAGCCCGACCGCGAGCAGCAGCAGCACCACGCGCGCGCGGTCGGCGGCGACGCCGAGGGCGCGCGCGTGGTCGTCGCCCAGGGCGAGCACCCCGACCGAGCGACCGGCGAGCACGACGAGCGCGGTGAGCGCGCCGACGCCGATCGCGAGCGTCGCGAGCGACTCGCCGCGCACGTCGGCAAGGCTCCCGACGGTCCACACGAGCGCCGACTGCGCGTCGCGCACGTCGGCGCGCGCGAGCAGCCAGGCGAGCATCGATCCGCAGAGGTACGCCATGCCGACGCCGACCAGCACGAAGCGGATGCCGTGCAGGCCCTGTCGCCAGGCCAGCAGCCAGATCGCGACGGCCACGGCGAGCGCGCCGGTGAACGCGAACGGCGCGACCGCCGCGCCGGTGATGCCGAGCCCGAGGATCGCCCAGACCGCGCCGAGGCTCGCCCCGCTCGCGATGCCCAGGATGTCGGGGCTCGCCAGCGGATTGCGCAGCACCGACTGGAAGATCGCCCCGGCCAGCGCGAACGCGACGCCCGCGACGACGGCGGCGAGGATGCGCGGCAGGCGGAGGCGGTGCACGACGAAGACGTCACCAGGCTCCCCCGCGCCGAAGAGGGCGAGCAGCACCGTGGCGGGGTCGAGGTCGGCCGCGCCGAGCAGGAGGCCGAGGACGGCGGTGACGACGATCACGAGGACCGCGCCGGCGAGCACCCAGGCGCGGCGACGGGCACGGCGCGCACGCTCGGCGCGCAGGAGGGCGCCGGTGCCGGAGCCGGTCGGGGCGGGCGCGGTGAGTCGATCGGATGCCACGGGCCTCACACCCCCGCCACGCGACGGCCGCGCGCGACCGCGATGAGCACGGGCGCCCCGATGAAGGCGGCGACCACCCCGGCCTCGAGCTCGCCGGGGCTGACCACGAGCCGGCCGATCACGTCGGCGGCGAGCAGCAGCGCGGGGCCGAGCGCGAGCGAGATCCCGATGATCCAGCGGTAGTCGCTGCCGACCAGGCGCCGCGCGGCGTGCGGTACGACGAGGCCCACCAGCGCGATCGGGCCGACGAGCGCGGTGGCCGTGCCGCAGAGCAGCACGATCGCCGCGCCCGAGAGCGCGCGCGTCGTGCCGACGCGCTGCCCGAGCCCCCGCGCGACGTCGTCGCCGAGCGCGAGCAGGTTCATGCGGTGCGCGAGCAGCACCGCGAGCACGCCGCCGACCAGCAGGAACGGCCAGAGCACCTGCACGGTCTCGAGCCCGCGGCCCGTGAGCGAGCCGACCGCCCAGAACCGGTACTGGTTGAAGGTCTCGGCATCGCGCAGGAGCACGACCGTGATGAGCGGCGTGAGCAGGGAGGTGAGGGCCGCGCCGACGAGTGCGAGGCGCACCGGCTGCCCGTGCCCGATCGCGAAGACGATCGTGGCGGCCGCGGCGGCGCCGGCGAACGCGAACCAGATGTACCCCAGCGGATCGACCACCCCGAACGCGGCGATCGCGATCACGACCGCCAGCGATGCGCCGGAGTTCACGCCGAGCAGGCCGGGGTCGGCGATCGGGTTGCGCGTCACGCCCTGGATCAGCGTGCCCGCGAGGCCGAGCGCGGCGCCCGCGAGCAGGCCGACGAGGGTGCGCGGCACGCGCAGCTCGAGCACCACGCGGTGGTCGGCGTCGCCGTCCACGGGGGCGACGAGCGACTGCCAGACCACTCCGAGGTCGATCTGGCGCACCCCGAACGCGAGGCTCGCGCCCACGACGAGCAGGAGCAGGGCGACGGATGCGGCCACGGCGAGCGTGCGGCGGCCGCGGCCGGGCGCCCGACCTCGGGCATCCGCTCCGCTCGTGCCGGCGCCCGACGCAGCCGCGACCGCGGACGTCGGCCCCACCTCAGCCCAGTTCGGCGCGGCCGAGGCGCCAGTAGCCCATGAACGCGACGCGGCGCCGGTCGAGGCCGGCCTCGCCCACGAGGTAGCGGCGCAGCGACTTGATCGCGGAGGCCTCGCCCGCGAGCCAGGCGTAGATGCCGCCGTCGAGGCTGCGCCCCTCCGGCACGTCCCAGAGCAGCTCGCGGTCCACGTCGACGTCGGCGACCTCGGCGTGCCCGGCGCGGGAGATCATGATGCGGGCGGCGGCGTCGCGCACCGACGGCACGAGGCGCGAGCCGTGCACGGCGCCCGCGGCGCGCGGGAGCCAGCGCAGGTCGACGCCCGCCGGGGCGTCCACGGCGAGCACGTCGTCGGGGCTCGGGACCTCGATCAGCGCGTGACCGCGCGCGTCGCGCGGCAGGGCCTCGAGGATCGCGCAGATCGCCGGCGCGGCCGTCTCGTCGCCCGCGAGCAGCACGGTGTCGACATCGCCGGGTCGCCAGTCGATGCCCAGCGCGCGGCCGGTGCTCAGGTCGTCGGGGCCGACGAGCACCATCGGGTCGCCCACTCGCGCGTGCCGCGCCCAGCGCGAGGCCGGGCCGCCGTCGCCGTGCAGCGCGAAGTCGATGTCGACCTCGCCGAGCTCCTGCCGCACCGCGCGGATCGTGTACGTGCGGATCGGGTTGCGCAGCCGCTCGGGCAACGCGCGCCAGGCGACGTACCAGTCCTCGCCCCCGGGGAACGCGTCGTAGCCCGTGTCGGGAAGCGGGAGGATGACCTTCACCCGCTGGTCGAGGCCCGCGGTGCCGAACCCGTCGAGGTCGTCACCGGTGAACGTGATCCGCAGGAACGCGGGCGAGAGCTGCTGCACCGCGGCGACGCTCGCGCGGAACGCGCGGAAGGCGGGACGGTCGTCGAGGACTCGGCTGGCCACCGCGGGTGAGGTAAGCATTACCTAAGTCTGCCACGACGGGGCCGCTCGTCAAATCCCCTGTGGGCGCGAACCCGTGCCGGTGCCCGCGTCCGGCGATCAGGCCGGAGGCGCGGGCGGCGCCACCCGCAGCCGGCGCTGCAGCATGGTCGCGAGCGAGAGGATCGCCGCCTCGCCACCCGGCCGGCCGATGAGCTGCACGCCCATCGGCAGCCCGGCCCCGGTGCGGGACGTCGGCACGGTCACCGCGGGCAGCCCCGCGACGTTCACGAAGCTCGTGAACGGCGTGTACCGCACCTGCTGGGCGAAGTTCTCCTCGCCGTCGTCGGCGTCGTACCAGCCGATCGGGCGCGGCGTCAGCGCGACCGCGGGCGAGAGCACCGCGTCGAACGGCGCGAACCGCGCGATCGTGCGCCGCTCGAACGCGGTGAGCTCGAACAGCGCCGCCGCGAGCTCCGGGCCCGTGCGCGTGCGGCCGACGCCCCGCAGCCACCGGGTCAGCGGCTCGAGCGCGCCCTCCTGCGCAGGCTCCAGGGGCACCGACGCGGCGCCGACCTGCCAGAGCGTGCGGAACGCGTCGGGATACCCGGGCTCGGGCGCCGGCGCGAGCTCCTCGATCCCCTGCCCCATCGCGTCGAGCGCGTCGATGGCCGCGGCGAGCGCCGCCTCGGCCTCCGGCGACACCCGCACGTCGAACCCCTCGTCCCACGGGGTGTCGCGCAGCACGCCGACCTGGAACCGGCCCGACGCGCGCATCGCCGCCGCGAGGAACGGCCCGTCGTCGCCCGGGGCACGCAGGGCGAGCGGATGCCGCGCGGGAAGCCCGCGCGGCGCGATCATGCCGTCGAGGAGCAGCGCCGCGTCCGCGACGTCGCGCCCGATCGCGCCCGCGACCGGCAGCCCGCCGAGCATCGCGAGACCCGACCCCTCGGGCACGCGCCCGCGCGAGGGCTTGATGCCGACCAGGCCGCACGCGGCGGCGGGGATGCGGATCGACCCGCCGCCGTCGGACCCGGGCGCGAACGGCAGCAGGCCGGCGGCGACCGCCACCGCCGCTCCCCCACTGGAGCCGCCGGGGTCGAGCGACGGGTCGAGCGGGTGCCGCACCGGCGGCGACGCGAGCGACTGCGCCGACGAGGTGAGGCCGAACTCCGGCGTCGCGGTCTTGCCGACGCTCACCGCGCCGGCGGCGTCCAGGTCGTCGGCCAGGGGGTCGGATTCGTCGGGCACGAATCCCGCGAACGCGCGCGAGCCGAATCCCGTCGGCACGCCGGCGCGGCGCACGAGGTCCTTGTCGGCCAGCGGCATGCCCCAGAGCGGCGCGGCGGGGTTCGCCGACGCCTCGACGAGGGCGGCCCGCGCCAGCGCGGCATCCGCCTGCACCGTCGTGAACGCCCCGTACCGGTCGGCGGGCCGGTCGATGCGCTCGAGGTAGTGCGCGACCAGCTCGGTGGGCGACACGTCGCCCCGTTGCAGCAGGTCGCGCTGGGCGACGGCGGAGAGCTCATGCAGCGCGGTCACGGGTTCGAGCGTACGCGGGGTTGACACGAGGTTCATCACATGGTTGGTTAGTTACATGACTAATGAACCGATGGGGTCGACGTGATCGAGGACGGCAAGCCGATCTTCGTGCAGATCGCCGAGCGCATCGAGGACGACATCGTCGACGGCGCCCTCCCCGACGGGGGCCAGGCACCGTCGACGAACGAGATCGCCGCGTTCTACCGCATCAACCCCGCCACCGCCGGCAAGGGCGTCAATCGCCTGGTCGACGACGGCATCCTCGTCAAGCGACGCGGCATCGGCATGTTCGTCGCCGACGGCGCACGCGAGCGGCTGCTCGCACGCCGCCGGTCGTCGTTCGTCGACGACTTCGTCACCCCCCTGCTCACGGAGGCCGAGGCGCTGGGCATCGGCCCGGACGAGGTCGCCGCACTCATCCGCAACACCCGAGAGGACCACACCCCATGACCGCGACCATCGCCACCGAACGGCTCAGCCGCAGGTTCGGCGACGTGCGTGCCGTCGACGACGTGAGCATCACCGTCGCCGAGCACGGCATCGTCGGACTGCTGGGCCGCAACGGCGCCGGCAAGACCACCCTCATGCAGCTGCTCACCGGCCAGGACTTCCCGACCGGCGGCGCAGCGAGCGTGTTCGGCGAGCGCCCGCTCGAGAACGCGCGCGTGCTGAGCCGCGTCTGCTTCGTGAAGGAGAGCCAGCGCTACCCCGACGAGTTCAAGGGCCGCCACGTGCTGAAGGCGGCCCGGCTCTGCTTCCCCGACTGGGACGCGGCCTTCGCCGACGAGCTCGTCGAGGAGTTCCGCGTGCCCCTCGACCGGCCGATCAAGAAGATGTCGCGCGGCCAGCAGTCCGCGGTCGGCGTGATCGTCGGGCTCGCCTCGCGCGCGCCGCTGACCTTCTTCGACGAGCCCTACCTCGGGCTCGACGCGGTCGCGCGCCAGCTGTTCTACGACCGGCTGCTCGCCGACTACGCCGAGCACCCGCGCACCATCGTGCTCTCGACGCACCTGATCGACGAGGTCGCCAACCTGCTCGAGCACGTCATCGTGATCGACGACGGCCGCATCGTCATCGACGAGCCCGCCGAGACGCTGCGCGAGCGCGGCGCGACCGTGGTCGGCCCGGCCGCCAGGGTCGAGGAGTTCGTCGCCGGCCACGAGGTGCTGCACCGCGAGCACCTGGGCGGCACGCTCGGGGCGACCATCGCCGGCACGGTCTCCCCCGAGGAGCGCGCCGCCGCGCACGCCGCGGGCCTCGAGCTCGCACCCGTCTCGCTGCAGCAACTGGTCGTGCGCACCACCGGCGGCACCGACCGCGGAACGGAGACGGACGCATGACCACCGCAGCCACGACGACACCGACGACGGCACCGACCGTCGCACGAACCGAAGGGACCCCCAGCGTGGACCGCATCAGCAAGGTCGTGCGCCTGCACCTCACGAGCACGTGGGCCTACCTGGCGCTGCCGTGGATCATCCTCGGCTCGGCGTTCGCGATCACCCTCGCGATCTGGCTCATCCTCGCGGCGAGCCTGCCGGCCGAGGGCGGCCTCGCCGCCAGCGACGGCACCCAGTACAACGGCGCCATGCTCTCGATCCTCATCTCACTGCTCGTCGCGGGCGTGGGCGCGATCAACTTCTCGTTCCCGTTCCAGCTCGGGTTCGGCGTCACCCGCCGCGACTTCTGGATCGGCACGTCCGTGCTGTTCGTCGGCCTCGCGGCGTGCAACGCCGTGCTGCTGGCGCTGCTCGCCGCGATCGAGACGTGGACGAACGGCTGGGGCCTCGGCGGGCACCTGTTCACGGCCGTCTGGTTCGACGCCGGCACCTGGCTCGGCACGTGGTTCGTCTTCTTCGCCGCCCAGGCGTACTTCATGTTCACGGGCGCGCTCTTCGGCACGTTCTACATGCGCTGGCGCATGAACGGACTGGTCGCGCTGTGGGTCGCCATCGGCGTGCTCACGGTCGGCGCCGTGGGCGTGCTCACCTGGACGCAGACCTGGCCGGATCTCGGCAGGTGGTTCGTCGACCTCGGACCGGTGGGCGTGGCCGCGTGGTCGCTCGTGCCGACGGCGGCCTTCGCCGGCGTCTCCTGGCTGGCGCTGCGGCGCGCGACGCCGAAGGGCTGACGAGGCGGGCGGATGCCCCGGGGCGCGCGCCGCCCCGGGGCATCCGTCACTTCAGCG
Source organism: Agromyces rhizosphaerae (assembly GCF_027925245.1). NCBI lineage: Bacteria > Bacillati > Actinomycetota > Actinomycetes > Micrococcales > Microbacteriaceae > Agromyces > Agromyces rhizosphaerae. Next base: position 273,369 of record NZ_BSDP01000001.1, read on the forward strand.
ACAGCTGCAGCAGCACCGTGCCGAGCCAGCGGTCGAACTTGAACCCGACCCGGCCCATGCGGCCGATCTCGCGGAAGCCGAACTGCTTGTGCAGCTTGATCGATGCCTGGGCGCCCTGGTCGGCGATGACCGCGAGCATCTCCTTCAGCCCGGCCGCCTTCGATCGGTCGATCAGCTCCCCGAGCAGCACCTTCCCGAGGCCCTTGCCGGTCGCGGCCGGACCGAGGTAGATCGAGTTCTCGACCGTGTACCGGTACGCGCGCTTCTGCTTCCACGGCGACACCAGCGCGTAGCCGAGCAGCTGGCCCGACGGGGACTCGGCCACGATGAACGGCATGCCGAGCTTCTCGAGGTAGGCGAACTTCTGCTTCCACTCGCGCATCGTCATGCGGTCCTCGTCGAACGTGACGGTCGAGTTCGTGACGTAGTAGTTGTAGATCTCGCGCACGGCGGGCAGGTCCTCCGCGCGCGCGTCGCGGATCGCGTACTCGAACGGCGCCTCCTGCGGGGGTGCCTTGCGGAGGTGCCGCGGCAGCTGGCGGCGTTGCTGGTATTCCTCCTCGAGCATGACGACAGACTAGTCGGCGAGCGGCTCGGACGAGCCACGCGAGCCGGCGGTCACGCCAGCGCCCAGTCGACGCCGGTGCCGCCCTGCTCCACGAGCAGCGCGTTCGCCCGGCTGAACGGGCGCGATCCGAAGAACCCCCGCGATGCGGAGAGCGGGCTGGGGTGCGCCGACTCGATCGAGGGCACGTCGCCGAGCATCGGCTTCAGGCTCGCCGCGTCGCGCCCCCAGAGGACGGCCACGAGCGGCGTGCCGCGCGCCGCCAGCGTGCGGATGGCGTGCTCGGTGACCTCCTCCCAGCCCTTGCCGCGGTGCGACGCGGGCGTGCCGGGCCGCACGGTGAGCACGCGGTTCAGCAGCATGACGCCCGCGTCGGCCCAGGCCGTCAGGTCGCCGTGCTCGGGGGTCGCGACGCCGAGGTCGTCGCGCAGCTCGCGGTAGATGTTCTGCAGGCTGCGCGGCACGGGTCGCACGTGCTCCTCGACCGCGAAGGACAGGCCGATCGGATGCCCCGGGGTGGGGTACGGGTCCTGGCCGACGATGAGCACGCGCACGTCGTCGAGCGGCCGCTGGAAGGCGCGCAGCACCCGGTCGCCCGCGGGCAGGTAGCCGCGGCCGTCGGCGACCTCGGCCCGCAGGAAGTCGCCCATCGCGGCGATCCGCCCCGCGACCGGCTGCAGCGCCGCCGCCCAGCCCGCATCGATCAGCCCGTCGGCCGCGAGCTCGTCGAGCGTGCGCGCCACCTCAGGCGCCCAGCGTCGTGACCAGCACGCCGCGGTCAGTCGCCTCGACGCGCCAGACGCTGCCGCCGCCGGCGACGCGCACGGTGTCGCCGACGATGAGCGCCGTGTCCTCGTCGATCGCGACGCCGCCGGGCACGAGTCCCGCCTCGGTCGCGGCGATCAGCCGCGCGAGCGTGCCGTACTGGGCCGCGTGCACCTCGACGGTGAGGTCGACCAGGCCGATGCCGGGCTCGACGGCGACCTCGTCGAGGCCCTCTCCCGCGTCCTCCTGGCACACCGGCACGCCGCCGATGCTCCAGCCGCCGAGCAGTGCGGTGTCGGCCGCGATGGCGGCGCCCGCGGAGAACCCGAGGTACGGCGAGCCGGATGCCACGAGCCGGCGCAGCTCCCCGGCGATCGGCTCGACCGCGCGACGGTAGGCGGGGGTCGGGCCGCCGCCGACGAACACGCCGTGCGCGCCCGCGAGCGCGGTCGTGGCGAACTCCCCGTCGACCTCGGCGACGCCCGTCACGCGCACGTCGGCGCCGCCGCCCGCCGCGATGGCCCCGCGGTAGTAGTCCAGGTACGGGTTCTCCGCGCGTCCGCGCGGGTCCAGCAGCAGGAGCGCCACGACCGGCTCGGCCGCGCCCTCGGCCGCGGCCCGCTCGGCCGCCTCGGCGATGAAGCCGCGGAAGACGTCGGGCTGGTGCGCGGGCGTCCAGCCGCCGCCGACGAGGTGGACGCTCACGACGCCGTCCCCTCGGACTCGAGGGCCGCGTCGACCGGCGGCAGCGCCGACCACGGGAAGACGATCCAGTCGTCGGTCGAGCGGTAGGCGTAGTCGGGCACGAGCACCGTCTGCGACTTGACGTACAGGGTCGCCGTGCGCACGTCGGCACCGGCATCCGTGATCATGCCGACCACCTTCTTGAGCGTGCGGCCCGAGTCGGAGACGTCGTCGACCAGCAGCACGCGCTTGCCCTCGAGCGCCGGGGCGTCGAGCATCGGACCGCTCACGATCGGCTCGGGCAGGCGCGCGTCGACGCCCGTGTAGAACTCCACGTTGATCGAGCCGCAGTTCTTGGTGCCCAGCGCATAGGCGATGGCACCCGCCAGCAGCAGCCCGCCGCGCGCGATCGCGATCACCACGTCGGGTCGGAACCCGCTGCCCAGCACATCCGAGGCCAGGTCACGGGAGGCGATCGCGAAGTCCTCCCACTCCAGGATCTCGCGGCGGATGTCGTCGGTTCCTGCGTCGTGGTCGATGCCCATGCACTCAGGCTAGCCGTCGTCGCGTTCGTCCTCGCGGATGTCGCGGTGCAGCGAGATGCCGATCTTCTCGGAGATCAGCGAGATCATCGTCGCCGAGGCGGCGCCCACGATCGCGATGCCCCCGATCATGAGCCCGGTCGCGTACAGCCGGCCCACCACCGTGACCGGGTAGGTGTCGCCGTAGCCGACCGTCGCGATGGTCACCACCGCCCACCAGAGGGCCAGTCCGAAGTCGGTGATCGTCGCACCCGGGGCGTCCTGCTCGACGTGCAGCGTCGCCAGCGCGATGAAGTACACGAAGAGCGCCGCGTAGCCGACCATGTACGCGATGATGCGCGTGCGCACCGCGTTGCCCGTCTTCAGGCGCAGGTACGGCACCTCCCGCAGCAGGTGCATGACGCGGAACGCGCGGAACAGCGGGATCAGGACCGAGAGCAGGTCGATGACGCTGTGGGTGACGAAGTACCAGCGCCAGCGCCTCGGCGTGACCGCGAGCCGCACGACGTAGTCGACGAAGAACGCGAGCCAGGTGACCGCAGCGGCGGCGAGCATCCCGTTCCGCCACGCGGGCGGCAGCTGCCCCTCGTCGAGGATCAGGAACGAGTACGACACGATGAACGAGGCGCCCAGCACGAGCAGCGGCCAGTTCATCACCCGTTCCCACGCCAGACGTCGGGAGATCTCCGCTTCACTCGGCGCCTTCATGGGGCTCACCGGTCGCCCCGCTGTGGGTCCGTCGTCCGTCGCGCATCCATGCCCGACATTCTGCCGAAGGTGGCGCCGTCGCGCGCATGTCCCCCGTTCGAGGGGCAGAATGTCCCCATGCCCACCGAACCGCCCGCTCCGTCCGACCCGACGGTCGCGCCGCAGCGCCAACGCGGCAGGCGGCGGGTGCCCATGTGGGACAACGCCCGCTGGATCGCGGTCACCCTGGTCGTGGTGGGCCACGGCATCCTCCCGCTCATCGCCGAGGACGACGCGGCGTACAGCGTCTACCTGTTCATCTACTCGTTCCACGTCGCGGTGTTCGTGGTCGTCTCGGGGTACTTCACCAAGTCCGGCCCGCCGAACGCACGGGCGCTCCGGGTGGTCCTCACCGACGTGGTGTTCCCGTACCTGATCTTCGAGACGATCTGGACCGCGATCCGGTGGGCCGTCACGGGCACCCTCTCGCTCGACTACACGACCGCCTCGTGGACGCTCTGGTTCCTGCTCGCGCTCGCGATGTGGCGCATCGCGCTGCCGTACCTCGTGCTGCTGCGGTATCCGCTCATCATCGCCGTGGTCATCTCGATCGGTGCCGGCTACACCGAGGCGATCGACTCGACGCTGGCGCTCACCCGCACCTTCGGCATGCTGCCGTTCTTCGTCTTCGGCTGGAAGCTGCGCCAGTGGCAGCTGACCGACCGCTGGCTCGACCTGCGCGCGGGCGTCGTCTGGCGCTGGCGGGCCGGCGCGATCGCCCTGTTCGCCGTCGTGCTCGCGGTCATGCCGCTGGCGATCGACACCTGGCGCGACATCGGGCTCCGGCGCTTCATGCTCTACGACGACTCGTACATGGCGATCGGGTACGACGAGCCGTGGTCGGGGCTGATCCGCCTCGTGCTGCTCGCGTCCGCGATGCTCATGGCCGTGGCGTTCCTCGTGCTCATGCCGCGCCGCGCGCACTGGTTCACCCCGTACGGGCAGGCGACCATGTACATCTACCTGCTGCACAGCTTCGTGCTCTACCCCATCCGCGAGTCGGACCTGCTCGCGGGCGACCAGCCGGAGTGGGCCCTGCCGATCATGATCGTCTTCTGCGTCGGGGTGTCGATCCTGCTGTCCCAGCCGCTCGTGACCCGCTTCTTCCGGCCGCTCGTGCAGCCGCGCGCCCGATGGCTGTTCCGGCCCGAGCCGCAGACGGCGACGGGCACGATCGTGCTGCCCGACGAGGTCGACCTGCCGCGTGGCAAGGAGCCGCCCGCCGGGTCGTGAGCGATCCGCGGTTACGGCGTGTTGCGCGGGCCGTTGTGGGTGCCCGAGGCCCTGCCTAGGCTGCCCGACGGGGGCCGGGATCGACTCGCGCCCCGATCCGATCCACAGGAGACCATCATGAGCGAGCAGCCCGCGGACTGGCGGTTCGAGACCAAGCAGGTGCACTCGGGTGCGGCACCCGACCCCACCACGAACGCGCGCGCGACGCCGATCTACCAGACCACCTCGTACGTGTTCGACAACGCGCAGCACGCGCAGAACCTGTTCGCCCTGGCCGAGTTCGGCAACATCTACACGCGCATCATGAACCCGACCCAGGCGGTCGTCGAGGAGCGCGTGGCCGCGCTCGAGGGGGGCACCGGCGCCCTGCTCGTGGCGTCCGGCCAGGCCGCCGAGACCTTCGCGGTGCTGAACATCGCGCAGGCGGGCGACCACATCGTCTCGTCCAGCTCGATCTACGGCGGCACCTACAACCTCTTCAAGTACACGCTCGCCAAGCTCGGCATCGAGACGACCTTCGTCGAGAACCAGGACGACCCGGACGAGTGGCGCCGCGCGGTGCGCCCGAACACGAAGCTGTTCTTCGCCGAGACGATCGGCAACCCGAAGATCAACGTGCTCGACATCACGCTCGTCGCCGACATCGCGCACGCGGCGAACGTGCCGCTGATCGTCGACAACACCATCGCGACGCCGTACCTCATCCGCCCGTTCGAGCACGGCGCCGACATCGTGATCCACTCGGCGACCAAGTTCCTCGGCGGCCACGGCACCGTCGTCGGCGGCATCATCGTCGACGGCGGCTCGTTCGCCTGGTCGGAGCACGTCGACAAGTTCCCCGGGCTCACCGAGCCCGACCCGTCGTACCACGGCGCGAGCTACACGGCGGCCGTCGGCGACGCGCTCGCGTTCGTCATCAAGGCACGCGTGCAGCTGCTCCGCGACCTCGGCGCGGCCATCTCGCCGAACAACGCGTTCCAGCTCATCCAGGGCATCGAGACGCTGAGCCTGCGCATCGAGCGCCACGTGCAGAACGCGCAGGAGATCGCCGAGTGGCTCGACGGCCACCCCGAGGTCGCGAGCGTGAACTACTCGGGACTGCCCTCGAGCCCGTGGTACGCAGCCGCGAACCGCTACGCGCCCAAGGGCGTCGGCGCGGTGCTCTCGTTCGAGCTGAAGGGCGGCGTCGACGCCGGCCGCACCCTCGTCGACGAGCTGCAGCTGTTCAGCCACCTCGCGAACATCGGCGACGTGCGCTCGCTCGTCATCCACCCGGCCTCGACCACCCACTCGCAGCTCACCCCCGAGCAGCAGCTCACGACCGGCGTCACGCCGGGACTCGTGCGCCTGTCGGTGGGCATCGAGAACGTCGAGGACCTGAAGGCCGACCTCGAGGCGGGCCTCGCCGCGGCGAAGCGCGTCACCGAGGCGCTCCGAGCCTGAGCAGGGGTGCACAGGGCGGATGCCCCGGGGTCGCGCCGACCCCGGGGCATCCGTGCACGACGGCACCGCCGCCACCGCCCGACCCGGCGTAACACTGCCGGGGCGCGCGCCGCCGCGGGCGAGAATGGACCCATGGACTGGCAGACCACCGCGGACGTGGTGCCCTCGAGCTTCGTCACCGAGGCGCAGGCCCGCTCGCTGCTCGGCAAGCCGCCCGCGACGGGCGCCTGGCGCGAGGGCGACCCCGCCGGCGAGCGCCGGTTCGCCGCGATCGGCCCCCTGGCGCTGGAGTCGGGCGCCGAGCTGCCGGCCGCGCGCATCGCCTACGAGACGTGGGGCACGCTGTCGCCCGCGCGCGACAACGCCGTGCTGATCCTGCACGCCCTCACCGGCGACAGCCACGTGATCGGCGCCGCCGGACCCGGCCACGCGAGCGCCGGCTGGTGGCCGGATCTCGTGGGACCCGGCAAGCCGATCGACACCGACCGCTGGTTCGTCGTCGCCCCCAACGTGCTCGGCGGCTGCCAGGGCTCGACCGGGCCCGCGTCGGTCGCGCCCGACGGCGCCGAGTGGGGCGCCAGGTTCCCGTTCCTGACCATCCGCGACCAGGTGCGGGCCCAGGCGGCGTTCGCCGACGCGATCGGCATCGAGCGCTGGGCCGCGGCCATCGGCGGGTCGATGGGCGGCATGCACGCGCTCGAGTGGGCGATCGAGCTGCCCGACCGCGTCGCCGCGATCGGCGTGCTCGCCGCTCCCCCGGTGGCGACGGCCGACCAGATCGCGCTGAACACGGTGCAGATCGAGGCGATCCGCACCGATGCGCAGTTCCGCGCGGGCGACTACTACGACGCGCCCGACGGCGACGGACCGACCCGCGGCCTCGCCCTCGCCCGGCGCATGGCGCTGCTGAACTACCGGTCGGCGACCGAGCTCAACGACCGGTTCCAGCGGTCGTGGCAGTCGGGCCGCAGCCCGCTGGGCGACGGCGGCCGCTTCGCGGTCGAGTCGTACCTCGACTTCCACGGCAACAAGTTCACGCGCCGCTTCGACGCGAACAGCTACATCGTGCTCACCGAGGCGATGAACTCGCACGACATCGGCCGGGGCCGCGGCGGCACCGCACGTGCACTCCAGGGCGTCCGGGCGCGCACGCTCGTGCTCGGCATCCGCAGCGACCGCTACTTCCCCCTCGACGGCCAGGAGGAGATCGTCGCGGGCCTCGCCGCCGACCGCGACGGGCGGCTCGTCGTGCTCGACTCCGAGTTCGGGCACGACGCGTTCCTGATCGAGTCCGCGTCCGTCGGCCGGGCGATCCGGGAACTCCTCGAGGGCTGAGGCGGCCACGGCCGGACCGCGCGCTATGGTTGCACCTGCGGGAGCCACGGAGGGCGGATGAAACGCATCCTCAAGGAGCGCGACCGGCTGCTGCGGCGACTGGCGCGCGTGACCGGGATGACCGGTGCCCTCGGCGCGCTGCTCTGCCTGATGGTGCCGACCGGCAGCACGCCGGGCGCGCTGGCCTGGGGCATGCTCGGCTGTCTGGCGGTCGCCGCCGCGGTGGGCCTCGCCACCGGCCGCGACGCGGTCGGCTCCAGCGTCGCCGTGGTCGCCTCTGCGGGCGCCGCGGTGATCGCGATCGCGCTCGTCTCGGGGCGACTGCAGCCCTCCACGGCGACGGCCGTCGTGCTGCTCTCCGGCATCTCGGCCGCGTCCGTCGCGTTCATCCTCGTGGTGCGCCCGCGGCTGCGCGTGCCGCTGGCCCTGTTCGCCGTGATCTCGATCGGCCTCGGCACGGCCGCGTCGTTCCGCCCGGGCGGCAGCCCGGGACTCGCCATGCTGTCGATGTCGCTCACCTGGCTCGGCGCGATCGCCGTCGCGCTCTGGATCGAGCGCGCCATCGAGGTCGCGATCTCGCGCATCGACGAGGTCGGTGGCGCACACCGCGCCGAGCGGCTCGCGAGCGAGCTCGAGGCCCGGCAGCGGCAGGACGCGCGGCTGCTGCACGACACCGTGCTCGCGACCCTGAGCCTGCTCGCGCACGCGGGCGTCGGCGTCGCGCCCGAGACGCTCCGGGAACAGGCACGCGAGGACGCACGGCTGCTCCGACAGCTCCGGCTCGATGCGACCGCCTCGAGCCAGGCCGCGTCGACCTTCTTCACGCCCGAGCCCCCGGAGGACGACGAGGCGCTCGGATCGACGCTCGAGTCGGTCAAGCAGCGGTTCGGGCGCATGGGGCTCGACGTGCACTGGCACGGCACCGGCCAGGTGCTCCTGCCGCGCGAGACGCTGGACGCGCTGCTCGGGGCCATGGCCGAGTGCCTCGAGAACGTGCGCCGGCACTCGGGGGTCGCGGAGGCCGACGTGACCGTGACCGACGACGCCACGACCGTGCGGGCGATGGTCACCGACGCGGGGGTCGGCTTCGACGTCGCCGCGGTCGACTCCGAGCGGCTCGGCTTCGCGGAGTCCGTGGTCGGGCGCCTCCACGCGGTCGGCGGCCGGGTGCGCCTGTTCTCGTCCCCGGGCTCGGGCACGACCGTCATGCTGGAGGTGCCGAAGCCGTGAGCCGTCACGCCGCCGTCGCCGACGGCACCCGGAGCACGACCCGCGGCTTCCGCCGCCCGTCGCGATCGGCGCGCGCCGCCGACGCCGCGCTCGAGGGCATCGGCGGGGGGCGGCTGGCCGGCGGGCTGCTGGTCGCCGCGCTGCTGCTGGTGGCGATGCACGTGCTGCACTTCGCCGTGCTCGTGCCGTTCTACCCGGATGCCTCGTCGTCGGCGTGGGCCTGGGCGGCCCTGTTCATCGGGACGGCGTCGGGATGGTCGTCGCTCGTGCTCGTGCGCACCCGCTGGGTCGCCCCGGCGCTCATGCTCGTCGTCGCGGTCGTCGTGCTCGTGCTCGACCTGATCGGCACGCAGGGGGCGCTCTACCTCGGGGTGACGCCGACGGCGGCTCCCGCCGTCGGGGCCCTCCTGATGCCGGTCGCGGTGCTCCGCGACCACCGCTTCGCGCTGGCGGTCGCGGGCGCGCTGGCGGCGATCCTCGCGGTGGACGCGATCGCGCAGGCCGGCCAGGCCGGACTCCAGGCGGTCGTCGGCGTCGCGAACGCGGGCTCGGCGATCCTCCCCGTGGTCCTGACGACCATCGCGGCATCCGGACTGCGACGCATCGTGCGGTTCGAGCTCGACCTCGTGCTCGTGCAGAGCACGGTCGGCACGTCGACCCGGGCGGTGGGCATGTTCGCCTCCGAGGAGCTGGCGCGCCTCGACGACGACGCCGAGCGGCTCCTGGCCGACGTGGGCGCCGGCCGGGTCGCGCTCCCGCTCAGCGCGGAGCGCGCGGCCACCGCCGGCAGCCTCGCGACGCGCCTGCGGATGCGCCTCATGGAGGGCAGGTCCGACACCTGGCTGAAGCACGCCGTCGCCGAGTCCGAGTTCCTCGCCGACGCGGTCGAGGTGCACGACCCGGACGGCCTCGCGGGCGCGCTGGCACCCGGGCAGCGCGACGCCCTGCTGCTCGTGCTCTGGCTGCTCGTGAGCGATCGCACGCGCGCGGCGGCGATCCCGGTGTCGGTGCGGCTCGGGCCGTCCCGTCCGCACGATCCGATGCACCCGCGCCGCACCGCGTTCCCGATCGCGATCGCCGCCCACGGCGTGCCCCGGGGACGCACCGATCCGTCCACGTGGGAGGCTGCGGGTATCGTCGGGCCGTACGAGTCCGTCGTGACGGACGGTGTCAGAACGATCACGATCGACTGCGCGGTGGAGAATCGGGCCGATACGGGGGATGTGGGTCTCGTACGATGAGGGCCCACGAAAGGAACGCACATGCCTGAAGCCGACACCATCCGACTCGCCGTCGTCGACGACCATCGGATGCTGCTCGGTGCGCTGGGCGACTGGATCCCCACGGCCGCCGACGACGTCGACCTGTGCGCGGCGGTGCCGTCGTGGCCCGAGCTGCTCGCCCATCCCGAGTTCCCCGTCGACGTCGTGCTGCTCGACCTCGACCTGAAGGACAACCTCCCGATCTCGCTGAAGATCTCGACGCTGAACACGGCCGGCGTGCGCACGGTGCTGATGAGCGCGTACTCCGAGCCGGCCGTCGTGCGCGAGGCGCTGCACGCCGGCGCGCTCGGCTACATCGTGAAGAACGAACCGGTCGAGACCATCGTCGACGCCATCCGCGCCGCGCGGTCGGGCCAGTCGTTCATCTCCGCCGAGCTCGAGCCCGCACTGACCGTCGACCAGGAGGGTCCGCGGCTCTCCGCGCAGGAGCGGCGGGTCATGGCGCTCTACGGCGCGGGCGAGCCTGTGAAGGCCGTCGCGTTCAAGCTCGGCATCTCGGAGGAGACCGCGAAGAGCTACCTCAAGCGCATCCGCGAGAAGTACCGCATGGCCGGCTACGACGTGGGCACCAAGGTGGCGCTGCGCAAGCGCGCGATCGCCGACGGCATCCTGCTCCAGAACGACTGAATCGTTCGATTCGCGGGACGCGCCTCTCGGCCCGATCAGGCCGTGTCGTCGGCGACCGCGATCGCACCCGTCGCGTAGGACAGCACCTGTCCGCCGCGCTGGCGCGCGCGGTCGATCGCGACGGTCGCCGCGGTGAGCCCGAGGCCGGCGATCGTGAAGCCGAGGCCGATCCAGATCGGCGACACGAAGCCGAGGCCGGCGGCGATCGCCGCGCCGCCCGCGGCGGCGCCGAGGCTGTTGCCGAGGTTCAGCGCCGAGTGGTTGAGCGCGGCGGCGATCGACTGGCTGTCGCCGGCGACGTCCATGAGCCGCGCCTGGATGACCGGCGACAGCGCGGCCGCCGCGGCGCCGACCACGAGCGCGCCGACGATGAGCCCGGGCGGCCAGGCCGCGACGAGCCCGAGGGCCGCGAGCGCGAGCGCCAGCGCCACGAAGTAGCCGCGCAGCGAGCGCCGCACGCTGCGGTCGGCGCTCCAGCCGCCGAGCAGGTTGCCGATCGTCATGCCGACGCCCACGACCATGAGGACGACCGGCACCCACGACGCGGGCAGCCCGGCGACCTCGGTCGCGAGCGGTGCGATGTAGGTGTACATGGCGAAGAACCCGCCGAAGCCGATCGAGCCGATGCCGAGGGCGAGCCAGACCTGCACCCGGCGGAAGGCCCCGAGCTCGCGCCGGATCGACGCGGATGCGTCCCCCGGCTGCCACGGCACCACGAGTGCGATCGCGACGAAGGTGAGCGCGAAGATCCCGGCGACCGCGAGGTACGCGACACGCCAGGTGGTCTGCTGCCCGAGCCAGGTGATCGCGGGCACGCCGATCACGTTGGCGATGGTGAGGCCGGAGAGCACGAGCGCGACGCCGCGGGCGCGCTTGCCCGGGCCCATCAGGCTCGCGGCCACCAGCGAGGCGATGCCGAAGTACGCCCCGTGCGGCACGGCGGCGAAGAATCGCGCGACGAGCACGAGCCCGAACGTGGGCAGCAGCGCCGAGGCGACCGTGCCGAGCGTGAACGCGGCCACCAGCCAGAGCAGGAGCTGCTTCCGGGGCCAGCGGGCCGCCGCCGCGGCGATCGTCGGCGCACCCACGACCACGCCGAGCGCGTACGCCGAGATCAGCCAGCCCGCCTGGGCGATGGCCTCCTCGGGCGCGGTCGCGTTGAGCGCGGGCAGCAGGTCTGCGGCGAGTTCGGGCAGGAGGCCCATGGCCACGAACTCGGTCGCGCCGATGCCGAAGCCGCCCATCGCGAGGGCGAGCAGGGCGAGACGGATGCGGGCCGGCGACCACGTCGTCGGCCCGTGTGCAGCGGGGTTCACGCGGGCGAGTCTACGTGCGATCGAATCGATTCGACAAGCTCGGATGCGGGAGGGCCGCCGGGTCCGCGCACGGCGGCCCGCCGCGGTCAGTCCTCGAGCGCGCGCTCCAGCCGCTCGAGCTTGCCGTCGAGCTCTCCCGAGTACCCGGGGCGGATGTCGGCCTTCAGCACGAGCGACACGCGGGACCCGAACGGCGCGACCGCCTCGGTCGCGCGCCGGACGACGTCGAAGACCTCGTCCCACTCCCCCTCGAGGGTCGTGAACATCGCGTCCGTGCGGTTCGGCAGGCCCGACTCCCGGACCACCTTCACCGCGGCCGCGACCGCGTCGTGCACCGACCCGTCGGCGCGGCCCGTTCCGCTCGGCGCGACCGAGAATGCGACCAGCATCAGGCGACCTCCCGTCTCCGCGCCCCACTCTTCCACACGGCGTGCACCGACCACGCCAGCACCGCGAGCTCGAGGAGCGCCTTGGTCGTCAGCACGAGCACGAACGCCGGGTCGGCGACGAGCAGCCGATCGTACAGGTACGGGTAGAGCACCTGCGTGAAGCCGGCGATGGCCGCCACCAGCAGCGCGGGCGGGGCGAACCGCGCCGTGCGGATGCAGAGCCCGAGCACGATCGGCGCCGCGAGCCAGGTGACGAACTGCGGCGAGCCGACCTTGTTCGCCACGAGCAGCACGCTCACGAGCGCGAGCGACAGCGGCGGCATGAGCGCACCGAACGCAGCGCCGCGGCGCACCGCGACGACCCCCACGGCGAGCACCGCGACGAGCAGCACCGCCATCAGCGGGGTCAGTGCGGACGCGACCGCGTCGACGCCCGGCCCGTGGACCTGCCACGTCACGATCCGGGTGTCGAACGCGACCCGGACCTCCCGCGACCCGGCGACGATCGCCCAGAGCCAGGGCACGGCCGCCGGCGACTCGACCTGCAGCCCCCGTGCCCCCTGCTCGCCGAGGAACCCGAACACGGCCCAGGTGCCGCCCGCCAGCACGCTCCCGGCCAGCACCGTCGCCGAGACGACGAGCGCGACCAGCACGACCTCGACCCGCCGCCGCGACGCCGTCACGAGGGCGAACCCGAGCGCGGCGGGCCAGACCTTGATCCACATCGCGGCCGCGAGCAGCGCGGCCGAGACCCGCGGGCGGCCGGCCGCCCAGAGCAGCGCCACGATCGCGATCGGCGCGGTGATCGCGTCGATGCGCCCGAGCGCGACGGGCCCCAGCAGGGCGAGGAAGGCCAGCCACCACCAGGCCGCGAGCCCGCGCGTGCGCGACGGGCCACGCCACCCGAGGAGGATCGCGAACGCGAGGCCGTCCAGCGCGATCACGATCGCGAACCAGAGCGCGGGCATCCACTCCGCGCCGAGGGCGAACGCCGCCGCCATGGGGACGAGTGCGAGCCCCGGGTAGACCCACGCCACGTCGATGCCGACGATCCCCGCGCCGTCCGCGGCCCGCTGCATCCACGCGGTGTACACCACCGTGACGTCGTTGAAGACGGCACCGGGCGCATGCAGCCCGATCAGCACGAGGCCGACGTGCACGACGACGAACGCGGCCCAGAGGCCCGGCCTGCCCGCGATCGCGCGCGCGAGCGGCGACCGGGGCGACCCCTCGAGCCGCCCCGGGGGCATGCGAGCGGCCTCCTCGACCATGGCGGCCAGCCTAGCGACGGTCGGCGACCAGCCCCGCGATCACGCGCGGGACCGCCTCGGCCACGTCGAGCGCCACGATCGGGCCGCCGCGCGAGGCCTCCCGCGCGGCCAGGCCGTGCACGGCCGCGGCCGTGGCGGCGAGCGGCGCGAGCACCGAGGCATCCGCCGCCAGCTCGGCATGGTGCGTCGCGAGCAGGGCCCCGAGGATGCCGCCGAGCACGTCCCCCGCGCCCGCGGTCGCGAGCCACGGGGTCGCGAGCGCGACGCGCAGGCGCGCTCCCCCCGGTGCGGCCACGTGGGTCGCTGCGCCCTTCAGCAGCACCACGAGCCCGGTCGCCTCGGCCGCGCGCACCGCCCAGTCGCCCGGATTCGCGGCGACCTCCTCGACCGTCGCCCCGACGCCGTGCACGGCGAGCAGCCCGACCAGCTCCCGGTGGTGGGGCGTGACCACGACCGGGCCCGTCCCCTCCCCAGCGAGGTCGAGCACGCCGGCGTCGACCGCCGCGGGCAGGCCCGAGGCGAGCGCCTCGCGCAGTTCGCCGTCCAGCCGTGCGGAGCGGCGGGCCGGGTCCATGCCCGATCCGAGCAGCCACGCCTGCACGCGCCCCTCCTGCGCCACGGCCTCGGGGCGACGTGCGAGCACGGCGTCGCGCGCCCGCGAGGGCCCCAGGTACCGGATCATGCCCACGCCGGCGCGCGCCGCGCCCTCGACGCCGAGCACCGCCGCGCCGGGGTACTCGTCCGAGCCGGTCCGCACGCCGAGCACGCCCCGGCGGTACTTGTCGTCGGATGCGCCGGGCACGGCGATCCAGCGCGCGGCATCCGCCGCCGTGAAGTCGCGCCAGCCGTCGTCCACGCCCATGGCCCCACGATAGGTCGCGCACGAGGCGCGCGACAGCCCGCGCCGCGCGCCGCCTCAGCGGAAGCGGCCGAGGCGGATGCCCGCGAGGGCGAGCGCGGCGATCGACTCGCCGTCGCGGATCTCCCCCGCGGCGATCATCGACAGCGCCTCGCCGAAGGGCACCCAGCGCACCTCGGCGATGCCCTCCTCCGCCTGGGTTGCGCCGGCGTCGCCCGTTTCCTCGAGGCTGCGCGCGAGGAACACGTGCTCGGGGGCGTCCGCGATGCCGTTCAGCGCGTCCATGCCGCCCAGGCGCACCCATTCGCCCGCCGCGAGCCCGGTCTCCTCGGCGAGCTCGCGCTGGGCGGCGACCAGCGGGGCCTCACCGTCGGTGCCGCCCGCGGGCACCTCCCACGACCACGTCCCGGTCGGGTAGCGCGCGAGCGACACCAGGCAGACCCGCTCGTCGGCGTCGAGCGCGACCACGAAGACGGCCGGGTGCCGCATCTCGACGACGCCGTAGATGCCGCGGCCGTGCGGCCCCTCGACCTGGTCCTCGCGCACCCGGATCCAGCGGTTCTCGTACGCCACGCGCGACTCGAGCGTGCGCCACGGCCTGCGCCCGCCGCCCTCCGGCTCGTGCGGCACCCTAGACCCGCCTCGTCGCGTCCTGCACCTCGCCGACGAGCTCCTCGATGATGTCCTCGAGGAAGAGCACGCCCGTGGTCGCGCCCTCGGCGTCGAACGCGCGCGCCAGGTGCGAGCCCGTGCGGCGCATCGTCGCGAGCGCGTCCTCGAGGTCGGTCCCGTCGTAGATCGACACCAGCTGGCGCACGAACTTCTGCGGGATCGGCTCGTCGAACTCGTGGTCGTGGAGGTCGATGACGTCCTTCAGGTGCACGTAGCCCGCGGGCTCGCCCGAGCCGTCGCAGATGACGTAGCGCGAGAAGCCGCGGCGCGCCACCGCGCGCTCGACGTCGCCGGGGGTGCCCTCGGGCCCGAAGCAGACGAGCTCGTCGAGCGGCAGCGCAACGTCGCGGACGACCTTGGTCGTGAACTCGAACACGCCCGAGAGCGTGCCGCTGGAGTCCTCCAGCATGCCCTCGCGACGCGACTGGTCGACGATCGTCTGCACCTCGTCGAGCGTGTACGTGCTCGTCGCCTCGTCCTTCGGCTCGACGCGGAACAGGCGCACCACGCCGTTCGCGGTCGCGTTCAGCGCGACGATCACCGGGCGGAACACGCGCGCCGTGAACACCAGCGGCGGGGCGAGCAGCAGCACGGCCCGGTCGGGCATCGAGAAGGAGAGGTTCTTGGGCACCATCTCGCCCAGCACGACGTGCAGGTACGACACGAGCACCAGCGCGATCACGAACGCGATCACGCCGATGACCTCCTCCGACCAGCCGGTGAGGGCGAGCGGGATCTCGAGCAGGTGGTGGATCGCCGGCTCGGACACGTTCAGGATGAGCAGCGAGCAGATCGTGATGCCGAGCTGGCTCATCGCGAGCATGAGCGTCGCGTGCTCCATCGCCCAGAGCGCCGTGCGGGCGCGGCGGTGGCCCGCCTCGGCGAGCGGCTCGATCTGGGAGCGGCGCGCGGAGATCACGGCGAACTCCGCGCCGACGAAGAAGGCGTTGCCGGCCAGCAGCACGAACAGCCAGGCGATTCCGGCCCAGTCAGACATCGGCGGCCTCCTCCGCGGGGGCGGTGCGCACGTAGCGCAGCCGGTCGATCCGGCGGCCCTCGAGCCGCACCACCTGCAGGGTCCCGTCCTCGGTCTCGATCTCGTCGCCGACCGCGGGCAGGCGCCCGAGCTCGCTCATGACGAACCCGCCGACGGTCTCGTACGGACCCTCCTCCGGCACGCGGATGCCCGCGCGCTCGAGCAGCTCGTCCGGCCGGAGCAGGCCCGGGAACGTGACCGAGTCCGCTCGGCGCACGATGCCCGCGCGCGAGCGGTCGTGCTCGTCGGACACCTCGCCGACGATCTCCTCGACCAGGTCCTCCAGCGTCGCGACGCCGGCGGTGCCGCCGTACTCGTCGACGACGACCGCCATCTGGTAGCCGCGGCCGCGCAACTCGCCGAGCAGCGCGTCGAGGCGCATCGTCTCGGGCACGCGGAGGCCGTCGGACTGCAGCGCCGACACCGGCACGTCGGCGCGCCGCTCGCGCGGCACCGCCACCGCCTGCTTGACGTGCACCAGGCCGACGACGTCGTCGACGTTCTCCTCGTGCACGGGGAAGCGCGAGTACCCGGTCTGGGAGGCCAGCTCGATCACGGTGGCCGCGGTGTCGTCGCGCGAGACGCTCGCGACCCGCGGGCGCGGCGTCATCACGTCCGCCGCGCTCAGCCGGGAGAAGCTCAGCGTGCGGCTCAGCAGGGTCGCCGTGTCCTTCTCGAGCATGCCCGCGCTCGCCGAGCGGCGCACGAGCGACGAGAGCTCCTCGGCCGACCGGGCGCCCGAGAGCTCCTCCTTGGGCTCCACGCCCATGAGGCGCAGCAGCCCGTTGGCGCTGCCGTTCAGCAGGCGGATCGCCGGCCCGAAGACGGTCGTGAACGCGGTCTGGAACGGCATCACGAGCACCGCCGTCTGGCGCGGCAGCGCGAGCGCGAAGTTCTTGGGCACGAGCTCGCCGATGATCATCGACAGCAGCGTGGCGACCACGATCGCGGTGGTCGCGCCGACCGGTCGCACCAGCGACTCCGGCACGCCGATCGCGGTGAGCGGGCCCTCGAGCAGCGAGCTGATCGCGGGCTCCATGGTGTAGCCCGTGAGCAGCGTCGTGATCGTGATGCCGAGCTGCGCGCTCGACAGGTGCGTCGACGTGATCTTCAGCGCCGAGATCGTGAGGCCCAGCCGGGTCTCGCCGCGTTCGCGGCGCGCCTCGAGGTCGCTGCGATCGAGGTTGACCAGCGCGAACTCGCTGGCGACGAACAAGCCCGTGCCGATCGTGAGCAGGAGTCCGAACGTGAGCAGCAGCCACTCAGGCATTCGCACCCGACCGATCGTTCACGGGCAGGGGTCTGTGACCAGGGGAACTGGGACTGGAACTGGGAGGGTCGTCCATCGTGGACGCAAGTATAACCGCGCCCGGCCGTGCATCGGCACGGATGTCACGCGATGGTCACGTGCGGCGCCGGCACGGCGCATCCGCCCGCTACCAGCTGACCGGCAGCGCCTTGCCCTCCTCGTAGCCGGCCGCCGACTGGATGCCGACGAGCGCACGCTCGTGGAACTCGGCGACGGTGTGCGCGCCGGCGTAGGTGAACGAGCTGCGCACGCCCGTGGTGATCATGTCGAGCAGGTCCTCGATCGACGGGCGCAGCGGGTCGAGCGAGATCCGCGACGACGAGATGCCCTCGGCGAACAGCTCCTTGCGCGCGAGCTCGTACGGCGAGAGCCGGTCGAACCGCTCGCGCACGGCCTTCGTCGACGCCATGCCCCAGCTCTCCTTGAACCAGCCGCCGTCGGGACCGGTGCGGAGCCGACCGGGCGCCTCGAGGGTACCGGCGAACCAGGAGCCGATCATGACGGATGCCGCGCCGGCGGCCAGTGCCAGCGCGACGTCCCTCGGGTAGCGCACGCCTCCGTCGGCCCAGACGCGCGCGCCGGCCTCGCGGGCCGCCTCCGCGGTCTCGAGCACCGCGGAGAACTGCGGCCGGCCGACCGCGGTCATCATTCGCGTGGTGCACATCGCCCCCGGGCCGACGCCGACCTTGACGATGTCGGCGCCCGCGCCGACGAGGTCGGCCACGGCCTGCTCGGTGACGACGTTGCCCGCGGCCACCGGCACCTCGATGCCCGCCTCGCGCACGGCGCGGATCGCGCCCACCATGCCGTCCTGGTGCCCGTGCGCCGTGTCGACCACCAGCACGTCGACGCCCGCCGCGACGAGCGCGCGGGCCTTGCCCGCCACGTCGCCGTTGATGCCGATCGCCGCCGCGACGCGCAGCCGACCGTCGGCGTCGAGCGCGGGCGTGTAGATCGTGCCGCGCAGCGCGCTGCGCCGACTGAGCGTGCCGACCACCTCGCCGTGCGCGAGCACCGGCGCGAACTCGAGCTCGGCGTCGACCATCAGGTCGAAGGCGGCGCGCGGCGACTCCACGTCGTCCGCGTCGAGCGCGGGGAGCGCGCCGTGCACGAGGTCGCCGAGCCGTGCGTCGTGCAGGGCGGAGGCCAGCCGGGTCGCGGGGATGCAGCCGGCGTAGGCGCCGTCGCCGTCGTGCAGCACGAGGCCGTGGCCGTCGACGGGCGCGATGACCTCGAGGGCGTCGGCGACCGTGGCATCCGCATCGAAGTCGTAGGGCGTGTCGAACCGGGGCGACTGCGCCTTGACCCACCGGATGGCGCGGTCGAGGTCCTGCAGGTGCATGTCCTGCGGGAGCACGCCGAGCCCGCCGCGGCGCGCGAGGGTGGCCGCGAGCCGAGGGCCGGTGACCGAGTTCATGTTCGCCGAGACGATCGGCAGCGTCGCGCCGGTGCCGTCCTCCGGCGCGAGGGAGACGTCGAGCCGGCTGGCGACGTCCGACCGGCTCGGAACGAGGAACACGTCCGAGTAGGTGAGGTCGTGGCTCGGCGTCGTTCGGTAGAACTCCATGCCCGCAACGCTAGTCCCTGCGGATGCTGCATCTTCAGGTTCCCCACGGGTGTGCAGCCCGCTCCACGGGAACGGGTTTAGGCTTGTCGCGGCGGGTTCCACGCCTGCGCGCGAGCGCGACGTCCGCCGAGATCGAGCACTCGGCATCGAGTGCATCCCCCAGCAGCACCGAAGAGAGTGGGCGAAGAGGCTGTGTCGAGGCAGTTGACCGGTGGATCCGACCAGGCGACGTCGAACGAGTTCGGCGCGAACGAATGGCTCGTCGACGAGCTCTACGAGCAGTTCCGCGCCGACCGCGACTCGGTCGACAAGACGTGGTGGCCGATCCTCGAGAACTACCGTCCCGCGTCGGGCGACGCGCCCGCGACGCCCGCGACGCCCGACCAGGCCACGGCGGCGACCGCCGCCCCGCCCGCGGCGGCGACGCCGGCCCAGCCCGCGCCGTCGGCCCACCCGATGACGGCGCCCACCCCCGTGATCGGCGCGCAGCCGCAGGCACGCACGACGGCCCGCGCGCCCCGCCCCGAGCCGGTTCCCGCCGACGTGCCCGTCACGAGCCCGCAGCCGGTCGTCGAGGGCGAGACCGAGAAGGTCGACGAGGTCGTCCCGCTCCGCGGCCTGCCGAAGACCCTCGCAGCCAACATGGACCAGAGCCTCACGGTCCCGACCGCCACCAGCGTTCGCACGGTGCCCGCGAAGCTGATGATCGACAACCGCATCGTCATCAACAACCACCTCCGTCGCGCCCGAGGCGGCAAGGTCTCCTTCACCCACCTCATCGGCTGGGCGCTCATCCAGGCGCTCAAGGAGTTCCCGAGCCAGAACGTCTACTACGACGAGCGCGACGGCAAGCCGAGCCTCGTCAAGCCCGCCCACATCGGCCTCGGCATCGCGATCGACATCCCGAAGCCCGACGGCACCCGCGCGCTGCTCGTGCCCGCGATCAAGCGCGCCGAGACCATGACGTTCAACGAGTACCTCGCGGCGTACGAGGACCTGGTGCAGCGGGCCCGCAAGAACAAGCTCACCGCCGACGACTTCAAGGGCGCGACGATCTCGCTCACCAACCCGGGCGGCATCGGCACGGTGCACTCGGTGCCGCGCCTCATGAAGGGCCAGGGCTGCATCATCGGCGCCGGCGCGCTCGAGTACCCGGCCGAGTTCCAGGGCTCCAGCGACCGCACCCTCGCGAACCTCGCCATCGGCAAGACGATCACGCTGACCTCGACCTACGACCACCGCGTCATCCAGGGTGCGGGCTCGGGCGAGTTCCTGAAGACGGTGCACGAGCTGCTGATCGGCCAGCGCCGGTTCTACGAGGACATCTTCGCGGCGCTCCGCCTGCCCTACGACCCGATCCACTGGGCCCCCGACATCTCGGTCGACATCGCCAGCGCGATCGACAAGACCGCCCGCGTGCAGGAGCTCATCAACTCGTTCCGCGTGCGCGGCCACATGATGGCCGACATCGACCCGCTCGAGTACGTGCAGCGCTCGCACCCCGACCTCGACATCGCCAGCCACGGCCTGACCTTCTGGGACCTCGACCGCGAGTTCGTCACCGGCGAGTTCGGCGAATCGCGCACCTCGCTGCTGCGCGACATCCTCGGCGTGCTGCGCGACTCGTACTGCCGCACCATCGGCATCGAGTACATGCACATCCAGGACCCCGAGCAGCGCAAGTGGATCCAGGGCAAGGTCGAGCGCAAGTACGAAAAGCCGACCCACGACGAGCAGATGCGCATCCTCGGCAAGCTGAACGAGGCCGAGGCGTTCGAGACCTTCCTGCAGACCAAGTACGTCGGCCAGAAGCGGTTCAGCCTCGAGGGCGGCGAGTCGATGATCGCCCTGCTCGACGAGATCCTCCAGGGCGCCGCCAAGCAGCAGCTCGACGAGGTCGCGATCGGCATGGCCCACCGCGGCCGGCTCAACGTGCTGACGAACATCGCCGGCAAGACCTACGGCCAGATCTTCCGCGAGTTCGAGGGCACGCCCGACCCGCGCACCATCTCCGGCTCGGGCGACGTGAAGTACCACCTCGGCACCGAGGGCGTGTTCACCGCCGACGACGGCCAGGAGGTCCCGGTCTACCTCGCCGCGAACCCCTCGCACCTCGAGGCCGTCAACGGCGTGCTCGAGGGCATCGTCCGCGCCAAGCAGGACCGCCGCCCCGCCGGCAGCTACGGCACGCTCCCGATCCTCGTGCACGGCGACGCCGCGATGGCGGGCCAGGGCGTGGTGTTCGAGACGCTGCAGATGTCGCAGCTGCGCGGCTACCGCACCGGCGGCACGATCCACGTCGTCGCGAACAACCAGGTCGGCTTCACCACGGTGCCGGGCGACGCCCGCTCGTCGATCTACTCGACCGACGTCGCCAAGACGATCCAGGCCCCGATCTTCCACGTGAACGGCGACGACCCCGAGGCCGTCGTGCGCGTCGCGGAGCTGGCGTTCGAGTACCGCCAGCAGTTCCACCGCGACGTCGTGATCGACCTCGTCTGCTACCGCCGCCGCGGCCACAACGAGGGCGACGACCCGTCGATGACGCAGCCGCTCATGTACAACCTCATCGAGGCGAAGCGCTCCGTGCGCAAGCTCTACACCGAGGCCCTCGTCGGTCGCGGCGACATCACCGAGGAGGAGTACCAGGCGGCGCACCGCGACTTCCAGGAGCGCCTCGAGCACGCCTTCCAGGAGACGCACGCCGCGCAGACCGCGTCGTCCGCCCCCGGCGGCGCCGCCGACATCGAGCCGGCGACCGCGGCCCCGTTCGCGCAGGAACTGCCGCCGACCGGCGAGCTCGAGACCACCGGCGTCTCCGAGCAGGTCGTGCACATGATCGGCGACGCGTTCAACAACAAGCCCGA
The DNA here is from genome assembly GCF_027925245.1 of Agromyces rhizosphaerae. Classification (NCBI taxonomy): domain Bacteria; kingdom Bacillati; phylum Actinomycetota; class Actinomycetes; order Micrococcales; family Microbacteriaceae; genus Agromyces; species Agromyces rhizosphaerae. The sequence continues at coordinate 295,109 of NZ_BSDP01000001.1, forward strand.
CGGGTTCACGGTGCACGCCAAGCTGCAGCAGCTCCTGCAGAAGCGCCTCGACATGAGCCGCAACGGCAAGGTCGACTGGGCCTTCGGCGAGCTGCTCGCCCTGGGCACGCTGCTGGTCGAGGGCACCCCCGTGCGGTTCGCCGGCCAGGACGCCCGCCGCGGCACCTTCGTGCAGCGCCACTCGGTGTTCCACGACCGCGTGAACGGCCAGGAGTGGCTGCCGCTGCTGAACCTCAGCGACAACCAGGCCCGGTTCTGGATCTACGACTCGCTGCTCTCCGAGTACGCGGCGATGGCGTTCGAGTACGGGTACTCCGTCGAGCGCAAGGACGCCCTCGTGCTCTGGGAGGCGCAGTTCGGCGACTTCGCCAACGGCGCCCAGACCGTCATCGACGAGTTCATCTCCTCGGCCGAGCAGAAGTGGGGCCAGCGCTCGAGCGTCGTGCTCCTGCTGCCGCACGGCTACGAGGGCCAGGGCCCCGACCACTCGTCCGCGCGCATCGAGCGCTACCTGCAGCTCTGCGCCGAGCAGAACATGACCGTCGCGCGCCCCTCGACCCCGGCGTCGTACTTCCACCTGCTGCGCCGCCAGGCCTACCAGCGCCCGCGCCGCCCGCTCGTGGTGTTCACCCCGAAGGCGATGCTGCGCCTGCGCGGCGCGACCAGCGAGGTGGCCGACTTCACGAGCGGCAGGTTCGAGCCCGTGATCGACGACGCGCGCATCAGCGACCGCGCCGCCGTGCGCCGCGTCGTCTTCATGGCCGGCAAGCTCTACTACGACCTCGCCGCCGAGCTGGCGAAGCACCCGAACCCCGAGGTCGCCCTCGTGCGCCTGGAGCAGTACTACCCGCTCCCCGCCGAGCGGCTCGCGGAGGTCGCCGCCTCCTACCCGAACGCCGAGCTGGTCTGGGCGCAGGACGAGCCCGAGAACCAGGGCGCGTGGCCGTTCTTCGCGATCGAGACCGGCAAGATCTGGGACCGCCCGGTCGCCGTCGTCTCGCGCGCGGCCTCGGCCTCGCCCGCCACGGGCTCCGCCAAGGTGCACGCGGCCGAGCAGGCCGACCTGGTCTCCCGGGCGCTGTCGCTCTAGCCGGCGCCCGCCGGACGCGAACGAGCCGGGTCCCACCCCCTGTGGTCGGACCCGGCTCGCGACGTCCGGTCAACCGGACGTCCTCCCCCCTGGGCGCCCCCTCAGCGCCCGAGCTCAGCGCACAGTCGCCTCCGTGCGCGCCCCCTCCGTCGCCTGCGCGGCGTCCCCCGCCTCGTCCGGGCCCGCACCGGTGGCGTGCCCGCCCACGTGCCGCCCGTCGTGCGGGCGCGACAGCTTCGACGGCCACCAGATCGCCGGCCCGATGTCGTAGGCCAGCGCGGGCACGAGCAGCGTGCGCACGAGGAACGTGTCGAGCAGCACGCCGAACGCGACGATGAACGCGATCTGCGCGAGGAACAGGATCGGGATCACGCCGAGCGCGGCGAACGTGGCCGCGAGCACGAGGCCCGCCGACGTGATGACCCCCGCGGTGAGCGCGAGGCCGCGCAGGATCCCCGGCCGGGTGCCGTGCACGAGCGACTCCTCGCGCACGCGCGTCATGAGGAAGATGTTGTAGTCGACGCCCAGCGCGACCAGGAACACGAAGCCGAACAACGGCACCGACGGGTCGGCGCCGTCCCAGCCGAACACGGTCTCGAACACCACCGCCGAGACGCCCAGCGCGGCCCCGAACGACAGCACGACGCTCGCGATCAGCAGCACCGGCGCGAGGATCGAGCGCAGCAGCATCATGAGGATCAGCAGGATCGCGGCGAGCACGAGCGGGATGATGAGCGTGCGGTCGGCGATCGCGGCCGCGTTGGTGTCCAGCGCGATCGCGGTCGTGCCGCCCACGAGGGCCTCCTCGGAGACGGCGTCGAGCGCATCGCGCAGCGCCTCGACCGTCGCCTCGGCCTCGAGCGAGTCGGCCGGGTCCTCCAGCGTCGCCTGCAGCAGCACGGCGCCGTCGACCACGTCGGGCTCGGGCGCCGGCGTGCCGGGAGGACCGAGCGGCTGGATGCCGTCCGCGGTGACCTCGGCCTGGCCCGACGGCGAGTCGGAGGCGAGCACGGCGACCGATGCGATGCCGTCGACGCCGAGCGCCACGTCCGCCATCTGCTGCAGGTCGTCCTCCGGGCCGATCACGACGGCGGGCGTGCCGGACCCCGCGGGGAAGTGCTCGCCCAGCAGCTCCTGGCCGTCGCGCGCCTGCGACTCCCCGAGCACGAACTCGCTCGACGGCACGCCCTCGGCCTTCAGCTGCACGAGCCCCAGCGACATCACGGCGAGCAGCAGGGTCGAGACGATCCACACCCAGCGCGGCCGGCGGGAGACGAGCCGGCTGACCGCCCCCCAGAAGCCGCGCGCACCGCTGCCGACCTGCTCGGGGTCGTCGGATGCCGCGCGCGGACGCCGCGGCCAGAACGCGACCCGGCCCGCCCAGAGCAGCAGCGCGGGCAGCAGCGTCAGCGCGGCGAGCAGCGCGCACACGATGCCGATCGCGGCGACCGGACCGAGCGACTTGTTCGAGTTGAGCTCGCTCACGAGCAGGATGAGCAGGCCCGCGATCACCGTGCCGCCGGACGCGAGGATCGGCTCCCACGAGCCGCGCAGCGCGGCCCAGGTCGCGGCCCACTTCGTCGGCTCGGTCGCGAGCGTCTCGCGATAGCGCGCGATGTAGAGCAGCGCGTAGTCGGTGGCCGCGCCGATCACGAGGATGAAGAGGATGCCCTGGGTCTGGCCGGTGAGCAGGAGCACGTCGGCCGCCGCGAGCGAGACCACGACGAGCACCGAGGTGCACAGCGCGGTGAGGCTGGTGAACAGCACGATCACGGGCAGCAGCGGCGAGCGGTAGACGATGACCAGGATCACGAACACCGCGGCGAAGGCCACGGCGATGAGCAGGCCGTCGATGCCGGCGAACGCGCCGCTGAGGTCGGCGGTGAACCCCGCGGGCCCGGTCACCGCCGCGGTGACGCCGTCGATGGGCTCGTCGGCGATCAGCGCGCGCAGCTCCTCGACCGCCTCGGTGCCCTCCTCCCCCGAGACGACGGGGACGACGACCTGGGCCGCCTCGCCGTCGTCCGAGACGATCACCGGCGACGCCCCCTCGGCGTCGACGCCCGCGATGGACTCGAAGGCGTCGCGCTGCGCGGTGATCTCCTCGACCTGGTCGTCGGTGAGCTCGCCGTCGGCCGCGTAGACCACGACCGCCGGGATCAGGTCGTCGTCGCGGAACTCCGCCTGCAGCTCGTTGACCTCGGTCGCCTCCGCGCTCGCCGGGAGGAACTGCGCCTGGTCGTTGGTTGACACGTCGGACAGCTGCCCGAAGGAGGCGCCGCCCATGCCGAACGCCGCGAACCACCCGAGCACGAGGATGCTCGGGATCAGGACGCGGAGCCAGGTGGGCACGCGGGACGTGGAACGGGTCGCGGAGGGGGTCTGCTCGCTCATCGCTAACTAGGTTAGCGAAATTTCGAGCAGCCGGGGAACGGGTGTGGGCTCAGCGCCGATCAGATGCCGGCGACCGGCGATCCGTGACCTGCCTGGACGTCGCGGATGCGTGCGAGCACCTGGTCGCGGATGTGCTCGGGAGCCTGTTCGCGACACGCGCGCTTGACCGCATCCGTCAGCACCTGTCCCACCCGGAGCTCGCTCGAGCAGTCCTCGCAGTGCGCCATGTGCTCCCGGATGTCGGCGGCGTCCTCCTTGCAGAGCTCGTCGTGGAGGTACTCCTCGAGCTCCGCCTTCGCCTTGTCGCAGCCGCAGTCGGTCATCGCTTCCTCCCGGTGCGCGGTGCGGCCGGCTGCACGGCGAAGCCGCGTTCGCCCGCGTAGTCGGCCAGGAGCTCGCGGAGCATGCGCCTGCCCCGGTGCAGGCGGCTCATCACGGTCCCGATGGGTGTGTGCATCATGTCGGCGATCTCCTGGTACGAGAACCCCTCCACGTCGGCGAAGTAGACCGCGAGCCGGAAGTCCTCGGGCAGCGACTGCAGGGCGTCCTTCACCGCGCTGTCGGGCAGGTGGTCGATCGCCTCGGCCTCGGCCGATCGGCTCGACCGCGCGGTCGTCGACTCCGCACCGCCCAGCTGCCAGTCCTCGAGGTCGTCGATCGCCGACTGGAACGGCTCCCGCTGCTTCTTGCGGTAGGTGTTGATGTAGGTGTTGGTGAGGATGCGGTAGAGCCACGCCTTCAGGTTCGTGCCCTGGGTGAACTGCGCGAACGCCGCGTAGGCCTTCGCGAACGTCTCCTGGACGAGGTCCTGCGCATCCGCGGGATTCTTGGTCATGCGCAGTGCAGCGCCGTAGAGCTGGTCGAGGAACGGGAGGGCCTGCTCCTCGAAGAGCGCCCCCAGGTCCGCCTCGGCCGGCTGTGCGCCCTGCGCGTCACCGGTGGTGTCGGTTGCCATCGGGCGCCATCCTAGGGCGTGCGCCTGTGCGTCCGCGGAACGCGGCTCCACGAGCATCGTCACCCCGCACGCCCCTTCCACCACCACAGCACCGACTATCCTGACAACCGATGCAGATCACCCCGTATTCCGCGCCCGAGTTCGACCCGTACGGCGACGACGACCCGCTCGCCGAGGGCGACGGCGCGTGGGAGGCACCGGTCGCGACCCGGCCCCTCGACGCGACGCTGGCGGTGCCGGGTTCGAAGTCGCTGACGAACCGCGAACTCGTGCTCGCCGCGCTCGCCGACGGCCCGGGGCTGCTGCGGGCGCCGCTGGTCTCCCGCGACACCGACCTCATGGTCGAGGGGCTCCGCGCACTCGGGGTGCGCATCGAGCCGCGCCCCGGCGACGGCGGCTTCGGCGACGACCTGCTCGTCACCCCGCCCGACGAGTTCCTCGGCTCGACCACCATCGACTGCGGCCTCGCCGGCACCGTCATGCGCTTCCTGCCGCCGGTCGCAGCGCTCGCGCTCGGCCCGACCACGTTCGACGGCGACGAGGCCGCGAGGCGGCGCCCCATGGGCGGCATCATCGACGGGCTGCGCGGGCTCGGCGTCGACCTCGACGACGACCGGCGCGGGGGCCTGCCGTTCACGGTGCACGGCACCGGGCGCGTGGGCGGCGGGGAGCTCGCGATCGACGCCTCCGCGTCGAGCCAGTTCGTCTCCGGGCTGCTGCTGGCCGCCGCGCGCTTCGACGACGGGCTCGTGCTGCGCCACACCGGCGAGCGCCTGCCGAGCCTGCCGCACATCGAGATGACCGTCGCGGCGCTCGCCGCGCGCGGCGTCCCCGTCGAGCAGCCGGCCACGGGCACCTGGCGGGTCGCGCCCGGTCCCATCGCCGCGCGCGACGTGTCGATCGAGCCCGACCTGTCGAACGCCGCCCCATTCCTCTGCGGGGCGGTCGCGGCGGGCGGCTCCGTCACGATCACGGGCTGGCCCGAGTCCACGACCCAGGTCGGGGCGCGCCTGGTCGACCTCCTCCCCCGCTTCGGCGCGACCGTGCGACGCGACGGCGACCGGGTCACGGTCTCCGGCGACGGGAGCATCCGCGGCGTGCGCCTCGACCTCGGCGAGGCGGGCGAACTCGTGCCGAACCTCGCCGCGCTGGCCGCCCTCGCCGACGAGCCGAGCGAGTTCACGGGCATCGGCCACATCCGCCACCACGAGACCGACCGGATCGCCGCGCTCGCGGCCGAGTTCCAGGGCCTCGGCGGGCGGGTGACCGAGCTCGACGACGGCCTGCGGTTCGAGCCCGCGCCGCTGCACGGCGGCGAGTGGCGCGCGTACGCCGACCACCGCATGGCGACCACCGGGGCGATCGTCGGCCTGCGCGTGCCCGGGGTGCGGGTGGACGACATCGGGAGCACGTCGAAGACCCTCCCGCAGTTCCCCGGGCTGTGGGCTCGGATGCTCGCGAACGACCCGGCACCGCGAGGCGACGCGTCGGCATGAGCTGGTGGGACACGGACGACGACGAGGACGACGAGTTCGACTTCGACGAGTCCGATGTCCGCGTGCGGCCGAACCCGAAGGCGAACCGCCCCCGCACCAAGGTGCGCCCCGAGCACGCCGACGCCGTGGTCGGGCGCGTGCTGGGGGTCGACCGGGGACGCTACACGGTGCTCGTCGACGACGACGAGGAGCGGGTGGTCACGGCGACGCGCGCCCGCGAACTGCGGCGCAACGCCATCGCCACCGGCGACGCGGTCGACCTCGTGGGCGACACGAGCGGCGACGAGGGCTCGCTCGCACGCATCGTCCGCGTGCGCGAGCGCAGCACCCTGCTCCGGCGCTCGGCCGACGACACCGACCGGGTCGAGCGGGTCATCGTCGCCAACGCCGACCAGCTGCTCATCGTGGTCGCCGCGGCGAACCCCGAGCCCCGCACCCGCCTGGTCGACCGCTACCTGGTCGCGGCGTACGACGCCGGCATCCGCCCGCTGCTCTGCGTGACCAAGACCGACCTGGCCGACCCCGCGCCGTTCCTGGCGAACTTCGCCGGCCTCGACATCCCGACCTTCACGAGCCGGAAGGGCGCCGCGCCGGTGGCCGAGATCGCCGCCGCGCTGGTCGGCCACCGGACCGTGCTCGTCGGGCACTCCGGCGTCGGCAAGTCGACCCTGGTGAACGCCCTCGTGCCGAGCGCCGAGCGGGCGACCGGGCACGTCAACGAGGTCACCGGGCGCGGCCGCCACACGTCGTCGTCGACCGTCTCGCTGCGCGTGGAGACCGGGCCGGGCACCGAGATCGGCGGCGAGCCCGGCCGCGGCTGGGTGATCGACACCCCGGGCATCCGCTCCTTCGGGCTGGGACACGTGGACCCCGGCATCATCCTGCGCTCGTTCACCGACCTCGCGGAGATCGCAGAGGACTGCCCCCGCGGATGCACCCACCTGCCCGACGCACCCGACTGCGCGCTCGACGACGCGGCCGCCGCCGGGCGCCTCGACGAGGTCGGGAGGGCCCGGCTCGACTCGCTGCGGAGGCTGCTCGCGACGTTCGCCTGAGCCGACGCAGGTTCATCCGCCGTTCACCGGGCGTTCAGCCTGAGTCGGCGTCCGTTCGCCCGGCGTCGATACCGTCGCAGCGTGGTCGACGAGCAGGCGGATGACGCGCGGGTGCGCACGGCACTGCTCCGGGGCATCCGTCGCGGCACCTGGGAGGTCGGCAGCCGGCTGCCCAGCGAGTCGGAGCTGTGCGCGACGCTCGACGCCGGGCGCGGGCAGCTGCGCCGGGTGCTCGCCGGGCTCCGCGCGGACGGCATCGTGGCCGGCGGGCGCGGCAGGCCGCCCGTGGTCCGCAGCTCGGTGCCGGTGCGCGCGTTCGAGACCTTCGTGCCGTTCTCGCGGTGGGCCGAGTCGATCGGACAGGTGCCCGGCCAGCGCACGCTCGAGGTCGTGCGGCGCCCCGCGCAGGAGTCCGAGGCCCGCATGCTCGACCTCCCGGTGGAGACCCCCGTCGTCGCGGTCACCCGGGTGCGCTCGCTCGACGAGCGCCCCGCGATGCTGGAGCGCTCGTGCTTCCCCGTCGAGGCGGGCCGGACCCTGCTCCACGCGGACCTCGACCAGGGCTCGGTGCACGACCGGCTGATCGCCGCGGGCGTGCGCCTGGTCACGGCGCGGCACCTCATCGACGCCGTGGCCGCCAGCGGGCTCGAGGCCGAGACCCTCGGGGTCGAGACCGGGTCGCCCATCCTCCGCGAACGGCGCGTCGTGCGCGACGACCGCGGCGTCGCCGTGGAGTTCGCCGACGAGCGCTACCGCCCCGAGGCGGCGCGCTTCTCGATCGAGCACCCGGTGGTCCAGAGCGCGCCGGCTCCCGCGCCCGGCTCGCCTACGATGGACGCATGACCGACGCCGTCCGACTCGCCCCCGGCGATCCCGCGCCCGACTTCACCCTCGACGACCAGGACGGCAACCCCGTCTCGCTGTCCGGCCTGCGCGGCGAGCGAGTCGTGCTCTACTTCTACCCCGCGGCCATGACGCCCGGGTGCACGACCGAGGCGTGCGACTTCCGCGACAGCCTCGCGTCGCTGGCCGCGGCCGGCGTGCGCGTCGTCGGCGTCTCCAAGGACCCGGTCGCCGCGCTCCGCGAGTTCGCCGACCGCGACGGCCTCACCTTCCCGCTGCTCAGCGACACCGGCCTCGAGGTGCAGCAGGCGTACGGCGCATGGGGCGAGAAGCAGAACTACGGGCGCACGGTCACGGGCTCGATCCGCTCGACCTTCGTGATCGACCCCGAGGGCCGCATCGAGAAGGCGATGTACAACGTCAAGGCGACCGGCCACGTGGCGCGCGTGCGCCGCGAGCTCGGCGTCGACGCGGCCTAGCCTCCCGGCGCCGAGACGGCACCGGCGCGCCGGGCTCAGTCCTCGGCGCCCACCACCGGCCGCGCGAAGCACGCCGACACGGGCGGCAGCAGCAGCAGCACGATCACGGTGATCGCGGGAGCCAGCAGGGCCCACCCCACGTCGGGGCGGGCGAACAGCCCCTGGAACGCGCCCACCGCGACGGCGAGCTGCAGCAGCTGCCAGGTGATCGCACCGCCCCGCGCCCACGGCGCGCGACGCGCCGCGGCGACCGCGACCGCGACCACCCAGGTCGCGCCGACGGCCGACACCGCGGTCAGCGCGAGCCCGCTGGCGAGCGAGGACGGCTCGTCGACGAGCAGCTCCATCACCAGCCACGCCGTCACGCCGACCATGAGGGCGGCCTCGGCGAACAGCAGCACGGTCAGCACGACCAGCGCGACGCGCACCATCGGCGTCGGCGCGACCGCGTTCCCGGACCCCGAGTCCTCTTCAGTATTCACAGCGTTATCCCATGCACGACTATTGATCTGCGTCACACACTATGCGAGCATTTACAGGGCCGAGTTGACGCTCACAGGGACGTGAGCCGGTCGCATTCGATCCTACTTCCTGCGACTCGGCCCTTCCCCCAAATGCAGTACCGCCGACACGGCCGCGTCCCACGCGAGTTGCTGCGCACGCACACACGCAAGGAGCACCCCCATGGATTGGCGCGACAAGGCCGCCTGCCTGACCGCAGACCCCGAACTCTTCTTCCCGGTCGGCAACACCGGTCCCGCGATCGACCAGATCGAGAAGGCGAAGGCCGTCTGCGGTCGCTGCACCGTCACCGAGCTCTGCCTGCAGTACGCGCTCGAGACCGGTCAGGACTCGGGCGTCTGGGGCGGCCTCAGCGAGGACGAGCGTCGCGCCCTCAAGCGCCGCGCCGCCCGCGCCCGCCGCGCCTCCTGACCCGGCGCCCACGCGCCACGACCCACGCCCGCCGCGTCGAACGCGGCGGGCGTCGTCATGCCTGGGTGATCCAGCGCATCGGCACCGAGATCGTGACCTCGGTACCCGTGCCGACCACGGTGTGCCAGTCGATGGTCCCGCCGAGCTCGCCCTGGATGAGGGTGCGCACGATCTGCGTGCCGAGCCCCTCGCCCACCTTCCCCTCGGGCAGGCCCGACCCCGTGTCGCGGACCTCCACCGTCAGCGTGTCGGGCGTGCGCTCGGCGGTGATCTCGACGTCGCCCTCCTGGCCGTCGAGCCCGTGCTCGACGGCGTTCGTCACCAGCTCGGTGAGTGCGAGGGCGAGCGGCGTCGCGTAGGCGCTCGGCAGCACCCCGAAGGTGCCCGTGCGCTTCGGGTGCGCGGTGGTGTTGTGCGCGGCCGCGACCTCGGCGACCAGCAGCAGCGTGCGATCGAAGACCTGGTCGAAGTCGACGTTCTGGCTGAGCCCCTCGGACAGCGTGTCGTGCACCACGGCGATCGCGCCGACCCGGCGCATCGCCTGGGTCAGCGCGGAGCGCGCCTCGTCGGAGTGGGTTCGTCGCGCCTGGATGCGCAGCAGCGACGCGACCGTCTGCAGGTTGTTCTTCACCCGGTGGTGGATCTCGCGGATCGTCGCGTCCTTGGTGATGAGCTCCTGCTCCTGGTGCCGCATCTCGGTGACGTCGCGGCAGAGCACGATCGCGCCCACCCGTTCGCCGCGATGGCGGATCGGGATGGCGCGGAGCGTCACGGTCACGCCCTTCGACTCGATGTCGGTGCGCCACGGTGCGCGGCCGGTCACGACGAGGGGCAGCGACTCGTCGACCTCGAGGCGGCCCGCGAGCAGGCGCGTGGTCACCTCGGCCAGCGACTCCGACTCGAGCTCCTCGGCGAAGCCCATGCGGTAGAAGGCCGACAGCGCGTTGGGGCTCGCGAAGGTCGTGACGCCGTCCATGTCGAGCCTGATCAGGCCGTCGGATGCCCGGGGTGCGCCGCGACGGGGCCCGGACGGCGCGCCGAGGTCGGGGAAGTCGCCCGACGCGATCATCGCGAACAGCTCGTCCGCGCAGTCGTTGAAGGTCAGCTCCTGCCGGCTCGGCGTGCGCGACTGGCTCAGGTTCGAGTGCCGCGTGAGCACCGCGATCGGGTGCTCGGAGACCTCGGGGCCGGTCGTCTGCAGCCGGCGCTTGACCGGGACCGCGCGCATTCGCGTGGGCATCTCCTCGTACCAGTCGAGCGCGGACGAGTCGACGATCTCGCCCGTGTCGGCCGCACGGGTGACGAGGTCCCGCCAGTCCTCCTTGAGCGGCTGGCCCACGAAGTCGCGGTAGAAGAGGGTTGCCGCGCCCGAGGGCCTGGCGTGCGCGACGGCCACGAACGGGGCGTCGGCGCCGGGTGCCCAGAGCACGATGTCGGCGAACGCGAGGTCCGCCAGGAGTTGCAGGTCGCCCACGAGCATGTGCAGCCAGTCGAGGTCCTCCTTGCTGCTGCGGCCCTGGGCGAGAACGAGATCACTGAGCGTCGACACGAGTCCCAGCGTACTTCGCGGGGCGCGCGCGGCCGGTCGGCGCCGGCTACGCGCGGGCGAGGAGGCGGCGGACGCGGCGGGGCGCCGCGCCCGCGCCGCCGGGCGCGAGCCGCTCCGCGAGCCCGCGGACGCCCAGTGCCAGGGGCGACCTCGGCGCCGCCTCGACCAGCGGTCGCGCGACGAGGAGCGCGGCGTCCGTCGCGCGCCGGTCGTCGGGCAGCAGCGTCGCGTCGGTGATGCCCGCGAGCCGCTGGAGCGCGTGCCGCGCCTGGCCGCCCGGATCGAGGCCGAGCACCGACGCGCGCACCCGGTTCACGACCGGATGCACCCGGGAGGCATCCGTGAACTCGAGCAGGTCGGCGTAGCCGCGCACGAACCGCGCGAGGCCGACCGTGTCGGCCTGGCCGACCGCGACCGTGCGCTCCGCCACCTCGACGGCGGCGACGGTCGCGGCGTTGCGGCGCGGCGCGAAGACGTCCGTGGAGAGCTCCTCGTCGCGCTCGAGGCAGAAGCCGGTGTCGACGACCACGAGGTCGGCCCAGCCGCGGAGGGCGTCCAGCACGCCCGCGACCCGGTCGGCGGCCAGCTCGGGCCAGCGCCGGGTTCCGGCGAGCCCCGTGAGCACGCGGAACGACCCGCCCGGGGCGGTGTGCCGCTGGGCGAGGCGGTCGAGCTCCGCCCGGTCGAGCGCATCCGAACCCGCGAGGCGGCACGCGGCCGCGAAGCCCGGCGCGGCGTCGAGCAGCCCGAGCTGCGGGGCCACCGCACCGCCGTAGGCGTCGGCGTCGACGAGCACGACCGAGCGTCCCGCCTGCACGAACGACGCCGCGAGGTTGATCGCCACCGTGGTGCGACCGGGGGCGCCGGTCGGCCCCCACACGGCGAGCACCGTGCCCCGCTTCGCATCGGCGGCGCGCGGGGCGTCGCCCGGCATGACCGCACCCTCGACGAGCGCCTCGATCGCGGACCAGTCGGCGCCGGCGTCGGCGACCTCCAGCAGGCCGACGTGACGCGCGTGGTGGTGCTCGAGGTCGTTCGCCGCGAGGGCGACCACCCGGACCCCGCGCTGGTCGCACGCCGCGAGGAGCTCGCGTCCGAGCGTCGCGCGCCCGGCGCCCACGAGCACGACCTCGGGCGCGAGCGCGTCGAGCGAGCCGACGAGCTCGCGCGCGCTCACCAGCCGCGCGACCACGACGTGGCCGTGCTCGACGACATCGGCAAGGATGCGGTCCTCGAGCTCGTGCCCCAGCACCAGGGCGATGCGCGCCATCTCAGCCCGCCCCGCCCGCGCGTGCGCCGACCAGGTGCATCGCGTCGCCCGCCGCGATCGCCGCGAGCACGGCCGGCACCGCGTCGCGCGGCACGGCGAGTTCGACCGACGGCGTGCGGTCGAGCCCGCCCACGCCGGCGTCGTCCCGCGCGATCGCCTGCACGACCGCGCGGGGCACCAGCACCGACGGCGGCCCCCACGCGCCGCGATCCACCGCCTCGGCCGACCAGAGGTCGACCACGCTGCCCGCGCCGAGGGCGGTGGGGAGCTCCCCCGCCGGGCTGATCACGACGGTCGCGAGGGCATCGGCGGATGCGTCGCCGAGCGCCGCGGCCGGCACCAGCTCGCCCTCCCGCACGGTCCGGAGCACGATGCGCTCGCCCGGATCGCCGGACGCGGCGAGGTAGAGCGCCTCGCTCGCCCCGAGCCGCACGTCGACGACGTCGAACTCGTCGAGGCGCACGGTCTCGCCGGGGACGAGCGTGACCGGGGCCGCGTAGACGCGGATCGTGCGGTCGAGCGAGTCCACCAGCAGCCAGGTGCCGACGACCGACGCGAGCACGAGCACGACCCCCACGACCAGTCGCGCATCGGGCGCGCGACGCGCCCGACGACCCGCGGATGCCGCGTCAGAACCGTCCATCGCCCCGCCTCTCGTCCATGTGCCCCGGCGGGGCGCACCCATCGTGATACGAACATGTGAGGTCGCCGTGAAGTTATCCACACGAGAACACGCTTCGAGAGGCTCCCGCCATAATCGACACATGACCAGCTCGGGTGCGGAACCCGTCGGGCGTTTCCTCACGCTCGGCGATGTCGCGGAGATCCTCCGGATCTCGCTCTCCGAGGCCTCCGACCTGGTCCGATCGGGCGAGCTCCCGGCGATCCGCATCTCGAGCGTGGGCGTCTGGCGCGTCGAGCGGGACGTGCTCGAGTCGTACATCGAGGCGAAGTACGAGGAGGCCAGGCGCCTGAACCTGTGGCTGCAGTCGGACTTCGCGAACATCCCCGAGCTCTCGGGCGGCCGGGTCGTCCGCGAGCCGCACCGCGGCTGAGGCCGAACGCGCGCACGGGCGTCACCAGCGCACGAGCATGACGGTCGCGAACGGGATGACCCTGACCTGCCGCACCTCCCCGTCGCGGCGCGCGACCCCGGGTTCGTGCATCGCCAAGTCGAGGTGGTCGCGCCCCACCCGGTCGATCGTGCCGTGGGCCCGGTAGCCGTCGCACGACACGGTGACCGGAGCCCGCCTGCGGCAGAGGTCCCGCAGCACCGCGCCGATGCCGATGCGCTCGCCCACTCCGCCCGGCGCGGCCGCTGCGAGGCTCGAGGCCAGCTGCGGGCGCGATGGCACCACGGCGCCGACGGCGTGCAGCGGAACGAGGCACGGCGACGGCCGTCCGCCGTCGGCGGTGGCCGCCGATCCCGACACCCAGTCGCGGCCGGAGAGCTCGACGGCGAGCACGAGGCTCGAGCCGTCGCGGAGGTCGAGGCGCACGCCGTCGCCGTCGTCGTCGGTCCCGGCCATGGCGACGATGCGCTCGCGGAGGCCCAGTCGGGCGATCCGCAGCCGCTCCTCCTCGGCCCACAGCTCGCGGTCGGCCGCACGACCCGGATCAGCGAGCTCGGCCTCCAGATCGTCGAGGAATCCATCGCTCGACATGGGCGAAACCTACCGTCCGGTTACAGTGCGGAAACGATTTATCCACAATGAGGGTTCCTTATTGACACCGTGCATGACACGCACGTAATTTGCTCAGCAATGACCGACTCGGCCCCCGGTGACGGGGGCCGTCACGTCGCCTCCCGCCGCCGGGTGGCGACGCGTCCCATGTGGAGCAGACATGACCGCAGCAGTTAGGAGGGATGTCGGACCGAGGGGGGCCATCAGGGGTTCCGGCACCGCATTCGATGACGATTTCTTCGCACGGCAGCCGTCGGTGCGCAGCGAGCTTCCAGATCCGGAGCCGCTGCTCACCAACCTGACCCGCTGCGTGATCGAGGTGCTCGCGGGGGCGAGAGAACTCGAGCAGATGGCCAGGTGGGTGAACGACGACGTGTACCGGCACCTGCTGAAGCGCGTCGTGCTCGGTGCCCGCGCGCGTCGCGTCAAGGGGCAGGCCCCCTCGCGACCCGCGTTCAGCATCGGGCGCATCCACCAGTGCGAGCCGCGCGACGGCGTGATCGAGGCGGTGGTGATGGTGCACAGCAAGGCACGCTCGCGCGCCGTCGCGATCCGGCTCGAGGGGCTCGACGCACGCTGGCGCGCGAGCGCCATCAGCGTCCTCTGACCTGCTCGCAGTTCACGGTCGCGGGCCGCGACCGGTCCTGAACGCGCCCGCACGCTCGTGGCGGCGGGCACGCGCGGCCGTCATCACGACTGCACGACCTCCGACGCGCCGGTCGCGATCACGCGCCGGCGCGCCCCGGTTGCCGGGCCTTTAGCGCCCGCGACGCTCCTGCGCCCGGCGCTGCGCCCGGTTCTGCGGCGCCTGCGCCGGCGACTGCTCCGCCGACGTGGGCTGGCCGAACGCCCCGCGCGCGACCTCCTGGCCGGTCGGCCGCGGCATCGACTGCGACTGCTGCGCGGCGACCGCGCGACGGGCGCGCTGCGTGGCCGCCTGCTGCACCTGGCCGCGCTGGTTGCGCACCTCCACGCCGCCGGAGTCGCTCGGCGCGGAGTAGCTGAGCTTCTCCTCCGGTGCCTGCTGGCGCGTCAGGCCACGGGCCGCGATGGTCGGGCCTGCGGCACCCGCCGGGTTGACCTCGACCTCGAGGTTGAACAGGAAGCCCACCGACTCCTCGCGGATCGAGCCCATCATCTGCTGGAACATCGCGTAGCCCTCGCGCTGGTACTCCACGAGCGGGTCGCGCTGCGCCATGGCGCGCAGGCCGATGCCGTCCTTGAGGTAGTCCATCTCGTAGAGGTGGTCGCGCCAGCGCCGGTCGATGACCGAGAGCACCACGCGGCGCTCGAGCTCGCGCATCGCCGGCGACCCGAGCTGCTCCTCGCGGCGCCCGTAGGCGAGCTTCGCGTCGGAGAGGATCTCGCTGCGCACGAACTCGCGGTTGATGCGGCCCTTCTCGCCGGCCTCGGCGACGACCTCGTCGATCGTGATGCCGATCGGGTAGAGCGTCTTGAGCTCGGCCCAGAGCGCGTCGAAGTCCCACTCGTCGGGGTTGCCCTCGCCGATGTGCTGGTCGAGCACCTCGTCGATGACGTCCTCGAGGAAGTGCTGCGTGCGCTCGTGCAGGTCGTCGCCCTGCAGGATGTGCCGGCGGTCGCCGTAGATCGCCTCGCGCTGGCGGTTCAGCACGTCGTCGTACTTCAGCACGTTCTTGCGGATCTCCGCGTTGCGCGTCTCGACCTGCGACTGGGCCGAACGGATGGCGCGGGTCACGACCTTGGACTCGATCGCGACGTCGTCGGGCACGCCGCGCGACATGAGGCTCTCGGCGGCGCCCGAGTTGAACAGGCGCATCAGGTCGTCGGTCAGCGACAGGTAGAACCGGCTCTCGCCCGGGTCGCCCTGGCGGCCCGAGCGGCCGCGCAGCTGGTTGTCGATGCGGCGCGACTCGTGGCGCTCGGTGCCGAGCACGTAGAGCCCTCCGGCCGCGAGCACCTTCTCGGCCTCGGTCGCGACGGTGGCCTTGACGCGGTCGAAGACGCCGTCCCACTCGGCCTCGTACTCGTCGGGCGTCTCGGCGGGGCTCAGGCCCTTCTCGTGCATCTCCTGCACCGCGAGGAACTCGGCGTTGCCGCCGAGCATGATGTCGGTGCCGCGACCGGCCATGTTCGTCGCCACGGTGACCGCGCCGAGCCGGCCGGCCTGGGCGATGATCGCGGCCTCGCGCGCGTGGTTCTTCGCGTTCAGCACCTCGTGCCGCACGCCCTTCTTCGCCAGCAGGCGCGAGAGGTACTCGCTCTTCTCGACGCTGGTGGTGCCGACGAGCACGGGCTGGCCGTTCCGGTGGCGCTCGACGATGTCCTCGACGACCTGGGCGAACTTCGCCTCCTCGTTCTTGTAGACGAGGTCGGGCTGGTCGATGCGCACCATCGGCTTGTTCGTCGGAATGGCGACGACGCCGAGCTTGTAGGTCGACATGAACTCGGCGGCCTCGGTCTCGGCGGTACCGGTCATGCCGGCGAGCTTGCCGTAGAGCCGGAAGTAGTTCTGCAGCGTGACGGTGGCGAGGGTCTGGTTCTCGGCCTTGACCTGCACGCCCTCCTTCGCCTCGATCGCCTGGTGGATGCCCTCGTTGTAGCGGCGGCCGACCAGGATGCGTCCGGTGTGCTCGTCGACGATGAGCACCTCGCCGTTCATGACGACGTAGTCCTTGTCGCGCTTGAACAGCGCCGCGGCCTTGATCGCGTTGTTGAGGAACGAGATCAGCGGCGTGTTCGCCGACTCGTACAGGTTGTCGATGCCGAGGTAGTCCTCGACCTTCTCGATGCCCGGCTCGAGCACGCCGACGGTGCGCTTCTTCTCGTCGACCTCGAAGTCCTCGCCCGGCACCAGGCGCTGCGCGAGGCGCGCGAACTCGCCGAACCAGCGGTTCGCCTCGCCCGAGGCCGGGCCCGAGATGATGAGCGGCGTGCGCGCCTCGTCGATGAGGATCGAGTCGACCTCGTCGACGATCGCGAAGAAGTGGCCGCGCTGCACCATGTCGGAGGACTGCCACGCCATGTTGTCGCGCAGGTAGTCGAAGCCGAACTCGTTGTTGGTGCCGTACGTGATGTCGGCCTGGTACTGCTCGCGCCGCTCCGTGGGGTTCTGGCCGGCCACGATGCATCCGGTCGTCATGCCGAGCGCGCGGAACACGCGGCCCATGAGCTCGGACTGGTAGCTCGCGAGGAAGTCGTTGACGGTGATGATGTGCACGCCGCGGCCCGCGAGCGCGTTGAGGTACGCGGCCGTCGTCGCGACGAGCGTCTTGCCCTCACCGGTCTTCATCTCGGCGATGTTGCCGAGGTGCAGCGCCGCGCCGCCCATGAGCTGCACGTCGTAGGGGCGCATGCCCAGCGTGCGCTTGGCGGCCTCGCGGATCGCCGCGAACGCCTCCGGGAGCAGGTCGTCGAGCGACTCGCCGCCGAGGTAGCGCTCGCGCAGCTCGACCGTCTCGTGCTTCAGTTCCTCGTCGCTCAGGGAGCTGAAGTCCTCCTCGAGGGCGTTGACCGCCTTCGCGTAGTGCTCCAGTCGCTTGAGCGTGCGTCCTTCGCCGACGCGAAGAACCCTTTCCAGAATTGAGGCCACGGATGCTCTCCACTCGTCGTACGGCGCGTGATCCGCGCCGCTCGCGGGGCGCGATCAAGGTCGCGTCGGCCCGCAGCGGTCGATCATAGCAATGGTATCGGCGAGCGGGCTGAGTGCCCGGCGCGGCCGTGGACGGATGCGGCGCTGCCGCGGGGCGGCGGTCCGTCGGGCCGCCGCCCCGCACGCGTCAGCCGCGCGCCGCGCCCGCTTGGACGAGCTGCTCCTCGAGGCCCTCGGGGCTCGCGGCGTCGGCCTGCTCGTCGAGGCCGATGAGCCCGTAGTCCCAGCCCTTCCGCCGGTACACGACGCTCGGGCGGCCGTTCTCCGAGTCGATGAACAGGTAGAAGTCGTGGCCGACGAGCTCCATGAAGTAGAGGGCGTCGTCGACGGTCATGGGCGTCGAGGCGAACACCTTGCGCCGGATGACCACCGGGCAGTACTCGTCCTCGACCTCCTCGGGTGCGGCGGCCTCCTCGACGGGCGCGCCGCCGTCACGGACGCGCTCGAGCACGGCCGCGTCGGCCGGCTGGACGCCGTGGCCGAGGAAGCCGTCGGTGCTGGCCTCGCGCAGCGACTTCGGGCGGTGCTGCCCGCGATGGACCTTCCGGCGGTCCTTCGCCCTGCGGACGCGCTCCATGAGGCGCCCCAGGGCGACGTCGAACGCAGCGTACTTGTCCTGGCCGTCTGCTTCGGCCCGGACGACGGGTCCCTTCCCGATCAGGGTGAGCTCCACCCGGTCGGGCCCGCTGTTCCCGTTGGTCTCGTGGTGCCGGCTGACCTTGATGTCGAGGGCCAGGGCGCGGTCCGCCAGGTGCTCGACCTTCTCGGCCTTCTCGGCGGCGTAGTCGCGGAAACGGTCGGTGATACCCAAGTTGCGTCCGACGATGTGCAGTTCCATGACGACCTCCCAGATCCGGCGTGCCGCCCGGGGAAGGGCGAGAACTCCACGCCTTGCTCTCACGTTAACCCGGCGCCTCGGCAAAGTCACGGAATCTTTCCCGAACGTTCCGTGCGTGGATCATCGGGGTCGGCTATGGCCCCGAGACGATGCGGATGCCCGTGCCGGGACGCCGTGCGCCGAGGGGTCCGCGCGAGCGCGGCGACGCCCGTCACGCGCGCACCGCCGGCCTCCAGGGCGCGCACCGCCTCCCGTGCGGTGGCCCCCGTCGTGACGATGTCGTCGACGAGGACGACGGCGCGCCCGCGGGCCCGCGGGAGCGCCCGGAGCGCGCCCGCCGCGTTCCGCGCGCGCTCCTCGAGGCCGAGGCCGGCCTGGTCGGCACGCGCGCCGGTGCGCGCCAGCAGGCGCTCCGCGCGCAGGCCCGAGTGGCGCAGCAGCAGCCCGACGGGGTGGTAGCCGCGCTCGCGCCGGGCACGTGCCGACGACGGCACGACGACGAGCACGGGGCGCGGCGCGGGCCCCGGCGCGGCGGCGCGGGCGAGCGCCGCCACCGCTGCCACCGCCGCACCGAGCGCGGGTGCCAGCGCGGCCGCCGCGTCGGTGCGCCCGCCGTCCTTGTACGCCCCGAGGACCGCGCGGACGACGCCGTCGTACTCGAGCGCCGCGGTGAAGCGCAGGTCGCCGCGTGCGTCCTCGACGGGCTCCGGCCGCAGCGCCCCCGCGCACGCGGCGCACACCGGGCGGCCGCCCGCCCCGCACCCCGCGCACCGCACCGGGAGCAGCACGGCGGCCGCGTCGCGCAGCGCGTCGAGGAGCGGCGTCGGGAGTGCGCGCGCGGCGGGCGTCATGCACCGATCGTCGCCGGCGGCTCCGGGCGCGGCACCGGCTCACGGGCATCCGCCCGACCGCGCTTCGGCACGCACGGCTGTGGAGGGCGGTTCAGCCCTGCTGCGAGGCGACGAAGTCGATTCCCGTGGAGCGCACCTGCCAGGCCACGCCGCTCTGCTGGACGAGGTCGCCCTCCCCCGTCAGGATGCGCGCCTCGCGCACGGTGTTGCCGCCCACGATCTCGAGGCCGTCGTCCGGACCGATGCGGGTCGTGCTGGTGCCGCCGACGTCCTGCGTGATCACGACGGTGTCGCCGTCGGGCGCGGTGGTGATCGAGGCGACCGTGCTCGGGCCGAGCCACGCGACGTCGCGCGCCGTGCCGTCGACGGCGGTGAGCGGCAGCCGGCCGCCGAGCGCGTCGGGCAGGTCGAGTTCGGCGGCGCGCGCGATCGACGCGACCTCGAGCTGGGTGCCCTCGTCCGACTGGATCAGCACGAGCAGGCGGGTGCCGTCGCGCGAGACCGACAGCGCGGCGATGCCCGAGGCCTCCGGCCACGGCGTCGAGACGATGCCCTGCGAGCCGTCGGGCGCGTGCCAGGCGATCCGGTCGGCCCGCCGGTCCGTCGCCGTCCAGACGATGCCGTACCCGTCGATCGCCGGGGTCACGAGGCCGGCGCGGTCGTCCACGCGCTCGGGGTCCTCGCCGGCGCGCACGACCCACGCGCCCGATGCGGCGAGCACGGCGACCGTCTCGCCGTCCGGGCCGACCGCGGCGTCCCGCGGCTCCAGCTCCTCCACGGCGGCGGAGACGCCGTCGATGCGCGTGACCTGCTGGGCCGACGTCGACAGGTACCCGAACTCGCCGTCGCGGAACACGACCGTGCGCGGGTCGACGCGCGGGTTCAGCACGGGCACCGAGAGCGCGAGGTCGGGGATCTCGTCGTCGGCGCCGTTGATGCGCAGGCGCACGTCCTCGATGCCGCGCACGGTGCCGAGGCTCTCCTGGAACTGCAGCTCCATGAGCTGCAGGGTGCGCAGGTCGTCGGTCACGTCGCCGGTGAGGGCGATCTCGGCGATCCGCGACTCGACCGGCACCGCACCGGGGTCGAGTCGAAGCCCGTCGGGGATCGCACTCGCCACGCCCGGGGCCAGCCACTCGGCGGGCCCCCGCAGGAGCTCGCGCACGATGCTCGTCTGGGTCGACTCGCGCCGGGCGAACCAGCGCACGTCGGGCACGAGGTAGGTGCCGGTGGGGTCGTAGAAGTACAGCGGGTACTGGGCGAACGCGATGTCGAAGATCGCGTCGTCGACCAGCACGCCCTGCGGCGCCCGCGAGATGCGCCACTCCCCCGCGACCTGGGTGAGCTCGTAGTCCAGCGTGACGCGCGAGGCGGAGACGGTGTCGTCGTACTCGCCGTTCTCGGCGAGGCCCGCGACGGGCTCGGCCTGGATGCGCCAGCTGTTCTCGTCGAGCTCCACGTACTGCCGGGAGGCGATGCGGTCGACGGTCGCGCCGGCGTCGGGGGTCCACTCCTCGGCGAAGTCGGGGGTGAGGAACAGCCGCGCGGTCTGGTAGTTGTTGCGCGGGCTGGCCGCGGCGTCGACGAACCCGCGCACGACCTGCTCGGGCGAGCTGCCGGCGACCGGGCCCGAGGCGACCACGTCGACCTCGACGGTGTCCTCGCCGGTGGCGACCTGGCCGGCGTTCACGCCGCCGGAGGTGGGGATGCTCGCGCAGCCCGCGAGCACGAGCACGGCGAGCAGGGCGACGGATGCCGCCTGCCGCATCGGACTACGCATGGTCGGCCTCCGTCCGCTCGAGCCCGTCCTCGGCGGTGGGCACGGGGCCGGTCGAGCCGACCGAGTCGACCAGGCGGGCCACCTCGGGGTCGACGCCCTCCGCGTCGTCGGGCGGCAGGTGCAGCGGGGAGGACGCGACGACGTCCCCCGCCCGGCGGGGCAGGGTGAGCCGGAAGCACGAGCCCTGGCCCGGCTCGGACCACACCTCGAGCCAGCCGCCGTGCACGTGCGCGTCCTCGAGCGATATCGCCAGCCCGAGCCCGGTGCCGCCGATCGAGCGCTTGCGGCTCGGATCGGCGCGCCAGAACCGGTCGAAGACGCGGTCGGCGTCCTCCGCGGTCATGCCCATGCCGTAGTCGCGCACGGCGAGCGCGACCGCGCGCTCGTCGCTGTCGACGGAGACGACGATCGGCCTGCCCTCGCCGTGCTCGATGGCGTTGCCGAGCAGGTTGCGCACGACCCTGCGGATGCGGCGGGGGTCGACCTCGGCGTCGAGGTGGCCGCCCGGCGCGACCACGCGCATGTCCGAGCCGCGCTCCTCGGCGAGCGAGCGCATGCCGTCGACGGCATCCGTCGCGAGGTGCACCAGGTTCGTCGGCTCCGACTCGAGCTCGACCGACCCGGCGTCGTACCGGCTGATCTCGAGCAGGTCGGACAGCAGCGTCTCGAAGCGCTCGGTCTGGGTGTGCAGCAGCTCGACCGTGCGCGAGGTCGCCTGCCGGAAGTCCTCCCGCTGCTGGTAGAGCACGTCGCCCGCCAGCCGGATGGTGGTGAGCGGCGTGCGCAGCTCGTGCGAGACGTCGGAGACGAAGCGCTGCTGCATGACCGACAGCTCGGCGAGCTCGTGGATGCGCTGCTGGAGGCTGTCGGCCATGCCGTTGAACGACTCGGAGAGCGTCGCGAGCTCGTCCTCGCCCTTGATCGGCATGCGGACGGCCAGGTCGCCGCCCGCGAACCGGCGACTGGTCGCCGACACGGCCTGGATCGGCTCGATCACCCAGCGCACGACGAGGAGGGTGATCACCGCGAGGAGCACGAGCAGGGCGACCGCGCCGACGACGCCCGTGAACTGCATGAACGCGAGCGTCGCGTCGGCATCGGCGAGGTTGTAGCCGATGTACAGCTCGTACCGGCCGGCGGTGGGGATCTCGACGTCGGTGCCCACGACCACGCCCGGCACCGCGGAGCCGTCGAGCTCGACGAACTCGACCGACTGCCAGAACTGGCTGCCCGGGTTCTCCTGCACGGTGGCGCGCAGCTGGTCGGTGATGGCGTTGGTGAGCTGGTTCGTGCCCTGGTCCTGCGGCGCGACCTCGGAGACCTCCTGGTCCGGCGCGCGGTAGACCGCCACCAGCGGGCTCGACGCCGTCACGCTCGCGCGCTCGATGGCCGACCGCAGCACGCTCTGGAGCGCGGCCCGGTCGGTGGCGTCCGACGAGTCGAGCACGGCCTGCGCGGCGGACTCGGCGTTGGTCGAGGCGTCGAGCACCTGGTCGAGCCGGGTCTGGAACAGGTTCGACGCGATGCTGAACGAGATGTAGAGCCCGATCACGAGGATCGCGAGCCCCGAGAGGGTGATCGTGATGAGGACCGTGCGGAACTGGAGCGAACGGCGGAACAGCGCGGCGAACTGCCCGGGCCAGCTCCGCCACGAGCGCCAGGTGATCGGGAGCAGCTCGCCGTCGCCGCGCACGGTGCCCTAGACGGTGGCCCCGGCCCGGTACCCGACCCCGCGCACCGTCATCACGATGCTGGGGTTGTCGGGGTCGAACTCGACCTTCGCGCGCAGGCGCTGCACGTGCACGTTCACGAGCCGGGTGTCGGCCTTGTAGTGGTAGCCCCACACCTGCTCGAGCAGCATCTCGCGGGTGAAGACCTGCTGCGGCTTCGACGCGAGCGTGAGCAGCAGGTCGAACTCGAGCGGGGTGAGCGCGATGAGCTCGTCGCCGCGGCGCACCTCGTGCGCGGCGGCGTCGACGGTCAGGTCGCCGACGCGCAGCAGGTCGGCCTCGCCGTCGCCGACGGGGCGGAGCCGGGTGCGGATGCGCGCGATCAGCTCCTTCGGGTTGAACGGCTTGACCATGTAGTCGTCGGCGCCCGACTCGAGTCCCTTCACGACATCGGCCGTGTCGGACTTCGCGGTGAGCATGATGATCGGGGTCCCGGACTCGGCGCGGATGCGCGAGCAGACCTCGATGCCGTCGACGCCGGGCAGCATCAGGTCGAGCAGCACGAGGTCGGGCCTGACCTGGCGGAACTCGTCGAGGGCCGACGTGCCGTCGGCGCAGAAGAACGGCTCGAAGCCCTCCGTCCGCAGCACGATGCCGATCATCTCGGCCAGTGCCTGGTCGTCGTCGACCACGAGTACGCGTGCGCTCATCCGTCCCGTTCCCGTTCGTCCGTGCGCCGGCAGCGATCACGGCGCGTTCCCCAGCGTAGTCGAGCGGCGGGAGAGCGGTTCCTCGTGCATCCCGGCGGGTGCCGCACGCGGTGGACGACGGCGTGCCGTGCCCACGCCGGACGTGGCACGATGGGTGCACGCGTGAGGAGGCACCGGTGACCGATCAGACGTGGCATCCGCCGACCGGCCCCGGAGGCCCGTCGGGCACCGGCGCACCGGCCGGCTACGGCCCCGGCCCCGGCCCGCAGGATCCCGGCGCGGGCCCGCAGGCGCCCTCCGGCGGGCAGCCCGGCCCCGACGCGGGCTGGACTCCGCCGCCGCGCCCGGGCCTCGTGCCGCTGCGCCCGCTCGGATTCGCCACGCTGCTCGGCGCCCCGTTCCAGACCATCCGGCGCAACCCCGGCCCCACCTTCGGCAGCGGCCTGCTCGTGCAGGCCGTCGTCAGCCTCGGGTCGGCCGCGCTGCTGCTGCCGTTCATGTTCGGCCTCGTCGACCGCCTCGAGCGGGCGTCGGCCGGCGACGTCGACGCGATCGCGAGCGGCGCCGTCGCGGGGCTGCTGCTGCTCATGCTCGTGCCGCTCGCGGTCTCGGTGGTCGGATCGGCCTTCCTGCAGGGGATCATGGTCGTCGACGTCGCGACCGGCGCCCTCGGCGGGAAGGCGGGATTCGCGACCGTGTGGCGGCGCACGGCGCGCCGCATCTGGCCGCTGATCGGGTGGGTGCTGCTGCTGGCGGCCGCCGCGACCGTGGTCGTGGTGCTGCTGGTGGGGATCGTGCTCGGGTTCGCCCTGATCGAGCCCGTGCTCGTGTTCGCGGGCGTCGCCGTCGCCGTGCTCGTCGGGCTGGGCGCCGCGGTCGTCGCGGCGTGGCTGTACACCAAGCTCTCGCTCACCCCGAGCGCGATCGTGCTCGAGGGCCGCGGCCTCGGCAGCGCGATGGCCCGCTCCTGGCGGCTCACCGACGGCCACTTCTGGCGGGTCTTCGGCGTCGAGGTGCTCGTCGCCGTGATCGTGAACGTGGCCGCCCAGGTCATCGTGCAACCGGTCAGCTTCGTCGGCGGCATCGCGTCGGTGCTGGTCGACCCGACCGGCA
This sequence comes from Agromyces rhizosphaerae, assembly GCF_027925245.1. Lineage (NCBI taxonomy): Bacteria > Bacillati > Actinomycetota > Actinomycetes > Micrococcales > Microbacteriaceae > Agromyces > Agromyces rhizosphaerae. The sequence continues at coordinate 319,451 of NZ_BSDP01000001.1, forward strand.
CGGGCGCCGGCGTCTGGGTGATCGTGGTCACCTACGTGGTCGCCATCGGGCTCTCGATCGTGGTCGGCGCCGTCGCGGCCGTCGCGCAGTCCGCCGTGGTGGCGCTGCTCTACCTCGACCTGCGGATGCGCCGCGAAGGACTGGACCTCGAGCTCCAGCGCGTGGTCGAGCTGCGCCAGGCCGGACAGCCCGTCGACGACCCGTTCGCCGCCTGAGGCCCGATGCGCCTCGACGTGCCGCTGGACCCCGACGCCGACGAGGCGCGGCGACTGCTCGAGGAGGAGCTGCGCTCGCCCGAGTACGCCGCGGCGAGCCCGACCGCGTTCGACCGCGCCGCCGACGCGGTGCGCCAGTGGCTCGCGGACCTGTTCACCGGCGGCGCAGGCCTTCCCGCGCCGACCCTGCTGCTCATCGGCGCGGTCGTGGCCGCGGGGATCGTCGTGGCGCTGCTGCTCGTGTACGGCGTGCCGCGGCTGCGACGCCGCACGAGCTCGTCGGGCGCGGCGCTCCTCGGCGACGACGACCTGCGGAGCGCCGCGAGGCTGCGCCGGGCGGCCGCCGCCGCGGCGGCCGCGGGCGACTGGGACACCGCGGTGGTCGAGGCGTACCGCGGGCTGGCCAGGGGCCTCGACGAGCGCACGGTGCTGACGCTGCTGCCCGGCACGACCGCGCACGGCGTCGCCGACGGCGCGGCACCCGCGTTCCCGTCGCTCTCGCGACGGCTCGCCGACGCGGCCGACGACTTCGAGCGAGTGCGGTACGGCGGCGGCCACTCCGACGGCGCCGCCTACGCGCGCGTGCGCGACCTCGACGCCGAGCTCGCCCGCACGACGCCCGCCGGCCTCGCCGAACCCGCCGGAGCCGCGACGTGAGCGCGCCCGCCCCCGCCTCCGACGTCGCACCCGCCGAGACGCCGACGGTGCGCCGCGCGCTCGCCGACCGGCGCGGCTGGATCGTCGTCGGCGCACTCGTGCTGGTCGCCGCGATCGGCGTCGCGGTGCTGCAGGGCGCGGGCGCCGGCACCGGCCGGCCGCTCGCGGTCGACGGCGCCGCGCCCGCGGGCGGTGCCGCGGTCGCCTCGGTGCTCGCGGAGCAGGGCGTGCAGGTCACGCCGGCGGACTCCCTCGCCGCGGCGCTGCCCCGCGCCGCGGGCGCCACCGTGCTGCTGGTCGACGACCTCGGACTGCTCGAGCCGGCGCGGGTCGCCGAGCTCGCAGACGCCGCGGACCGACTCGTGGTCGTCGCCCCCACGTTCGCCGCGCTCGAGGCGCTGGCGCCCGGCGTGCGCTTCGGCGGGGTCTCGGCCGGCCCGACGGATGCACCGGGCTGCGACCTGCGCGCCGCGGTGCGCGCGGGCGCGCTCGGCGGCACCGGCGCCGTGCTCACGCTCGACGACGAGGCGACGGATGCCGGCTGGCGCGGGTGCTTCCCGGACGAGACCGGCGCGGTGCGCGTCGCGGTCGGCCCCGGCGGCGACGACCCCGACGTGGTGCTCGTCGCGGGAACCGAGGTCCTCGCCAACGACACGGTCACCGACGCGGGCAACGCCGCGCTCGCGCTGGGCCTGCTCGGCGCAGGCGACCGGCTCGTCTGGTACCAGCCCGGTCCGGGCGACGTGGACGGCGCGCGGCCGGGCATCGCCGAGCTGACCCCGCCGTGGGTCTCGCCGGTGCTGCTGCTGCTCGTCGCGACCACCGTCGCCGCCGGTGTCTGGCGCGGCCGCCGGTTCGGTCCGCTCGTCGTCGAGCGGCTCCCCGTGGTCGTGCGCGCCCGCGAGACGACCGAGGGCCGCGGACGGCTGTACGCCCGCAGCGCCGCGCGCGGCCGCGCGCTCGACGCGATGCGCATCGGCGCGCTCGGCCGCACCGCGGCACGCGTGGGCCTCGCCGGGCACGCGCCCGCGGGCGACATCGCCGACGCGGCGGCCGCGCTGCTCGGCATCGATCCCGCGCGCGTCCGCGCCCTGCTCATCGGGGAGCCGCCCGCCGACGACGCGGAGTTCACGCGGCTCGCACGCGAGCTCGACGACCTCGAGGAGCGCGTCGCCGCCGCGGTCCGCGCACCCGGTGCATCCGACGACCCGACCGCCCGACCCAGGAACAGGTGACCATGACCGACCCCGCCACCCCGACCGGCCCCACCGCCCCGGCCGCGCCGACCGCATCGGACGCCGAGCTCCGCGAGCGCCTCGGCCGCGTGCGCACCGAGGTCGGCCGTGCCGTCGTCGGCCAGGACGGCGCCGTCACGGGGCTCATCATCGCGCTGCTCGCACACGGCCACGTGCTGCTCGAGGGCGTGCCCGGCGTCGCGAAGACCCTGCTCGTGCGCGCGCTCAGCCGCGCGCTCGACCTCGACACCCGACGCATCCAGTTCACGCCCGACCTGATGCCGGGCGACGTGACCGGGTCGGTCGTGTACGACCCGCGCGACGCGGCGTTCGAGTTCCGCGAGGGCCCGGTGTTCACGAACATCCTGCTCGCCGACGAGATCAACCGCACGCCCCCGAAGACGCAGTCGGCGCTGCTCGAGGCCATGGAGGAGCGCCAGGTGTCGACCGACGGCGTGACCCGGCCGCTGCCCGACCCGTTCCTCGTCGCCGCGACGCAGAACCCGGTGGAGTACGAGGGCACGTACGCGCTGCCGGAGGCGCAGCTCGACCGGTTCCTGCTGAAGCTCGTGCTCGACCTGCCCCCGCGCGAGACCGAGGTCGAGGTGCTCCGACGGCACGCCGACGGGTTCGACCCGCGCGACCTCGAGGCCGCAGGCGTGCGGGCGGTGCTCGACGCCGACGGCCTCGCGGCCGCGCGCGGGGCCGCCGCCGCCGTGACGGTGACCGACGAGGTGCTCGGCTACGTCGTCGACCTCGCCCAGGCCACGCGCCGCAGCCCGTCGGTCGCGCTCGGCGCGAGCCCGCGCGGGGCGACTGCGCTGCTGGCGGCGTCGAAGGCCTGGGCGTGGCTGCGCGGCGACGCGGCGGTCACGCCCGACCACGTGCAGGCCATGCTGCCGCCGACCTGGCGCCACCGCGTGGTGCTGCGCCCGGAGGCCGAGCTCGAGGGCGTCGACGTCGACGCGATCCTCGGCTCGGTCGTGCAGCAGGTGCGGGTGCCGCTCTGACATGGCCTGGTCCGGACGCTTCGCGCTGCTCGTCGCCACCGGCGTCGTGCCGCTCGTGCTGCTCGGCGGCACCCCGGCGGCGGCGTGGGCGGTGCTCGCCGGCTGGCTCGGGCTCGCGGTGACCGCGGGGCTCGTCGACCTCGCCCTCGCGGGCAGCCCCCGGCAGGTGGCGCTCGAACGCGAGACGCCGGCGCGCGTGCGGCTCGGCGAGCACGCGACCGGGCGGCTGCTCGTGACCAACCGCGGCGCGCGGCGCATCCGCGGCGTCGTGCGCGACGGCTGGGAGCCGTCGGCCGGGCTGGCCGGCGCGAATCGGGCGCGGGTGGTCCTGCCGCCGGGCGAGCGCCGCGCCGTGCCGCTCGCGTTCGTGCCGACCCGCCGCGGCGAGCGCAGGGCCCGGTCGGTCACGCTGCGCTCGTGGGGACCGCTCGGGCTGTGGGCCAGGCAGGCGACGCTCAGCGCCGAGGGCCGGATCCGCGTGCTGCCCCCGTTCCGCTCCCGGCGGCACCTCGCCTCGCGGGTCGCCCGGCTGCGCGAGCTCGAGGGGAACACGCCGGTCATGGTGCGCGGCGCCGGCACCGAGTTCGACTCGCTGCGCGAGTACGTGCGCGGCGACGACGTGCGCTCCATCGACTGGCGGGCGACCGCCCGGCGCGACGCGGCCATGACCGGCGGCGGGCAGCGCCTGATGGTGCGCACCTGGCGGCCCGAGCGCGACCGCCGCGTGGTGCTCGTCGTCGACACCGGCCGCACCGCGGCCGCGCGCGTGGGCGACGAGCCCCGGCTCGACACGTCGATCGAGGCGAGCCTGCTCCTCGCGGCCCTCGCGAGCCGCGCCGGCGACCGGGTCGACCTCGTCGCCTGGGACCGGCGGGTGCGCGCCCGGGTGCAGTCGGTCACCGGGCCGACGCTGCTGTCGCGCATGGTCGACGCGCTCGCGCCCGTCGAGGCCGGGCTGATCGACACCGACTGGAGCGCCGTGCCGGCGCTCGTGCGGCAGGTGACGAGCCAGCGCGCGCTCGTCGTGCTCTGCACCGGAATCGACACCCCCGCCGCGGCACGGGGCATGCTCGGCGTGCTGCCGACGCTGACCGCGTCGCACACCGTGCTCGTGGCATCCGTCACCGACCCCTCGCTCGACGCCGACCGGCGCGACCGGACCGACCGGGAGGCCGCGTACCTCGCCGGCGCCGCCGAGCGCGCGCTCCGTGACGCCGACCGGGTGGCCGCGGCGATCCGGCGCCTCGGCGCCGACGTCGTGCAGGCCGCGCCCGCCGAACTGCCGCCCGCCCTCGCCGACCGCTACCTCGCACTGAAGGCCGCGGGCCGGCTCTGATCGCGACGGCGGCGGGACGGCAGCGGGCTCAGAGTCCGTACCCGATCGTGCCGTCGAACGGCACCGCCCGCACCCCGAAGTGCTCGCGCAGCGCGAGCCTGGCGGCGTACCAGCCGTTCATGCCCTGCACGCTCGGCCCCGGGGGCGTCGACGCCGAGCACAGGTAGAGCCCGCGCACCGGGGTGCGCCACGGCACCGGCGAGACCACCGGGCGCTTGACCATCTGGGGCAGGGTGAGCGCGCCGCCGAGGATGTCGCCGCCGACGTCGTTCGGGTTGCGCCGCTCGAGCTCGACGGCGTCGGTCGCGACGCTCGCGAGCACGGTGTCGCGGAAGCCCGGCGCGAACCGCTCGACCTGCGCGGACACCAGCTCGGTCGCGTCGAGCCGCGACCCGCGGGGCACGTGGATGTACGCCCAGAGCGTGTGCCGGCCCTCCGGCGCCCGTGAGGGGTCGACCACGGTCGGCTGCACGACGAGCACGTACGGCCGCTCGCTCACCCGCCCGCGCACGACGGCGTGCTCGCTCGCGGCGATCTCGGCCGCGGTGCCGCCCACGTGCACGGTCGGCGCGGCCGCGACCCGCGGGTCCGCCCACGGCACGGGCGCCGAGAGGGCGAAGTCGACCTTCGCGACCGCGTCGCCGTGCCGGAACCGCGCGAGCGCGCGCCGGTAGCCGGCGGGCATCCGGTGCCCGGCGATCGCGACGAGCTGCTCGACCGAGGTGTCGAGCAGCGTGATGCGACTGCGCTCGAGGTCGCCCGGCGAGCGCACCTCGTGACCCGTGACGATCTCGCCCCCGAGGGCGACGAGCTCCGCGGCCAGCGCGTCGGCGATCGCCTGCGAGCCACCGACGGGCACGCCCCAGCCGCGGGCGTGCGCGTGCGCGCCGAGCAGCACGCCCGGGCCGGCCGTGGCGATCGAGGGATGCCGGCCGATTCCGTGCGCGGCGGTCCCGGCGAGCATCGCCGGCGCGACCGGACCGCTGAAGCGCGCCCCACGCGCCGCGGTGCCCTGCTCGAGCACGCGCAGCCCCATGAGCGCCGCGGCGACCGGGCGCCGGGGCACGCGCAGCAGCTGCGAGCCGGTGAAGTCGACGACCCCGTCGATGCGCCGCACCAGCGGGGCGAAGAACGCCCGCCAGGCCGCGCCGTCGGGGCCGAGCTCGCGGGCGGTGCGGTCGAGGTCACGCCACGCGATGCCGGCGGTCGCACCGTCGAGCGGGTGGGCGTACGACGCCTCGGGCACGACGAACGGCACTCGATCGGTGAGCCCGAACGCGCGGAAGAACGGCGAGGCGAGCGCTGCGGGGTGCACCGCGGAGCAGACATCGTGCCGGAAGCCGGGCAGGGTGAGCTCCTGGGTGCGCATGCCGCCGCCGACGGCGTCCCCCCGCTCGGTGAGCCGCACGCGCAGTCCCGCGGCGGCGAGGGTCACCGCGGCGGCGAGCCCGTTGGGGCCCGCGCCGACGACGTTCGCGTCGATCACGGGCGTGCCCCGAGGGCGATGGGAGCGACCAGCACACCGGCATCCTCCCGCATCCACCACAGCCCCGTCTCGCGCCGCTCCCGGCGCGTGGCGAAGCGGTAGCGGTAGACCTTCGCGCGCACCGCGACCGGGCGGCGCCCCTCGAACGGGTCGACCCGGAGCAGTCGCAGCGTCGCCGGGTCGGCCTCGAGCAGCCGCACGAGGAACGCGCGGAACCAGCCGTGGTCGGGCGCGCCGAGCGCGAGGAACCACATCAGCCAGTCGAGCCTGAGGTGGTACGGCGCGAACTGCCGGGGCACGCGCGCCGGGTCGCCGGGCTTGCCGTGGAACTCGTAGGCGACCCAGTCGCCCGGGCCCGGATCGGCCTGCTCGGTGCCCTCCACGACCACCTCGTCGCGGCGCTTCGTGACGGTGCCGAACGCGCCGTACGCGTTCACGAGGTGGAACCGGTTGAAGCTCGCGTTCATGAGCTGGTGCCGGGCGAAGAGGTTGCGCAGCGGCTGCCAGCTGAGCACGACGAGACCGGCGAACACGAGCGTCGTGAGCGCCTGGAACCACACGGGAGTGGGCGCGTACGCGGCCTCGGCCGGCCACGCGGGCAGGACGGCGTGCAGGAACCCGTCGCCGATCGCGCTGCACGCGAGCACCATCGTCAGCCAGTTCAGCCACGCGAAGTTGCCGGTCAGCACGAGCCAGGCCTGTGTGCCGACGATCACGAGGGCGGCGACGGATGCCACGGGCTGCGGCGCGAACAGCAGGAACGGCACGCCGAGCTGGGCGATGAAGTTGGCCACGACCTCCGAGCGGTGGAACCACGCCGGCAGCAGGTGCGCCCAGCGGCTGAGCGGGTTCGGCATCGGCTGCGTCTCGTGGTGGTACATCAGCGCCGTGAGGTCGCGCCACTCGCGGCCGCCGCGCCACTTGATCATGCCCGCGCCGAACTCGAGGCGGAACACGAGCCACCATACGAAGCCGAGCACGAGGATCGGCGGCGCGACCTCGTTCGAGCCGAGGAACGCGACCACGAACAGCGACTCGAGCAGCAGGCTCTCCCAGCCGAACCCGTAGAACGTCTGGCCGACGGTCACGATCGAGAGGTACAGCGCCCACAGCACGCCGAACGCGAGCAGCGGCACCCACGGCGGCCCGAGCTGCGGGAGGCCGGCGACCAGGGAGGCCGCGACGAGCGCGCCGAGCGCGCAGCAGGCCCGGAGCATCCGATCGCTGTACCGCCAGCGGAAGATCGTCGGCTGCCGGCGCGCGTAGCCGAGCTCGAGGAAGCGGCGCACGGGCAGCAGCCCCCGCTCGCCGAGGAGCGCGGGGAACTGCGACCACGACGAGACGAACGCGACCAGCGCGACCGCCGCGGTGCCGCGCTGCAGCACCTGGCGGGCGAACTCGAAGCCGCTCCCGTCGAGCAGCGCGAGCCAGTCCACGCTCCTACGCTACGACTCCTCGTCGGCCTCCGGCAGGGTGCGCATGCCGAGGAACGGAGAGAACACGACGACCGCGCCCGCGAGCAGCTGGCAGATGGCGCCGACCCACATGGTCGGCACGACCCCGATCACCTCGGCGAGTGCGCCCGCGAGCAGTGCCGACAGCGGCATGACGCCCCACACGACGAACCGGATCGACGCGTTCATGCGGCCGAGCAGGTGGTGCGGCGTGACCCGCTGGCGGAAGCTCACCTGCGCGATGTTGTAGACCAGCACCGAGAACGAGAAGCCGAACTCGGCGACGATGAGCAGCGGCACCGCGACCGCCGGCAGCGCGGCCGAGAGCGGCACGAGGCAGGCCGAGAGGCCGAACAGCACCGTCGAGAGCGGGATGACCGTGCCCTCCCCCACGAGCCGGGTGATCCACGGCGTGGCGACCGCGCCGAGCAGGCCGCCGACCGAACCGATCGAGAGCACGAGGCCGAGCACCGCGGGCGTGAGGCCGAGCTCCCGCAGCACGAGCAGGCTCATCAGCGTCATCGAGATGGTGCCGAACAGGTTCGCGAGCGCCGTGTTCAGCGTGATGCGCCGGATGAGCCGGTGGTGCCAGACGAACGAGAGCCCCTCGCGGATCTCGCCGACGAGCCCGACGCCGGGCGTGCGCTCGCGCGGCGTCTCGTCGTCGCGGATGCCGAGCAGGAACAGGAACGACACGAGGTAGGTGACGGCCGTGGCGGCGATCATGAACGGCGCGGAGACGATAGCCAGCAGCCCGCCGCCGATCGCGGGGCCGCCGATGCGCGCGACCTGCGCGGTGGCCTCGAGCTTCGCGTTCGCCTCGCCGATGCGGGTGCGGCGCACCAGCACCGGGATCACCGACTGGTACGACACGTCGAAGAACACGGTGGCCGTGCCGATGACGAGCGCGACGAGGTAGGCGTGCCACATCTCGAGCCGGTCGAGCGCCCAGAGCAGCGGGATCGTCGCGAGCGCGAGCGCGCGCACCAGGTCGGCCGCGATCATCACGCGACGCTTGCGCATCCGGTCGATCCAGGCGCCGGCGGGCAGCCCGACCACGAGGAACGCGGCGGTCGTGGCCGCGTTCAGCAGGCCGACCTCGAACTCGCTCGCGCCGAGCACGACGATCGCGAGCACGGGCACCGCGACGGTCGCGAGCTGCGCCCCGAACTGGCTGACGGTCTGCGCGGCCCAGAGCTGCAGGAACGCGCGGTCGCGCCAGAGGGACGGGCCGGACTTGGAGGGCTCCGCCGCCCGGTCGGTGGTGGTGTCGCTGGTCACGGGACTATCCTGAGGTCTGTGATTGGGAAAAGTCAATCAGCGGATGCCGCCGAGGCCGACGCCCGTGCCGCGGCACCCCCGGCCGACCCGGCCGGTCCCGACGACGAGGCGCTCGCGCACGCCCGCGCCAAGGCGCTCGCGTCCCCCCTGCGCCTGCGCATCCTGCGCATCTGCCTGCACGAGCCGCACACCAACCGCGAGATCGCCGAGCGCCTCGGGCTGAACCCCGGCACCTGCCTGCACCACGTGCGCACACTGGTCGCGACCGGGTTCCTGCGGCGGGCCGACGACGACGAGCGCCCGGCGCGCGAGGTGCCGTACCTCGCGACCCGGCTCAGCTGGCGGCAGCCGCTGCCCGGCGGCTCGCGCGTGCTCGTCGAGGCGTTCCTCGAGGAGATCGCCGGCCTCGACGACGACGACCTGGACCTCGCCCGGCTGGGGCTGCGCCTCGCGCCCGCCGAGGTCGACGAGTTCCAGCGGCGCATGAACGACCTGCTGCAGGAGTTCGCGGCGCGGCCCAGCGCACCCGACGGCGAGGCGGTGTCCGTGTTCGTCGCGGTGCACCCGGACCGCGCGAACCAGGGCTGACGCCGCCACGCGGCATCCGCTCGCCCTCGCACTCGCGACGACGCGTCGCTCAGCCGGCGACGATGGTCCGCGCGCCCGCCTCGGACTCGTCGAGGTCGCCGGTCTGCCCGGCGCGCACCGCGCGGCCGCCGAGCACGAGCATGTAGGCGAGGAACGCGCCGAGCGCGAGCACGCCGATGCCGACCTTGATCGGCCACGGCCACGGCGCGGGCGTGACGAACCCCTCGATGACGCCCGAGACGAGCAGCACGACTACGAGCCCCAGCGCGATCGAGAACAGCGCCCTGCCGTCCTCGGCGAGCGCCTGGCCGCGCGTGCGTCGCCCCGGCGCCACCCACGACCAGAAGATGCGCAAGCCTGCCGCGGCCGCGACGAACACGGCGGTGAGCTCGAGCAGCCCGTGCGGCGCGATGTAGGCGAAGAAGGTGTCCCCCTCCCCGTACGCGAACATGACCGCGCCCGTGATGCCCAGGTTCTGGGCGTTCTGGAGGATCACGTACGGCACGAACACGCCGCTGATGCCGAACGCGATGCACTGCGCGGCGATCCAGGCGTTGTTCGTCCAGACCAGGCCCGTGAACGACGCCGCGGGGTTCTCGGAGTAGTAGTCGACGAAGTCCTCGCGGGCCAGCTGCTCGAACTGCTCGTCGCTGCCGAGCGAGGCGAGCGCGCGCGGGTCGGCGAGCGCCCAGCCCGCGACGAGCCCCGCGACGCCGAGGGTGGCGACCGCCACCGCGAGGGTCAGCCAGCGCACGCGGTACAGCGCTGCGGGCAGCTGCACGACGGCGAACTCGGGCACGCGCGCGAGGAGGTTGGTGCCCGCGCCGGTGAAGCGGATGCGGGCTCGTGAGAGCGACACCGACAGGCGGTCGCCGATCGCGGTCGACCCCGCGGTCGTCTGGAGCGCCGAGAGGTCGGTCGCGCCGGCCTGGTACCCGGCGATCAGCTCGTCGGCCTCGGCGCCGTCGAGGCGGCGCTGCCGCGCGAGCACGTCCAGCCGCTCCCACTCGGATCGGCGGGCGGCGGCGAGGGCGTCGAGGTCCATCTGCTTGAATACTACCCATGGCCGCGCAGCCCGAGACGGATGCCCCGGGCGACGCGTTCCTCGTGGGCGAGGCCGTCCGGCTCGACGTCCGCACCGCGAGCGTCTTCCTGCGCGCGGCCGGTGCCGCGATCGACGTGCTCGCGACGCTGCTCGCCGTCGCGCTCGTGCTCCTGGCGGCCGTGAACGTCGCCGCGCTCCAGCTCGACTCCGCGCTCGGGCAGGCGGTCGGCGTCGCGATCCTGGTGACGTTCCTCGTGATCGTACCGACGGTCGTCGAGACCGCGAGCTCGGGCCGCTCGCTCGGCAAGCTCGCCATCGGCGCGCGCGTGGTGCGCGACGACGGCGGGGCGATCCAGGCGCGGCACGCGTTCGTGCGCGCGCTGGTCGGCGTGCTCGAGATCTACCTGACCTTCGGCGGCCTGGCCCTCGCGGTCGGGTTCCTCAATCCGCACGGCAAGCGGCTCGGCGACATCCTCGCCGGCACGCACGCGCAGGCCGAGCGGGTGCCGCACGTGCCCCGGGTCGTGACGGGGCTCCCGATGGAGCTCGCCGACTGGGCCGCCACGGCCGACGTGGCGCGGCTGCCCGCGCCGCTCGCGAGGCGCATCGCCCAGTTCCTCGCCGAGGCGCCCCACCTGGTGCCCGACAGCCGCGCCCGGCTCGCGGGCACGCTCGCGCGCGACGCGACGCCGTACGTGTCCCCGGTGCCCGACGTCGCGCCCGAAGCCCTGCTCGCGGGCATCGTGGCCGTGCGCCGCCACCGCGACGCGACCGCGCTCGCGCTCGAGTCGGAGCGCATGCGCGCGCTGGAGCCCGTGCTCGGCGCCCGTCCGGCCGGGTTCCCCGAGCGCTGAGCGCGACGGCCTCGCTCAGTAGCGGTAGTGGTCCACCTTGTAGGGCCCCTCGACCGGCACGCCGATATAGGCGGCCTGGTCGGGCGTGAGCTCGGTGAGCTCGACGCCGAGCGCGTCGAGGTGCAGCCTGGCGACCTTCTCGTCGAGGTGCTTCGGGAGCACGTAGACCCCGGTCGGGTACGCGTCGGTGCGCGTGTAGAGCTCGAGCTGCGCGAGCACCTGGTTGGTGAACGAGTTGCTCATGACGAACGACGGATGCCCCGTGGCGTTGCCGAGGTTCATCAGGCGCCCCTCGGAGAGCACGAGCACGCTCCGCCCGCTCGGCAGGCGCCACTCGTGCACCTGCGGCTTGATCTCGACGCGCTCGGCGCCGGGCAGCGACTCGAGCGCCGCCATGTCGATCTCGTTGTCGAAGTGACCGACGTTCGCGACCACGGCGAGGTGCTTCAGCCCGAGGAGGTGCTCGACCCGCACGACGTCCTTGTTGCCCGTGCCCGTGACGAGGATGTCGATCTCGCCGATCACCGACTCGAGGCGCTTGACCTCGAACCCGTCCATGGCCGCCTGCAGCGCGTTGATCGGGTCGATCTCGCTCACGATCACCCGGGCGCCCTGGCCGCGCAGCGCCTCGGCCGCGCCCTTGCCGACATCGCCGTAGCCGGCGACGAACGCGACCTTGCCGCCCATCAGCACGTCGGTCGCGCGGTTCAGGCCGTCGGGCAGCGAGTGGCGGATGCCGTACTTGTTGTCGAACTTCGACTTCGTCACCGAGTCGTTGACGTTGATCGCCGGGAACAGCAGTTCGCCCGCGGCGTGCAGCTCGTAGAGGCGGTGCACCCCGGTCGTGGTCTCCTCGGTGACGCCGAGCAGGTCGCCGGCGACGCGCGTCCAGCGGGAGGCGTCGCGCTCGAGCGATGCCCGGAGCGTGTCGAGCACGACGCGGAACTCGGCGCTCGTGGCATCCGTCGCCTCGGGCACGCCGCCGGCCGCCTCGAACTCGCGACCGTGGTGCACGAGCAGCGTGGCGTCGCCGCCGTCGTCGAGGATCAGGTTCGGGCCCGTCCACTCGGCGCCGTCGGCCGCCGCCTCCGCGCTCCAGTCGAAGATGCGGTCGGTGCACCACCAGTACTCCTCCAGCGTCTCGCCCTTCCAGGCGAACACCGGCACGCCCGCGGGGGCGTCGACCGTGCCCTCCGGCCCGACGACCACGGCCGCGGCAGCCTCGTCCTGGGTGGAGAAGATGTTGCAGCTCGCCCAGCGCACACGCGCGCCGAGCGCGACGAGCGTCTCGATGAGCACCGCGGTCTGCACGGTCATGTGCAGGCTCCCCGCGATGCGGGCACCCGCGAGGGGCTGCGACGGGCCGAACTCCTCGCGGAGGGCCATGAGCCCGGGCATCTCGTTCTCGGCGAGCCGGATCTGGTGGCGGCCGGCGGTCGCCAGCGACAGGTCGGCGACCTTGAACGGCAGTGCGGAGGTGGCGGGGAGGGTGCTCATGCCCCCCATTCTCGCAGCCGCGCCGCCCGCGTTGCGCGGCGCGGGTCAGCCGGTGGCGCCGAGCCCGCCGACCAGGTCGTCGCCCAGCACCGAGTGGCGCACGATCTGCCAGCCCTGCGGCGCCGACGTGCGCTCCGCGTGCCGCGCGCACAGGTCGTAACCGTGCGGCTCGGCGGCGACCGCGAGCGGGCCGAGGACCGCCATCCGGTCGGCGTAGTCGTAGGTGAGCGTCGCGACCGCCGAGGCGGTGCAGGCGATGCGCGAGCAGGTGCGGTCCATGGCGCCTCCCAGCGTAGCGACCGCGGAGGCGACAGTAGGATTGCGACATGCCACGACCCCGCCGCCGGACCACGGCTCCCTCGCCGCGGCGGTCGGCGCGCAACCGCCACGGCCGCGGGCTGCGCTCGTCGGTCGCGGGGCCGCACCTGCCGATGCTGCGCACGCGCGAGGGCGACTTCGAGCTGATCGTCTCGACGACCGCGTCGTACCTGCGCGGGCTCTGGCCCGACGAGCTCGCGGGCGTGAGCTTCGAAGTGGCGCAGGCGCCCGCCGAGGCGATCCACGACGACCACGTCGACCGGTGGAAGGTGCACCACGACACGCGACGCATCGTGCTCTACCGGCTGCCGATCGTGCGCTTCGCGCACGCCGAGGACGTCGACGAGCTGCACGAGCGCATGCTCATCGAGAGCTGCGTGTTCCGCGCGGTCGCCGACCTGCTCGACACCGACCCGTGGGACCTCGCGCCGAACCGCTATCGCGGGTTCTGACCGCCGGTCGAGACCCCGTCAGCGCGGGTAGACGCGGAGCGGCGCGTCCAGCGCGCCCGGCGGCAGCACGGCGTAGGCCGCCGCCGCCGATGAATCCTCGTAGGTGACGCTCGCGTGGACGCCCCGGGCGTCGTCGAGGCGGAGCACGTCGCCGGCCGACACCGCGACCGATGCCGACCCGCCCGCGGGCACGGACACGGTGCGCTCCGCGCCGGCGCCGTCGGTGAGCCGCACCTCGGCGGCGTCGCCGTCGCTCGCGAGCACCAGGCGCGGCGAGGGCCCGGGCGCGATCGCGACGGCCGTCGCCTCGTCGAGCGCCGGGGCCGCGGGGTACCACGCGAAGTCGCTGCCGCCGTCGCCGTCGGGGTCGCCCGCCGTCGATCGCGCGGCGGCCACGACCGGCACGTCGGAGCTCACCCGCACGTCGACCCGCGCGGCGCCGACCGCCGGCACCGGCACGTCGGCGACGAGCCCTGCGCGCAGCGTCACCCCGGCCTGCGCGAGCGTGCCGCCGTCGGCGTCGTGGAACGCGACCACCGCCTCGGCGTCGTCGTCGCCCGGCGCGAGCAGGCGCACGATCGTCGCCACGTCGTCCTCGGCGGCATGATCGGGGTCCGCCTCCGTCTCCACCCCGCGCGCCACGCCCGCGATGACGAGCTCGGTCGCCGGCAGCTCGCCCGGCCCGACGATCTCCACGCCGTCCGGGTCGAGCCCGCGCACGATGCTCTGCTGCAGCGTCGCCGCGATGCGGCCGCCGGTGCTCACCACGTGCACCACGGGCGACCGGGCGTCCGGGGCGATCCCCGCGAGCGCGACGAGCCGCTGCGTGCCCGGCGCCACGACCAGGTTCGTCGCCGCAGTCTCCAGCAGGCCGAGCTCGGAGTGGACGTCGAGGCGAACGGTCGCGGCGACGTCGCCGACGTTCACGAGCGAGACCACGCTCGTGCGTCCGACCGACACCGCGCCGCCGACGAGCCAGGCCTCCGCCGCGGGCTCGACGCACGCCGACGCGGCGAACCCGGCGACGCGCTCGGAGGTCGTCTCCTGGGACGACGCGGCCGCGAGCATGCCCGGCTCGACCTCGCCGGGTTCGGTCGAGAACCACGCGATCGCGGCGCCCGGGACGTCCGGCGCCACCGCATCGGCGACGTCGACGGCGGCGTCGGCCGGGACGGGGCCCGCGACGACGTCGGGCGATCCCAGGGCAGTCGCCGTCGTCGCGGCGGCGGCGTCCTCGGCGAGCGCGACGACCGGGCCCGCGCACGCGCGCACCTCGCGCGAGTCGGCCGGGACGACGCGCACCGACGGCGGGTCGGCGACGATCTCCGGCACGGGCGCGAACGCGGCGACCCCGATCGTGGCGGCGCCCACGCCGAGCGCGAGCACCCCGGCGGCGATGCGGGCGCCCACGAGCGCGATCGTGCGTGCGCTGGTCATGCGTCTCCCCCCTCGCGATCGCGCGCCGGGCGCGCGTCGTCGTCGTCGGGCGGGTCCAGCGCTTCAGGCTCGTCGGGCGCATCCGGCTCGTCCGGCGCATCCGGCTCGTCCGGCGCACCCGGCTCGTCCGGCGCGTCCTCCTCCGCCGCGTCGGCCTCGGCCGCGTCGCGCTCGGCCGAGGCGTCCTCGCGCACCGCCTGGTCGACCAGCGGCGGCGCGACCGGCCGGCGACGCCCGCGCTCGCGCCCGGCCCCGATCGGGATCGCGAGCAGGAGCGTGCCGATCACCACGGCGAGCTGGACGCCGTTCACCCACGCGGCCCATGCGCCGCCCGCATCGGCGGGGACCTCCGCCGCCGGGCCGGCCCCGTCGTAGCGGTAGAGCAGCCCGAAGTCGGTGTCGCCGACCGGCGCCAGTGCGGGGTTCGCGTCGAGCGCGACCTCGGCGCGCGCGGCGGTCGACGCGGCCCGCCGCGCCTCGTCGACCGGCGCGAGCAGCACGAACCGGATCCCGAACCGGTCGAGCCCGGCCGCCGTGTCGAGCCCGGTGCGGCTGGCGAGGTTGCCGGCGAGCTCGGCCAGCTCGCGCTGGCCGGCGTCGAGCCGCTCCTGCGTGGCGGCGAGCGTCGACTGGTCGTCGAGGGACTCCCCCGCGCCGTGCTCGAGCACCGCGCGGAGCCCGCCGTCGGGCTGCGGCACCAGGCGGAGCGTCGCCACTCGCGGGTCCTCCACCGCGGCCGCCTGCACGAATGCCGGCACGGTGCGCTCCTCCGACGGCTGCACGGCGGCCGAGCCGCTCGCGACCTGCACCGCGATCGGCAGCACGGCCAGCGCGGTGCCGAGCGCCGCGAGCGCGCCGGGCACGGCCGAGGTGCGGCCGATCGCGCGCAGCGTCACGAGCACCGCGCCGAGCAGCCCGAGCCAGTAGAGGCTGAGGCCGGCGCCCGACCACACCCGCACGGTCGCCTCGCCGACCGTCGCGACCGAGACGTGCGCCGCCACCGCTGCGGTGACGAACCCGGTGAGCGCCAGCGCGAGTGCGCCGATGCCGGCGCGCGCGCCGCGCACGAACACGGCGGCGGCGGCGAGCAGGCCGACGGGCAGCAGGAGCGCCGCGACCAGCAGGCGCGGCTCGATCGTGGCGCCCGTGAGCGCGGCGAGCGGCTCTGCCCACGCCGCGTACGCGTCGGCGGGGAACCCGAACACGAGCGCCGAGCCGCCGGTCGGACCGGACGGCACCGGCAGGCCGGGGTCGGCGACGAGGCCGAGCGGGGTGCCGCGCGACAGCTGGTCGATCACGAGCGGCGCGGCGAGCGCCGCCGCGGGCACGGGCACGCCGAGGTACCGGAGCGGATGCCGCGTGACGACCGCCGTGACCAGCCAGCCGAGCAGGAGGGCGGGCGCCAGCGAGGGCGCGCACGCGACGACCGCGGCGAACAGCAGGGCGGATGCGGCGGCCGCGGGCCACGACCCCGCGGCGGCGATCATCGACCAGACGAGCCACGGCAGCAGCACGTGCGCGAGCACCGCGCCCGGGCGCCCGTCGCCGAGCGCGACCAGCAGCGGCGGGGCCACGGCCCACGCCAGCGCCACGACGGCGCGGATGCCGCCCCGCTCGGTGAGCCGCGCGGCGGCGAACCACGCGCCGAGCGCCGCGAGCGGGACCGCGGCGACCCAGAGCAGCACGAGCACGAGGGAGGGCGACCACCAGGTCGCCGTGCCGAGCACGGCCAGCACCCCGGCGAAGGGGTCCGCGGCACCGACGAAGCCCGTGCCGAGGTCGCGCCAGCCGTACCCGGCCGATCGCCAGAGCTCGGCCACCGCGGGCTCGAGCGGCAGCAGGCCGCCACCGGTCACGCCGCGGGCGCCGATCAGGAACGCGAACAGCACGACGGATGCCACGACGGCCGCCAGCAGCGTCCAGCCCCCGCCGCCCGAGATGAACTGCACCTCCTCGCGCTGGCCTCGCGCCCGCACCCGGCGCGCGTCGCGCTCCTGCGCGCGCCGGCGGCGCATCTCGTCGGGCGGCACGCGCAGCGGGGCGATCGCCGCCCACTTCGCCGAACGGTGCCGCCGGATGCGTCGTCGCGCGCGCGCGACGGGGGCGAACGCGACCAGTGCGCCCGCGCTCGCGGCCCACTCGCCCGGGATGGAGCCCGGCGCCTTGGTCAGCAGGTGCCACGCCGACCTCAGCAGGGCGAGCGGCAGCAGTGCGAGCCAGTGCACGGGCAACGCGAGCACCGGGGCGTATGCGAAGCGGCGGTGCAGCTGCGCACGGCGGCGCAGCCGGTGGGCGCGCCGCCTGGTCCCCGCCGGGGTCCGCGCGACCGCATCGCCGGCGCCGGCGAACCGCACCGCCGCGTCGGGCACGACCGCGACCCGGTGGCCGCCGAGCCGGGCGCGCACACCGAGGTCGAGCCCGCCGTCGACGACCGGGAGGGCGGGATCGAGCCCGTCGAGGTCTCGCCACGCCGATCTCCGCACGACCAGTGCGTGCGCCGACGCGCCGAGCACGTCGCTCAGCCGGTCGTGCTGGCCCTGGTCGAGCTCGCCCCCGACGAGGTCCACCGACGCGCCCAGCCGGGTCATGGACTCGCCCATGGACGCGATGCGATCGGGTTCGTCCCAGCGCACGAGCTTCGGCGCCGCGGCGGCGACCGACGGCGCGGTCTCGAGCTCGGCGACGAGGAGGTCGAGCGCGTCCGGCGCGGGTGCGTCGCCGTCCTCGAGCAGCCAGAGGAGCTCGTCGGACGCCCCCTCGGGAAGCGCGTCGACGCCCGCGCGCAGTGCCTCGCCGTAGGTCAGCTCCTGGGCGCTCGTCACGATGTGGTCGGGCGCGGCCTGCTCGATCCGCGTCAGCGCGGCATCCGGCAGCCTGCAGGCCACGACCGCCAGTCGGTCGATCGCGCGACGCTGGCCGTGCAGCGCCTCGAGCGTCGGCCCGAGGTGCGGAGCCTCGCCGCGGACGACGAGGACGGCGGCGACACTCTGGATCATCGCGCTCAGCCTAGGTCGGAGCACGGCGCGCGCCGCTCAGCCGCGCGGCGTGCCCCGATCGGGGGCCGAACGCCCCCGTCAGACCGCCCGACGGCGGAGCTTGCGCCGCTCGCGCTCCGATAGCCCGCCCCAGATGCCGAAGCGCTCGTCGTTCTCGAGCGCGTACTCGAGGCACTGCGAGCGCACCTCGCACGTGGTGCAGATCTTCTTGGCGTCGCGCGTCGAGCCGCCCTTCTCGGGGAAGAACGCCTCGGGATCGGTCTGGGCGCACAACGCGTCGGTCTGCCAGGACAGCGGATTGTCGTCGGTCTGTGCGCGAACCCCCGGCACCCCGAGCTTCACGGGGTCGATGAACCAGTCGTCCGGTACGCCAGAACGATACTCAGGAACAGCCATATCGTCTCCCACCCATTCGTACCGACTCGGCGTGTCGCCGCGTCACGTGTAATTACACTCGTGTAGTTCGCGCGCGTCAAGTCGCGGATGTTAAACCCTCAAGGCGTCATCGAGGGTTAGGCGGGCCGTCCGACACGCCGAGGAGTCGCCGAATCCGGCTCAGGAACCGCCTCCCCCGGCCGCGCGACGCGCCTCCCAGGCGCTCCGGACCATCTCGGCGAGCGAGTACCGCATGCGCCAGTCGAGGTCGCGCGCGGCCAGCTCGCCCGACGCCACGATGCGCGCCGGGTCGCCCGGGCGCCGCGCCGCGATCTCCGGGGTGAAATCGATGCCCGTGACCTCGGCGACCGCGCGCATGATCTCGCCCACCGAGACGCCATCACCCGATCCGAGGTTGTAGACCGGCTCGATGGGCAGGTCGTCGGCAAGGCGCTTCGCCGCCACCACGTGGGCGGCGGCCAGGTCGGCCACGTGGAGGTAGTCGCGCACGCAGGTGCCGTCGGGCGTCGGGTAGTCGTCGCCGTTGATGCGCGGGGTGCGGCCGTCCAGGAGCGCGTCGAACACCAGCGGGAACAGGTTGTGCGGGCTCACGTCGTAGACGTCGGGCGTGCCGGATCCGACCACGTTGAAGTAGCGCAGCGAGGTGTGGGCGAGGCCCGTCGCGACGCCCTGGTCGCGCAGCATCCACTCGCCGATCAGCTTGGACTCGCCGTACGGCGATTCGGGCGACTTCGGCGTGTCCTCGGTGACGAGGTCGACGTCGGGCGTGCCGTACACCGCGGCGCTCGACGAGAAGACGATGCGCTCGACGCCCCGCTCCTGCATCGCGGCGAGCAGGTTGGCGGTGCCCGTGACGTTCTGGCGGTAGGTGTGCAGCGGCTGCTGCACCGAGACCCCGGCGTACTTGAAGCCGGCGACGTGGATCACGCCGGCGATGTCGTACTCGTGCAGGGTGCGGTCCACCAGCGGCCCGTCGAGGATCGAGCCATGCACGAGCGGCACCCCCTCGGGCACGAACGCCCGTCGTCCGGAGGAGAGGTCGTCGAGCACGACCGTGCCGAGCCCCTCCGCCTCGAGCGCGCGCACGACGTGCGCCCCGATGTACCCGGCGCCGCCGGTGACCAGCCAGTTCACGTGCCCTCCTCGCGGACCGGTTCGAGCCGGCCCGACGACACTCTATCGACGGGCCGGCTCGGGTTCGGGACGGGGCGGGACGACCGGCTGCGCCGGTCCGGCCGGATCAGATCCGGGGCGTGGCACGACGCTCGATGTGGCGGATGCGATCGCGGATCTCGGGACGGCCGTAGCCGTCGCCGTCGATCCTCCGGAGCGTCTCGACGACGCCCCACGCGGCCACCGCGGCGAGGACGAGGATGAGGAGAATGGTCATGGCAGAAAATCTACGCATTGCGATATCACGCCACCAGTGGCAGGATTGACACACATCGGCACATTCCTGCCACGCTCTCGAAGGGCCCAGACACATGCTCCAGACCGTCGCCTGCATCGCGCTCCCCCAGCTCGCGCCGTTCGAGTTCGGCGTCATCTGCGAGGTCTTCGGCATCGACCGCACCGAGCAGGGCGGGCCCACCTTCGACTTCCACGTCGTGGCCGCCGAGCCGGGCACGCTGCCCACGAAGCTCGGGTTCGACCTCGTCGTGAAGGAGGACCTCTCGTTCGCCGAGACGGCCGACCTCGTCGCCGTGCCGGCCACGATCGTCGACTCCCCGACCCACCCCGAGGTGCTCCGCGTCATCCGCGAGGCGGTCGACCGGGGCGCCTGGGTGCTCTCGGTGTGCAGCGGCGCATTCACGCTCGGCCAGGCCGGCGTGCTCGACGGCCGCCGCTGCACCACCCACTGGATGTACACCGAGGCGCTCCAGCGCCGGTTCCCCCGCTCCGAGGTCGACCCCGACGTGCTGTTCGTGCAGGACGAGCGGGTCGTGACCGGCGCGGGCACGGCCGCGGGCATCGACGCCGCGCTGCACATCGTGCGCACCGAGCTCGGCGCCGAGGCCGCCAACGTCGTCGCCCGCCGCATGGTGGTGCCGCCGCAGCGCGACGGCGGCCAGTCGCAGTTCGTGCAGCGCCCCGTGCCCGAGGTGCGCGCGGACTCCCTCGCCGAGGTCACCGACTGGATGCTCGAGCACCTCGACGAGGACCTGACCGTGGACGCGCTCGCCCGGCGCGCCCTCATGTCGCCGCGCACGTTCGCCCGGCGCTTCCGCGCCGCGACCGGCACCACACCCACCGCCTGGCTGAACCGCCAGCGGCTGCTGCGCGCGCAGCAGCTGCTCGAGACCACCGACCTCTCGCTCGAGGAGATCGCGCGCGACACCGGGTTCGGCGCCGCGGCCGTCATGCGCCACCACTTCGTGAAGGTGCTGCAGACCACGCCGACCGCCTACCGGCGCACGTTCAGCCAGCGCGTCGCGTCGTGAGCGCGGCGGGCGGATACCTCAGGCGTAGCCCGCGCCCACCGACGCGACGAACACCAGCCCGTCGCCCGTCACCGTCAGCGGACCCTCGTCGGGCGTGACGTAGACGCTCGCACCGCGGGCGAGGGTCGCGCGCCCGTGCGCGCCGGCGACCGCGGCGTCGCCGCTCACGCAGAGCGCGATCGCGGGCCCCTCCAGCGGGATCGGCGTGCCCGGGGCATCCGCCGCCTCCACACGGTGCAGCACGAAGTCGGGCACGTCGGGACGGAACGTGTCGACGCCCGGGCCCGTGCGCTCCGGGTGGAGGTAGGGCACGGGCAGCGGCGAGAAGTCGAGCACGTCGACGAGCTCGCCGACGTCGATGTGCTTCGGCGTGAGCCCGCCGCGCAGCACGTTGTCGCTCTCGGCCATCAGCTCGATGCCGAGCCCCCGCAGGTAGGCGTGCATGTTGCCCGCCGGCAGGTACAGCGCCTCGCCGCGCCGGAGCGTGACGCGGTTCAGCAGCAGCGAGATGACGATGCCGGGGTCGCCCGGGTAGTGCGCGGCGAGGTCGACGACGGTGGCGTACGCGGGCGCGAAGCGCGAGCGCTGGTCCGCGGCGAGCGCCGGCGCGAGCGCGACCACCCGCTCGACCACCCAGGACGCCTCCCCGGTGTCTCCCCCTCGCCCGTCGCGCAGCAGCCACTCCACCGTCTCGCGCAGCCCGTCGTCCTCCGACAGGCGCGCACGCAGCAGCGCGAGCGCCCCCGGCGCCGCGTCGCGGCTCGCGGCATCGGCCGCGGCCAGCTCGTCGACGAGCTCGAGGCTCTCCTCGAGCGGACGGAAGCCGCAGAGCGCGTCGAACGTCTCGCTCAGCGCCACGATCAGCTCCGGCTTGTGGAACGCGTCCCGGTAGTTGCGGTCGAACGCGTCGACGTCGACGCCCTCGGCCTCCTCGCGCGCGAACCCCAGCCGCGCCCGCTCGAGGTCGGGGTGCGCCTGCAGCGACAGCGGCGCGTCGGCGGCCAGCACCTTGAGCAGGAACGGCAGGCGGGCCCCCAGCCGGGCGATGTCCGGCCCGAGCGCCCGCTCGGGGGCTGCGGCGATGAAGGCGCGCAGGTCCCCTGGGGCCCCCGCCTCCCCCGCCAGCACGCGCGCGGGCGAACCGGCGTGCGCACCGAGCCAGAGCTCGGCCTCGGGGCCGCCCGAGGCCTCGGTGCCGAGCAGTTCGGCGATCGCGGTGTGGGAACCCCACGCGTAGTCGCGGGGGGTGTTGCCGATCGCCACAAACATGGACGCCCTCTCGCTCGCTTCGACTGCATCAACCTACCAATCGTCTTGGGCCCCCCGAGGGCCCGACCTAGGCTTTCGGGCGTCGACGCGCCGGTTCGACGCGTGCGTGGATCCGGCACCGCGCCGCCCCGACCACCACGCACTGGAGCGACCATGACCTTCGAGCCCCTGGCCAGCGACTTCTACGCCTACGAGAGCCTCCTCTCCGAGCGCGAGCGCGAGGCGCTCGCGGAGCTCCGTGCCTGGCTCGAGGCCGACGTGCGCCCGGTCATCGACGACTACTGGGAGCGCGCCGAGTTCCCGATGCAGCTGGTGGAGCCGCTCGCCGGCACCGGCGCCATGTCGTTCGCCTGGGACGAGACGGCGCCGTTCGAGAACTCCGCGGTCTTCCGCGGGTTCGTCGCGCTCGAACTCGCCCGCGTCGACGCCTCGATCAGCACCTTCGTCGGCGTGCAGAGCGGGCTCGCGACCGGATCGCTCGCCGTGGCGGGCTCCCCGGAGCAGCGGCGGGAGTGGATCCCGAAGCTCGCCTCGGGCGAGCTGATCGGCGCGTTCGGGCTGACCGAACCGCTGTCGGGCTCGGACTCCGCCCGGGGGCTGCGCACGACCGCGCGCCGCGAGGGCGACGAGTGGGTGCTGAACGGCGAGAAGCGCTGGATCGGCAACGCCACCTTCTCGGACATCACCATCATCTGGGCCAAGGACGTCGCCGACGGGCAGGTCAAGGGCTTCATCGTGCCGACCGACACCCCCGGCTACAGCGCGTCGAAGATCGAGGGCAAGATCAGCCTCCGCGCCGTGCAGAACGCCGACATCGTGCTCGAGGACGTCCGCGTCCCCGAGCGGCTGCGCCTGCAGCGCGCCGACTCGTTCCGGGCCACCGCATCGGTGCTGCGGCTCACCCGCGCCGAGGTCGCCTGGAGCGCCGTCGGCGTGGCCATCGGCGCCTACGAGGCCGCGCTGGCGTACGCGAAGACCCGCGACCAGTTCGGCAAGCCGATCGCCTCGCACCAGCTCGTGCAGGACCTGCTCGTGAAGTGCCTGGGCAACATCACCGCGTCGCTCGGCATGGTCGTGCGCGTGTCCGAGATGCTGGACCGCGGCGAGCAGCGCGACGAGCACTCGGCGCTCGCGAAGTCGTATGCCACCGCCCGCATGCGCGAGACCGTGGCCTGGGCGCGCGAGGCGATGGGCGGCAACGGGATCGTGCTCGAGCACGGCGCCGCCCGCTTCTTCGCCGACGCGGAGGCTCTGTACTCCTACGAGGGCACCCGCGAGATGAACACACTCATCGTCGGACGCGCCATCACCGGCAGCGCCGCGTTCGTCTGACCGGGACGCCGCCCCCGCGGGCGGTACCCTTGAGCACATGACCGACGCGCGCGCCCGCATCTCCGCGCGCGCAGGCTCACCGCCGTGGCTGGGCGCTGCGATCCGCTGGTACGCCGCGTTCGCGTTCTTCACCGCGTTCGCGGGGCAGTTCTGGCGCAACCTGCTCGGCTGGTGGGGCTTCGGCATCGTCGCGGGCGCCGTGATCGCCGGCGCGGTGGTGCTGCTCGCCATGGTGCGGCCGACCTGGAACTGGCGGAACGTGTCGAAGTCGGCCGTGGGCTTCGTGGGGCTCGCCGCGCTGTCGGTCGCATGGTCCGCCTACCCGTGGACCACCGTGCTGATGGTCGCGATCCTCGCCGGCACCGCGGTCGCCGGCGTCGCCCTGGGGCTCTGCCTCACCTGGGCCGAGTTCCTGCGCGCGCTCGCGTCCGCGCTGGCCTGGATCCTCGCGCTGTCGCTGGTCTTCGAACTGTGGGTCGCGGTCGTCGTGGGCGAGCCGCTGCTGCCGAACTTCGTCGACTACGGGGGCGCCGACGTGCCCGCCGCGTTCTACTGGTCTCGCGACCTGCTGTTCGCGGGCGGCCCCATCGAGGGCATCGTCGCCAACCGGAACCTGCTCGGCATGATCGCGCTGCTCGGGCTCGTCGTCTTCACCATCCAGGCGCGCACCATGGGCTACCGCCGCGACCGCGCGATCGGATGGATCGTCGTGGCCGTGCTCACGCTCGCGCTGACGCGCTCGGCGACGGTGCTGCTCGCGGCCGTGGTCGTCGCCGTGGTGCTCGGCTTCGCGCTCTGGGCCCGGCGCCGCACGTCGCGGGGGCGGCTGCCCGTCTACCTCGCCGCGATGGGATCTCTGGCCGCCGCCGTCCTGACGGTCGTGCTGGCGTGGACCCCGCTGCTCGGCCTCCTCGGGCGCAGCGAGGATGCGACCGGGCGACTCGACATCTGGGCGTCGGTGCTGGGGCTCATCGCCGAGCGGCCAGTCCTCGGCTGGGGCTGGACCGGGTACTGGGCCCCGTGGACCGAGCCCTACGCGGGGCTCGCGGTGCGCAACGGCGTGGAGTACCTGCAGGCGCACGACGCCTGGCTCGACGTCTGGATGCAGCTCGGCGTCGTCGGCCTCGCCGTGTTCGCCGTGCTCGTGCTCGGCACGCTGACCCGGTCCTGGTTCGTCGCCGTCGACCGCCCCGAGGTCGACTTCGGAGCGGGAACCGGGTACCGCGCGAGCGCGTTCATGCCCCTGCTGCTCATGGCGGCGCTCATCGCGCAGTCCATCGGCGAGAGCCGCATCCTGATCGAGGGCGGCTGGATGCTGCTGGTCGCGCTCGCCTTCCTGACCAAGCGGCGCCGGTTCGCCGGCGAGCCGATGCCGTAGCCGATGGCCGACCCGATCGCGCCGGCACTGCGACGCTTCCTCGGCTCGGCCCGGTTCGCCCAGGCGCTCACGCTCGCGATCCTGGGCGTGGGGTTCGCCACGCACGCCCTGCGCAGCCTCATCGGCTGGCCCGGGCTCATCGCCGTCGTCGTCGCGCTCGTGGCGCTCGCGGGCGTCTCGCTCGTCGCACGCTGGCAGGCGGTCGACTGGTACGGCGTGCTCCCGCTCTCGCTGCTCGTGTTCGTCGGCTGGGCCGCGGCATCCGTGCTCTGGAGCGAGTACCCCGCGACCACCGTCGTGCGGGTCGGCTACCTCATCGCGTTCGGGCTGCTCGGCCTCTACGTCGCGCTCGCGCGCGACACGATCCAGGTCGTGCGCGCGGCCGGCGACGTGCTGCGCGTGCTGCTCGGGGCCTCGCTCGCGCTCGAGGTGCTGTCGGGAGTCCTGATCGACCTCCCGATCCCCTTCCTCGGCATCGACGGGAACCTCGTCGCGGGCGGCCCGGTGCAGGGCCTCTTCGGCACCCGCAACCTCCTCGGGTTCGTGGCGCTCGTCGCCGCGCTCACCTTCGTGGTCGAGTGGCGCACCCGGTCGGTCAGGCGCCCGACCGCGATCGCCTCGATGGTGCTCGCGGGGGCGATGGTGCTGCTCTCGGGCTCGCCGACCACGTTCGTCTCGCTCACGGTGCTGCTCGTCGCCACGGTGGCGCTGTACGGGCTGCGCCGGGCCGACCCGCGGGCCAGGTGGCGCTGGCAGATCGGGCTGGTCACGGGCGGGATCGTCGCACTCGCGGCCGGATTCGCGGCACGCGTGCGCATCATCGAGCTGCTCGACGCACGCGGCGAGTTCGACGTGCGGCTGGCGACCTGGCGCGAGATGAGCCGCTACCTCGACATGAACCCGATGCAGGGATGGGGCTGGGCCGGCATCTGGCCGACCTCCCCGCCGTACAGCTGGATCGCGCTCGCCACGGGCAGGCCGCACGCGAGCGGCCTGAGCGCGTACGTGGACGTGTACTTCCAGCTCGGGGTGATCGGCACGGTGCTCTTCGCGGGCATGCTGGGCCTCGCGCTCGTGCGCGCGTGGCTGCTCGCATCCGCCCGCCGTGCCGTCGTCTACGTCTGGCCCGCGCTCGTGCTGGTCGTGATCGCCGTGACCTCGTTCGCCGAGAGCTACGCGCTTGTCGAGGGGGGCTGGATGCTCATCGTGATCTGCGCAGTCAAGGCCGCGCGCGACATGAGCTGGCGCGACGCCTGGAAGCCCGAGCTCGCGCCCGCGCTCTGACGGACGCGGGTCAGGCGACCGACTCGGCCGCGCCCGCGGCGCGCGCGAGGATGCCCTCGATCACGTCGAGCGTGTCCTCCCAGCCCTCGACGGCGATGCAGGAGACGCCCAGTCGCTTCACCGGGTAGTCGTTGCCGTCCTCGTCGAGGCGGTCGCCGACGAAGAGCATCTCGCCCAGCCCGATGCCCGAGACCTCGACCAGCCTGCGCATGCCGAACGCCTTGTCGATGCCGCGCCGCGTGATGTCCACCGAGGTCGAGCCGCCGCTGCGCACCTCGAGGTCGGGCAGCTCCAGCTGCACCGCGTCGCGCAGGGTGTTCTTCTTCTCGTTCGTCGGGTCCCACTCGGCCTTGGCGTGGACCGGAGCTGCCTGCCCGAGCGCCGAGAACGTCACCTGCGAGCCGCGGTCCTCGAGGATCGGCCCCCAGGTCTCGGCCTCCCAGTAGCCGAGCGCGCGTGCGGCGGCCTCGACCGCCGCGAGCGCGCGCCCTCGCTCGTCGTCGGTGAGCTCCTCGGCGTACTGGCGCTGCCACTCGCCGAGCTCGTGCCGGTAGTACTGCGTGCCGCACGTCGGCATGAGGTGCAGCCGCTCGAGCGTGGCGGCGTCCGCCTGCGGCAGCCGCTCGATGACCTGCGCGGTGAACTGCGCGATCTGGCCGCCCGAGATGATGCAGACCTCGGCGACGCCGAGCAGGTCGACCAGCAGGTCCGCCATGCGCGGGTCCATGGGCGACTTCGAGGGCGCGAGGGTGTCGTCGAGGTCGAATGCGACCAGCCGGGGAGTCGTGTGCATGTGGCTCCGATTCGGTCGAGCGCCGCAGGGGCGGCGCGGGCGTGGGGTCCGTCCGACGCACGATCTCGTGCGCCCGATCGAGCGTCGTCGCGCGGGTCGCATGATTCTATCGGATGCCGCTGAATCGGCGCCGTGCCCCGGGGGCCGCTCCCCTGTCGACGTCTCAGCCGACCGGCTGCACCAGGTCGCGCAGGATGTCCTGCGCCCCCAGGCCGAACCGCCCGTACCGTCCCGTGCGCCACTCCCGCACCACAGGCGCGACACGGCGCCACCGGGCCGCGGGCAACGCGGAGCGCACCCGCTCGTGCGCGAGCTTGTCGGCTGCTTCGGCGACCCGCTCGGGGGCGATGCCGGGCACCTCGGGCAGCCGCCCGGCGAGCGCCTCGGCACGGGCGAGCAGACGGGCGTTCCTCGCGTCGCGGGGCTCGCGCAGTCGCCGCATCCGCCCCGCCCAGCCGAGGGACTCGGCACCGATCTGGTTGCCGCCGTGCTGGCGGTAGTCGATCAGCGGCTCCTCGAGCACGTCGACCTCCCCCACGGCCGCGGCGATCGTCGCGAGCCACTCGTCGTGCACCCACGACGACGGGAACGGGCGTGCGAGCTCGAG
Organism: Agromyces rhizosphaerae; assembly: GCF_027925245.1. Classification (NCBI taxonomy): domain Bacteria; kingdom Bacillati; phylum Actinomycetota; class Actinomycetes; order Micrococcales; family Microbacteriaceae; genus Agromyces; species Agromyces rhizosphaerae. Next base: position 346,812 of record NZ_BSDP01000001.1, read on the forward strand.
CAGCTCGCGGCGGAGCAGCATGGTCGCGCCGGTCAGCACGTTGCGGCGCAGCTGCACGACCCAGGTGTCGCCGTCGTGGATGCGTGCGCGATCGGCCGCACCCAGGTAGATCGTGTCGAGCAGCAGCTCGCCGGTGGGCTCCCCCGCACCGTCGACCAGGCGCGCGTCGCTCGCGAGCAGCAGCAGGCCCGGCCTCTTGTCGAACTCGGCGACCATGCGGGCGAGCTTCTCCGGGTGCCACACGTCGTCCTGGTCGCTCAGCGCGATGAGGTCGCCGGTCGTCGCGGCGAGCGCCTGCTCGAAGTTCGCGGTGACGCCGAGCGGCGGGTCGTTGCGGAGGATGCGGACCTCGTGCTCGAGGCCGCGCGCGACCTCCGCCACGATCGCGATCGTGCGATCGCGCGAGTCGTCGTCGGACACCACCCAGTCGACCTGGCCGACGGCCTGCCGGGCGATCGAGTCGAGCTGTTCGGCGACGTGCGCCGCGCCGTCGCGCGTGCAGAGGGCGACGGAGACGCTGGGCACAGGCGGAGTCTAGCAACCGGCCGCCTGTGGGCGAGCGGGCCGGGGTTCGGCGGCCATGTGCCAAGATCGGTGCTGACGACACGGCGACAGGCCGGCGACGATGCCCGACTTCGCCCGCCCCGCCCCGCCCCAGGAAGCATCCGCGTGACCCCGACAGACCTCCCCATCAACCAGAAGCAGTCGGAGCTCTACCGGCGGCTGGCCGCGGGCGACCACGCCGACGGGCCTCGCGGCACCATCGCGTTCTGCGTGTCGACGGACGACCTCGACGAGGGCAAGGGGGACGTCTACGTCGCGCTCGGGCTCGCGAAGTACCTCCAGCGCCTGGGCTGGGGGGTACGGCTCTGGCCGGCGAGCAGCTGGTGCGACCCGATGCCGCGGGTCGACGTCGCGATCGCCATGGTCGAGTCGTTCGTCCCCGGCCTGGTCGACGAGCACACCAGCGTCGTGGCCTGGGTCAGGAACTGGACCGAGCGCTGGATGGAGCTTCCGTACCTCGACGTGTTCGACGGGGTGTGGGCGTCGTCGACGGCATCCGCCGAGGCGCTGCGCGCCCGCACCGGCGGCGACGTGCCGGTGGTGCCGATCGCGGTCGACCTCGAGCTGTTCGCACCCGCGGACGAGGCCCCGGAGACGCGATTCGCGGCAATGACCACGGTGAACTTCTGGGGCGCCGACCGCGAGATCATGGACGCGATCGACGGGCTGCCCGAGACGCGCTCGGTCATGTGGTTCGGGGCGAACGGCGAGCACCTGCGACTCCCGCAGCACGCGGAGCACGGCGGCATCCTTGACTTCTTCGCGTTGCCCTCGGCGTATGCCGCTTCCTCGGTCGTGCTGGACGACGTCATCCCGCCGGCGAAGCGGTACGGCAACCACAACAGCCGCCTGTTCGAGTCGATCGCCGCCGGCGCGCTGCCGGTGACGAACGCGAGGGACGGCCTGGACGAGCTCGGCCTCGACGAGGTGCCGGTCTACTCCGACTCGGCGACGCTGGACGCGGCGCTGGGCGCCGCCGCCGGACCCGAGGGCACGGAGCTCGCCGCGAAGCTGGGAGCGGTCGTGCGCGAGCGCCACTCGTACGAGCGACGGGCCGAGGCGCTCGACCCGCTGCTGATCGGCCTGCGGGACGCCGCCGCGCGCGGCACCGGCCGACCCTCGGCGCTGCTCGCGTGGGCCGCGGGCCTCCAGGCCAACCTGATGCGTGCCGAGTCCGAGCGCGACGCCTTCCTGGCCGATGCCCGGGCGGTCGGCACCGAGCGCAACGCGCTCCAGGCCGAGCTCGGCGCCGTCCGGGGCGAGTCCGCGCTGCTGCGCGCACGGCTCGAGGCGGTCACCTCCGCCCGCTCCTACCCGTACTACCGGGCCGCGCAGCGCGCCTACGGCCTCCTGCTGCGCGTCGGCCGACGTCTCCTGGGGCGCTGACGAGGCGCCGCCGGCACCGTCAGGGAACCGTCTTCGTGCGGCACCCGAGCAGGGTGTTCGAGCCGGGGTCGACCTTGTCGATCGCGTAGACGCAGATGCGGTGGTCGCCCGGCGTCAGCCCGGTCAGCACGGTCTGGAAGCCGTGGAAGTCGCCCATCCCCGGGTAGACCTCCGACAGCCCCGTCTTCTCGAGGCCCGCCTCGATCGATGCGGCACCGCTTCCGTCGACGTACAGGTGCACCCGGATCGGGTCCACGGTGTCGGGGTCCAGCGCCCAGCCGCGCACCATCAGCTCGCCGCTCTCACCGGTCGGGGCCATCTCGTCGATCACGCCCTTGGGCGAGCCCGTCGGCATCTCCACGTCCACGCAGCCGAACTTGCGGTTCCGCCCCTCGCCCACGTCGATCCCGTAGGCGCAGACGCGGTGCACGCCCGGCGCGTACCCCTCCAGCGTCGCGCTGAAGCCGTGCGCCGTGCCGTACCCGGACGGCAGGAGCGAGCCGTCGACCTCCTCGTCCGCGAGGACCGACGCCGCCCCCTTCCCGTCCACGTAGAGGTGGACGCGGATCGGATCGACCGTGTCGGGATCGACGGTCCAGCCTTCCACCTCGATGACGCCGATGCCCGGCGCGCCGCTGGAGGTGATCTCGCCGACGGGCGACCCGGACGGCATGAGAACGTCCCGGCAGGCGAACTTGCGGGTGGAGCCCGGGCCGACGTCGATCGCGTAGAAGCAGACCCGGTGCGTGCCCGGCCCGAGGTCCTCGATCCGTCCGGAGAACGCGTGGTCGTCGCCGTAGCCCGGCTTGGCGTCGTCGAATCCGGGCTTCGTCTCGTTCGCGAGCAGGGACGCGCGGCCCTTGCCGTCGACGTAGACGTGCACCCGGATCGGGTCCGGCGTGTCGGGATCGATGGCCCAGCCCCGGAACTCGATGGCACCCGGGACGCCCGTGATCTCGTCGACGTAGCCGCCCGGCGACCCGGTCTTCACCGTGAGCGTGCGGCAGCCGAGGCGCACGTTCTTGCCCACCCCCACGTCGATGGCCCACACGCAGACGCGATGGTCCCCGGGGTCGAGGTCCCCGACGACCACGGAGAACCCCCTCGAGCGGGTCGAGCCGGGCTCCTCGTCGTCGGCCGCGACGCTCGCACGCCCCTTCCCGTCCACGTAGACGTGCACCCGGATCGGGTCGGGGGTGTCGATGTCGGTCGCCCACCCGGCGACCCTGATGGCGTGGTAGCCGGTGCGGGCGGTCGTGAGCTCGCCGCGCGGCGAGCCGCCGCCCGTCGGCGAGCCGAACCAGTCGGAGAAGATGCGCCAGAAGTTCCGGTTGCCGTAGCTGGAGCACGAGTCGCCGGCGCCGTAGAGGTTCGCCAGCGCGGCGCGGTTCGGCGTGTACGGGGTGTAGAGGTACAGCCCGGCCGTCGCCTGGTTGCGGATGTAGACCGACTTCGTGCCGCACGCGGTGTTCGGGTGGTAGAGGATCGCGTTGTCGCGGCCGGCGACGTACGCGCGGCCCGACGGCGCGGCCGCGTAACGCTTGAACTGCAGCGCGGCCGCGTACACCTGGTTGAAGAAGCCGTAGTACGTGCTGTCGCAGTCGGCGGTGTCCGGGCAGCCGTACCCGGTCGCGCTGCGATACTGCCGCGAGCTCGGGGCCGTCGCCGTGACCAGGCTCTGCTCCTTCTCGAGCAGGACGATGAGCGCCTTGGGACTCACGCCGCAGACGCGACCCACCCGGACGATGATCTGCGCGGCGGTCTCCGAGCTCTTCCCGAGGTACTGGTCGCAGCGCCCCGCCTCGGCAGCGCGCGTGGGGGTCGCGGTGCGGTAGTCCTTGAGGCACGCGGGCCCGGTCGTGGCGCGGCAGGTGGGGACCCGTGCCTCGAGGAACCGCTGCACGGCGGCCGCGTCCATCGAGTAGGCGTCGTAGAAGACCGCGTCGCTCACGATGTACCCGGCGTCGAAGTCGGATGCATCGGCGGCATCCGCCCGCGTCGCGCCGAGAACCGCCGCGGACGCGACCAGCGCCAGCGACAGCACCGCGACGAGCGCGATCCTCGCGCGCGTGAGCGCAACCCGAAGGGCCGGACGCCTGTACTGCACTCGGCCCCCCTCCGAATCCGTTCCGGTCGTCATGCTAGTTGCCGGTCCCCGCGTCCCGTCGCAGGAGCGGACGGTCGGCGTGGCGCGCTCGCGTGCGCGGCGGGCCCGAGGCGACCGGAGCAGCGGCCCGCCCGATCTATACTGTTGACGCCCGACCGGAGGATTGACACAGACAGATGAGCGCGCAGGAACGCTACGCACGCCTCGCGCGCGAACCCATGGTGGAGGTCGCCGGCAACGCGAACCCGGTCCGTTCGCTCCGCGAGATCCTGCATCGTCGCGACCTGCTGGGCCTGCTGGTCCGACGCGACCTGAAGGCCAGGTACAAGGACAGCGCGCTCGGCGTGGTGTGGACGCTGGTGCGCCCGCTGACCCAGCTCCTCATCTACTACATCGTCATCGGCAAGTTCCTCGGCGCCGAGCGGGGCATCCCCGAGTTCGCGATCTACGTCTTCACCGGCCTCACCGCGTACGGCCTGCTGAGCGAGATCGTCTCGGGCGGGACGTCCTCGATCGTGGCGAACTCCGGCCTGGTCAAGAAGGTCTACCTGCCGCGCGAGATCTTCCCGCTGGCGAGCGTGGGCTCGGCCCTGTTCAACTTCGGCATCCAGCTCGTGATCCTGATCGCGGCGACGCTCGTGCTGCAGAGCCCGCCGATCACGCCGGACCTGGTCTACTTCCTGCCCTCGCTGCTGGTGCTGGTCAGCCTCGGCACCGCGCTCGGCCTGCTGCTCGCCGCCACGAACGTCTACCTGCGCGACCTCCAGTACCTCGTCGAGGTGGTGCTCATGGTGCTGCTCTGGGCCTCGCCGATCGTCTACTCGTGGGGCATGGCGCGCGACGCGCTCGGCGAGGGGCTCGCGCTCGACATCTACACCAACAACCCCGTCACGCTCGCGGTGCTGGGCTTCCAGAAGGCCTTCTGGACCGCCGGCGACGGGGTCGTGCCGTACCCCGACGGGCTGATGCTGCGCCTGCTCATCGCCTCGGCGATCGGCATCGTGCTCATCGTCGTCTTCCAGCGGGTGTTCGCGCGCCTGCAGGGCAACTTCGCGCAGGAGCTCTGATCCGACGGTGACGAACCCCGACCTGACGCCGACCCGCGACCGCCCCACGATCGTGCACGTCTCCGACGTGAGCAAGCGATTCGTGATCCGCAAGGACAACTCCCTCAAGGAGCGCCTCGTCACCTTCGGGCGCGCCGGCCGTCGCCACCGGGAGGAGTTCTGGGCCCTGCGCGACGTCTCGATCGACCTCCGCGCCGGCACCACCATCGGCCTCATCGGCCACAACGGCTCGGGCAAGTCGACGCTGCTCAAGGTGATCGGCGGCATCATCGACCCCACCTCCGGCCAGGTCGCCCGGCGCGGTCGCATCGCAGCGCTGCTCGAGCTCGGCGCGGGCTTCCACCCCGACCTCACGGGGCGCGAGAACGTCTTCCTCAACGCCGCCATCCTCGGGCTCAGCCAGGAGGAGACGACCGAGCGGTTCGACGACATCCTGCGGTTCTCCGGCATCGGCGACTTCATCGACACCCAGGTGAAGTTCTACTCGTCGGGCATGTACGTGCGGCTCGCGTTCGCGGTCGCCGTGCACACCGACCCCGACCTGCTGCTGGTCGACGAGGTGCTCGCGGTCGGCGACGAGGCGTTCCAGCGCAAGTGCCTCGACAAGATCCGCCAGTTCCAGACCGAGGGGCGCACGATCGTCCTGGTCACCCACAACCTCAACCAGGTGACCGAGCTCTGCGACCGCGCCGTGCTGCTCGACCACGGCCGCGTCGTCCACGACGGTGCGACCACGACGGCGGTCGAGCGCTTCCGCGACCTCCTCGAGGAGGCGCGCGTCGCCGAGGAGGCCGAGTCCGACGCCGAGCCGGTGCCGACCGGCAGCGTCGTCGAGACCGTGGTGCACGCCGTCGGCCGGGAGCCGGGCGACCCCGTCGCGCCGGGCGACGACCTGCGGATCGCGGTCACCATGGAGCATCCGACCGGCCTCGACGACTGGGTCTGCGCGATCCAGGTGGCGACCCCCCTCGGGCCGGCGATCTGGGGCACGACCTCGGAGCGCCTCTCGGACGACCTCGGGACGCTGCGCGGCGAGCGCACGGTCGAGTTCATCGTCAAGGACAGCCCGTTCGCGGGCGGGCGCTACTTCATCCACGCCTCGCTCATGACGACCGCGGGCGTGCACCTGTTCGACGTGGCGCAGGCCGCGTCGTTCACCGTGCCGTACGACGAGCGGCTCACCGGCGTCGTCCACGCGGAGACGGAGTTCTCGGGCGATGTCGAGCGCTGACGCCGCCGCCCCCGTGGTCGCGGTCGTCACGGTCGCGTACCACTCGGAGGATGCGCTCGAGGGGTTCTTCCGCACGCTCCCCGGCGCGCTCGACGGTGTGCCGGCGGAGGTCGTCGTCGTCGACAACGCCTCGGCCGACCGCGACCGCTCCGCGGAGCGCGCACGTCGTGCCGGCGCGACCTTCGTCGGCCTGGACGAGAACCTCGGGTACGGCGCAGGGGCCGATGCGGGCGTCGCGGCGCTCCGCTCGCGCCCGGACTACCTCGTGGTCGTCAACCCCGACGTGGAGTTCACCGACGGCGCCATCCGCTCCCTGCTGGACGCGGCCGACTCCGTGCTCGAGGGCGCGGCCTTCGGCCCCCGCATCGTCGACGAGCACGGCGCCGTCTACCCCTCCGCGCGTCGCTTCCCGCGCGTGGGCACCGGGGTCGGACACGCCCTGCTCGGACGCATCGCCCCGGGCAACCCGTGGACGCGGGCGTACCGCGCCGAGGACGACCACGGCGCAGCGCGTCGCGAGACCGACTGGCTCTCGGGAGCCTGCCTGCTGCTGCGCCGCTCGGCCTACGACGAGGTCGGCGGGTTCGACCACGACTACTTCATGTACTTCGAGGACGTCGACCTGGGGCAGCGGCTCGCGGATGCGGGCTGGCACAGCATCTACGTGCCGGACGCCACCGTCATGCACTTCGGCGCCCGATCGACCTCCCTCGTGGCGGGCAGGATGGACCGCGCCCACCACGACAGCGCCTACCGGTACCTCTCGCGCGTCTACCCGCGCTGGTACCACGCGCCGCTCCGGCTCGCGCTGCGCGCCGGGCTCGGCGCGCGATCGCTCGCGCGGAGCCGCCAGGACGGGAACGGCTGAGTCGGCGGTCGCTCTCCGCACGGGACACTCGGCGATCGTCCAGTCGCCCATCGACTAGGATTTCCGGGGCGCGATCGCGCCCTTCAACGTTCCCCCACATGATCTCGGAGACCCGGTGCTGAACACACTCAAGCGGATCGCCAAGGACCTGCTCGCCATCACGTGGATCCGGCGCACCTACGAGGTCGTCAACCGCGTCGTGCTCGAGACCTTCGGCGCGTCGCGCGTGCTCGTCTGGCTGTACTACGTGATCAGCTTCGTGACCTTCAACCGCGAGCAGGCCGCGGTGCTCCGCGGGCGGCGCGACTACTACCGCAACAAGCACCGCGACCGGCCCACGCACGTCGAGCTCCGCCGCAACGTCCACCGCATCGAGAAGGGCCTCACGATGCGGCCCCGCCGGCCCGTCTTCGCGCGGGACTACATCACCGAGACGATCGAGTTCTACGAGGACGCGGTGCGCCAGGTCCAGACCTCGCCCGGCACCATGGAGCCGAGCGAGATGGAGTGGGCGCACGACGTGCTCACCGAGTACTTCCGCGTGGTCGACCACGCCGACGAGACGGTCGCCGCCGCGCTCGCGCGCTTCGAGCGGGCCGGCCACGACGCCGAGTTCACGGGCAAGGTCCCGTACCCGAAGAAGACGCTCTCGGAGGTCGGCTACGACCAGCTGCACGAGCTCGCGATGCAGCGCCGCAGCGTGCGCTGGTTCGACCAGCGCCCGGTGCCGCGCGAGCTCATGGACAAGGCGCTGCTCCTCGCCCGGCAGGCGCCGACCGCGTGCAACCGCCTCCCCTACGAGTTCCGCGTCTTCGACGAGCCCGAGATGGTGCGCACCGTCGCCAACATCCCGTTCGGCACGGCGGGCTACGCCGACAACATCCCGTCGATCGTCGTGGTCATCGGCAAGTTGGAGAGCTACTTCAGCCCGCGCGACCGCCACGCGATCTACGTCGACAGCTCGCTGGCCGCCATGTCGTTCCTGCTCGCCCTCGAGACGCTCGGCCTCAGCTCGAGCATCATCAACTGGCCGGACTTCGAGCCGCTCGAGCGCAAGATGCAGAAGACGCTCGGCCTGAAGACGACCGACCGCGTGGTGATGCTGATCGCCGTGGGCTACTCGCACAGCGAGGGCCTCGTGCCCTTCTCGCAGAAGAAGGAGCTCGACACGTTCCGGCGCTTCAACGAACTCGCGTGATGGCCACCGACGGCTCCCGCAGGCTGCTCCGGAAGGCGCTGCGCTGGCTGCTGACCGTTGCGGTCGTGGCGGTGGTCGGCTACTTCTTCGCCGCCACGCTTGCGCGCAACTGGGACGACGTCCAGGCCGCGCAGATCGGCTTCGACTGGACCTGGGTGGTCGCGACGCTCGTGTTCGCGGCCGCGGTGCTCGTGACCGGCCTGCTCTGGGGCCGCCTCCTGCGACGGCTCGACGGGACCCGGATCACGCGGACCGAGGCCATGGCGGTGCAGTCGCTCTCATGGCTGCTGAAGTACATCCCGGGCCAGGTCGGCTCGGTCGTGAACAAGGTCCTCTGGGCGGGCAAGCGCGGCATCAGCCGGACGGTCGTCATCATCTCGTTCGTGTACGAGAACGTGCTGCTGCAGCTCGCGTCGATCATCCCGTCCGTGCTGATCCTGCTGCTCGCGCTGGGCACCGACCTCTTCGGCGAGAACCCGGCCACGCTGCTGCTCCCGCTGCTCGCGCTCATCCCGCTCGGGCTGGTGATGTGGAAGCCGTTCTTCCACCGCGTCGTGAACGTCGCCGCGCGCCGTGCGCTGAAGTCCGAGGTGCCGGTCGAGTACTTCCTCTCCACGCCGCAGACGCTCGCGAGCCTGGCGGAGTTCCTCCTCCCGCGGCTGCTCAACGCGGTCGGCTTCGTGATCCTCGCCGCGACGGTCACCGAGGTGACCCCCGCCGAGTGGCTGCCGTTCGGCGCCGCCTACGTGCTCGCCGGCGCGATCGGCATCCTCGCGTTCTTCGTGCCGAGCGGTCTCGGCGTGCGCGAGGCCATCATCGTCCTGATCCTCAGCCAGTACACGACCACCGCGCAGGCGATCGTCATCTCACTGCTCGCCCGCCTGCTCAGCACGATCGGCGATGCCGTCGTCGCGCTGGCGTACCTCGCGCTTCGCCGCGCAATCCCGAAGGAGAACCGTCCATGACCCACCACGTGACGATCATCGGCTCCGCACTCTCTGGCAACAAGGGTGCGGCGGCCATGCTCGAGAGCGCCGTCCAGACGCTCGGCGAGCGCCTCGGCGACGTCGACTTCACGCTCCTCAGCATGTACCCGTCCGAGGATGCGGCGCAGAACCCGTACCCCAACCTCGAGGTCGTCCCGGCCGCGCCCCGCCAACTCGGCGTGACCATCAACCTCCTCGCGCTCACCTACCGCCTGCTGCCGCCGTTCCGCCCGCTCATCCGCCGGCGCTCGCGCGCGGTCCGTGCGCTGACGCGCTCCTCCGTGCTGCTCGACCAGGGCGGGATCACCTTCACCGACGGACGCGAGAAGTTCCTCCTCTACAACGTCGCGTCGATCCTGCCGGCGCTGAACACCCGCACGCCGGTCTTCAAGTGCGCGCAGGCGGTCGGCCCGTTCCGCAACCCGGTGAACCGCTGGGCGTCGAAGACCTTCCTGCCGAAGGTGCGCACGCTCGTCACGCGCGGCCGCATCACGCACGAGTTCGCCGAGGGCCTCGGCCTGCAGAACCTCGTCGCCGGTGCCGACTACGCCTTCTCGCTCGAGCTCGACGGCACCGAGCCCGCCGCCGTCGCGGAGCACGTCGACCTCGACTTCTTCGAGCACGGCGAGGTGGTGGGCATCTCCCCCAGCGTGGTGCTGCAGAAGAAGGTCGACGCGAAGGGCGGCGACTACGCGGGTCAGCTCGTCGAGTTCATCGAGTGGGTCCGTTCCACCGGTCGACGCGTCGTGCTCGTGCCGCACAGCGTGCGGACCGGCACCGAGAAGACCCACAACAACGACCTCCCGCTGTGCCGGTCGATCGCCGAGCGCCTCGCGCCGGGCGACGACCTGCTGGTGCTCGAGCGGGAGATGACCTCGCAGCAGCTGCGCTACCTGATCGGGCGCTGCGACCTGTTCGTCGCGAGCCGGTTCCACGCCATGGTCTCCTCGCTCGCCATGCAGGTGCCGACGCTCGTCATCGGCTGGAGCCACAAGTACGCCGAGGTGCTCGAGATGTTCGAGCTCGAGGAGTGGGCGTTCGGCCACGACAAGCTCTCCCCCGCCTACCTGCGGGAGCGGTTCGAGGCGCTGGTGGCGCACGAGGACGAGGTGCGCGAGCGCCTCGCCGTGCACCTGCCCGAGGTCAAGGCCCGTTCCCTGCAGCAGGCCGACCTCATCGCCGACCTCGTGCGCGGCGCCGACTCCCCGTCGGCCGCCTGAGCCGCACTACACTGAACGCCGTCCGGTCCCCCGCCGGCGGCACCGAAACGGAAAGACCAACGTGAAGGTATTCGTCCAGATTCCCTGCCTCAACGAGGAGGAGACCCTCCCGCTCGTCCTCGAGAGCATCCCGAAGCAGATCCCCGGCGTCGACGAGCTCGAGATCCTCATCATCGACGACGGCTCGACCGATCGCACCGTCGAGGTCGCCCGCGAGCACGGCGTGCGCCACTTCGTGCACCACAACCGCAACATGGGCCTCGCGCGTTCGTTCCGCGACGGCATCGACTACGCCCTCACGCACGGGGCGGACATCGTCGTGAACACCGACGGCGACAACCAGTACCCGCAGGCCCGGATCGCCGACCTCGTCGCCCCGATCATCGCGGGCGAGGCCGACATCGTCATCGGCGACCGGCAGACGCACAAGATCTCGCACTTCTCCTGGTTCAAGAAGCAGCTGCAGGCGCTCGGCAGCTGGGTCGTCAACCAGGCGGCCGGAACGCGCCTGCCCGACGCCGCGAGCGGCTTCCGCGCGTACTCGAAGGCGTCCCTCCTGCGCCTGAACGTCGTGACCCAGTTCAGCTACTGCATGGAGACGATCATCCAGGCCGGCAACAAGCGCCTGAAGATCGCGAGCGTCGAGGTCGACACGAACCCGAAGACGCGCGAGTCGCGCCTCTTCTCGTCCATGGGCGAGCACGTCATGAAGTCCGCCCAGGCGATCCTGCGCAGCTACCTCATGTTCCAGCCGTTCGTGTTCTTCGCGTGGATCGCGGCGATCATGTTCGTCGCCGCGATGGTGCCGTTCGTGCGCTACCTGGTGCTGATCACCCTCTTCGCCGAGGACGCCGGCCAGCACATCCAGTCGCTGCTCATCGGCGTCGCACTGCTCATCGGAGCGCTGCTCGCCTTCGCGCTCGGCGTGCTCGCCGACCTCCTGCGCACGAACCGCGTGCTCCTCGAGGAGAACCTCGAGTACACGAAGGTGCTCCGGTACGGCGAGCCCGGCATCCCGCTCGTCGGCGCCCAGCCGTCGCCGCCGCGCTTCGACTCGGCCTGATGACGGCGGCGACCGCCGGGAACCATCGTCGCGAGCGCCGGCTGGCGCTCATCGGTGTCGCGCTGGTCGCCGCCGCATTCGTCTGCGCCTCGGCGTTCGCGGCGTTCTCGCTGCGCTGGAGCGGCACCGCCGACGCCTACGAGCATCTCGACTACACGCTCCAGGTCGCGCGGGGAGGGCTCCCCGCCCCCATCGGCCACGTGTTCGACCCGGCCGTCTGGACGATCACCGAGTCGCGCCTCGAACTCGGACGGCAGTACGCCTCCGCGCATCCGCCGCTCTTCTACCTGCTGTCCGCCGGCCTGGTGGGCGGCCTGCTCGAGGCAGCATCCGACGACCAGATGGCGTGGATCCGCGCGGTGGCGGAGCTGCGACTGCTCAACATCGGGCTCGGGGTCGTCGCGCTCCTCGGCATGGCCTGGGGAGGCTGGACGATCGGGGGCCGGCTCCGCGCCCCCCTCGCGATCGCGATCCCCGCCGTCGGCGCGTTCACCTACGCCTACCTGCGGTTCTCGGGCGAGGTGTACGGGGACATGCTGCTCGTCGTCGCATCGACCTGGACCGTCGCGGTCGCCGCCGCGGTCCTGCTCCGCGGGCCGTCCGCCTGGCGCATCGTCGCGCTCTGCGGGCTCGCGATCGTGGGCGCCGGGAGCAAGGCGACCTTCGTCCTGGTGCTGGCCATCGCCTCGGCGGCGATCCTCGGGGGCGTGCTCCTCCACGGTCGTGGCGGCACCGGCCGACGCGTCCTGCTCGGCCTCGGCGCGGCCGCGCTGCCCTGGGTCGCCGCCGTCGCCGCGTTCGGCTGGTTCTACGTGCGCAACGCCCTCCTGAGCGGCTCCTGGTACCGGTCGGTGGAGTCGGGTCCGCTGCAGGGACGGCTGCCCCGCACGCTCTGGGACAACCTCGCCGACTGGAACTTCTACGGGATCTACCCCGGGGGGCTGTTCGGGAAGTGGGCGGTGACGGTCTTCGAGTGGGCGCCCGCCGCGTCCGCGATCGTCTTCTGGGCCGCGTCGCTCGCGACCCTGCTCGCCTGGGGCCTCCGCATCGCCCGGGGCCGCACGCGCCCCTCCGTGGCGCAGTGGGGGGTCGTCGCCATGCTCGTCGCCCTCATGGCGGGCGCCTACCTGATGCAGCTGAGCCACGCGATCGGCTACGGCACGTACAACACGCGCTACTTCCTCCCGGCGACGTTCGCCTTCGCCGCGCTGATGGTCGGAGGCATCGTGCTCGCACCGCGACTGCGCGCGTTCCTGCTGCCGTCGCTCCAGGTCGTGCTCATCGTCGGGTCGGCCGTCTCGCTCACGGCCTACGCGGCCGGGGCGGAACGGCTCCTGTCTGACCCCGTGGGGGCGATGCGCGACCTGGGGCCGATCTTCGTGCCGTCGACGGCGCTGGTCGTGCTGCTGGTGGCGGCGGTCGCCTTCGCAGCATCCACCGCGATACCGCTCTGGATGCTCCGAGACCGGGTGCTCGCGCCGGATGCCGCCGAGCCCTCGGACGCGGTCAGCGCCCGATAGGCCGGTGCCCGCAGGGCGCGTCGCCCCGCCCGCGATCGGTCGGGACGTGCGTCAGACGCCGATCACGTCGAGCGCCGCGATGCGACGCAGGAACGGCACGAGGTCGACGATCGGGCTCTCCGGGGCGATCCACGACGCATCCGACCCGACCAGGTACGTGATCGGGCCTGCGCCCTGCAGCGCCAGGAAGAGCACGAACGCGACGGCCGCGAGCTTCCAGGCGATCGGCGAGCGCTGCGTCCGGTCGACGATCCGGCCGAACATGGCGAGCGCGGCGCCGACGAGCAGCGGCAGGAACATGAGCTGGTAGCGGGCCTGGATCGCCAGCGGCACGTCGAACCGCACGAAGTGGCCGAGGTTCGTCCAGAACAGCGCCGCCGAGTAGGTCGCGAACGCGACCGCGAGCACGCGCGCGGTGCGGCTGCGGAAGGCACGCGTGGAGGCGAGCACGACGAGGAACGCGCCGATGATCGCGACCCAGCCGATCGTCGCCTGCATGATCGGCGACCCGGACGACGTCTGGATGCCGCGGGCGGTCTCGCCGCCCACGACGAGCGCCGTGCGCACCGACTCGGGCAGCCAGCTCGTGATGAGGTAGCTGAGGCTGTTGCCGAGACGCACCGAGTTCCCGGCGGCGGCCTCCTCGAGGGCCTCGTTGCGCCTCCAGACGCCGAAGGTCCGACAGAGCTCCTCGGTCTGCACGCGCGCGCAGTCCGGGTCGGGCGTGCCGTACGCGAGGACGTTGCCGACGACGCGCTCGAAGAAGAGCACCAGCGCGACGACCGTGCCGGCGAGGATCGCCCAGGTCGCCGGGCGGCGCAGCCACGGCCGCTGATCGGCGCTCCAGCGGGCGCCGAAGCCCTCCGCCCGGCCGCGCACGATCTCGTTGATGACGAGCATGACCCCGATGGCGGCGAAGGCCGGCAGGAACGCGGTCTTCGTGAGCGTGGCCACGCAGCCCAGGGCCACGACGCCGACCAGGGCGGGGATGTCGGCGCGCTCCGAGGTGTACGCGCGCACCGCGAGCGCGAAGCATCCCGCCGCCAGCAGCAGGAGCAGGTTGTCGTAGTTCACCGTGGCGCCGACGAACATCACCACGGGCGGGAGGATGAACACCGCCATCGCGGCGTTGGAGAGCGCCGCGGAGAGGCCGACGCGACGCAGGATCGACCGGTAGATCGGCAGCGCGGCCGCGGAGAGCGCGACGCAGATGAGGCGCAGCACGACGACCTGGCCGAACTCGCCGAGTCCCGCCGCCTGGGCCACGCGCAGCGGGAAGCTCATCAGCCAGTGGAAGAGATACGACGAGAGCCGCTCGACGTCGCCCAGGTGCGTGACGTCGCTCCCGTCGGCGATCCAGGGCGACCACTGGCCCGTGTACAGCTCCGCGACCCGGAAGTGGTAGAACTCGTCGTACAGCAGGAACGGCCGGGCCGCGAGGGCGATGAGCGCCGCACCCGCGACGTACGCGGCGACGACGGCGACGAAGAACCAGCGGGAGGCGATGACGCGCGGGGTCCATACGGCGACCGCGGTCGTCGCGCGGCGGATCACGCTCATGCGTCGTGGAGCAGCCGCTCGAGGAACGCGCCGTAGCCGCTCTTCACGAGCGGTGCGGCGAGCGCCGCGAGCTGCGCGTCGTCGATCCAGCCGGCGCGCCAGGCGATCTCCTCGATGCATCCGATCTTGAAGCCCTGGCGGTCCTCGATCACGCGGACGTACTCGGACGCCTGCATCATCGACTCGAACGTGCCGGTGTCGAGCCACGCGGTGCCCCGGTCGAGCACCTGCACCTTGAGGCTGCCCGCCTCGAGGTAGCGCTCGTTCACGGTCGAGATCTCGAGCTCGCCCCGGGCGCTCGGCTCGATCGTCTTCGCGATCTCCACGACGTCGTTGTCGTAGAAGTAGAGCCCGGGCACCGCGTAGCTGCTCTTCGGCTGCGCGGGCTTCTCCTCGATCGAGACGGCGCGGAACTCGTCGTCGAACTCGACCACGCCGTACGCCGTCGGGTCGCTCACCTGGTAGGCGAAGATGACCGCGCCGTCGACCTCGGTGTGCGCCTGCAGCGCGGTGCCGAGGCCCGAGCCGTGGAAGATGTTGTCGCCGAGCACCAGCGCGACGCTGTCGTCGCCGATGAACTCCTCGCCGATGATGAACGCCTGCGCGAGGCCGTCGGGCGAGGGCTGCACGGCGTACTCGAGGGTGATGCCGAGGTCGCTGCCGTCGCCCAGCAGCGCGCGGAACTGGTCGTTGTACTCGGGCGTAGTGATGATCAGGATCTCCCGGATGCCCGCCATCATCAGCGTCGACAGGGGGTAGTAGATCATCGGCTTGTCGTAGATCGGCATCAGCTGCTTGGAGATGCCCTTGGTGATCGGCCAGAGTCGGGTGCCCGAACCTCCGGCCAGGATGATGCCGCGCATGTGCTCAGGCTCCCTTGTTGAGTGCGTCGTAATAGGCCCGTGCAGCCTCCCAGGTCGGCAGGAGGCCCGATGCGGCGGCCTCGGCGAGGCTCGGCGCGGCCGTGTCCTTGGGCGACAGGAGCGGCTCCCCCGCGGCATCCGGGAACACCAGGCCGACATCGGGGTCGAGCGGGTCGATGCCGTGCTCGCGCTCGGCGTTGAACGTCGAGGTGACCAGGTAGCTCACGGTCGCGTCGTCGGTCAGCGCCACGAAGCAGTGGCCCAGCCCCTCGGCGATGTAGATGGCGCGCCGGTCGACGTCGTCGAGTAGCACCGAGTCCCACTTGCCGAAGGTCGGCGAGCCGACCCGGATGTCGATCACGAAGTCGAGCACCGCGCCGTGCGTGGCCGTGACGTACTTGGCCTGGCTCGGCGGCACGTCGGCGAAGTGGATGCCGCGGACCACGCCGCGCTTCGAGACCGATGTGTTGCCCTGGGCGAGGGAGAGCGGATGCCCCACCGCCTCCGCGAGCCGGTCGAACCGGTACCACTCGAGGAACACCCCCCGGTCGTCGCCGAACTGCTTCGGGGTGATCTCGTAGCTGTCGGGGATCTCGAGTTCGCGGATCTGCACCGATGCATCCTACCAACGCGCGCGGAGCACCCCTCAACGCGGCGCCGGCACCGCGATCTCGCGCACCATCTCCGCGAAACGGGCGGCGACGACCTCTGGCGCGACCGCGCGCGCGTCCGCCGCGGCGGCCGCCGCGACGGGTCCGGGCGGAGGCGAGGCCACGGCCCGCAGCGCCGCGGCGAGGCCCGGCGCGGTCGGCGGGAACGTCCGAACCCAGTCCGGACCGGCCAGCGAGCGCAGCGCCGGCACGTCGGGAAGCAGCACCGGCAGCCCGTAGGTCGCGGCGAGCCAGACGAGGCTCGGGTTCAGGGCGGCCCGATACGGCAGCACCATGGCGTCGGCGGCGCGCATCCAGACCTGCACGTCGTCGTCCTCGACCCGCCCGAGTGACGCGACGACTCCCGGCAGGTCGTCCAGCAGTTCGCGCGTCCGCTCGAGGTCCGCGCCGGGACCGGGGGCACCGGCCACGAGCAGCCGCAGGTCCGGGTCCGACTCCCGGGCCCTCCGGTACGCCTCGGCCAGCAGGTCGAGGCCCTTGTAGGGCCGGATCTGGCCCAGGTGCAGCAGCACGCGCTCGGACTCGCCCAGCCCGAGGCGCTCGCGCACCGTCGCCCGATCGACGTCGTCGGCGAAGCGTCCCAGGTAGCTCGGGTGCGGGACCACCGTCGTCCGCTCGGGCGGCAGGCGGTACCAGCGGGAGGCGAGCGCCGCGGTGTCGGGGTTCATGACCATCACGCGGTCGGCGCGCTCGGCGAGCCCCCGGCAGAGCGCGAGCTCCGGCCCGAGGTGGTGCGGCTCGTGCGGCAGGACGTTGTGCACCGTCCAGACGACCGTGCCGCCCCTCGCCCGGAACGCGTCGGTCGCGTCGAGCACGGAGCGGACCTGCCACGCGGCCAGCGCCAGGTCGGGCGTCGACTGGCTGATCGGCGCGGTCCAGTTCAGGTGCAGCACCGTGCTGCCGGGCGTGCGCTCCTCCCGGAGCGCCTCCGTCAGTCCGGCGACGTCCGCGAGCGGGACGACCTCGGCGCCGTGCTCGGGCAGCCGCGCGTACAGCATCGACTGCCACGGGTTGTCGGCGTACCAGGGATACGCGAGCACCCGCTCCGGCCCGCGCACGCTACGCCGTCCGGCGCGTCAGGCGGGCCCGGACCCGAGCCGCGAGCCGGCGCACCCGGGAGGGGGACGGCGACGGATGCCTCAGTGCCTCGATCTCGGCCCGCAGGCGCACGACCTCGGAGCCGAGCCGGACCACCTCGTCGCTCAGGCGGACCAGCTCGGCCGACGGCTCGTCCTCGGGCGCGGTCGGCGGAGTCGGCGCGGTCTCGGTGGCATGCACCCGCAGATGTTCCCATGCCCGGGGGATCGGGACGGGGCTTTCCACATGCGCGCCGCCGACGGGGTGCCCCGGCGGTTCGGCACCGCACAGGACGGGACCGGTAGAATCGCACGGTCCGCGACAGAACGGTTTTCCCACGCACATGAAGATCCTCGTGACCGGCGGTGCCGGCTTCATCGGCTCCAACTTCGTCCACCACCTCATCGAGCACACCGACCACGACGTCACCGTGCTCGACGTCCTGACCTACGCGGGCAACCGCGCGTCGCTCGACGGCCTGCCCGAGGACCGCTTCCGGTTCGTCCGCGGCGACATCGTCGACGCGCAGCTCGTCGACCGCCTCTTCGCCGACCACGACGCGGTCGTGCACTACGCGGCGGAGAGCCACAACGACAACTCGCTCGAGGACCCGCGCCCGTTCCTCGACACGAACATCATCGGCACGTACACGCTGCTCGAGGCCGCGCGCCGCCACGGCACCCGCTACCACCACATCTCCACCGACGAGGTCTACGGCGACCTCGAACTCGACGACCCCGCGCGGTTCACCGAGCAGACGCCCTACAACCCCTCGAGCCCGTACTCGTCGACGAAGGCCGGCAGCGACCTGCTGGTGCGCGCGTGGGTGCGCTCGTTCGGCGTGCAGGCGACCATCTCGAACTGCTCGAACAACTACGGGCCGTACCAGCACGTCGAGAAGTTCATCCCGCGCCAGATCACCAACGTGCTCCGCGGCGAGCGCCCCAAGCTGTACGGCACGGGCGAGAACGTGCGCGACTGGATCCACGCCGACGACCACTCCTCGGCCGTGCTGGCGATCCTCGAGCGCGGCGAGATCGGCGAGACCTACCTCATCGGCGCCGACGGCGAGCGCAACAACAAGGACGTCGTGGAGCTCATCCTGACCCAGCTGGGCCAGCCGTCCGACGCGTACGACCACGTCAAGGACCGCCCGGGCCACGACATGCGATACGCGATCGATTCGACCAAGCTGCGCACCGAGCTCGGCTGGGCGCCGCGATACTCCGACTTCGAGGCCGGCCTCGCCGCGACCATCGACTGGTACCGCGAGAACGAGGCCTGGTGGGCGCCCCAGAAAGATGCCACTGAGGCCCGCTACACCGCCCAGGGGCAGTGACGTGAGCCGCTACCTCGTCACCGGTGCGACCGGGATGCTGGGGACCGACCTGCAGGCCGCGCTCGAGGGGCGCGAGGTGACCGCACTCGGGCGCGGGGACCTCGACATCACCGATGCGGATGCCGTGGCCGACGCCGTCGCCGGGCACGACGTGGTCGTCAACGCCGCCGCCTACACGAAGGTCGACGACGCGGAGTCCCACGAGGACGCCGCATACGCGGTGAACGCCACCGGGGCCGGGAACCTCGCCGCCGCCGCCGCGCTGCACGGCGCCCGGATCGTGCAGTACTCGACCGACTACGTCTTCGACGGCGCCGCGACGGTGCCCTACGCCGAGGACACCCCGCACGCCCCGATCTCCGCCTACGGGCGCACCAAGGCGGCCGGCGAGCGACTCGTGCTCGAGCGCGCCGGCGACGCGGCGTTCGTCATCCGCACGGCCTGGCTCTACGGCGCGCACGGCCCGAACTTCGCCAGGACCATGCTGAGGCTCGCGGAGTCCAAGGACACCTGGAGCGTCGTCGACGACCAGGTGGGCCAGCCGACCTGGACCGCGGACCTCGCGGCGAAGACGGTCGAGCTGCTCGACTCGGATGCACCGGGCGGCGTCTACCACGGCACCAACGGCGGCCGCACCTCGTGGTTCGGCTTCGCCCGTGCGGTGCTCGAGGAGTCGGGGCTCGACCCCGACCGGATCACCCCCACGGACAGCTCCGCGTTCGTGCGCCCGGCGCCGCGGCCCGCGTTCTCCGTGCTCGGCCACGACGGGTGGGCGCGGGCGGGGCTCGCACCCATGCGCCCGTGGCGGGACGCCCTCGCGGCGGCCGTGCGGTCGGGCGTCCTCTCCGACTGAGCCCGGCGCCTCAGAGCATTCGCGAGTACATCTCGACCTGCATCCGCCGCAGCCATCGCGACTGCAGCGTCTCGATGTCCGACGGCAGGATGCGCGGGTCGCGCGACTTGGACTCGAAGTGGTACAGCCGCGCCCACGGCGTGAACACCACCGACCGACCGGTCCCCCGGACCTTCATGTTCAGGTCGACGTCGTTGTAGTTGCCCGGCAGGGAGAGCGTGAACCCCCCGACCTCGGCGTAGACGTCGCTCGCGATCAGCGCGCAGGCGGCAGTGACGCCGGACACCTCGTGGTCGGTCGCGAGCGTGCCGAGCAGGTCGTCGCGCCCACCGGTCCAGCCGAACGCGGCGTGACCCGCGACGCCGCCGGTGTAGATCTGGCCGGCGTGCTGGATGGTGGAGTCCTCGAAGTAGAGCATCGCGCCGACCATGCCCACGCCGCGCTGCCGGGCGAGCCCGAGCATCGACTCGATCCAGTCGTCGGTCACCACCTCGACGTCGTCGTTCAGCAGGAGCAGGTACTCGCCGCTCGCCGCGGCGGCGCCCCGGTTCATCTTCGCGCTGAAGTTGAACGGCGCGTCCCAGAGCACGATGCGCAGGCGGTCCCCGCAGAGCTCGCGCAGCTCGGCGACGACGTCGTCGGGGGTCTCGCGATCGCAGACGACCACGAACTCCAGGTTGCGATAGGTCGAGCGGTCCACGATCCCGCGGATCGCCTCGACCACGAGCACGCGCTCCGCACCCGCCACGTGCGCCGACCCGCCACGGGTCGGGATGACGATGGAGACCAGCGGGTCGCCCTCGATGCGGTAGCGCAGCCGCCGCGTGAACGGGCGCACATGCTCCATCTCGGCGACGACACCGCAGCGGTCGAGGTGGTCCCGCACGACGCGGTCCTGCGCCTCGGCGCTCGAGGCGAAGTCGACGTCGGCAAGGTCCTCGCGCGCGAGCACCGCGGGGACGAGCGCGATGTCGAGCCCGGCCTCATCGGCCCGGAGCACCAGGTCGAGCACCTGTGCCCGGCGCGCCTCGGGACGGAACCCGCCGAGCCGCTCGAGCACGGACCTGCGGACCACCACGATCGGGCCGAGGTAGTCGTTGCTGCGCAGCCGGATCGGCGAGAAGCGCGGGCGCGTCAGCGGGCTCGAGTCCTTCGCGGCGACCGAGTCGCCGTACGCGACCTCGACCTCCGGGAAGCGGTCGAGGAAGCCCGTCACGCGATCGACCGTCTCCGGTTCCGCCCGGCCGCGTCGCACGAGCATGAGGAACTCGGCGCCGGACGCACGCCACTCTCGGTTCAGCACCTCGACGTCCGCCGGGATCACGCGCACCCCGTCCGCGCGGACGGGCGGGTCGTCCTCGGTGGACACCACGCGCACCGCGTGCGACGGGATGCCGGCCGCGATCACCGAGGCGACCATCTCGTCGACGTCCCCGTCGGCGTGTCCGGCCGCGTCGATCCACGCCTCGGTACGAGCAGCGGACGCGTCGCTCAACTCAGGAACCGCCGCTTCGCGTAGCGCAGCGCGCGCACCGGGAACATCACGGCCCTCCCGACCCGCCAGGTGGTCGACTCCTGCATGGCTGCGACGTTGCGCTCCAGCGCCATGGTCTCGGTCGGCGAGAGCAGCGGGGTGCGCTGCAGCTCGGCGACCTGGGCCTCCAGCCCGGCGATCCGGTCCACGAGCTCGAGACGCTCCTCGGCGGCCCGCTCGTCGGGACTCAACTCGACGCCGGCGGCGTCATCCGCCCAGCTCGGGCCAGCGGTTTCGTTCACGTGGTTCGCACCGATCCTCTCGACGACCGACCTAAACTAGCGTAGTGCCAGAGCCGAAGACGACCCGCGGCAGTCGGCCGACCGGGAGCCGCGCAGCGGTCGCCCCCCGCGTCGTGGCCGTCGTGCCCCTGTTCCGCCCCGACCACCGCGTCGTGGACAACATCGCCGCGCTCGCGGCGCAGGTCGACCGGGTCTACGCGGTGGACGACGGGTCGGGCCAGGCCGCGGACGCGGTCGTCGCCGAGCTCGCCGACGCCGGCATCCGCGTCGCCCGGCTCGAGCGCAACTCCGGCATCGCCGCCGCGCTCAACGCCGGGGTGCGCAGCGCGCTCGACGACGGCGCCGACTTCGTGGTGAACACCGATCAGGACACGCTCCTGCCCGACGGCTACGTCGCCGCCTGCATCGGCACGTTCGACCGCGCGAACGCGGTGACGCGGCTCGGCATCGTCTGCGCCGACGCGGTCAACGGCGCCCCGTCGATCCCGACCTGGCGCTCGCCCGAGGGGCTCGGGCTCGTGCCCGAGGCCATCCAGTCGGGGTTCGTGATCTCGCGCGAGTGCCTCGAGCGGTCGGGCCTGTTCGACGAGCGCCTCGTGATCGACTGCGTCGACACGGAGTTCTGCCTGCGGGTGCGCTCGCACGGATTCCGCATCGCGGTCGCCGACGGCACCGACATCGCGCACGAGCTCGGCGAGATGGTCCCGTACCGGCCGTTCGGCGTCAACCGCCGCAACCGCAACGGCACCTTCGAGTACCAGTACCACTCGCCGTTCCGCCAGTACTACATCACGCGGAACAACATCGACCTGATCTTCCGGTACTTCCGCTCGCACCGTCGGTGGACCCTCGCGGTCGTCAAGCGCCAGACCGGTCCCGGCATCGACGCCGTGCTGAGCGGCCCGCACCGGTTCCGGCACGCGGTCGCGATCGCGGCCGGCGGCCTGCACGGGTTCCTGCGCGTGCGCGGCCCGGTCCCCGCCCGCCTCGGCCGCTTCCTCCGGCGCGCATGAGCACGAGGCTGCAGCTCGTCGTCGATCCCATCGCGGCGGCGACGACCGGACCGCTGGTCCGCTACACGACCGACCTCGCGCGCGCCCTGGTCGCCACCGCTCCGCCGCGGTGCAGCGTGGAGGGCATCGTCTCCGCGGTGTCCGGTCGCGACCTCCGGCACGTGCGGACCACCGTTCCCGGACTGGACGAGCTCACGTCGACCACGCTGCAGCGGCGCGAGCTGGCGGCGGCGTGGCAGCTCGGCATCGGCGGCCCCGGCGGCATGCTGCACTCGCCGAACCTGCTCGCCCCGCTGAAGCGGCACGACCGCACGCTCGACGGCACCCAGGTCGTCGTGACGGTGCACGACGTGTTCGCCTGGACCGACCCCCAGCGCCTCGGCTCGGTGCAGGTGGCCTGGCAGCGGGCCGCGCTGCGACGCGCGAGCAAGCACGCGGATGCCGTCGTGGTGCCCTCGCACGCGCTCGCGGAGCGCCTCGCCGAGTTCGCCGACTTCGGCGACCGGGTGCGCGTGATCGGCGACGCGCCGAGGAGCGGCCTCGCCGTGCCGCCGGATCCCGCCCGGGTCCGCGCCGCGCACGGCCTGCACGAGGGCGCGTACGTCGTCGCGGCCGTCCCGCCCGGCGACGAGTCGGTCGCGCTCCTGCAGGCCGCGCTCGACCTCCCGGAGGCCCGCGGGATCGACCTCGTGGTCGTGGCCCCGGCGACCCCCGCCGCCGACGGCGAGGACGACGCCGCGGCCCCGGCCGCGGTGCGCACGCGGATCGTGGCCGAGCCCGGCCCGGCGGACCTGGCGGCGCTCCTCGCCGGCGCGATCGCGTTCGTCGACCTGCGCGCCGACGCGCAGGACGCGACCGCGGCCATCGAGGCGCTGAGCCTCGGCGTGCCCGTCGTCCACGCGGGCGCCCCGGTGCACCACGAGGCGACCGCCGACGCGAGCGTGCCGGTCGACGTCTCGACCCGGTCCGTCGCCGCGGCCGCCGACGCGATCGCCCGCTTGGGGTCGGATCCGGCCCTCCGCCAGTCGCTCGCCATCGCCGGCACCGATCGGGCCCGCATGTTCACCTGGCAGGACGTCGGCGAGCGCGTCTGGCAGCTGCACGCCGACCTCTAGCCGGCGCCGCGGCGCGGCATCCGTCAGCCCTCGCCCTCCTCGGGCTCGGGCGGGAACACCGCCTCGTCGACGAGCTGACGGATGTACTCGTAGTCGGGGTCCTCGGGCTCGATGCCGCTCGCCGGCACCATCTCGAGGTCGACGATCGGGAGCTCCTGGGTCTTGGTCGCGAGGTCGACGAAGTAGCCGAGCATGCTCTGCGGCACGTCGGTCTTCACGACCTGCGATCCGGCGGCCGCGACGTCCTGGAACTTCGTCAGCACGTTCGCCGGCGTGAACTGGCGGAGCACCGCCTCCTGGATCTGCCGCTGCCGGAGCATTCGGTCGTAGTCGCTCGTGCCGTGGCGGGACCGCGCGTACCAGAGCGCGTGGTTGCCGTCGAGGTGCTGCTCCCCCGCCGGGATCCACTCGAGGACGGTCGTGAACGTCTCGTCGGCGTGGATCGGGATGTCCTGCGGCACGTCGATGGTGACGCCGCCGAGCGCGTCGACGAGGTCGGAGAAGCCCTGCATGTCGATCAGCACGTAGTACTGGATCGGGAGCCCGGTGATGCCCTCCGCGACGTCGCGCATCGCCTCGATGCCGGGTTCGCTCCCCTCGGCGACCGCGTTCGGGTACATCTCCGGGCTCTTCAGCTCGACCTCGGTGTAGATCGAGTTGAGCTGGCAGACGTCGACGTCGCAGCCGTTCGCGCCGTACCCGTCGGGGTAGGCCGCCGCCATCGGCGAGCCCTCCGAGAACGGCGCGTACTGCAGGTCGCGCGGCAGGCCGATCGTGACGGCCTGGCCGGTCTCGGCGTCGACGCTCACGACCGAGATGCTGTCGGGGCGGAGGCCGTCGCGGTCGGGTCCGGCGTCGCCGCCCAGCAGCAGGAAGTTGTACTTGCCGTCGATCGGCGGCTCGGGCGGGCCGGCCACGAACACCGACGACAGGAACCCGCTCGCGCTCGTGGCGACGTACGCCCCGTACGCGGCGGTGCCGGAGAGCCCGACCATGACGGCGAGGCCGAGCACGGCGATCGCCGGGCGCGCGAGCGGCGCGGTCTTCACGAGCCGCACGAGGCGCAGCGTGTCGAGCGTCAGCACCACCCAGACGACCGCGTAGAACGCCAGCACCGCGGCGATCCCCCACAGGGCCAGCGAGTTGCTCGCGAGCGTGTAGACCACGGTCGGCCAGAGCCACCACGCGACGACGGCGACGACGGCGAGCGTCCAGAGCGCGAGCGTCGCGCCGAGCCCGAACCGGCCGAGCCGGCGGTTGCCCGCGAGCACCTGCGCGGAGCCCGGGACGAGCACGTTCAGGCCAACCAGCCACCAGCCGCGGCGCGTCATGAGCGGCCGCGACGACGGGTCCGGGAACCGGATCGGGCTGGCGGTGAGGCTCATCGCGCCTGCTTGAGGCGCTCGTTCTTCTCCTCGACCAGCGCGGCGAGCGCCGTCGCGTACGCGGCGAGTCGCTGCGTCAGCTCGGGGTCGGCGGTCGCGAGGATCTTCGCGGCGATCAGCCCGGCGTTCTTCGCGCCGCCGATGGAGACGGTCGCGACCGGCACGCCGGCCGGCATCTGCACGATCGACAGCAGCGAGTCGAGCCCGTCGAGCGTCGACAGCGGCACGGGGACGCCCACGACCGGGAGCGTGGTCACGCTCGCGAGCATGCCGGGGAGATGGGCGGCGCCGCCGGCGCCGGCGATGATGACGCGGATGCCCCTGTCGTACGCCTCCTTGCCGTAGGCGATCATCTTCTCCGGTGTGCGGTGCGCGGAGACGACCTCGACCTCGTGCGCGATCCCGAGCTCGTCGAGCACCTCGGACGCCGCCTGCATGACGCGCCAGTCGGAGTCGGACCCCATCACGACGCCCACGACGGGCGCGTTCGCTGCTTCTGCCACCCGTCGATCGTACGGGCAGAGCCGCCGAACCGGTGCGCGGCTCGCGTCAGTCGGCGAAGACCGCGGCGGCCGCGCGCGCCTGGTACACGACCTCGTCGAGGTCGTCGCCCGAGACGGTCACGTGCCCGATCTTGCGGCCCGGTCGAGGCGACTTGCCGTAGTTGTGCACCTTGGCGGTCGGGTGCGACGCGAGCATCTCCGGGTACCGGTCGACCATCTCGCCCTCGGCCGGGCCGCCGAGCACGTTGACCATGACCGACCACGGCTCGCGGCACCCGGTCGCGCCGAGCGGGAGGTCGAGCACGGCGCGCAGGTGCTGCTCGAACTGCCCGGTGGTCGCGCCGTCCATGCTCCAGTGCCCGCTGTTGTGCGGGCGCATCGCCAGCTCGTTGACGAGCACCCGGCCGTCGACGGTCTCGAACAGCTCGACCGCGAGCATGCCCGTGACCTCGAGCCCCTCGGCCACGCGCACGGCGATGTCCTCGGCGAGGTCGGCGACCCGGCCCGCCGAGTGCGGCGCCGGCGCGATCACCTCGGAGCAGATGCCGTCGACCTGCACGGTCTCCACGACGGGCCACGCCACGATCTCGCCGCTGGGCCGGCGGGCGACCTGCTGGGCGAGCTCGCGGCGGAAGTCGACGAGCTCCTCCACGAGCAGGGCCCCCGCGTTGCCGTCCTCCGCGAGCGTCGCGAACCACTCCGCGACCTCGGCGGCACGGCGCACGACGCGCACGCCCTTGCCGTCGTACCCGCCGCGGGCGGTCTTCACGACCGCGCTGCCGCCGTGCTCGGCGATGAAGTCGTCCAGCTCGGCGGCGGTCTCGACCCGGCCCCAGTCGGGCACCGGGAGCCCGAGCTCCGAGAGACGCTCGCGCATGACGAGCTTGTCCTGCGCGACCGCGAGCGCGCCGGGACCGGGGTGCACGGCCTCGCCCGCGTCGATGAGCGCGTGCAGCACCTCCTGGGGGACGTGCTCGTGGTCGAAGGTCACGACGTCGACGTCGCGCGCGAACGCCAGCACGGTGTCGCGGTCGCGGTAGTCGCCGACGGCCGTCGCGGCGAGCGCCGCGGACATGCCCTCCGCCTCCGCGAGCACCCGGATCTCCACGCCCAGCTCCACCGCCGCGGGGATCATCATCCGGGCCAGCTGGCCGCCACCGATCACTCCGACCCTCACGTCGCTCCCTCCGGTCCGTCGACAAGCACCCCAGTCTATCCGCGTGCCCACGCCGCCTAGGATGTCGCACATGCCCGCATCCGTCCGCTCCGCGCTCGCGCGCGCGTGGCACGGCGTGATCGCGTACGCGCTCAAGTTCGGCGTGGTGGGCCTGCTGGGGCTCGTCGTGGACGTCGGCGTGTTCAACCTGCTCCGCCTCGGCGTGCTCGGCGACGACGGCTGGGCGCAGTCCGCCCTCGGGGCGAAGACCATCTCCACGAGCATCGCGATCGTCTTCAACTGGCTCGGCAACCGCTACTGGACCTTCCGCAGGCACCGCCGCCGGAACTACCTGCGCGAGTTCGCCGAGTACCTGGCCGTCTCGCTCGGCGGCATGGCGATCGCGCTCATCTGCCTCTGGATCAGCCACCACGTGCTCGGCTACACCAGCCTGCTCGCCGACAACATCGCGTCGAACGTGATCGGCCTGGGGCTCGGCACGCTCTTCCGCTTCGCGCTGTACCGCTGGTGGGTCTTCGGCCACCACCGCTCCGACGGGCTCTCCGAGCTCGCGCGGGTCGAGGAGGCCGAGCGCGCGCTCTTCGAGGAGCCCGGCGCCGATCGCGGCGACGCGGAGCCCGCGCGCGGCCGCTGACGCCGAGTCCCCCGCCGCGCGTCCCGGCCGGCGAGATCGGTGGAGAGGCGCGGAAAGCGGACGCCGAGGTCGACTACGCTGTGCGCGTCGCACCGACTTGCGGCGAGCGCCACCACCGAAGCTTCAGCGGAACCTCGATGGGGTCACATGCGAGTCCGGAGCGAACGCCCACGCACCGCCCGATGGGCACGTGCGCTGCGCGGCGAGGCGGGCCCGACCGTCGTCGCGCTGGCGCTGCTGACGCTCGCCTTCGTCGCCACGGCGTCGTTCGGCGCGATCACCCTCCCCGCAACGGGCTCCCAGGACTCGTACGACCACCTCGACTACGTGCTCCAGGTCGCACGGGGCGGCCTCCCCGAGCCGGTGGGGCACGTGTTCGTCCCGGCCGGCTGGGACGTCGGCGTCGAACGGATCGTCGAACGGCGCCAGTTCGCGTCCGCGCACCCGCCCGGGTACTACTGGGTGTCCGGCCTGCTCGTCGGCGGGCTCCTCGAGGCCGGCGATGCGGACCGGGCGTCGTGGGAGCTCGCGGTCGCGCTGCTGCGCGGGCTGAACGTCGCGCTCGGCGTCGGCGGCCTGCTCTGGCTGGCCCACGCGGGGTGGCACCTCGGCGGGCGACTGCGGGCGTACGCCGCCGTCGCGCTCCCCGCGGGAGGGGCCTTCTCCTACGCCTACCTCCGGTTCGGCGCCGAGGTGTACGGCGACATGCTGCTGACGCTCGCGTCGATCGGTGCGGTCGTGCTCGCGGCGACCGTGCTCGTCCGCGGCCTGACGACGGGACGCCTGGTCGGGATCACGGTGGTCTGCGTGATCGGCATGCTGACGAAGTCCACCTTCGTGCTGCCGCTCGCGCTCGCCTGCGGCGCCGTCCTCATCGCCGGGATGGCGAGGCAGGAGGGCGGCCGGCTCGCGCGCGTCCTCCGCGCGACCGCGCTCCCGCTCCTGCCCGCGATCGCGGCGATCGCCGCCTCCGGGTGGTTCTACGCGAGGAACGTCGCGGCCAGCGGCACGTGGTACCGGTCGACGCCGAAGGAGCCGCTCGACGGCCGCCCGTACCGGACCGCCCTCGACGTCCTGACGGACCCGCAGTTCTACGCGATCGTGCCCTCCCGCCTCGTCGGCACGTGGGCGGACCAGGCACTGCCCGCCGGCGCCGCGTCCGCCGCGCTCTTCGCGGCGCTCGCGGTCGTCACGGCCCGGCTGCTGGCGACGCGGTTCCCGATGCCCGGGACGCCGTCGGCGACCGGGTGGTGGGCCACCGCCGTCATGCTCGTCGCCCTCCTCGCGGGAGGCTACGTGATGCAACTCAGCCACGCGACGGGGTACGGGGCGTACAACGCGCGCTACTTCCTGGTCGCGACGCCGGCGATCGCCGCGATCCTCGTCGTCGGGCTGATCGCGGTGCCGGTGCTGCGCACGGCCGCGATCCCGCTCGTCGCGGCCGCGCTCATCGCCGGGTCGTGCCTGTCGATGGGCGTGCACGCCACGAGCCTCGGCGGCACGGTCGGACCGGAGCTGCTCCTGCTGGTCGCCGCCGGCGCCGTCGCGGCGCTCGCGACCGCACTCCCGCTCGCATGGCTCGAGATCCGCCGCGGAGCGGTGCCGCACTCCACACCCGCGGCATCGCCCGGCGGCACGGGGCCGTAGACTCTACGGGCCCCGCCACCACCCGACGAAGACCCCACCCGTGACCAGTCCTCCCCCCGGCGCGCCCTCCGCGCCGCCGCGACCCGCGCGCGCCGAGAACCCCAACTGGGTCTCGGAGATCGACGGCCTCCGGGGCATCGCGCTCACCCTCGTCGTCGTGTTCCACCTCTTCGGCCAGGGTCGCGTCTCCGGCGGCGTCGACGTCTTCCTCTTCGTCTCCGGCTTCCTGCTCACCGCGTCGCTCGCGCGCGCCGCGGCCCGCGGGGAACGGATCGGGCCGGCCCGTCGGTACGGCCGGATGCTCCTGCGCCTCACGCCCGCGGCCCTGCTGGTCCTCGTCGCCACTGGTGGAATCGTGCTGCTCGTGCTCCCGGAGCACACCTGGATCCAGAACGGCACCGAGCTCGTGGCATCCGCCCTGTTCCTCGAGAACCAGGAGCTGATCCGCTCGCAGCTCGCGTACGGGGCGGCGGGGCCGGGGACCAGCCCGTTCCAGCACTTCTGGTCGCTGTCCATCCAGGGCCAGTACTTCCTCCTCTGGCCCCTCGCCGTCGCGCTCGTCGCGCTCCTCGTGCGCCCGCGGAGCGCCCGCCGCGCGCTTGCGCTCGTGACCGGCGCGCTCGCGCTCGCCTCGCTCGCCTGGGCGGTCTGGCTGAACGGCCGCGACGCGGACGTGGCGTACTTCGACAGCGCCGCCAGGTTCTGGGAGTTCGCGGCGGGCGGCCTCCTCGCGATCGCCTACCGCAGGCGACCCGCGCTCCGCGACGGGCTCCGGGTCGTCCTCGGATGGACCGGCCTCGCGCTCGTGCTCGCGTCCGGAATCCTGATCGACGGCGCAGCGAGCTATCCGGGCCTTCCCGCGCTGGTGCCGATCGGCGGCGCCGCGCTCGTCATCCTGGCGTCGGGCGGCCCGACGCGGCTCGGTGCCGACCGCGTGCTCGAGCTCCGGCCGGTACGATTCGTCGCGCGGATCTCGTATCCGCTCTACCTCTGGCACTGGCCGATCCTCATCGCGTACCTCGCGGTCCGCGAACGCGACGCGGTCGGTCCCGTCGGTGCGGCGGGGGTGCTGCTGCTCGCCGTCCTCCTCGCCGTCGCGACCCAGCGCCTGCTCGTGGAGCCGATCCTCGCCCGGCGCGCGGTGCTCGGCCCGCGCCGGTCGCTCCTGCTCCCGGTCGGCGCGGCGACGGTCGTCGTGCTCACCGCGTCGCTCGGGGTCGGCGCGCAGGCCGCGGAGCGCGACCGGGCGATCGCGGCGGCGGAGGCGTTGGCGTCGGGCCGCGCGGCCTGCCTCGGCGCGGCATCCCTCGACCCCGAGCTCGACCCGTGCGTGAACCCCGACCTCGAGGACGTGCTCGTGCCCGCGATCGCCGGGCTCCCGGCAGACGACGACAACCGGATCGACTGCTGGGCGCGCGACGACACGGCCGAGCTGAAGATCTGCACCGTGGGCGCGGACGAGCCCGGCCGACGGCTGCTCGCGATCGGCGACTCGCACAACAACACCCTCCTCGGCGTCTACGAGCGCATCGCGGAGACGTACGGCTGGTCGATCGACGTCGCCGGGCACTCGGGGTGCTACCTGACGACCGCGCCGCAGCGGAAGGCATCGGAGAAGGCGGCCGAGAACTGCGCCGGATGGGTCGATGCGGCAACGGCGCACATCGCAGCCACGGAGTACGACGCGATCATCGTCACGCAGTCGAGGCGGGCGCGGCTCGACGACGCCGTGCCCGAGGACCAGATCGGCGAGGTCCGGGTCGACGGCATGGTGGAGGCCTGGTCGCACCGGCTCGACCCGGCCACCCCCGTGATCGCGATCGAGGACAACCCGATCTTCGCGCGCCAGGTGATCGCGTGCGTCGAGGAGCACGGCCTCGGTGCCGACCGGGAGTGCGCCCTCCCGCGAGCCGAGGCGCTCCCCGACGCGGGCATTGCCGACGCCGCCGACGACGACCCGAACGCCCACGTGATCGACCTCACCGACTACATGTGCGGCCCCGACACGTGCTCCCCGGTCGTCGGGAACGTGATCCTCACCCGTGACGGGCGCCACCTGACGGCGACGTTCGCGCACACGCTCACGCCCTACCTCGGCCCGCGGCTCCGGGAGATCGTCGAGGGCTGACCGCCGGAGCGGTCGTACGTCAGCGCCCGCCCCAGGCGGCGGCGCCGTCGGGCGCGGCCGACTGCTCGAAGCGGCGGCGCTCGGCGACGAGCGTGTTCGTCTGCTCCTGCAGGTCGTGCAGCACGCGCTGCACGAGGTTCGGGTTCGGCACGTCGACCAGCACGACGGGCTTGTCGTGGCCGGTGTTGATGCGCACGTCGCCCGAACCGAACACCGACTGCAGCCAGTTGCGCCGCACGGTCACGTCGTAGCCGCGCGAGTGCAGGAGCTCCTGCCGGACGGCGACGAAGAGCCCTCCGCGGAGGATGAGCCGGCGGGTCGTGATCGTGTACCGCCGGGTGAGCCACGACAGGTACGGCAGCACCGTGAACACGAGCACCACGAGCGCGCCGAGGCCGACGAGCGCGAACTCCATCCACGTCTCGGGCAGGTTGCCCACGGCGAAGCCGGTCGCCGCGCAGACCGCGAGCAGCACCAGCACCGGCACGGTCAGCACGCGCGCGTGACGCCGCACCCGCGCGACCACGCGCTCGGGCGGGGGCTCCGCGGGAGCCCCGGACTGCATCGGGCCCGTCATCGACATACGCCCATTAATACCGCAGGTGGGTCACGTCGCCGGCCGCGACCGCGCGCTCGCGACCCTCGTCCGCCTCGTCCTGCACGATGAGGCGCCCCGCGTCGTCGAGCGACGCGGCGACGCCGACCAGCTCCTCGCCGCCGGGCAGCTCCACCCGCACCCGCGTGCCGAGCGTGCCGCAGAGCCCGGCGACCTCGTCGGCGAGGCCGCTGGCGCGGGCATCCGCACCCGCGTCGAGGAACGCGCGGTAGAGCGCGGTGAACCGGCCGAGGTAGTCGACCAGCACCGCGTCGGCGTCGACGGGCGCGTGGGTCACGAGCGAGAGCGAGGTCGACGTGAGCGTCGGCAGGTCGTGCTCGTCGAGGGAGACGTTGAGCCCCGAGCCCACGAGCACGGCGTGCTGGTCGGCGAGCAGCTCCGACAGGATGCCGCAGACCTTGTAGCCCGAGATCAGCACGTCGTTCGGCCACTTGAGCCAGACGTCGACGCCCCCGGTGCCGTCGCCGTCGATGACCGCCGGCTCCTCCGGCCCGGCGTCGGCGTCCGCCGCCGGCAGCACCGCGGCGCGCACGGCCCGGGTCATCGCCGCGCCCGCCAGCAGCGGCAGCCAGCCGAGCGCGTCCGGCGGCAGCTCGCCGCCGCCGGGCAGGCGCGGCCGCAGCAGGATCGAGATCGCGAGCGACTTGCCGCTCGGGGCGAGCCAGGTGCGCCCGAGCCGTCCGCGACCGCGGGTCTGGTCGTCGGTCACGACCACCGAGAGATCCGGCCAGTCGGATGCCTCGGAGCGCGCCCGCGCCGCCAGCTCGTCGTTCGTCGAGCCGGCCTCGTCGAGCGCGAGGAACCGCGGCACCGCGGCGCGTGAGAGCGGGAATTCCATGCGACCTCCTGACGCATACGGTAGCGTCCGGACGCGCCCGCGACAGGCGGATGCCACCAGCCGCACGCCCCGCTTTTGTGGGATTCCGTCAACGGTTTCGCCCGGAGGCTGGCCGGTAGAGTGAACCGCGTGACCGACGAGACCCCCGCCGCACCCGATCTCTCCACCACCGAGGGCAAGCTCGCCGACCTGAAGGAGCGCTTCCACGAGGCCGTGACGGCCGCGGGCGAGACCGCCCGGCAGAAGCAGCACGCCAAGGGCAAGATGACGGCGCGCGAGCGCATCGAGGAGCTCCTCGACCCGGGCTCGTTCGTCGAGCTCGACGAGTTCGTGCGCCACCGCACGCACGCCTTCGGCATGGACGCGAAGCGTCCCTACGGCGACGCCGTCGTGACCGGCACCGGCACCGTGCACGGCCGGCAGGTCGCGGTCTACTCGCAGGACTTCACGGTGTTCGGCGGCTCGCTCGGCGAGGTCGCCGGCGAGAAGATCATCAAGGTCATGGAGCTGGCCATCAAGACCGGCGTGCCCATCATCGGCATCCTCGACTCGGGCGGGGCGCGCATCCAGGAGGGCGTGGTCGCACTCGGCAAGTACGGCGAGATCTTCCGCCGCAACACCGCCGCGTCGGGCGTCATCCCCCAGATCTCGATCGTGATGGGCCCGGCCGCGGGCGGCGCGGTCTACTCCCCCGCGCTGACCGACTTCGTCGTGATGGTCGACAAGTCGAGCCACATGTTCGTCACCGGCCCCGACGTCATCAAGACGGTCACGGGCGAGGAGGTCGGCTTCGAGGAGCTCGGCGGCGCGCTCACCCACAACAAGGTCTCGGGCGTCGCCCACTACCTCGCGAGCGACGAGTCCGACGCGCTCGACTACGTGCGCACGCTCCTCGGCTACCTGCCCGACAACAACCAGTCGGAGGCGCCCGTCTACGACAGCGAGGCCGAGCTCGAGACCACCGACGGCGACCGCCGCCTCAACACGCTCATCCCCGACTCGCCCAACCAGCCGTACGACATGCACGACGTCATCGCCGGCATCGTCGACGACGGCGAGTTCCTCGAGGTGCAGCCGCTGTTCGCGCCCAACATCCTGATCGGCTTCGCCCGCATCGAGGGCCGCTCGGTGGGCATCATCGCGAATCAGCCGAGCGCGATGGCCGGCACGCTGAACATCGAGGCGGGCGAGAAGGCCAGCCGCTTCGTGCGCTTCTGCGACGCGTTCTCGATCCCGATCCTCACCCTGGTCGACGTGCCCGGGTACCTTCCCGGCACCGACCAGGAGTGGACCGGCGTCATCCGCCGCGGCGCGAAGCTGCTCTACGCCTACGCCGAGGCGACCGTGCCCCTGGTCACGGTCATCACGCGCAAGGCCTACGGCGGCGCGTACATCGTCATGGGCTCCAAGCAGCTCGGCGCCGACCTGAACTTCGCCTGGCCGACCGCCGAGATCGCCGTCATGGGCGGCCAGGGCGCCGTGAACATCCTCTACCGCGGCGAGATCAAGCGCGCCGAGGAGGCCGGCGAGGACGTCGCCGCGGTGCGCACCAAGCTCGCGAACGAGTACACCTACAACGTGGCCTCGCCGTTCCTCGCGGCGGAGCGCGGCGAGCTCGACGGCGTCATCGAGCCGGCGGCGACCCGCGTCACCGTCACCAAGGCGCTGCGCGCGCTGCGCACGAAGCGCGCGAGCCTGCCGCCCAAGAAGCACGGCAACATCCCGCTGTAGGCCGGAGGACCTCGAACATGGCCCAGATCACCCCGCCGCCGGACCAGGAGTTCGACGCGGCAGACGTGCGCATCACGACGCCCGGCATCCCCGCCGAGGAGGCCGCCGCGGCGGCCGCGGTCGTCGCCGCGGCGATCCGCGCCGAGCAGGCCGAGCGCCACGCGCTCCCCGTCGCGGTGCGCGACCTGTGGTCGCATCCCCGGCGCCGGCTGCGCGAGCCCGTCATCGCCGAGCCCGGCGGATGGCGCGCGTTCCGCGGCTGAATCGGGGGCGGATGCCGGTTCCGGACCGGTCGCGGATCGGTGACGATCGGCGTGTCGGCACCCGGTCCCCCTCGGTGTCCCCCTAAATGCTGACTTTCGGCACCGGGCTTCTGCCCTCAGGATGAATATCGACAGGTGATTCCCATCGAGGAACACCGCCACCCATTCGCCGACCAGGGTATCGAGGCGAATGTCAGGGGGCGAGTCCGGGAGATATTCGGGTTGTCTCCCCGACTCGGATTCGGATAGGGGGTCGGCTGGGGGCCGGCCCCCTTCCTACTGCCCGCGAGTCCTCCCGCCCGCGAGGGCATGGACGGCCCGTGCGGTCACGGCGCCGCGCCGCGACTACGCCCCGGGCGTATCGCCGCCGGGCGTCGCGATGCCGGCCGTGCTCGCGCGCACGGGCGCCTCGCGCGGGATCTCCAGCCAGAACTCGACCTCGTCGTCGTCCTCCTCGTCGCCGGCCTCGCCCGACGCGGCGAGCAGGCCGACCACGGTCACGGCGGTCGGCCCGCCCGCCGCCGCCGTGCGCGCGACGATGCGATCCGCCCTGCTCGACGCGATCGCGTCGGCGAGCTGCGAGAGCACCGACGCGCGCGACTCGTCGGACATCTCGTCGATGCCGCCCTCGTCGAGCAGGGAGACGATCGCGCCGCGCTCCCGCGCCTCGCGGACGCGCTCGCGCACGTCGTCGTCGAGCAGCATCCGGCCGCGGATCTCGTCGCGGATCGCCGCCTCCAGCATCCGGCACTCGCGTCGCTGGGCGTCGCTCAGGTCACCACCGCGCTCGATGATGCGGCGCAGCATCGGCGCGGCGATCCTGCTCGTCTGGGCGATGCGCAGCCGGCCCTCGAACAGGTGCGCGTCCTGGGCCGCCTGCCAGTCCGCGGCCTCGCGCTCGGCGCGGGCGAACGCCCGGGTGTCGCGCGCGGCCTTCGCCAGCGCCGAGGTGAGCATGTGCGTGATCGCGACCCAGACGATGCTCCCGATCACGCCGAGCGTGCCGAGCGCCATCGGCCCGGCCCAGACCACCGTCTGCACCGCGAGGACGACGACCCCCGCCCACGCGGCGACGAGGTGCGCCCGTGCCGCAACGATCGTCATCAGCGTGCCGACGGCCGCGACGTACCAGGTGGCGTACCCGCTCGGTTCCGCGGGGTCGAGCTGGCTCGTCACGAGCAGCGGCAGCGCGACCGCCACCGCGAGGTCGAACACGGCCATCCACAGCGGCATCCGCATGTCCTTGGCCGGCCAGAGGCTCATCGTGGTCGCGAAGGCGTACAGGGCGAGCGCGACGAGCGTGGGCACCGGCGACGCCGGCACGTCGAGCGAGGTGATGCCGAGCACGACGTGGTACGCCGAGAACAGGGCGCCGAGGGCCACCAGCAGCCACCGCGGGACGGCGATCACGACGCCGTCTCCGTCTCGTCGAGCTCGGCGGGCCAGCAGATCAGCACGCGCGTGCCCTCGCCCGGCCAGCTCGCCACGCGAGCGGAGCCGCCCGCGCTGGCCATGCGCTCCTCGATCGACATGCGGATCCCGAGCCGGCCCGACGGCACGAGGCTGCGCTCGAAGCCCACGCCGTCGTCCTCGATCTCGACGACGACGCCGTCGCGGCCGACGCCGCGCACCCGGAGCGACCGGCGGATCGGCCGCTCCTCGTCGCCGTCGCCGTGCTGGATGCTGTTGACCATGCCCTGCACGGCCGCCGAGTAGATCGCCTCGACCGCCTCGACCGGCAGGTGCACGCCGCTCGCGTGCACCTGCCGGATCTGGAAGGGGGTCGCGAAGGTCGACAGCGCCGAGCGCAGGCGCCGCACCAGCACCGTCAGCTCGACGCGCTCGACCGCGCTGGGCACGCCGGGAGCGCCGGCCTCGGCGAGGCGCGCGACCGCGTCGCGCGCCATCCGCGCGGCACGTGCCCGCTCCTGGCCGTCCTCGGCTGCAGCGGCGGTCAGCATGGTCGTCAGCACGCTGTCGTGCACGAGGGCGTCGATGCGCACGCGCTCGACCTCGTTCGCGTGCTGGCGCACGGCGATGTCGTAGCGGCGCAGCGCCGCCTCCTGGGCCGAGTCGACCGAGCCCGAGGCCTGCCTGAGCATCGTGATGATGATGAGCACGACGAGCCCGAGGATGATCGAGTAGGTCGCGTCGAGCGTGGCGATGACCACCCCGGCGTCGCCGCCCGGCGGGCCCTGCCGCACCACGCCGTACGCGATCGGGACCAGCACGGTGTACGCGACCGCGCCCCAGAGCGGCAGCGCGATGCACGCCGCGGTCGTCGCGACGGTGCAGAGGTAGTAGATCCACGGGACCTCGCCGGAGAGCGCGGCGGGATCGGCGACGAGCGCGGGCCAGGCGAGCACGGATGCCGCGTAGGCGATCGCGAACAGCAGGCTCACCCGGTGCATCGCGATCTTGGTGATGCTCGCGATCGCGAGGGAGGCGATGCCGCCGTAGAGCCCGGCCATGAGCACCGTGCCCGCGCCCACGTACAGCGCCGGGTTCTGCGCAAGCGCGATCGGGGCGGTCTGCGCGGCGAACACCAGGCCGAACAGGCCGACCGCCCGTGCGGAAACGGTCTCGATCTGCGCACGGGTGACGGCCGTGCGCTGTCGCGGGCTGAGTCGCGCGAGGGGCGACTCAGCCGCGGCCATCTCCGCCCTCGGGATCGAGACCGGGGAGGATGCCGTCCTCCACCGCGCGACGCAGCAGGTCGACCTTGGTCGGCGCCGGGCGCCCCACCTCGACGTACTTCGCGCGGATGCGGTCGAGGTACTCACGCGCCGTGGAGTGCGCGATGCCGAGCTGCAGCGCCACCATCTTCAGCGGCAGGCCCGAGGCGTACAGGTGCAGCACGTCGCGCTCGCGGCGGCCGAGCTGCGCCTTGGCGAACTCGGAGTCGGCCTCGATCGCGCTCGCCCACTCGAGGTTGTTCAGCACGTCGCCGCGCGCGACGACGGCGATCGACCTGATCACGGTCTCCATGGGCGACGACTTCGGGATGACCCCCGCCGCCCCGGCCGCGAGCGACTCGCGCACGCTCGCGACGCGGTCGGCGATCGAGTGCACGAGCACGGCGGCCCCGGTCGCGCGGATGGCGAGCACGTTGTCGGTCACCGCGGTGCCGTCGCCGAGCGACAGGTCGAGGACGACCACGTCGCACGCCTCGCCGCCGAGCCGGTCGACGAGCTGGGGCACCGTCGCCGCGGTCGCGACCACGTCGTACCCCGCGTCGGCGCAGGCCCCGCGCAGCCCGAGCCGCACCGCCTCGTGGTCGTCGACGATCGCCACGCGCGGCGGTCCCGCCACGTCCGTTCCCGCTTCGCCTGCCTCCACGCCCACCCCTCGTTCGCGTCGCACCTAGGCAACGATACTGCCGAGTCGGGCCACCGCCTCCACGTGATGCGTGTTCGGGAACAGATCGAACGCGCGCAGCTCCTCGAGGCCGTATCCGGCCTCGCGCAGGTACCCCACGTCGCGCGCCAGCGCGACCGGATCGCACGCCACGTAGACGAGCTGTCGGGGCCGCAGCTCGCCGAGCGCGGCGATCACGGCGCGCCCCGCGCCCGAGCGCGGCGGGTCGAGCACGACGGTCGCCTCGGCGAGTGCCTGGCGCTCGGCCCGCGACGCGTCGGCGACCAGCCCCTGCACGAAGCGGTCCACCCGGGCGGTGACCGCGGCAGCCCCCACCCAGTCGGCGAGGTTCGCCGCCGCGTGGTCGGTCGCTCGCTCGTCGGCCTCGACCGTGGTGATGCGCACGGTCTCACCGAACCGGTCGCCGACCGCGGCCGCCAGCAGGCCGACCCCGCCGTACAGGTCGAGGTTCGCCGCCCTCGGGTCGAAGGCCGACCCGTCGATCGCGTCCTGTACCGCACGGGAGAGCGTGCGCGCGGCGTTCACGTGCACCTGCCAGAAGCCGCCCTGCTCGAGCGTGAACGCACGCCCGTCGACGACCTCGACGATCTCGCCGCGGGGCGGCTTCCGGGGCTTGCCCCGGCGATCGCGCTCGGCCACCAGCACCCGGGCGCCGCCCTCGCCCGGTGCGACGACGTCGACGTGCGCGGCCCCGGGGAAGCGCTGGCCCAGCGGCGCCGCGGCGGCCACGGCCGGCGCCGCGAGCGGCAGGTCGGCGACCGGCACGACATCGTGCGAGCGCGCGGCGAACGGGCCGAGGGTGCCGTCGGGAGCGACCTGCAGGCGCACGCGGGTGCGCCAGGCGGAGCCGGCATCGGATGCCCCGGGCGGGGCGTCCTCGCCGAGCGGCACGGCCTCGACGACCGGGTCCGCCTCGAGCCCCGCGAACCGCTCGAACGCCTCGCGCAGCACGTCCGCCTTCAGCTCGCGCTGGCGTGCGAGGCGGATGTGCCCGAACTCGGCGCCGCCAGCGCGCTCGGCCGGGTCGCGCTCGAGCGACGCCGCGCTCCAGACGTGGTCGACGCGGTCGTCGGACGCCTCGAGCACCTCGACCGTCTCGGCGCGCCAGTACCGGTCGTGCCGGTCGTCGATCACGCGGGCGCGCACGCGCTCCCCCGGCAGCGCGTCGGAGGTGAACACCACCCGGCCCTCGTGCCGGGCGACGAAGACGCCGCCGTGCGCGACCGGTCCGACGTCGAGCTCGAGGGTGCGTGCCATCCGTCAAGCGTCTCACGGACGGTGCAGGATGGTGCCATGCGCCTGTACCTCGCCTCGACCTCGCCCGCGCGACTGCAGCTGCTGCGCCAGGCCGGCATCGAGCCGGTCGCGATCCCGCCCGGCGTCGACGAGGAGGCGCTCGTCGCGCGCACCGAGGCCGCGGAGGGCCCGCTGCCGGTCGACCGCATGGTGCAGCTGCTCGCGCGCGCGAAGGCCGAGGCGCTGGTCGGCACGGATGCCGCGGGCCCGGACGGCGCGCCGATCGACGGGCTCATCCTCGGCGGCGACTCGGCGTTCCTGGTCGACGGCGTGATCCACGGCAAGCCGCACCGCCCCGAGGTCGCGTCCGCGCGCTGGCGCGCGCAGCGCGGCGGCACCGGCGACCTGTGGTCCGGGCACTGGCTCATCGACCACCGGGGCGGCGCGGCGCGCGCCGCGGCCGGGCGCCCCGACGTGGCATCCGTCACCTTCGCCGACGTCACCGACGACGAGATCGACGCCTACGTGGCCACCGGCGAGCCGCTCGCCGTCGCGGGCGCGTTCACGGTCGACTCCCTCGGCGGGCCGTTCATCACGCGTGTCGACGGCGACCCGAGCACGGTCGTCGGGCTCTCGCTGTCGACGCTGCGCGAGCTCGTGCGCGAGCTGGGCGTGGAGTGGACCTCGCTCTGGAACCGGGGCTGACGAGCGCGCGCATGCCGCACGCGGCATCCGCTCGGCCCTGAGCCGCGCCCAGCGGCGGTTGTGGCTCGCCGCCCACGCTTCGCCGGGTTTCTTGTGCGCCGTCACCAAAGATGCGGCGGCGCGCGCCAATAGGCTGGGGAATCATGCCGCGCATCACCAAGGTCCTCATCGCCAACCGGGGCGAGATCGCCGTCCGTGTCATCCGTGCCGCCCGCGACTCGGGGATCGCCTCCGTCGCGGTCTACGCCGACCAGGACCGCGACGCGCGGCACGTCAAGCTCGCCGACGAGGCGTACGCCCTCGAGGGCAGCACCAGCGCCGAGACCTACCTCGTGATCGACAAGCTGCTGTCGGTCGCGCGCCGCTCGGGTGCCGACGCGGTGCACCCCGGCTACGGCTTCCTCGCCGAGAACTCCGACTTCGCCCGCGCGGTCATCGCCGCGGGCCTCACCTGGATCGGCCCGTCGCCCGAGGCCATCGAGCAGCTCGGCGACAAGGTGTCGGCCCGGCACATCGCCGAGAGGGTCGGCGCGCCGCTCGCGCCGGGCACCCTGAACCCCGTGGCCGACGCCGCGGAGGTGCTCGACTTCGTCGACCAGCACGGCCTGCCCGTCGCGATCAAGGCCGCGTTCGGCGGCGGCGGCCGCGGCCTCAAGGTCGCGCGCACCCGCGAGGAGGTGCCCGAGCTCTTCGACTCGGCCACCCGCGAGGCCGTCGCGGCGTTCGGCCGCGGCGAGTGCTTCGTCGAGAAGTACCTCGACAAGCCGCGCCACGTCGAGACCCAGTGCCTCGCCGACGCCGAGGGCAACGTGGTCGTCGTCTCGACCCGCGACTGCTCGCTGCAGCGGCGCCACCAGAAGCTCGTCGAGGAGGCGCCCGCGCCCTGGCTCACCGACGAGCAGACGCGGCAGCTCTACGACTCCTCCAAGGCGATCCTGCGCGAGGTCGGCTACCTCGGCGCCGGCACCTGCGAGTTCCTGATCGGCGCCGACGGCACCGTGTCGTTCCTCGAGGTGAACACGCGCCTGCAGGTCGAGCACCCGGTCTCCGAGGAGGTCACCGGGCTCGACCTCGTGCGCGAGCAGTTCCGCATCGCCGAAGGCGGCACGCTCGACTACGAGGACCCGGTGGCGCATGGCCACTCGTTCGAGTTCCGCATCAATGGCGAGGACCCGGGCCGCAACTTCCTGCCGGCCCCGGGCCCGGTGCACCAGCTGCGCTTCCCCGGCGGCCCCGGCGTGCGCATCGACTCGGGCGTGACCACCGGCGACGAGATCTCGGGCGCGTTCGACTCGCTGCTCGCGAAGCTCATCGTGACCGGCTCGTCGCGCGAGCACGCGCTCGAGCGGGCCCGGCGCGCGCTCGACGAGTTCGAGGTCGCCGGCCTGCCGACCGTGCTCCCCTTCCACCGCGACATCGTGCGGAACGAGGCGTTCGCGCCGGCCGACGGCGAGCCGTTCTCGGTGTTCACGCGCTGGATCGAGACCGAGTACGACAACCGCCTCGAGCCCTGGTCGGGCGAGCTGGCCGAGCCCACCGGCCCGGCCGCGCGCGAGGAGGTCGTGGTCGAGGCCGACGGGCGCCGCATCGCCGTGTCGATCCCGAAGCGCTTCGCCGCCACGTCGCTGCAGCCGACGGCCGGTCCCGCACCGCGCCGCCGCAACGCGGGCCACGCGGTCGACACCGGCACCGGCGACGCCGTGAAGGCCCCGATGCAGGCGACCGTCGTGAAGGTCGCGGTCGAGCCGGGACAGGCCGTCGTGAAGGGCGACCTCATCCTGGTGCTCGAGGCCATGAAGATGGAGCAGCCGATCGCCGCGCACAAGGACGGCGTGGTCAGCGTCG
This sequence comes from Agromyces rhizosphaerae, assembly GCF_027925245.1. Taxonomy (NCBI): domain Bacteria; kingdom Bacillati; phylum Actinomycetota; class Actinomycetes; order Micrococcales; family Microbacteriaceae; genus Agromyces; species Agromyces rhizosphaerae. The sequence continues at coordinate 388,375 of NZ_BSDP01000001.1, forward strand.
TCAATGCCGAGGTCGGCGTGACGGTCTCGAGCGGCCACCTGCTGCTCGCCATCGGCGACGCCTGAGCCCGCCCGGCCGCCCACGCACGGTGAGGCACTTTTCAGGAGCTGCCGAGCGGGCGGCGGCGGCAACATGCGCGGACTCCGCTCGCGCGCACGAGGCGTGCGTGTTCGGGCCAGATTCCGGCGGATTGTTGAGCCGGCCGCCCGGCTGCTCCTGAAAAGCGACGAAGGACCGGACGTCTGCGGGGTGGGCGCGTCAGTGGGCGGATCGGCGCAACCGCGCAGCCGCGAGGGCACCGATGACTCGCTGGACGACGCTGTCCGGGTCGGCGAGCACCTCGCGGGCCGGCACCCGGAGCGTCGGATAGCCGCGAGCGAGCAACTCCCCGTCTCGACGACGATCCTCCTCGAACGCAACGAGCGAACTGTGGAACGCGCGCCCGTCGACCTCGACCACGAGCAGGCGGGCGACGAGGAAGTCGACGCGACCGACCCCGTCGATCCGCACCTGCTGCCGGTACTCGAGCCCGACGTCCCGGAGCATCAGGCCGAAGTGCGACTCCGCACCTGACCCGGCGGCATCGGTCAGCAGCTCCGACAGCTCCCGATGCCATCCGCCGTGTCCGGCGAGCAGGCCCCGAGCATCGTCCAGCCCGACCAGCCGCTCGGCGACGGCCGACTCGAACGTCGCAAGGACGTCTGCCCGCGGCTGACAGGTCGCCACCTGGTCGAGCGCGGAACGGATGTCGGTACGCCACGAACTTGCATCCTCCCCTCGCTCGGCCACCGGGCCCTCGCACCAATGCAGCACCAGCAGCTCCTCGTGCCGGTCGGAGTGGATTCCATCCTCACCCGCGAGTCGCAGCGGCGCATCACTGCGGTCGGTCAGCGGATGCCGCGTGCGCAGCCGAGCCGCGTTGGCCGGGAGCGCGATGTGCACGGCGGCGTCCGACCCGGCCCACATGCCGAGGCTCGCCGCCGCGCTGACGCAACCCAGCCGCCCGCCGACGCGGACGGCGACGACGGCCGCCCGCTCGGCCGACGTGCTCGCGTAGTGGCCCCGGCGGACGCGCCGCAGGACCCCGGCGCGCACGGCCATGGTGAGCAGCCCGGGCGAGTGGCCCGCGTCGAGCAGCTGCCGGCGCGTGGCGATGCCACCGAGTCCGTCCACTGTGCTCACGACCCGCTCCATGCCGACAGGTTCGTGCTGCACCCCACTCCGATCGGCACGGACGTCCCTTGCGCGCGCCACCAGAGCCGACAGGCATCCTGTGGAGGATACATTCCGCGGCATCCGCCCCTCGACCCTGCACTTTTCAGGAGGTCGCCAGCGCCCGGCGCAGCCGATCGCCAACGATCGACCTACTGGACAAGGGATCTGCGCGGGCCCGCTGAGGCACGCAAGGTATCGCCATGGCCCTGCCAGGCGCTCCTGAAAAGCGCCGCTCCATACGGGGAACCGCCCCGCCTGCGGGCGGAGCGCGCGGCTACTGCACGATGTGCAGGGCGCGCGCGGCGTCGGTGAGCGAGCCCGACAGCGAGGGGTAGACGGGGAACGCCTCTGCGACCTCGTCGACCGTGAGGCGGTGCTCGACCGCGATCGTGAGCGGCAGGATGAGCTCGGACGCCTTGGGCGCGACGATGACGCCGCCGATCACGGTGCCCGAGCCCGTGCGCGCGAACAGCTTCACGAAGCCGTCGCGGATGCCCATCATCTTCGCGCGCGGGTTCGACGCGAGCGGCAGCTTGTAGATGAGGCCCTGGGCGATTCCGTCGTCGATCTGCTTCTGGTTCCAGCCGACGGTCGCGATCTCGGGCTGCGTGAAGATGTTCGAGGTGATGTTGCGCTCCTCGGGCGGGTTCACGATGTCGCCCATGGCGTGGAAGATCGCGGTGCGCCCCTGCATCGAGGCCACCGAGGCCAGCGGGGGGAAGGTCGTGCAGTCACCGGCCGCGTAGATGTTCGGGATCGACGTGCGCGCGACGCGGTTGACGCGGATGTGCCCGCTCGTGGTCAGCTGCACGCCGGCCTCGGCCAGGCCGATGTCCTTCGTGTTCGGCACCGAGCCGACCGCCATGAGGCAGTGCGACCCCTCGACGGTGCGCCCGTCGGTCAGCGTGGCGACCACGCCGTCGCCGTCCCGTACGACCGACTCGGCACGCGACTTGTTCAGCACGCGCATGCCGTTGCGCTTGAACACCTTCTCGATGACGGCGGCCGCGTCGGCGTCCTCGCCGGGCAGCACCTGGTCGCGGCTCGAGATGAGCGTGACCTCGGCGCCCAGCGCCCGGTACGCCGAGGCGAACTCGGCGCCGGTCACGCCCGAACCCACGACGATGAGGTGCTTCGGGATGGTCTGCAGCTGGTAGAGCTGGGTCCAGGTGAGGATCCGCTCGCCGTCCGGTACCGCCGACGGCAGCACGCGCGGGCTCGCGCCGACCGAGACGACGATGGTGTCGGCCTCGATGCGGTCGAAGTCGGTGCCCTCGTCGCCGGGAGCGGTCGAGACGGTCACGGCGTCCCGCCCGTCGAGCCGGCCCTCGCCCTGCACGATGCGCACGCCCGCGTCGAGCAGGTTCGCGCGCATGTCCTCCGACTGCTGGCGCGCCAGCCCGAGCAGCCGCTTGTTCACGGCCGACAGGTTGATCGCGACCTCGGGCCGGATCGGCTTGCCCGACTCGCCGCGCGCGTAGAACTGCACGCCGAGGTCGGCGGCCTCCTTGACCGCGTTCGACGCCTCGGCGGTCGCGATGAGCGACTTCGACGGCACGACGTCGGTGAGCACGGCCGAGCCGCCGACGCCCACGCGCTCGACGAGCGTGGTCTCCGCCCCGAGCTGTGCTGCCGCGAGCGCGGCCTCGTACCCGCCGGGCCCGCCGCCCAGCACTGCGATCCGCTGGGTGCGCTCGAACTCGTAGGCCATGCCGACCATTCTGTCGCAGCCGCGGAAAGGCGGGCAAACGAGCGGATGCCCCAGGCGGGCGCTCGGGCGCCACGGCGTCGCCCGCGCGGCATCCGTCGCCCCGCCTGCTCATGCGAGCAGATCGACGACACCCGAACGGGGGTGCTCAGTAGCATGGCACCATGCACGCACCGAATCCGCTCGACGACCCGTCCGCCGATCCGTTCGAGGTGGCCCGCACCGCCGCAGCGGAGCTCGCCGAGCGCACCGGGGTCGACCGGCACGACATCGCACTGACCCTCGGCAGCGGCTGGGGCAAGGCGGCGGACCTCATCGGCGAGACCACGCACACGATCCCGGCGACCGAGATCACGGGCTTCGGCAAGCCGGCCCTCGAGGGTCACGTCGGCACGCTCCGCTCCGTGCTGCTGCCGAGCGGCAAGCGCGCCCTCGTGATCGGCGCGCGCACCCACTACTACGAGGGGCACGGCGTGCGACGCGTGGTGCACTCGGTGCGCACGGCGGCCGCCGCGGGGGCATCCGTCATGATCCTCACGAACGGCGCGGGCGGCATCCGCGAGCACTGGACGCCCGGCACGCCCGTGCTGATCCGCGACCACATCAACCTGACGGCCGACTCGCCGCTCGAGGGCGCCACGTTCGTCGACCTCACCGACCTCTACGCGCAGCGCCTGCGCGACATCGCGCACGCCATCGAGCCCGGGCTCGACGAGGGGGTCTACACGCAGTTCCGCGGGCCGCACTACGAGACCCCGGCCGAGGTGCAGATGGCGAAGACGATCGGTGGCGACATCGTGGGCATGTCCACCGCGCTCGAGGCGATCGCCGCCCGTCAGTCGGGCATGGAGATCCTCGGCATGACGCTCATCACCAACCTCGCGGCGGGCATCCAGGCCACGCCGCTCAGCCACCAGGAGGTGATCGACGCCGGCCGCGAGGCCGAGCCGGTCATCTCGTCGCTCCTGGCCCGCATCGTCGCGGAGCTGTGACCATGGCCGACATCGCAGAGGGACTCATCGCCCGCGCCGAGGCCTGGCTCGACCAGGACCCCGACCCCGAGACCCGCGCCGAGCTCGAGGCGCTGCTCGCCGGCGCGCGCGAGGGCGACGCCGACGCCGAGCGCGAGCTGCACGACCGTTTCGACTCCCGGCTCGACTTCGGCACCGCGGGGCTCCGCGGCGAGATCGCGGCAGGCCCCAACCGCATGAACCGCGTGCTCGTGTCGCAGGCGGCCGCGGGCCTGGCGGCCTTCCTCACCGAGCGCGCCGCCGAGGGCGAGACGCCGTCGGTCGTGATCGGCTTCGACGGCCGGCGCAACTCGCGCGTGTTCGCCGAGGACTCGGCCGCGATCCTCGCCGGCGCCGGCGTGCGCGCGATCCTGCTGCCCCGGCTGCTGCCGACGCCGGTGCTCGCGTTCGCCGTGCGGCACCTCGGCACGAGCGCGGGCGTGATGGTCACCGCCTCGCACAACCCGCCGAACGACAACGGATACAAGGTCTACCTCGGCGGCGACGACCACGGCTCGCAGATCGTCTCGCCGACCGACCGCGAGATCGCCGACCACATCCTGCAGGTCGCCGCGGGGGCACAGGTGCCGCTGCTGCCACGGGGCGAGTTCGAGACCGCGGACGAGTCGCTCGTCGACGCGTACGTGTCGGCGACCGCGGCCGTCGCGGTGCCGCCGCGCGCGCAGCCGGTCGCGGTGTATACCGCGATGCACGGCGTCGGCTGGGAGGTCGTGCGCCGCGTGCTCGCCGAGGCCGGGTTCGCCGAGCCCGCGGTGGTCGACGAGCAGATCGACCCCGACCCCGCGTTCCCGACCGTGGCCTTCCCGAACCCCGAGGAACCCGGCGCGATGGACCTCGCGCTCGCCAGGGGCCGCGAGGTCGGCGCGGACCTGGTCATCGCGAACGACCCCGACGCCGACCGCCTGGCGGTCGCGATCCCCGACGGCTCCACGGAGGCCGGCTACCGCCTGCTGACCGGCAACGAGATCGGGCAGCTGCTGGGCTGGCGCCAGGCCGAGCTGGCAGCGGCGGATGCCCCGGGCGACCGCGCCGCCGACGGCACGCTGGCCTGCTCGATCGTCTCCTCCCCCGCGCTCGGCGTCATCGCCGAGGCGTACGGGCTCGAGTTCCGCGAGACGCTCACGGGCTTCAAGTGGATCTCCCGCGCGCCCGACCTCGTGTTCGGCTACGAGGAGGCGCTCGGCTACCTCGTGAACCCGGGCACGGTGCGCGACAAGGACGGCATCTCGGCGGCCGTGGCGTTCCTGTCGATCGCCGCCGAGCTCGCGGCGGAGGGGCGCACGGTCGCCGACCGGATCGACGACCTCGCCGAGCGCTTCGGCGGCTTCGCCTCGGGCCAGGTGTCGCTGCGGTTCACCGACCTCTCGCGCATCGGCGAGATCATGTCGCGCCTGCGCGCCGAGCCGCCGTCGCACATCGGCGACGTGCGGGTCGAGCGGATCGACGACTTCACCGACGGCGTCGGCGACCTCCCGCCGAGCGACGTGCTGCGCATCGTCCTCGAGGACGGCTCGCGCGTGATGGTGCGCCCGAGCGGCACCGAGCCCAAGCTGAAGGCGTACCTCGACGCCTCGTCCGAGTCGGGCGACGCCGCCGAGCGCCGTGCGACCGCGGCCGCACGGGTCGCCGCGCTGGACGCCGGCATGCGCGCCCTGATCGGCTGAGGGGCGAGCGGATGCCCCCGGCCAGCCGCCTCCCCGCCGCCCTGGCGGCGGTCGCGCTCGCCCTCGCGAGCGCGGGCTGGGTCGTGCAGGCGTTCGTGCCGTCGCTGCCCGAGGCGCTCGCCGCCACGCTCACCGTGCTGTTCTGGTGGGTCGTGCCGACGCTCACGGTCTGCGCGTTCGTCGCCGCGGTGGCGGCGGGCGGGATGCTCGGCCGCATCCGCGCGCTCGGGGTGGCGGTCGTCGGTTCCGCCGGCTACGCCTGCGCCACCCTCGCGACGCTCGGCTTCACGCAGGGCGTCGCCGCCCTCGACGAGGACCTGCCCGACCCGCCGCTCACCCGCATCATCGTGCCGCTCGTGGTCATCGGGTGGCTGCTGGGCGCACTCGCGATCGGGATGCTGCTCGACGCCGTGGGGCGTGAGCGGATGCCGCGGACCGGCCCCCGGCTCGGCATCGCCGCACTCGTGGGCATCGTGCTCGCGCCGCTCGCCGGGCTCGCGGGCGCGAACCCCGCCTTCTCACTCATCCCTCCCGCCGCGATCCTGCTGGTCGAGACCCTGCGGAACGCCGAGCACCGCGTGCGCCCCGCACCCGGCGCGATCCCGGAGCGCGCCTGGCTCCCCGTGGCGCTGCTCGCCTGGACCGGGCTCGTCGGCGGCGCCGCCGGCATCCTCCTCGCCATGGCGGGCACCATGGTGCCCGGCGGGCTCGACGGCACCGGCGCGCTCGCGGCCGGGCTCGCCGTCGCGGGCATGGCAGCCGTGCCCATCATCGTGGCGGTGCTGATCGTCGGGGTGCGCCGCTCGGCGACCCCGGTGCGCAGCGCCGTGCTCCCGCTCGCCGCGCTCGCGTTCGTCGAGCTGACCCCCGCGGTGCACCTGCTGGTCGCGGGGCCGGTCGCACGCCCGGGGACACCCCTCGACGTGCTGCCCGGTATGGTCGCCCTCGGTCTCGCGACCGGATGCCTCGCCTGGACGCTCGTGCCCGTCGACGGGGTCGCGCGCCTCACGGTCGGCGCCGTCTCGGGCCTCGCGGTCGCCGCCTTCGGCGCGCTCCTCGCACCGGCGCTGCCCTTCGCGACGCCGTTCGCCGCGCTCGCGGTGCTCGCCTGGGCGCGCCGCGCGCGCCGCGCGCAGGGTCAGCCGATGGACGACTCGAGCACCGACGCGATCTCGTCGACGTCGAAGTAGTTCTGCACGACGACGATCTCGGCGTGGCTGCCCGCGACCGCGGCACGCACCCGGTCGACGAGTTCGGGCGAGGTCAGGATCACCTGCGCGTCGCGCGCGGCGACGGCCACGCCGTCCACGTCGCTCGCGGTGACGTCGGCCTCCAGCATGAGCCGGTCGAGGGCACGCTCGGCGTTGGTCTTCAGGATGGCCGAGGTGCCGATGCCGACGCCGCAGACGGTGACGATCCTCACGCCTCCGCGCCCCCGTGCACCGGGCCGTCGGGCGCGCCGAGGAGCGCGCGGATCTCGCCCGGGGCGGAGGCGCGCGCGATCGATGCGACGACGCCCTCGTCGTTGAACACGTTCGCGAGCTCGGCGACGGAGGCGACGTGCGCCTCGGCGTTGCGCACTGCGAGCCCCACCACGACCTGCACCGGGTCGTTGTGCGCGTGTCCGAACGCGACCGGGTGCGCCAGCGTGACGACGCTGATGCCCTCGGCGTGCACCTCGGGCCCGGGTCGTGCGTGCGCGAGCGCGAGACCGGGAGCCACGACGACGTAGGCGCCGAACTCCTCGATCACGTCGATCATGCGGTCGGAGTAGGCCGCGGTCGTCGCGCCGGAGGCCGCGAGCGCCGAGCCCGCTGCGCGGACGGCGGCGCGCCAGTCGTCGGCGTCGACCGCGATGGCGATCGCGCTGTCGGGCAGTGGCGGGAGGGGCATCCGGGTCTTCCTGGTTCGGTCGGGCGCGCGCAACTCAGCCCGCGAAGCCGGTGACGATGCGCTCGGCGAGCGCCTCGCGCTCGTCGAGCGGCAGGAACGCGGCGGCGGCCGCGTTGAGCTGGAACGCCTCGAGGTCGCCGAGCTCGTAGCCGAACGCGTCGGCGAGCAGCGAGAGCTCGCGGGTCAGCGTGGTCGCGCTCATGAGCCGGTTGTCGGTGTTCACCGTGACCTTGAACCCGAGCTGGTAGAGCAGGTCGAACGGGTGGTCGACGAGTTCCTCGCCCCACGCCGCGATCGCACCGGTCTGGAGGTTCGACGACGGGCTGGTCTCCAGGGCGATCTCCCGGTCGCGCACCCACTGCGCGATCCGGCCGAGCGAGACGTAGGTGTTCTCGTCGTCCTGGCGCTCGATCGTGATGTCCTCGGCGAGTCGCACGCCGTGGCCCAGCCGGAGCGCGCGCCCGTCGACGAGCGCGCCGCGGATCGACTCGAGGCCGTCGGCCTCGCCCGCGTGCACCGTGACCGGGAAGAACTGGCCCGCGAGGTAGTCGAAGGCGGTGCGGTGGCGGCCCGCGGGGAATCCGGCCTCGGCGCCGGCGATGTCGAAGCCGATGGCGCCGCGGTCGCGGTGCCGCACGGCGAGCTCCGCGATCTCGAGGGCGCGGTCGGCGTGGCGCATGGCCGTGACGAGCTGGCCGATGCTGATCTCGGCGCCGCCGCGCGCGACCTCGTCGATGCCCTCCTCGATGCCCTCCTGGACGGCCTCGACCGCGTCGTCGAGGCTGAGGCCCCGAGCGAGGTGCTGCTCGGGCGCCCAGCGGATCTCGCCGTGCACGACGCCGTCGGCGGCGAGGTCCTGCACGAACTCGCGCGCGACCCTGGTGAGCCCCTCGCGCGTCTGCATGACCGCGGTCGTGACGTCGAACGTCTTCAGGTACTCGACCAGCGAGCCCGAGTTCGCCTGCGCGGCGAACCACTCGCCGAGCTCGCCGGCGTCGGTGGTCGGCAGGTCGAGCTCGATGTCGTCGGCGAGCTCGATGATGGTCTGGGGGCGGAGACCGCCGTCCAGGTGGTCGTGCAGCGAGACCTTCGGGAGCGTCCGGATGTCGACGCCGCCGCCTTCGAGGCGGTACTCCGGCGATGTCGTGTTCACGGTCCCAATGTACCGGCGGGTACCGCGGGAAGTCTCGGCAATCTCGCAGCGGGCGCGTCCGCCCGGGCGCGTCGGCTCAGGCCGTGATGCGCTCGAGCACGAGCGGGCCGCCGTCGTCCACGGGCTCGCCGGGGTCCCCGATGCGCCACGCGCCCTCGACCGCGTCGAGCGCACGGGCGAACCGCGCCGGCTCGTCGGCGGACAGCGTGAACAGCGGCTGACCCGCGCGCACGGCGTCGCCGGGCTTCGCGTGCAGCTCGATGCCGGCGGCGTGCTGCACGGGGTCCTCCTTGCGGGCACGGCCCGCGCCGAGGCGCCACGCCGCGATGCCGAACGGCAGCGCCTGCTGCTCGACGAGCACGCCGTCGCGGTCGGCCGTGACGACGTGCTGCTCGCGCGCCTCGGGGAGCGCGGCGTCGGGGTCGCCGCCCTGCGCGCGGATCACCCGTCGCCAGGTGTCCATCGCACGGCCGTCGTCGAGCGCCGCCTCGACGTCGGCGTCGTCCCGGCCCGCCAGCGCGAGCATCTCGCGGGCGAGCGCGACCGTGAGCTCGCGCACGTCGGCGGGGCCGCCGCCGGCCAGCACCTCGACCGACTCGCGCACCTCGTTGGCGTTGCCGATGGTGCGACCGAGCGGCACGTGCATGTTCGTCAGCAGCGCGGAGGTCGCGACCCCCGCATCCGCCCCCAGCTCGACCATGGTCTGCGCGAGCTCCCGCGCACGCTCGGTCTCGCGCATGAAGGCGCCCGAGCCGTACTTCACGTCGAGCACGAGCGCCCCCGTGCCCTCGGCGATCTTCTTCGACATGATCGACGACGCGATCAGCGGGATCGCCTCGACCGTGCCCGTGATGTCGCGCAGTGCGTAGAGCTTGCGGTCCGCCGGCGCGAGTCCGGAGCCGGCCGCGCAGATGACGCCGCCCTCGTCGCGCAGCTGCGCCATGATCTCGTCGTTCGACAGCGTCGCCCGCCAGCCGGGGATCGACTCGAGCTTGTCGAGCGTGCCGCCCGTGTGGCCGAGCCCGCGGCCGGAGAGCTGCGGCACCGCCACCCCGAAGGTCGCGACGAGCGGCATGAGCGGCAGCGTGATCTTGTCCCCGACGCCGCCGGTGGAGTGCTTGTCGGTGGTGGGCTTGCCGAGCCCGGAGAAGTCCATGCGCTCCCCCGAGGCGATCATCGCCATCGTGAGGTCGCGGATCTCGGTGCGCGACATGCCGTTGAGGAAGATCGCCATGGTCATGGCCGACATCTGCTCGTCGGCGACGTAGCCGCGCGTGTACGCGTCGACGAGCCAGGCGACCTGGTCGCCCGACAGCTCGCCGCCGTCGCGCTTGGTGCGGATGAGATCGACGGCGTCGAACGCCTCGACGGATGCCACGGTGGTGCTCCTTCGTGTGGTGCGGGCGTCGTGCGACGCCGGTGTGTCGGTTGCGGGGGCTACGCCTCGCCGCCCGAGCGGTACTCGTCGAGCTGCCTGGGGCCGAACGCGTCGGGCAGCACCTCGTCGATCGTGCGGATGCCGGAGACGGTGTCGAGGAGCATCCCCTCGACCGAGTGCTCGTAGAGCAGCTGCCGGCATCGGCCGCACGGCATGAGCACGTCGCCGTTGCCGTCGACGCAGGCGAACGCGGTGAGGCGGCCGCCGCCGGTCATGACGAGCTCCGAGACGAGCGAGCACTCGGCGCAGAGCGTCACGCCGTAGGAGGCGTTCTCGATGTTGCATCCGCTCACGACGCGGCCGTCCTCGGCGATCGCGGCCGCGCCCACCGGGAACCGCGAGTACGGCACGTAGGCCTTCGCCATGGCGGCGGATGCGGCCTGCCGGAGCGCCGCCCAGTCGACGGCAGAGGCATCGGGGAGCGTCATGGCGTCACTGTTTCTCGTACGGGATGCCGGAGGCGGCGGGCGGGCGCGAGCGGCCGACCAGGCCGGCGACCGCGAAGATCGTGACGAGGTACGGCAGCATCAGCATGAACTGGCTGGGCACGGGCGAGCCGATCACGCCGAGGATGCCCTGCAGGTTCGACGCGAACCCGAACAGCAGCGCCGCGAGGGTCGCCCGGATCGGGTCCCACTTTCCGAAGATGACCGCGGCGAGGGCGATGAAGCCCGCACCCGCCGTCATCTCGCGGTTGAACGCGGGCACCGAGACCAGGGTGAAGAAGCTGCCGCCGATGCCGGCGATCGCGCCCGCGAGCAGCATGTTCCAGTACCGGGTCGCTGCGACCTTGATGCCCACCGTGTCGGCCGCCTGCGGGTGCTCGCCGACCGCGCGGAGGCGCAGGCCCCACTTGGTGCGGAACATGCCCCACCAGACCAGGAACACGGCGATGTACATGATGTACACGACCAGCGTCTGGCGGAAGAGGATCGGACCGATCAGCGGGATCTCGCCGAGGATCGGGATCGGCAGCGTCTGGAACCGGGTCGGCGAGTTGAGCAGCGCGGAGTTCGGCACCAGCACCTGCGAGAACATGAAGCTCGTCACGCCGATGACCAGCACGTTGAGCACCACGCCGACGATGACCTGGTTGACGTAGTACGTGATGGCGAAGACGCTCAGCACGAGCGCGACGAGCATGCCCGCGACCATGGCGGCGATGAGCCCCGCGATCGGCACGCCCGTGATCGAGCCCACGACGGCGGCGGAGAACGCGCCCGCGAGCAGCTGGCCCTCGATGGCGATGTTGACGACGCCGACGCGCTCGCCGATCACGCCGCCGAGTGCGCCGAAGATGATCGGGACGGCGAGCCCGAGGGATCCGGCGAGCAGGCCGACCATCGGGACCGTGCCGCCCGCGGCGGCCCAGGCGAGGAATCCGACGAGCACCGCGACCGTGTAGACGATGACGAGCCAGAGCGGGGTCTTCCGTCGCTGCCGGGACATCCACGCGCTGGCACCGGTCGCGAGCGCCATGATCACGATGGTGACCCACGCGGTGGCCGATGAGGGCACGACGAGGTCGGGCAGTGAGAAGAAGTCGGAGCCGACGGCGAGGCGGAACGTGGTGTCGCCCTCGTGCGGGGTGAGCGCGTAGAGGATCGCGAGCAGCACCGTGAAGATGCCGAACGTGATCGGCACCTTCCAGCTGACGACGGTGACGCGGTGCTGCTCGTCGGGCGTCGCCGCGGCGGGTGCGGGTGCGGTGGCGGTCACTGGTCCACCCCCTTCGTCGTCGAACCGGTATCGGCGGCTGCCGCGGCGGCGCGCTTGGCCTTGCGCTCCCTGCGGGTCGGCTGACCCGGCTGCGGCAGGCGGAAGATCGCACGCACGAGCGGCGGCGCGGCGATGAAGAGCACGATGAGCGACTGCACCACGAGCACGATCTCGATCGGCACGCCCTCGGAGGCCTGCATGGCGAATCCGCCGGCCTTGAACGCGCCGAAGAGGATGCCGGCGGCGAGGATGCCGAGCGGCGTGGAGCGGCCGAGCAGCGCGACGGTGATCGCGTCGAAGCCGATGCCCGCGTCGATGCCGACGCTGAAGCCGCTCGTGGTGGTGCCGAGCACCTGGTCGACGCCCGCGAGTCCGACGAGGGCTCCGGCGATGGCCATGACCGTGATGTAGACGGCGCCCACGTTGATGCCGGCGACCTTCGCCGCGGCGGGGTTCTCACCGACCGCGCGGAACCGGAAGCCCATGCTCGAGCGGTTCAGCAGCCACCAGACGAACGCGACGGCGGCGAGCGACAGGATGAAGCCGAGGTGGAGGTTGAACCGCGGCCCGAGGATCTCGGGGAAGATCGCGCCGGGGTCCATCGGCGGGGTCTTCGGGTTGTTCGAGCCCGGCGCCTGCAGCAGCCCCTGCGTCGACAGCATGTACGACAGCAGGTAGAACGCGACGTAGTTGAGCATGATCGTGACGATCACCTCGTGCGCGCCCGTCTTGGCCTTCAGCACGCCGACGATGCCGCCCCACACGGCGCCGGCCGCGAGGCCCGCGAGCACCGCGATGATCATCTGGATCGGCCACGGCGAGTCGAGGCTGAAGCCCACCCACCCCGCGGCCGCGGCGGCCATGAGCATCTGCCCCTGCCCGCCGATGTTGAACATGCCCGCGCGGAACGCGAGCCCGACGCCGAGGCCCGCGACGATGAGCGGCGTGGCGAAGTTCAGCGACTCGGTGAGCGGACGGATGCCGGCGGCGAAGCTGTCCGCGCGGAAGTTGTAGACCGCGCCCTGGAAGAGCGCGGTGTACGCGCCCCACACGGCTTCCCAGATCGCCTGGAACGTGTCGGACGGGCGCGAGAAGAAGTACCCCGCGGCCTCCTGCACCTGCTCGTCGGTGAACGCGATCATGATCGAGCCGGCGATGATCGCGAGCAGCACCGAGAGCACGGAGATGAGCGCGTTGCCGGTGACGACGTTGCGCCACGCGCTCTGCCAGCGGTCCATCCCCGCGGGCGCGTGCGGGTCGTCGGCCGACGGCTGCGGGAGTTCGGTCTCCGGGCTCTTGGCCGTGCTCATGCGGCTGCTCCTTCGGGGCGTTCGCCGGCCATCATCAGGCCGAGGACGTCGCGTGGCGTGTCGGCGGGCACGATCCCGACGACCTTGCCGCGGTACATGACGAGGACGCGGTCGGCGAGGGCCTCGATCTCGTCGAGTTCCGTGGAGACGAGCACCACGGGCACGCCCGCGTCACGGGTCTCCACGATGCGCTTGTGGATGAACTCGATCGACCCGACGTCGACGCCGCGGGTCGGCTGGGCGGCCACGAACAGGCGCAGGTCGCGCGAGAGCTCGCGTGCGACGACGACCTTCTGCTGGTTGCCGCCGGAGAGCCGGCCCACCGGGGTCTGGATGCCAGGAGCACGCACGTCGAACTCCTCGAGCTTCTCCTGCGCGAAGTCGTCGCGGAACTTCAGCTGCAGCGTACCCGCCTTCACGAACGGCTCGCCGAAGCTGCGGTCGAGCATGAGGTTCTCGGCGATCGTGAACTCGCCGACGAGCCCGTCGACCTTCCGGTCCTCCGGTACGAACCCGATGCCCGCGTCGAGCGTGTCGCGCACCGAGGCGTCGACCAGCTCCTTGCCGTCGAGCATGATCGAACCGGTCACGTGGTCCTGCAGGCCGAGGATCGCCTCGGCGAGCTCGGTCTGGCCGTTGCCCTGCACGCCCGCCACCGCGAGGATCTCGCCAGCGCAGACGTGGAACGAGACGTCGTCGACGATCACGAGTCCCGACGGGTCGCTGACCGTGAGGTCCTTCACGACGAGCGCCTCGTCGCCGAGGTCCGGCGGGTCCTTCTGCACGGTGAGCTCGACCGCGCGACCGACCATCAGGGAGGCGAGCTCGGCGTTCGAGGCGGTGGGCTCGGCCTCGCCGACGACCTTGCCGAGCCGGATGACGGTGATGCGGTCGGCGACCTCGCGCACCTCGCGCAGCTTGTGGGTGATGAAGACGATCGAGGCGCCGCTCTCCTTGAGCTGGCGCATGATGCCCATGAGCTCGTCGGTCTCCTGGGGGGTGAGCACCGCGGTCGGCTCGTCGAACACGAGCACCCTGGCGTCCCGCGAGAGTGCCTTGATGATCTCGACGCGCTGCTGCACGCCCACCGGGAGGTCCTCGACGAGCGCGTCGGGGTCGACGTGGAAGCCGAACCGGTCGGAGATCTCGCGGACCTTCGCGCGGGCCGCCGGCAGGTCGAGCTGCCCGGCGAAGCCCGTCTCCTCGTGGCCGAGCATCACGTTCTCGGCCACCGTGAACACCGGGATGAGCATGAAGTGCTGGTGCACCATGCCGATGCCGGCCGCCATCGCGTCGCCCGGGCCCTCGAAGTGCTGCACCGCGTCGTCGAGGAGGATCTCGCCCTCGTCGGCGCGGTAGAGCCCGTAGAGCACGTTCATGAGCGTGGACTTGCCGGCGCCGTTCTCGCCCAGGAGGCAGTGGATCTCTCCCGGCTCGACGGTGAGCGAGATGTGATCGTTGGCGACGAGCGAGCCGAAGCGCTTGGTGATGCCTCGGAGTTCGAGCTTCATGTTCCGATCCTATTGACGGGGCCGCCGTCGGCGGCAGGGTCTCGGTGCGATTCCCACGGATGCGCGCACATGCGCTCATGGGTGCTCGGATGCGCAACGGCCTCCGTGGGTGGAGAGACACGACGGGGAGGCCGGCCGCATGGCCGTCCTCCCCGTCGCGGTGACCTCAGGTCAGCTCAGGTACGAGGTGACCTCGATCGAGCCGTCGATGATGCCGGCCTTCAGGTCCTCGATCTCCTGCTTGAGCTCGTCGGACACGGCGTCCTCGAAGTCGTGGAACGGCGCGATGCCGACGCCCTCGTTCTCGAGCGTGCCGATGTAGGTCTCCGGGTCCCACTCGTCCATGCCCGCGGCGAGCACGGCCTCGTAGGTCGAGACCTTCATGCCCTTGAGGATCGACGTGAGCACGTAGGGCTGCGTCGTCGGGTCGGTCTCGTAGAAGTCGGCGTCGACGCCGATCAGGGCGATCTCCTCACCGGAGTCGTCGATCGCGGCGATGGCCGACTGGTAGATCGGGCCACCGACGGGCAGCAGCACGTCGACACCCTGGTCGATGATGTTCTGCGCGACGTTCTTGGCGTCCTGGTTGGCCTCGAAGCCACCGGTGAAGGAACCGGTCGAGCCGTCCCAGCCGACGACCTCGACGTCGGCGCCCTTCTCGTCGTTGTAGTAGTCGACGCCCTGCTTGAAGCCGTCCATGAAGATCGTCACGGTCGGGAACTCCATGCCGCCGAAGGTGCCGACCTTGCCGGCCTCCGAGTAGCCCGCGGCCAGGTAGCCGGCGAGGAACGCCGCCTGGGCGGTGTCGTACAGCAGCGGCTTGACGTTGTCGGCGTCCTTGTTGCCGTCGAAGTCGTTGTCGGCCGCGTCGTCGACCAGGACGAACTCGAGGTCGGGGTTCGCGGTCGCGATGTCGACGGTCGGCGCCGAGAGGGCGAAGCCGACGCTCACGATGGTGTCGCAGCCCTGGGCGACCAGGTTCTCGAGGTTGGGCTCGTAGTCCGTCTCGGCGTTGGACTCGACGTCGATGAAGTCGGCACCGAGCTCGCCGGCGGCCTCCTCGACGCCCTCGTAGGAGAGCTGGTTGAACGACTTGTCGTCGAAGCCGCCCGAGTCGGAGACGATGCAGGGCAGGTAGTCGACGGTCTCGGCGGCCTCGCCGCCGGTCTCCTCTTCGGGAGCGGATGCGCAGCCGGCCAGCAGCACGACGGCGCCGAGCGTCGCCAGGCCGCCGGTCGCGGCCTTCCGGATCGAGATGGTCACTGTGTCCTCCAAGTGCGGGGGTATGCCCCGACTGACGCGGGGCCCGATGCAGTCACGTTACTCAATGTTGCGTTACGGCTCTGTGTCGCGCAGGGGTCGCGCGCGAAAGGTTATGAAGCCGCGACATTGTGCTCAGATGAGCAGCCGGTCATGGGCCGATTACGCCCCCCCGTGCGGGGGTCAGAGCACGTCGCCCGAGCCGCCCATGCGCAGCGCGTCGACCACCGACTTCACCCGCTGCGCGTGCTCGCTCGTGGTGACCAGGAGCGCGTCGGGCGTGTCGACCACCACGATGTCCTGCACGCCGATCAGGCTGATCACGCGCTTCGACCGGCTCACGACGATGCCGCTCGACGCGTCGGCCAGCACGCGGGCGTGCTCGCCGAGGATCGCGAGGTCGCTCGCGCGGCCCGCCGTGTTGAGCTTCGCGAGCGAGGCGAAGTCGCCGACGTCGTCCCAGTCGAAGGTGCCGGGGATGACCGCCAGCCTCCCCGCATCCGCCGCCGGCTCCGCGACCGAGTAGTCGATCGCGATCTTGGTCAGGGTCGGCCAGATGCGGTCGACCGCGGGACCGCGGGTGACCGGGTCGTCCCAGGCCGCGGCGAGCTCGACGAGCCCGTCGTGCAGCTCGGGCTGCGAGCGGTGCAGCTCCTCCAGCAGGCGGTCGGCCCGCGCGATGAACATGCCCGCGTTCCAGAGGTGGTCCCCGCCCTCGACGTAGGCCTTCGCGGTGTCGAGGTCGGGCTTCTCGACGAACTCGGTCACCGCCAGCGCGCCCTCGGCGCCGGGAACGTCGAGCGAGCCGCCGGTGTGGATGTAGCCGAACCCGACCGCGGGTTCGGTTGGTCGGATGCCGATCGTGGTGATGTACCCCGCGTCGGCCGCGGCGATCGCCTGGCGCACGGCGGCGCGGAACCCCTCGCGCTGGCCGATCACGTGGTCGGCCGCGAACGAGCCGATGATCACGCCCGGCTCACGGCGCTCGAGGATCGCGGCGGCGAGGCCGATGGCGGCCGAGGAGTCGCGAGGCTCGCTCTCGAGCACGATGTTCTCGTCGGTGAGCGCGGGCAGCTGCGCCTCGACCGCGGCACGGTGGGCGCGGCCGGTCACGACCATGATCCGCTGGTCGCCCGCGATCGGCGCGAGCCGTTCCCAGGTGTCGCGCAGCAGCGTCTGGCCGGAGCCCGTCAGGTCGTGCAGGAACTTGGGGGCGTCGGCCCGTGAGAGCGGCCACAGGCGGGAGCCGATGCCGCCGGCGGGGATCACGCTGTAGAAGCGCTCGTGCGCAGTGGTCTCCGTCATGCGGGTCAGGCTACCCGGTCGCCGTGTCGCGTTCATGACGAGTTCCACGGTCCGCCATCTCGGGTCCGTAGCGTCGCCGACGTGAGAGTCGCGGTGGTCAGCGAGAGCTTCCTTCCCACGGTCAACGGCGTGACGACGAGCGTCTGCCGGGTGCTCGAGTCGCTGCGGGACCGAGGTGACGAGGCGGTGGTGATCGCCCCCACCGACGGCGACGGCTCCTACGCGGGGTTCCCGGTCGTCGGAGTGCCCGCCGTCGCCTACCGGAAGTTCCCGGTCGGCCTTCCCGGGCCGAGCGTGCAGCGCACGCTCGAGGCGTTCGGGCCCGACATCGTGCACGCCGCCTCCCCCTTCCTGCTCGGCGCCGAGGGCATCGCCGCCGCGCGGCGCCTGGGCGTGCCGACCGTGGCCGTGTACCAGACGGATGTCGCCGGCTACGCGCTCCGCCACCGCTGGGGTCGCGGTGCCGCGCGCCTCGCGCGCGCCTGGGTGCGCCGCATGCACGAGCAGGCGGACCTGACGCTCGCCCCCTCGAGCGCCGCGCTCGCCGAGCTGACCGACCTCGGGGTCCCGCGCCTCGCCCGCTGGGGCCGCGGCGTCGACCTCGTCGGGTTCCACCCCAACCTCCGCTCCGACGAGCGGACCCGCGCGCTGCGCAGGGCGCTCACTCCCGACGGCCGGGTGCTGGTCGGCTACGTCGGCCGGCTCGCGCCCGAGAAGCGCGTCGAGCGGCTGCGCGCCCTCCGGGGCATGCGCGGCATCCGCGTGGTCGTCGTCGGCGACGGGCCCGCGGCGGCGGACGTCCGCCGCGCGCTGCGCGGCGTGCCCACGACGTTCCTCGGCCAACTCACGGGCGACGACCTGCGCACGGCCTACGCCGCGCTCGACGTGTTCGTGCACACGGGCACGGAGGAGACCTTCGGGCAGACCATCCAGGAGGCGCAGGCGAGCGGATGCCCCGTGGTCGCGCCCCGCGCCGGCGGCCCGATCGACCTCGTCGAGCACGGCCGCACGGGCCTGCTCTACGCGCCCGAGGACGACGACGCCCTCGCAGCTGCGGTCGCCGGCCTCGTCGCCGACCCCGCGCGCCGTGCGCGCATCGGCGAGGCCGGGCGTCGCGCGGTGCGCGAGCGCTCGTGGGAGAAGGTCTGCGGGCAGCTCTTCGACCACTACGGCGAGGTCCTGGCCCGCCGCGCGGCGGCGCTGCCCTCTGCACAGGGTTAGGGTCACCTAACCGGCATCGGCCTCCCCGGCGGGACTAGACTCGGCGCTGAGCGCTGGAGTCGCTCGTCGCCCGTGTTCCGGGCATCCAACACAGCCAGGGAGGGTCGTTTCATGTCGGATTCCACGACAGGAACCCTGACAGCACCCGAGCAGCCGGCGAAGCGTCCCCGGCCCGGCGGAACGCTGTACCGGGGGAACGAGGGCATGTGGTCGTGGGTGCTGCATCGCATCACCGGCGTCGCGATCTTCTTCTTCCTGCTCGTGCACATCCTCGACACCGCGCTCGTGCGCGTGAGCCCCGAGGCGTACAACGTGGTGATCGGCGCCTACCAGACCCCGATCATGGGGCTGGGCGAGGTCGCGCTCGTCGGAGCGATCGTCTTCCACGCCTACAACGGCCTGCGCATCATCCTCGTCGACTTCTGGGCCTGGGCGACCCGCCACCAGCGGCTGCTGTTCTACATCGTCATCGCACTCTGGGTGATCACGATGCTCGGGTTCACCCCGCGGCACCTGATCAACGTCTTCAGCCACTAGGAGGGGCACGACCATGACCACGATCGAAGCCCCCCGCTCCCCCAGCCGGCCCGCACGACGAGGCGTCAACCTCGAGAAGTGGGGCTGGATCTACATGCGCCTGTCGGGGTTCCTCCTCGTCGTGCTGATCTTCGGCCACCTCTTCGTCAACCTGCTGGTCGGCGAGGGCGTCAAGGCCATCGACTTCGGCTTCGTCGCCGGCAAGTGGGCCAGCCCGTTCTGGCAGTGGTGGGACTGCCTGCTGCTGTGGCTCGCGCTCATCCACGGTGCGAACGGCATGCGCACGCTCGTCAACGACTACACGAACCCCGGGAAGGTGCAGACGACGCTGAAGGTCGCCCTCGGCGCGGCCGTCATCGTGCTGCTCACGCTCGGCACCCTCGTGATCTTCACCTTCGACCCGTGCCCGGCCGGTTCGCCCGCCGAGCTGCTCCCCTCGTTCTGCCCCGCGGCCTAGGAGACCTGTGAACCCCGCGAACGCCACCGCCGACTCGACCGTGGTCGACGGCGTCCACTACCACCAGTACGACATCGTGATCGTCGGCGCCGGCGGCGCGGGCATGCGCGCGGCCATCGAGGCCGGGCCGAACGCGAAGACCGCGGTGATCTCCAAGCTCTACCCGACGCGCTCGCACACGGGCGCCGCGCAGGGCGGCATGGCCGCCGCCCTCGCGAACGTCGAGGAGGACAGCTGGGAGTGGCACACCTTCGACACCGTCAAGGGCGGCGACTACCTCGTCGACCAGGACGCGGCGGAGATCCTCGCGAAGGAGGCCATCGACGCGGTCATCGACCTCGAGAACATGGGCCTGCCCTTCAACCGCACGGCCGAGGGCAAGATCGACCAGCGCCGCTTCGGCGGCCACACCCGCGACCACGGCAAGGCGCCCGTGCGCCGAGCCTGCTACGCCGCGGACCGCACCGGCCACATGATCCTGCAGACGCTGTACCAGAACTGCGTCAAGCACGGCATCGAGTTCTACAACGAGTACTACGCGCTCGACGTCGTCATGACCGAGGTCGACGGCGTGGAGCAGCCCTCGGGCGTCGTGGCCTACGACCTGGCCTCGGGCGAACTGCACGTCTTCCAGGCCAAGGCGATCATCTTCGCCACGGGCGGCTTCGGCAAGATCTACAAGACCACCTCGAACGCGCACACGCTGACCGGCGACGGCGTCGGCATCATCTGGCGCAAGGGCCTGCCGCTCGAGGACATGGAGTTCTTCCAGTTCCACCCGACCGGCCTCGCCGGGCTCGGCATCCTCCTCACCGAGGGCGCCCGCGGCGAGGGCGCGATCCTGCGCAACGCCTCGGGCGAGCGCTTCATGGAGCGCTACGCGCCGACCATCAAGGACCTCGCGCCGCGCGACATCGTCGCCCGCTGCATGGTGCAGGAGGTCGCCGAGGGACGCGGCGCGGGCCCGCACAAGGATTACGTGCTGCTCGACTGCACGCACCTCGGCGCCGAGGTGCTCGAGACGAAGCTGCCCGACATCACCGAGTTCGCGCGCACCTACCTGGGCGTCGACCCGGTCTACGAGCCGGTGCCCGTGATGCCGACCGCGCACTACGCGATGGGCGGCATCCCCACCAACGTCAGCGCCGAGGTGCTGCGCGACAACGAGACCGTGGTACCTGGCCTCTACGCCGCCGGCGAGTGCGCGTGCGTCTCGGTGCACGGCTCGAACCGCCTCGGCACCAACTCGCTGCTCGACATCAACGTCTTCGGCAAGCGCGCCGGCCGCAACGCGGTCGAGTACGTCAAGACCGCCGAGTTCACGCCCCTGCCCGACGACCCGGCGGGCGCCGTGCGCGGCATGCTCGACCAGCTCCGCGCGTCGACCGGCACCGAGCGGATCGCCGCGATCCGCAAGGAGCTGCAGGACGAGATGGACCGCTCGGCGCAGGTGTTCCGCACCGACGAGTCCCTCGAGCACGTCACGGACGTGATCGCCGACCTGCGCGAGCGCTACACGAAGATCGCCGTGCACGACAAGGGCACGCGCTTCAACACCGACCTGCTGGAGGCCGTCGAGCTCGGCTTCCTGCTCGACCTCGCCGAGGTCGTCGTCTACTCCGCACGCAACCGCAAGGAGAGCCGCGGCGGCCACATGCGCGACGACTTCCCCGATCGCGACGACGAGAACTACATGCAGCACACGATGGCCTACCTCACGGGCGACCCGCACTCCTCGAAGGCGGACGACCACATCTCGCTCGACTGGAAGCCCGTGACCATCACCCGGTACCAGCCGATGGAGAGGAAGTACTGATCGTGTCGACCGCCACCACGGACGCGCCCGAGGCGACCGAGACCGCCGTTCCGTCCTTCACCGTTACCTTCATCATCCGCCGGTTCGACCCGGACGCCGACAGCGAGCCCCGCTGGCAGGACTTCGACGTCGAGATGTTCCCGACCGACCGCGTGCTCGACGCGCTGCACAAGATCAAGTGGGAGCAGGACGGCTCGCTGACCTTCCGCCGTTCGTGCGCCCACGGCATCTGCGGCTCGGACGCGATGCGCATCAACGGCCGCAACCGCCTCGCCTGCAAGACCCTGATCAAGGACCTCGACATCTCGAAGCCGATCTACGTCGAGGCGATCAAGGGCCTGCCGCTCGAGAAGGACCTCGTCGTCGACATGGAGCCGTTCTTCGCCTCGTTCCGCGAGGTGCAGCCGTTCCTGCAGGCGAGCACGGCGCCCGAGGCGGGCAAGGAGCGCATCCAGGACGTCGTCGCCCGCGAGCGCTTCGACGACACGACCAAGTGCATCCTCTGCGCCGCCTGCACCACCTCGTGCCCGGTGTTCTGGACCGACGGGCAGTACTTCGGCCCCGCCGCGATCGTGAACGCGCACCGCTTCATCTTCGACTCGCGCGACGACCAGGCCCAGGTGCGCCTCGACATCCTGAACGACAAGGAGGGCGTCTGGCGCTGCCGGACCACCTTCAACTGCTCCGACGCCTGCCCGCGCGGCATCGAGGTCACGAAGGCGATCTCCGAGGTGAAGCAGGCGATCATGCGGGGCAAGCCCTAACCGCTCGGACGCGACCGACAGGGGGCCCGGTACGTGAGCGAGCGCGCGAACCGCGACGGATCACGAGGTTCCGGCGACCCCCGCGATGAGCTCGAGGAGGGCGTCGGCGAGACCCGCGGGCGCCTCGAGGCGGTGACGGTCGCCCTGCGCGACCGATTCGAGGAGCCCGTCAGCGCCGTCACCACGCTGACCCGGCGCACCATGGAGATCTTCCCGGTGCGGGTCTGGCGCAACTTCCTCTGGCGCAACGGCTTCCTCATGTCCGCGGGCATGAGCTACATGGCCCTGTTCGCGGTGTTCGCCGCGGTCTTCGTCGCCTTCTCGGTCGCCGGCCTCTGGCTCACCTCGAACCCCGAGCTGTTCGCCGCGCTGGTCGAGCTCATCAACGCCTACGTGCCCGGGCTCATCGAGTCGGACGACGTCACCGGCGTGATCGACGCCGACGAACTCGCCGGCCTCGCGTCGAGCAGCATCAACCTCTTCACCATCGCGGGCATCATCGCCATCGGCGGCCTGCTCTGGACCGCGGTGAGCTGGATCACCTACTCGCGCATCGCGGTGCGGTCGATGTTCGGGCTCTCGCGCGACTCCCGCGCGTACCTGCTGCTCAAGGCGCGCGACTTCGTGATGGCGATCCTGTTCGGCGCGGTGCTCGTGCTCACGGCGGGCCTCAGCGTCGCGACGACCTCGGCATTCGAGTGGGTGCGCAGCGCGCTCGGACTGGAGCTCGCGTCGAACTGGACCAGCCTCGTCGTCCGGCTCGGCGGTATCGCAGCGGTGCTCGTCCTGAACACCGCGGTGCTCGCCACGATGTTCCGCTTCCTCTCGGGCGCGGCCGTGCCGTGGCGCCGACTGTGGCCGGGCTCCATCCTCGGCGCGATCGCCCTCGGCATCATCCAGTCGCTCGGGAGCACCGTGCTCGGCGCGGCCTCGCGCAACCCGCTGCTCGCGACCTTCACGGTGTTCATCGCGCTGCTGCTGTGGTTCAACCTCACCAGCATCATCACGCTCGTGGCCGCATCGTGGATCTCGGTCTCCGCCGCCGACCGCAACGAGACGCTCCGCCGGGTCACGCCGGAGCAGCTCGAACGTGAGCGCCGCGAGCGCGAGCGGAACGCACGCCTGCTCGCCGCCCGCGTCCAGGTGCGCGAGGCCGAGCAGGCCGTGGCGGATGCCAGCTTCTTCCGCCGTCCGCGCGCCCGGCGCCGGCTCGCGAACGCCGAACAGCGCCTGGTGGACCTGCAGGCCCGCTTCGACGCGGAGGATGTCGCCCGCCTCCCATAGAATTCTCGGCATGCCCACGAAGCCCGTCCGCGTCGCCAGCGTCAACGTCAACGGCATCCGGGCCGCGTTCCGCCGGGGCATGGGCGATTGGCTGGCCGCGCGCGACGTCGACATCCTGGCCCTCCAGGAGGTGCGCGCCTCGACCGACGACCTGACCGGCCTGCTGGGCGAGGAGTGGGACGTACTGCACGACCCCGCGACCGCGAAGGGCCGCGCGGGCGTCGCGCTCGCGAGCCGCCGGCCAGCCCGCATCCACCGCGTCGCCCTCGGCCCCGACGAGTTCGACTCGGCCGGCCGCTGGCTGGAGGCCGACTACGACTTCGACGGCTCCTCGATCACGGTCGTCAGCACCTACGTGCACTCGGGCGAGGCCGACACCCCGAAGCAGGTCGAGAAGTACCGGTTCCTCGACGCCATGGAGGAGCGGCTCCCCCGCCTCGCCGCGCACGCCGAGCACGCCGTCGTCGTGGGCGACCTCAACGTCGGCCACCGCACGCTCGACATCCGCAACTGGAAGGGCAACCGGAAGAAGGCCGGGTTCCTCCCCGAGGAGCGCGCCTACTTCGACCGGTTCGTCGGCTCCGAGGAGGACGCCGACTACAACGCCGGCGCCGGGCTCGGCTGGGTCGACGTCGGCCGCCGCCACCACGGCGAGGTCGAGGGGCCGTACTCCTGGTGGTCGTGGCGCGGGAAGGCGTTCGACAACGACTCGGGGTGGCGCATCGACTACCACCTCGCGACCGGCCCGCTCGCGGCATCCGTCGTCGACTACTCGGTGGACCGCGCCGCAGCCTACGACGAGCGATGGTCCGACCACGCTCCCGTCGTCGTCGACTACGCCATCTGAACCCCAAGGACCCCACCATGACCTCCACCACCCCCGTGCTCTTCTCCGGGATGCAGCCCTCGGGCGACTCGCTGCACCTCGGCAACTACCTCGGCGCCCTCGTGAACTGGGTCGCGCTGCAGGAGCGCTACGACGCCTACTACTGCGTCGTCGACCTGCACGCGATCACCGTGGCGCAGGACCCGGCCGCGCTCCGCGAGAGCGCGCGCCGCACCGCCGCCCAGTACATCGCCGCCGGAATCGACCCCGAGCGGTCCACGCTGTTCGTGCAGTCGCACGTGCCGGCCCACGCCGAGCTGGCCTGGGTGCTCTCCACGATCACGGGCTTCGGCGAGGCGAGCCGCATGACCCAGTTCAAGGACAAGTCCGCGAAGCAGGGCACGGATGCCACGACGGTGGGCCTGTTCACCTACCCGGTGCTCATGGCCGCCGACATCCTGCTCTACGACACCGCGCTCGTGCCGGTGGGCGACGACCAGCGCCAGCACCTCGAGCTCACGCGCGACCTGGCCGGCCGCTTCAACAGCCGGTTCGGCGAGACGTTCCGGGTGCCCGAGGCGTACATCCCCGAGGTCACCGCGCGCATCTACGACCTGCAGGACCCGACGTCGAAGATGTCGAAGTCGGCCGCATCGGATGCGGGCCTCGTGAACCTGCTCGACGAGCCGAAGCGCACGGCGAAGAAGATCCGCTCGGCCGTGACCGACACCGAGCGCGAGATCCGCTTCGACCGCGCCGCGAAGCCCGGCATCTCGAACCTGCTCGACATCCACTCGGCCGTGAGCGGGAAGTCGATCGCAGACCTCGAGGCCGAGTACGCCGGTCGCGGATACGGCGACCTCAAGGTCGAGCTGGCCGAGCTCGTCGTCGAGCGGGTCGAGCCCATCCGCGCGCGCACGCTCGAGCTCATGGCCGACCCGGCCGAGCTCGACCGGCTGCTCGCGGTCGGGGCCGACAAGGCCGACGCCGTGGCGCGCGAGACCCTCGCGAAGGTGTACGACGCCGTCGGTTTCATCCGCCGCCGATGAGCCCCGCCGACCCGGTGGTGCTGCGCACCGAGCGACTGGTGCTCGACCAGCCCACCGCGGACGACGTCGACGACATCGCGCGGTACTGCACCGACCCGGTGTTCGAGCACACGGTGACCACGCCGTGGCCGTACGAGCGCCGGCACGCGGTGGGATTCGTCGAGGAGTTCGTGCCGAACGGGTGGGCGGGTCGCACCGAGCGCACGTGGGCGATCCGCTGGCACGGCCGGCCGCAGCTGCTGGGCGTGGTCGGCCTGCGCACGGCACGCACGAGCGTGGGCTACTGGCTCGGTCGCGAGCACCGCGGGCTCGGGGTCATGTCCGAGGCCGTGCGGCGCGTGGTCGACTACGCGTTCGACCCGGGCGGGCTCGACGCCGACCACGTGGCGTGGGAGGCGGTGGCGGGCAACGTCGCCTCCGCGCGCGTCGCGCGCGCGGCCGGCTTCGCGTTCGACCGCGGGGACCGGAGGCCGGTGCGACTGCGCGACGGACGGCCGTTCCCCGCGTGGCACGCAGTCGCCCGCCGCGGCGGCACGGCGGGCCCGGCCCGCGACTGGCCCGCGGAGGTCGGCGCCCCGTGACGACCGGCGCGATCGGGGTCGAGGTCGTGCTCTTCGACCTCGACGACACCCTGCTCGACCACCGCGGCGCGGTGGAGGCGGGCATCCTCGCCCACGCGCGCTCGCAGCGCTACGACCTGCTCGACGAGGCGGGCGCACAGCACCTCTGGCGCGACCTCGAGGAGGAGCACTACCACCGCTACCTCGCGGGCGAGACCGACTTCCACGGCCAGCGGCGCGACCGGGCGCGCGCGTTCGCGGCCGCGCACGGCCACGCGCTCGACGACGCCCAGGCGGGCGATTGGTTCGCCGCCTACTCCGCGCGCTATCGGGCGGCCTGGGCCCTCCACGCCGACGCCCTCCCGACGCTCGATGCCCTCGCCGACGCGGTGCACGGCATCCGCTTCGGCATCATCACGAACGGCGAGCTCGACCAGCAGGCCGTGAAGCTCGACGCGGTCGGCCTCACCCGGCGCATGGAGCACCTCGTCGCATCGAGCGAGGTCGGCGCGACCAAGCCCGACCCCGCGATCTTCGTCGAGGCGTGCGCGCGCTTCGGGGTGGCGCCGGAGCGCGCCGTGTACGTCGGCGACCGGCTGCGCACCGACGCCATCGGCGCGGCTCGTGCGGGCCTCGACGGCATCTGGATCGACCGGCTCGGCACCGAGCCCGATCCGGCGGATGCCGCCGAGGCGACCGCCCTCGGGGTGCGGCGCATCGGCGGGCTCGACGCGCTGACCGGCCTCGTCGCCGGCGTCTGAGGCGGCCCGTCCGAGGGCGGGCGCCACGGGTGCGCGCAGCGGGAATACCCCGTGCGCGCGAACGTTGATCTACACTCGAGAACTAGAAACGTGCTCCGGGGTCGGTGAAAGTCCGAGCCGGCGGTGACAGTCCGCGAACCGAGCGCTCGATCTCCATTGGGTCGGGCGCGAGGCCGAACCGGTGGAATTCCGGTACCGACGGTGAAAGTCCGGATGGGAGGCAGCACGTGCCGCAGGCGTCCGCGCCGGCGGCCTGATCGGCGTTGCCGAGCCCCGGAGTCCGCGAGGACGAGAACCGGGAACCATGGGCAGCACCAGCGCCGCGCACCCCGCACCGGCGGGAGCCGCATCGACGCGCGCCGCCGAGACGGCCGCGATGCGCCGTGCGCTCGAGCTCGCCGCACGGGGTCCCCGACGCGGCATCAACCCGCGCGTCGGCTGCGTGCTCCTCTCCCCCGGCGGCGAGGTCATCGCCGAGGGCTGGCACCGCGGTGCCGGCACCCCGCACGCCGAGGTCGACGCCCTCGCGCGGCTCGAGCCCGGCGCCGCACGCGGCGCCACCGCGATCGTGACCCTCGAGCCGTGCAACCACACCGGGCGCACCGGGCCGTGCTCCGAGGCGCTCATCGCCGCGGGGGTCGCGCGCGTGGTCTACGCCGTCGATGATCCCGGCGTGCACTCGGCGGGCGGGGGGCGTCGGCTCGCCGACGCCGGCGTCGACGTCGAGCAGGGCCTGCTCGCGGACGAGGCCGAGGCGCTCATCGGCGATTGGCTGTTCGCCGAGCGGCACGGGCGGCCGTTCGTCACGGTCAAGTGGGCGTCGACCCTCGACGGCCGCATCGCGGCCGCCGACGGCACGAGCCGCTGGATCACGGGGCCCGAGGCCCGCGCCGACGTGCACGTGCGCCGCGCCGCCGCCGACGCGATCGCGGTCGGCACCGGCACGGTGCTCGCCGACGACCCCGCGCTGACCGCCCGCGACGCCGACGGCGGGCTGCGCGCCGACCAGCCGGTCCCGGTCGTGTTCGGGCGCCGGGAGCTCCCCGACGACGCGGCGGTGCTGCACGGCCCGCACCCCGCGCTCCGCCACGACGGCACGGACCTCGTCGGCGACCTGCGCGAACTGCAGCGCAGCGGCATCCGCTCGCTCTTCGTCGAGGGCGGCCCGACGCTCGCCACCGCGTTCCTCGCCGCCGGGCTCGCCGACGAGGTGGTCGTCTACCTCGCACCCGCCCTGCTCGGCGGGCCGCGCCTCGCCGTCGGCGACCTCGGCATCGGCACCATCGCCGAGGCGCTCCGCCTCGAGACCACCCACGTCGCACGACTCGGCGACGACCTGCTGGTCGTCGCCCGCCCCGCATCCGCACGGCCCGGCGCCGCGGACGCACCGAACGGAAGGACCTGACATGTTCACGGGCATCATCGAGGAGATCGGCCGCGTCACGCGCATCGAGCGCACCGCCGATGCGGCCAGGCTCACCGTGCAGGGGCCGCTCGCGGTCTCCGACGCGCGCCACGGCGACTCGATCTCGGTGAACGGCGTGTGCCTCACCGTCGTCGACCGCGACGACGAGTCGTTCACGGCCGACGTGATGGCGCAGACGCTCGCGATGTCGACGCTCGCCGACGTGCGCGAGGGCGACCGTGTCGACCTCGAACGGGCGGCGAAGGTGGGCGACCGCATCGGCGGCCACATCGTGCAGGGGCACATCGACGGCACCGCCGAGGTCGTCGAGGTGCGGCCCGGCGAGGCATGGCGCGTGCTGCGGTTCGCGATCGACCCGGCGCACGCGCGGCTCGTGGTCGACAAGGGCTCGGTCGCGCTCGACGGCGTCTCGCTCACCGTCAGCGCGGTCGGCGACGACTGGTTCGAGGTCTCGCTCATCCCCGAGACCCTCACGGCGACCACGCTCGGCGACCGGGTCGTGGGCGATCGCGTGAACCTCGAGACCGACATCCTCGCCAGGCAGGTCGAGCGGATGCTCCGCCTCGGCGGCCACGACGACCTGCCGTCCTCGCTCGCCGCGCCCGCCGCGCCCGCGCCGATGGGAGGCCTCGCATGAGCCTCGCCGAGATGCCCGAGGTGCTGGCCGCGCTGCGCGACGGCAAGCCTGTGCTCGTCGCCGACGACGAGGGCCGCGAGAACGAGGGCGATGCGATCATCTCGGCCGCGCTCGCGAGCCGCGAGTGGATCGCCTGGATGGTGCGCCACACGAGCGGCTACCTCTGCGCGCCGCTGCCGAACGACCTCGCCGACCGGCTCGAGCTCCCGCTCATGACGCTCGAGAGCCAGGACCCGCGGCGCACGGCCTACACGATCACGGTCGACGCCGCCGAGGGCGTGACCACCGGCATCAGCGCGTCCGACCGCGCGCACACGCTGCGCGTGCTGGCCGACCCCGACGCCACCCCGGCCTCGCTCATCCGCCCCGGGCACGTCGTGCCGCTGCGCGCCGTGGACGGCGGCGTGCGACAGCGCCCGGGCCACACCGAGGCCGCGGTCGACCTCATGCGCCTCGCGGGCCTCGCGCCGGTCGCGGCGATCGGCGAGATCGTCGCCGACGACGGCGAGATGATGCGCCTGCCTGGCCTCATCGAGCTCGGCGAGCGGGAGGGGCTGCCGGTCACGACGATCGCGGCGCTGCTGAGGTACCTGCGCGACGCGCCGGCCACGAACGGCGAGGTGCCGGTCGTCGGGCCGGCGATCGGATCGCAGCCGGCCCGGGCGCCCGAGAGCGGCCGCGTGGAGTTCGAGGTCGAGACGACCGTGCCGACCGAGCACGGCCCGTTCCGCATGCGCGCCTACCGCGACCGCACGACCGGCGCCGATCACCTGGCGATCACCGCCGGCGACCCCTCGTCGCCCGGTGCGCTCGTGCGCGTGCACTCCGAGTGCCTGACCGGCGAGGCGTTCGGCTCGCTGAAGTGCGAGTGCGGCCCGCAGCTCGACGCCGCGCTCGCGGCGGTGCAGGAGCACGGCGGGGTCGTCGTCTACCTGCGCGGCCACGAGGGCCGCGGCATCGGCCTGGTCAACAAGCTGCGCGCCTACCGCCTGCAGGAGGACGGCCTCGACACGCTGGACGCGAACCTCGCGCTCGGCCTGCCCGCCGATGCGCGCGACTACGGCGCGGCCACCGCGATCCTGCGCGACCTCGGCCTCGACGCCGTGCGGCTGCTCACGAACAACCCCGAGAAGGTGCGCCAGCTCGAGGCACAGGGCATCACGGTGCTCGAGCGCGTGCCGCTGCTGGTGGGCGTCGGCGCACTCAACGAGGCGTACCTCGAGACCAAGCGCGACCGCATGGGTCACGCGATCGACACCGTCGACCTCACCGAGCCGGCGGCGCACCACCTCCTGGAAGGACGCGCATCATGAGCGGAGCAGGCTCCCCCACCCTCGACGTCGACGGCACCGGCCTGTCGGTCGTGATCGTCGCCGGAAGCTGGCACGACGATATCACCGACGGGCTCATCGCCGGCGCGGTGCGCACGCTCGAGGCATCCGGGGCCGACCACTCGCTCGTGCGGGTGCCCGGCAGCTTCGAGCTGCCCGTGGTCGCCAAGGCCGCCCTCGAGGCCGGGGCCGACGCGGTGGTGGCGCTGGGCGTCATCATCCGCGGCGGCACCCCGCACTTCGAGTACGTCTCGTCGGCCGCGACCGACGGCCTCACCCGGGTCGCGATCGACACCGGCAAGCCGGTCGGGTTCGGGGTGCTCACCCTCGACGACGAGCAGCAGGGACTCGACCGAGCCGGGCTCCCCGGCTCGAAGGAGGACAAGGGCGCGGAGGCCGCCGAGGCGGCAGTCGCCACGGTGCGCGCGCTGCGCGCGGTCGGACGCTGAGGCAGGGCGAGCGGATGCCCCGGGGCATCCGCTCGCCCTGATCAGTCGAGGAACAGCGCGCGCAGCCGCTTCGTGGTGAACACGACGCCGACCACGATCATCACGGCGTAGTAGAGCACGTGCCAGAGCAGCCCCCAGTGCACCGCTCCGGTCGTGAGCCCGCGCACGAGTTCGACGCCGTGCCAGAGCGGCATCGCCTGGATGATCCACTGCACCGCCTGCGGGTAGACCGTGATCGGGAAGAACGTGGCCGACAGCAGGAACATCGGCAGCAGCACGAAGTTGATCCAGTCCATCTGCTGGAACGTCTTCATGTAGCTCGTGATCGCCATGCCGAGGCTCGCGAAGCCGAACGCGATGAGCAGCACCGCGGGCAGCGCGAGCAGCGCCCACCACGACAGGTTCAGCCCGAGCGCCTGCATGACGACGAGGAACCCCGAGGCGTAGAACGCACCGCGGAGCAGGGCGAGCGAGATCTCGCCGAGCGCCACGTCGAGCGGGCCCAGGGACGTCGCGAGCATGCCCTCGTAGAGCTTCGCGAAGTTCATCTTGAAGAAGACGTTCCAGGTCGAGTCGTAGATCGCGCCGTTCATGGCGGCGACCGCGAGCAGCGCCGGGGCGATGAACGCCGCGTACGAGACGTCGCCGCCCGCGGTCGCGACCTCGCCGACGAGGGCGCCGAGGCCGATGCCCATCGACAGCAGGTAGAAGATCGGCTCGAAGAAGCCCGAGACGACGATCATCCAGTTCGAGCTGCGGGTGGCCCGCCAGCCGCGCGCCATGACGGCGCGGGAGTTGCCGGCGTAGAGCGAGGCGACGCCGCGCCCGCCGGTCGGGGCGGTGGGGTCGGTGGTCGTGGCGGGTGCGGTCATCGTCCGAGCCTCCGTGCGGCGATGCGCCGCGATGCGATCCAGCCGAACGCCGCCATCGCGACGAGCACGGCCACGTGCACGACCGTGAGCCACAGCGGCTCGGGGTAGCCGTAGGCGAAGACGCGGCTGAGCTCGGTGGCGTGCCAGAGCGGCGAGACCCAGCCGATCGGCTGCAGGAACCAGGGCAGCTGGCTGAGCGGGAAGAACGTGCCCGAGAACAGCGTCATCGGCAGCACGAGGAAGCGCATGACGAGCGCGATCTGCCCCGTGTCCTGCTCGAGCGTCGACACGTACGCCATGAGCAGGTGGCCGAACGCGAGCCCGCCGAGCGTTGCCGCGAGCACGGCGAGGTACCCCAGCGGCGACGGCACCGCGCCGAACAGCAGCATGAACAGGTAGTACACGGCGCTCGTGGCGAGGATGCGCGCGGTCACCGAGATGACGATGCCGTCGACGATCTGGCCGGGCCGGATCGGCGCCGCGTGCATGCCCGTGAACGTGGGGTTCCACTTGTAGCCGAGCATGATCGGGTACGAGAACTCCTCGGTCGCGACCGTGATGGCGGCCGACGCCAGCAGCGCGGGCGCGACGAACACGAGGTAGGGCACACCCTCGGCGCCCGGCTGCGAGGCGACCGGGGCGTCGATCAGCGACGCGAGCCCGGCCCCGAGCCCGTACAGGTAGATGATCGGGCTGCCGATGCCCGTGGCGAGCATGGTCTGCAGGTAGGACCGCATGACCCGGAACCGGTGCTCGGCGACGTACCAGGCGCCGAGGCGACGCGGACGCGCGCCCGCGGCGAGCGCGCGTGCGGTCTCGGGACGGGTGGCCTCGGGGGCATCCGTCGCCTGCTGCCGGGGTGACTCGGCGCTCATTCGATGAGGCTCCTGCCCGTGAGGCGGAGGAACACGTCCTCGAGCGAGGAGCGGCGCACGAGGCTCGTGATCGGGTGCAGGCCCGCCTCGGTGATGCGCACGAGCTCGGCCTCGCCGTTCGCGCTGTAGACGAGGATGCGGTCGGGCAGCACCTCGATGCGCTCGCCCACCCCCTCGAGCCGCTTCGCGACCTCGGCGTTGCGGTCGGCGCCGAAACGCAGTTCGAGCACCTCGCGCGACGAGTGGGCGCGGATGAGCTCGGCGGGGGTGCCCTCGGCCATGATGCGGCCGTGGTCGACCACGATGAGGCGGTCGCAGAGCTGCTCGGCCTCGTCCATGTAGTGCGTCGTGAGCACGAGCGTCGTGCCCTGCTCCTTCAGGCGGAAGAGGCGATCCCAGAGGATGTGGCGCGCCTGCGGGTCGAGGCCCGTCGTCGGCTCGTCGAGCAGCAGGATGCGCGGGTCGTTGATGAGCGCCCGGGCGATCGTGAGTCGCCGCTTCATGCCGCCGGAGAGTGCATCGACCTTGGCCTTCGACTTCTCCTCGAGCTGGGCGAACGCGAGCAGCTCGTCCGCGCGCTCGGCGATCTGCCGTCGCGGCAGGCCGAAGTAGCGGCCGTACACGAGCAGGTTCTCGCGCACCCGGAGCTCGGTGTCGAGGTTGTCGGCCTGGGGCACCACGCCGAGCTGCGAGCGGATGTCGGGACCGTACGCGTTCGGGTCGAGCCCGAGGATCTCGAGGTCACCGCTCGTGCGGGTGGAGACGGCGCCGACCATGCGCATGGTGGTCGACTTGCCGGCGCCGTTCGGGCCGAGCAGGCCGAACGACTCCCCCGGCGAGACCTCGAACGAGATGCCGTCGACGGCGGCGACCTCGTCGTACTGCTTGCGGAGGTCGCGGGCGGTGATCACTGGTGCGGGCACGGGAGAACTGTAGTCGAGGGCGGCGACATCGGATGCCCCGCCGGCAGCCCTGCGTACGATGACGGGGTGACCCAGACCAGCCCCGCCGTCGTCCTGTCCGACGAGGTGCGCGAGGCCGTGGCATCCGGTGCCCCGGTGCTCGCCCTCGAGACCACGATCCTGACCCACGGCCTGCCGCGGCCGCGGAACCTCGAGGTGGGCATCGCGGCCGAGGAGCAGCTGCGCGCCGCGGGCGTCGTGCCGGCGACGATCGGCGTGGTCGACGGGGTCGCGCACGTCGGCATCGACCGCGCGACCATGGCGCGCCTGTGCGACGACGACGCGGTCGTGAAGCTCAGCGTGCGCGACCTGCCCATCGCCGCGGCGCGCGGGCTGAGCGGCGGCACGACCGTGGCGGCGACCGCGTGGCTCGCGCATTCGGCGGGCATCCGGGTCATGTCGACCGGCGGGCTCGGCGGCGTGCACCGCGGGGCGAGCGAGACCTTCGACGAGTCGGCCGACCTGCCGACGCTCGCCCGCACGCCGATCACGCTCGTGAGCGCGGGCGTGAAGTCGATCCTCGACGTGGCGGCGACGCTCGAGCGGCTCGAGACGCTGAACATCCCGGTCGTGGGGTACCGCACGACCGCGTACCCGGGGTTCTACGTCGCCGACTCGGGGTTCGCGCTCGAGCACCGGGTCGAGACGCCCGAGGAGGTCGCCGCCGTGGCCGCGGCGCGCGACGCCCTCGGGCTCGATGCCGCGGTGCTCGTCGCGAACCCCGTGGCGGAGGCCGACCAGCTCGACCCGGAGCTGCACGACCGCGTGCTCGCCGAGGCGCTGGCGGCGGCGGATGCGGCGGGCATCACGGGCCACGACACCACGCCGTTCCTGCTCGACTTCGTGCAGCGCGCGACGGGCGGGGCGAGCCTCGAGGCGAACCTCGCCGTGTACCGCGGCAACGTCTCGCTGGGCGGGGAGATCGCGCGTGCCGTCGCCGGCTGACCCCGGCGCGCCCGGCGTGCTGGTCGTCGCGGGCGACCTCGTCGAGGACGTCGTGGTCTGGCTCGCCGAGCCGACCCGGCACGCGACCGACACGGCCGCGCGCATCGTGCGCTCGCGCGGCGGCAGCGCGGCCAACGTCGCCGCGTTCGCCGCGGGTGCGGGCGCCGCGGCGCGCTTCGTCGGCTGCGTCGGGGCGGATGCCGCGGGCGACGGGCTCGCCCGCGGCCTCGCGTCCGCCGGCGTCGACGTGCGCCTCCAGCGCGCGGGCACGACCGGCACCGTCGTGCTGCTCGTCGACCCCGACGGCGAGCGCACCATGTACCCCGACCGCGGCGCGGCGGCCGAGCTGCACCGGCCCGTCGACCCGTCGTGGCTCGACGGGGCGGGCTGGCTGCACGTGCCCGCCTACGGGCTCGAGCGCGAGCCCGCGCGCTCGGCGGTCGTCGGGCTCGCGGATGCGGCCCGCGAGGCGGGCGCCGGCGTCTCGCTCGACGCCTCGTCGACCGGGCTGATCGACACGCTGGGCCTGGAGCGCTTCCGTGCGCTCGCCGCGCGGCTGGCACCCGACATCGCGTTCGCGAACGCGGACGAGGCGGCGCTGCTCGGCATCGGCTCGGCGAGCACCGGCGACCACGGCACCGCTCCGCTCGCCCCGCTCACCGTCGTCAAGCGCGGCCCCGACCCGGCCGAGGTGCTGCGCCCGGGCAGGCCCGCCCTGCACGTGCCCGCCGCGCCGGTCGCCGACGTGCGCGACGCGACCGGCGCGGGCGACGCGTTCGCCGCCGGGTTCCTGGTCGCCGCCATGTCGGGCGCCGACCCCCGGGCCGCCTGCGTCGCGGGGCACGCGCTCGCGGCATCCGTGCTCGGCAGCCCAGGGGCATCCGTCGCCTCGGCGTGAGCCTCCCAGCGGCCTCGCGGCAACCGTCCCCTAGAAAGGTAGTCATGGCCTCCACCACCGATGCCCCCGCCCGCCGCACCCGATCGACGGCGTCCGGCCGCGGGCGCGGGCGCGGACGCGACGCCGCAGGCCCGCGCGCCACGTTCGGCCAGCTGCTGCCGTACCTGTTCGAGCACCGCGGCATCCTGAGCTTCATCCTCGTGCTGAGCGTGCTCGGCGCGCTCACCACGCTCGCGCAGCCGCTGCTCGTCGGCCAGGTCATCACGGTCGTCGAGGAGGGCGTGCCGGTCGGCCCGCTCGTCTGGGTGCTCGTCGCGCTCGTCGTCGTGAGCGCGCTGCTCAGCGGCTACCAGCACTACCTGCTGCAGCGCACGGGCGAGGGCGTCGTGCGCTCGAGCCGCATGCACCTCGCGCGGAAGATCCTGCGCCTGCCGATCTCGGAGTTCGACACGCGCCGCACCGGCGACCTGGTCTCGCGCGTCGGCAGCGACACGACGCTGCTGCGGGCAGTGCTCACGCAGGGGCTGGTCGAGGCGGTCGGCGGCGCCGTCACGTTCCTCGGCGCACTCATCGCGATGATCGTGCTCGACGCCGTGCTGCTCGGGCTCACGGTGATCGTCATCGGCATCGCGATCGCGACCGTCTCGCTGCTCTCACTGCGCGTGCGGGACGCCTCGCGTCGCGCGCAGGACAAGATCGGCGACGTCGCCGCGGCGGTCGAGCGGGCGATCGGCGCGGTGCGCACCATCCGTGCGGCGGGCGCCACAGAGCGCGAGACCGCGGCGATCGAGGCCGAGACCGACGGCGCCTACCGCGAGGGCGTGAAGGTCGCGAAGATCTCCGCGCTCATCGTGCCGATCGCGGGCATCGCGATGCAGCTGTCGCTGCTGGTCGTGATCGGCGTCGGCGGCATCCGGGTCGCGTCGGGTGCGACCAGCGTCGCGAACCTCGTGATGTTCATCATCTTCCTGTTCATGCTGATCCTGCCGCTCGGGCAGGCCTTCGGCGCGGTCACCTCGGTCAACCAGGCGCTGGGCGCGCTCGGACGCATCCGCGAGGTGCTCGACCTGCCCGACGAGGACGCGCACGACCGCGACGGCGGCCCTGCGGTGGCGGTCGCGGGCCCGGCGAACGCGGGTGCGGCGCCCGAGGCGCCGGCCATCGCGTTCGACGAGGTGCGGTTCGCGTACGCCTCGCGCGCGGTCGACGGCGGGGCGGATGCCGGCGAGGGCGACACCGCGGTCGAGGGCACGACGTCCGGCCCGGCCGGCGTCTCCGCGGGTTCCGGCGAGGCGCGCGACGTGCTGCGCGGGGTTTCGTTCGAGGTGCCGCGCGGGCAGCGCGTCGCGCTCGTCGGCCCCTCGGGCGCGGGCAAGTCGACGACGTTCGCGCTGATCGAGCGCTTCTACGACCCCACCGCGGGCGTCGTGCGCATGGGCGGGCTCGACCTGCGCACGATCGACCGCGCCGACCTGCGCGCCCAGATCGGCTACGTCGAGCAGGACGCGCCCGTGCTCGCGGGGTCGATCCGCGACAACCTCACGCTGGGCAGCCCCGACGCGACCGACGACGAGTGCGTCGCCGTGCTGCGCGCGGTGAACCTCGGCGCGGTGCTCGATCGCGACCCCGCGGGCCTCGCGGCGCCCGTCGGCGAGGACGGCATCATGCTCTCGGGCGGCGAGCGCCAGCGACTGGCGATCGCGCGGGCGCTGCTCGCGGCGCCGCCCGTGCTCCTGCTCGACGAGTCGACCTCGTCGCTCGACGGCGTGAACGAGCGCATGATGCGCGAGGCGATCGACGCGGTGGCCGAGGGGCGCACGCTCATCGTGATCGCGCACCGGCTCTCGACGGTCGTCGACTCCGACCGCATCGTCGTGCTCGACGACGGCGAGGTCGTCGGCGAGGGCACGCACTCCGAGCTCGTCGAGTCGACGCCGCTGTACCGGGAGCTCGCGAAGCACCAGCTGCTCGTCTGAGGCGTTCGCCCGGGGCATCCGCCGGTCGCGCCATCGGCCGCGTGCACCTGCACACGGCTGTAACGCGCAGCACGTACCCTCGTCTCATGGACTTCACCGTTCCCCAGCAGCGCAGCGTCGTCACCGAGCTGCCCGGGCCGCGTTCGCGCGAGCTCCTCGAGCGCCGCAGGCGCAGCGTCTCCCGCGGCGCGGGCACCCTCGCCGACATCTTCATGGACCACGGATCGGGCGCGATCCTGGTCGACGTCGACGGCAACCGACTGATCGACCTCGGCTGCGGCATCGGCGTGACCACCATCGGGCACGCGCACCCCGACGTCGCCGCGGCCGCCTCCGCGCAGGCGTCGAAGCTCACCCACACGCTGTTCACGGTGACTCCGTACGAGAACTACGTGCTGGTCGCCGAGAAGCTCGCCGAGCTCACGCCGGGCGACTTCGAGAAGCACTCGATCCTCGTGAACTCCGGCGCCGAGGCCGTCGAGAACGCCGTGAAGATCGCCCGCCGCTACACCGGGCGCCGGGCGATCGCGTCCCTCGCGCACGCCTTCCACGGGCGCACCAACCTCACCATGGCGATGACCTACCGCCCGTGGCCCGAGCGCGCGGGCATGGGCCCGTTCCCCGGCGAGGTGTACTCGGTGCCGTCGAGCTACCCGTTCAAGGACGGCCTCAGCGGGCCGGATGCCGCGGCGCGCACCATCGACTACATCAACACGCACATCGGCCCGACCGAGCTGGCCGCGCTCTTCGTCGAGCCGATCCAGGGCGACGGCGGCATCGTCATCCCGGCCGAGGGCTACCTCGAGGCGCTCGCCGCCTACTGCGCCGAGCACGGCATCGTGCTCGTCTCCGACGAGATCCAGGCCGGCATCGCGCGCAGCGGCGCGTGGTACTCGATCGAGCACTTCGGCGTGGTGCCCGACCTGGTCACGACCGCCAAGGGCAT
The DNA here is from genome assembly GCF_027925245.1 of Agromyces rhizosphaerae. Taxonomy (NCBI): domain Bacteria; kingdom Bacillati; phylum Actinomycetota; class Actinomycetes; order Micrococcales; family Microbacteriaceae; genus Agromyces; species Agromyces rhizosphaerae. The sequence goes on from NZ_BSDP01000001.1 coordinate 426,174, forward strand.
CGCGGGCGGCTTCCCGCTCGCTGCCGTCACCGGTCGCGCCGAGATCATGGACGCGGTGCAGCCCGGCGGCATCGGCGGCACCTTCGGCGGCAACCCGGTGTCGACCGCGGCGGCCCTCGCGACGCTCGAGGTCATCGAACGCGACGGGCTGATCGCCGAGGCGCAGCGGGTCGAGCGCGCGTTCGCCGCGCGCATCGGCGACTGGGCGTCGCGGTACAGCGTGGTCGGCGAGGTGCGCGGCAAGGGCGCGATGTGGGGCGTCGAGCTCGTCGTGCCGGGCACGCGCGAGCCGAACGCGGCGGCGCTCACCTCGGTGCTGCGCCACGCCACCTCGAACGGCGTCATCCCGCTCGACGCGGGCTCGTGGGACAGCGTGCTGCGGTTCCTGCCGAGCGTCGTCATCTCGGAGGAGCTCGTCGACGACGCGGCATCCGTCATCGAGCAGGAGCTCGCCCGCCTCTCCGCCTGACCCGCACGGACAGCCGACGAGCCCGTGCCCACGGAGGGCACGGGCTCGATCGCGAGATGCGGGACTACGACTGCTTGAGGTGGTAACGCAGGCTCGCCAGCTCGGAGTTGAGCGCGGCGGGCACGCGGTCGCCGAACTGCGCGTAGTACTCCTCGGTGAGGTCGCACTCGGCCAGCCACGAGTCACGGTCGACCTCGAACAGGTGCTCGAGCACGCCCTCGTCGAGGTCGAGCCCGTCGACGTTCAGCGCGCCCTCGGCCGGGATGCGCCCGATCGGCGTGTCCTCGGAGCCGGCGTCGCCCTCGATGCGGCCGACGATCCACTCGAGCACGCGGGCGTTCTCGCCGAACCCGGGCCAGAGGAACCCGCCGTCGGCATCCTTGCGGAACCAGTTCACCTGGAAGATCTTCGGCGCCTTGTCGCCCAGGATGCGGCCCATCTTCACCCAGTGGCCCCAGTAGTCGGCCATGTTGTAGCCGCAGAACGGCAGCATCGCGAAGGGGTCGCGGCGGAGCTCGCCGACCGTGCCCTCGGCCGCAGCCGTCTTCTCCGACGAGATCGTCGAGCCCATGAACACGCCGTGCTTCCACGACCGGGCCTCGGCCACGAGGGGCACGTTCGTCGCGCGGCGCCCGCCGAAGAGGATCGCATCGACGGGCACGCCGTCGTGCGCCTCCCAGTCGTCCGCGATCGACGGGCACTGCGCGGCGCCCACCGTGAAGCGCGAGTTCGGGTGCGCGGCCGGACGGCCGGAGTCGGGCGTCCAGTCGTTGCCCTGCCAGTCGATGAGGTGGTCGGGCGCCTCGTCGGTCAGGCCCTCCCACCAGACGTCGCCGTCGTCGCGGAGCGCGACGTTCGTGAAGATCGTGTTGCCCCACAGTGTCTGCACCGCGGTCGGGTTCGTGGTCTCGCCCGTGCCCGGCGCGACGCCGAAGAAGCCCGCCTCGGGGTTGATGGCGTAGAGCCGGCCGTCGGGGCCGGGGCGCATCCAGGCGATGTCGTCGCCGACGGTCTCGACCTTCCAGCCGGGGATGGTCGGGCGGAGCATGGCGAGGTTGGTCTTGCCGCAGGCCGACGGGAACGCGGCCGCCACGTGGTACACCCGGCCCTCGGGCGAGGTGATCTTGATGAGCAGCATGTGCTCGGCGAGCCAGTCGTCGTCGCGGGCCATGACGCTCGCGATGCGCAGCGCGAAGCACTTCTTCGCCAGCAGCGCGTTGCCGCCGTACCCCGAGCCGAACGACCAGATCTCACGGGTGTCGGGGAACTGCACGATGTACTTCTCGGGGTTGCTCGGCCAGTCGGCGTCGGCCCGGCGGAAGCCCTGGGCGTCGACCAGCGGGTAGCCGACCGAGTGGACCGTGCGCACCCACGGCGTGCCCTGCTCGATCATCTCGAAGACGCGCTCGCCCATGCGGGTCATGATGCCCATGGACAGCACCACGTAGGGCGAGTCGGTGATCTCCACGCCGAGCTGCGAGATCGGGCCGCCGAGCGGTCCCATCGAGAACGGCACGACGTACATCGTGCGGCCGCGCATCGACCCCTCGAAGACCTCGCTGAGCTCCGCGCGCATGCCGGCCGGGTCGCGCCAGTTGTTCGTCGGCCCCGCGTCCTCCTCGAGCTCGGAGCAGATGAAGGTGCGGTCCTCGACCCGGGCGACGTCGCCGGGGTCGGTGCGCGCGAGGTAGCTGTTGGGGCGCCACTCCGGGTTCAGGCGGATGAGCTTGCCCTCGTGCACGAGCTGTTTGGTGAGGCGGTCCGCCTCCTGCAGCGACCCATCGCACCAGACGATCTCCTCGGGCTGGGTGAGTCGCGCGATCTCCGCCACCCACTCGCGGAGCGCGGGGTCGGTGGTGCCGGTGCGGTGCGAGCGGCCGGCCGCCTCGTTCTCGAGGGAGAGTTCCATGGTCATCGCCGTTCCTCCGATGCTCTGGCGGGTCGTTGCGGTCGTGATTCCAGAATGCGCGAAGATTCCCGCGACGAGTCCGCACCGCATGCGGAAAGAATCACGATTCTTTCCGTATGGTTAACCCATGCAGGCAGCCACCGACCTCACCACCCTCGGCCAGCGCATCCGCCACTTCCGCGGCGAGCGGGGCCTCACCCTCGACCAGCTCGGCGAGCAGGTCGGCATCGCGGGCAGCCAGCTCTCGCTCATCGAGAACGGCAAGCGCGAGCCCAAGCTGTCCGTGCTGCACGCCCTCTCGGCCGCGCTCGGCGTCGACCTCGCCGAGCTGCTCTCCCCCGAGCCGCCCAACCCGCGCGCGGCGCTCGAGATCGAGCTCGCCCGGGCGCAGGCGAGCCCCCTCTACGCGATGCTCGGGCTGCCGGCGGTGCGACCCGGCAAGGGCATCAGCGACGAGGCGCTCGAGTCGATCGTCGGCCTGCACCGCGAACTCCAGCGACGCGCGAGCGAGGCGATCGCGACCCCCGAGGAGGCGCGCCGGGCGAACACCGAGCTGCGCACCCGCATGCGCGAGCGCGACAACTACCTGCCCGACATCGAGGAGCTCGCCGAGCAGCGCGTCGCGGCCTCGGGCCACCGCCAGGGCGCGCTGACCCACCGCGAGGTGAGCGTGATGGCCGAGCAGCTCGGCTTCCGGCTGATCTACGTCGACGACCTGCCGGATGCCACGCGGTCGATCACCGACCTGGCCAACGGGCGCATCTACCTGCCGCCCGCCTCGATCCCCGGCGGCCACGGCCTGCGCTCGATGGCGCTGCAGGCGATGGCGCACCGCCTCCTGGGCCACGAGCGTCCGGGCAGCTACGCCGAGTTCCTCTGGCAGCGCCTGGAGATCAACTACTTCGCCGCGTGCTGCCTGATGCCGCGCGAGGCGTCGGTGAAGTTCCTCACCGAGGCCAAGCGCGAGAAGCGGCTGGCGGTCGAGGACTTCCGCGACGCCTTCGGCGTGACGCACGAGGCGGCGGCGCTGCGCCTGACGAACCTCGGCACGTCGCACCTGGACATGACCCTGCACTTCCTGCGCGTGAACGGCGACGGCGCACTGCAGAAGGGGTACGAGAACGACGGCATCCCGCTGCCCGCCGACGTGACCGGATCGATCGAGGGCCAGTGGGTGTGCAAGAAGTGGAGCGCGCGCAACGCGTTCGACCGCACCAACCGCACCACGGAGAACTACCAGTACACCGACACCCCTGCGGGCACGTACTGGTGCGCGACGCAGACGGGCCGAACGGATGCCGCGGAGTTCTCGATCACGATCGGCGTGCCGTTCCAGGACGCGAAGTGGTTCCGCGGGCGCGAGACGACGGTGCGCGTCGAGTCGCGCTGCCCCGACGTCACGTGCTGCCGGCGCGCACCCGAGGAGCTGTCCGACCGCTGGGACGGCAGGGCCTGGCCGAGCGCGCGGCTGCACGCGCACGTGCTCTCACCGCTGCCCTCGGGGCGATTCCCGGGCGTCGACGACGCCGAGGTCTATGCGTTCCTGGAGGCGCACGCCGAACAGTAGGCGAGACAGGGTATCGCGACCCGTTGCATTAGTGTGTGTCACACAGTATCGTGTGTGGCATGACACCGGATGACGCCACCGCATCGCACCTGCAGGAGCTGCGCCGTGGCACGACCGTGCTCGCGTGCCTGCTGCGGCTGCGCACGCCCGAGTACGGGTACGCACTGCTGGAGTCGCTCGCCGGGCTCGACCTGGCGGTCGACGCGAACACGCTCTACCCCCTGCTCCGGCGGCTCGAGAAGCAGGGCCTGCTCACCAGCGAGTGGAACACCGACGAGGCCCGCCCGCGCAAGTTCTACCGCACCAGTCCCGCCGGCGAGCGCCTCGCCGTCGCGCTCACCGACGACTGGCGACGCATCGACACCGCACTCGCACGACTGACCGAAGGAGACGTACCATGACCACGCTCACCGACCGCTACGTCCAGGCGACGGCGCGGTACCTGCCCGAGCGTCAGCGACCCGAGCTCGCGCGCGAGCTGCGCGAGCGCATCGGCGACCGGCGCGACGCCATGGTCGAGGCGGGGCACGACCCCGACGACGCCGAGCGCGCGACGCTCGTCGAGCTGGGCGACCCGGCCGCGCTCGCGGCGGGCTACGCGGACCGGCCCATGCACCTGATCGGCCCGCGCACCTACCTCGCCTGGCTGCGCGTGCTGAAGCTCGTGCTCCTCATCGCGGTGCCCATCGTCACGGCGATCAGCCTGCTCGCGCAGCTGCTCTCGGGCGCCACCGCGGGCGAGGTCGCCGCGTCCACGTTCGGCGCCGCGCTGAACACGGCGCTGCAGGTCCTGTTCTGGGTGACCCTCGTGTTCGCCGTGATCGACCGGTCGCCGGCCGCCTCGAAGGCGCGCGCCTGGACGCCCGCCCAGTTGCCGGCCGTGCACGACGAGTACAAGGCGAAGCGACTGCCCGACCTCGTCTTCTCGCTGATCGCCCTCACGGTGTTCGCGGTGCTCATCGTCTGGCAGCAGACGGGCATCCCCGTGAACGGCGAGCCGATCCCGTTCCTCGACCCGTCGCTGTGGTCGTTCTGGATCCCGTGGTTCCTGGTGCTCATCGCACTCGAGATGGCGTTCGCCGGCGCCGTGTACGCGTGGGGCTGGAACTGGTGGCTCGCGCTCGTGAACGTGCCGCTGAACATCGCCTTCGCGGTGCCCGCGCTGTGGCTGCTCACGAACGGCATGCTGGTCAACCCCGACTTCCTCGACGCGATCGGCTGGCCGTGGGGCGACGCGGGCGACGTGATCACGACGATCGTCGTCGTGCTGTTCGTGTTCGGCGCGGTCGTCGACATCATCGACGGCGCCGTGAAGGCGTACCGGGCCGGGAAGGCACGGGGCCTCGCCTGACGGGCGCGACCCGAGCGAGACGGATGCCCCGAGGCGCGCGCCGGCCCCGGGGCATCCGCTCGCCTACTTCGGCTGCATGCGGATCGCGCCGTCGAGGCGGATCACCTCGCCGTTGAGCAGCGGGTTCGCCACCACGTGCATGGCGAGCGCCGCGTACTCGGCGGGCGTGCCCAGGCGCGAGGGGTGCGGGATCTGCGCCGCGAGCGAGGCCTGCACGTCGTCGGGCATGCCGGCCATCATCGGCGTCTGCATGATGCCCGGGGCGATGGTGACCACGCGGATGAGCAGCTTCGACAGGTCGCGCGCGAGCGGCAGCGTCATCGCGGCCACGCCGCCCTTCGACGCCGAGTAGGCGGCCTGGCCGATCTGGCCGTCGAACGCGGCGACCGACGCCGTGCTCACGATCACTCCACGCTCCGCGGTCTCGGGCACACCCGGCAGGGGCTGGGCGGTCACGGGCTCGCCGGCGGCCATGGCGGCGGCGGCCAGGCGCGTGACGTTGAACGTGCCGATCAGGTTCACCCGGATGGTGCGCTCGAAGTCGGCGAGCGCGAGCGGCCCGTCGCGGCCGACCGTGCGACCGGCGGTCGCGATGCCGGCGCAGTTGACCGCGACCCGCAGCGGACCGAGCGCCGTCGCCTGCTCGATCGCCGCCGCGACCTGCGCCTCGTCGGCGACGTCGGCCGGGGCGAACCGGGCGCGCTCCCCCAGCTCGGCCGCGGCCTGCTCGCCGCGGCCGCCGGGCAGGTCGACGATGACGACGGATGCCCCGGCGTCGATGAGCGCCTCGGCCGTGGCGCGGCCCAGGCCCGACGCCCCTCCGGTGACGATGGCGGATGCCCCGCTCAGCTCCATGCGCTGTCCTCTCGTGGTTCGTGGGTGCACCGGCGCGGTCGCGTCGGCGTCTGCCGCGGCTCCGATGCCGCGGCGGTACTGGTTCGGTGCCGATCGTACCGTTCAGACGCGCTCGACGACGTACGCGTTCGCCATGCCGCCGCCCTCGCACATGGTCTGCAGGCCGAGCGTCGCATCGCGCCGTTCGAGTTCGCAGACCATGGTCGCGAGCAACCGCGTGCCCGACGACCCGAGCGCGTGGCCGAGCGCGATCGCGCCGCCGTTGGGGTTGAGCTTCGCCGGGTCGGCGCCGGTGTCGGCGAGCCAGGCGAGCGGCACCGACGCGAACGCCTCGTTCACCTCGTAGACGTCGATGTCGTCGTGGGTCAGCCCCGCGCGCTCGAGCACGCGCGCGGTCGCCGGGATCACGCCGGTCAGCATGAGCAGCGGATCGCTGCCGGTCACGCTGAAGGCGCGGAATCGGGCCCGTGGCGTCAGCCCGAGCGCGGCGGCGCGCTCGGCGCTCATGATCAGGGCGGCGGATGCCCCGTCGGTCAGCGGCGACGAGTTGCCGGCCGTGACCCGCCAGTCGAGTTCCGGGAAGCGCTCGGCGAGTGCGTCGGTGCGGAACGCGGGCTGCAGCCCGGCGAGGCCCTCGGCCGTGGTGCCGGGCCGGACGGTCTCGTCGACGAGCGCGTCGACGCCCCGCACGGGCACGATCTCGTGGTCGAAGTCGCCGCGCCCCGCGGCATCCGCCGCCTTGCCATGGCTCTCGGCCGCGAACGCGTCGAGCTCGTCGCGGCCGAACCCCCACTGCTGGGCGATGAGGTCGGCCGAGACGCCCTGGCCCACGAGCCCCTCGGGATAGCGGGCGTGCATGCGGGTGCCGAACGGGTCCTTCCCCGTGCTCGACGAGCCGAGCGGCACGCGGCTCATCGACTCGACGCCGCACGCGATCACGATGTCGGCGGCACCGGCGATCACGGCCTGCGCGGCGAACGTGGCGGCCTGCTGGCTCGACCCGCACTGGCGGTCGACCGTGGTGCCGGGCACGTGCTCGGGGAACCCGGCCGCGAGCAGCGCGTTGCGGGTGATGTTGTACGACTGCTCGCCGACCTGGCTCACGCACCCGCCGATCACGTCGTCGACGAGCGCCGGGTCGAGGTCGTTGCGGGCGACCAGGTGGTCGAGCACGCCCGCGAGCAGGTCGACCGGATGCACCCCCGCGAGCTGTCCGCCCGGCTTGCCCCGCCCGCTGGCGGTGCGGATCACGTCGACGATCACGGCCTCTGCGCCCATGCTCCCACCCTACGCGCGCGGCTCGCGTTGCTTTCCGAGACCCGTCAATAGACTGCGCTTCCCGCGCCCGGAGTGCAGTCTTTCGACGGGTCTGGGAAGCGTCAGGCGGGGAGCATCGTGTACTTGGTCGCGAGGTACTCGTGGATGCCCTCGAAGCCGCCCTCGCGGCCGATCCCTGAGGCCTTCACCCCGCCGAACGGCGCGGCCGCGTTCGAGATGACGCCCGCGTTCAGGCCCATCATGCCGGTGTCCAGCCGGTCGATCATGCGGTGCCCGCGCGCGAGGTCGGTCGTGTAGACGTACGAGACGAGCCCGAACTCGGTGTCGTTCGCGAGCCGCACCGCCTCGTCCTCGTCGGCGAAGGTCGTGATCGAGAGCACCGGCCCGAAGATCTCGTTGCGGAGGATCTCGCTGCCCGCGACCACGCCCGACACGACCGTCGGCTGGAAGTACGTGCCCGGGCCCTCGATGCGGCTGCCGCCGGTGGTGACGGATGCCCCGCGCCCGACCGCGTCCTGCACGAGCGCCTCGGCCTTGCCGACCGCGTCCTCGTCGATCAGCGGGCCGATCTGCACGCCCTCCTCGGTGCCGCGGCCGACGCGCATGGCCGCCACCCGCTCGGTCACCCGGCGCGCGAACTCCTCGGCGACCGCCTCGTGCACGATGAACCGGTTCGCCGCCGTGCAGGCCTGGCCGATGTTGCGGAACTTCGCGAGCATCGCACCGTCGACGGCCGCATCGAGGTCGGCGTCCTCGAACACCACGAACGGGGCGTTGCCGCCGAGCTCCATCGACACGCGCAGCACGCCGTCGGCGGCCTGCGCGATGAGCTTCCGGCCGACCTCGGTCGAGCCCGTGAACGACAGCTTCCGCAGCCGCCGGTCGGCGAGGATGGGCTCGGTCACCGCCGACGAGCTCGACGACGTGATGACGTTCACCACGCCCGCGGGCAGCCCCGCCTCCTCGAGGATCGCGGTGAACGCGAGCGTCGTGAGCGGCGTGAGCTGCGCGGGCTTCACGACCACGGTGCAGCCGGCCGCGAGCGCCGGCGCGATCTTGCGCGTGGCCATCGCGAGGGGGAAGTTCCACGGCGTGATGAAGTACGACGGGCCGACCGGGCGCTGCGAGACGATCATGCGGCCGGTGCCCTCGGGGTTCAGCCCGTAGCGGCCGTGGATGCGCACGGCCTCCTCGGAGAACCAGCGCAGGAACTCACCGCCGTAGGTCACCTCGCCGCGCGACTCGGCCAGCGTCTTGCCCATCTCGAGGGTCATGAGCAGCGCCAGGTCGTCGGCGCGCCGGGTGACGAGCTCCCACGCACGTCGCAGGAGCTCGCCGCGGACGCGCGGCGCCGTGGCGGCCCACGAGTCCTGCGCGGCGACCGCGGCGTCGAGGGCACGCACGGCGTCGGCCGGCGAGGCATCCGCGATCGACCGGATCACCTCGCCCGTGGACGGATCGTGCACGTCGAGCGTGCGACCGCCCTCGGCGCTCACCCACTCCCCCGCGATGAACAGCTTCTCCGGTGCGGCGTCGAGCAGCGCGCGCTCGTCCATGTCGTGACCTCCCCGTCGGACTGACGCGACCAGCGTAGTCCGCGGGGCTCGGGCGCCGGCCGGGCTCAGGCCTCGACGTCGACGAACTCCACGTCGTAGACCGCGACGCGCTGCGGCACGCCCGCGAACACCTCGGCGCGCGCCTCCGACGCCAGGTACTCCTGCTCCAGCGCGAGGAACGCGTCACGGTCGCCCTCGGTGCTCACCGCCCAGACGAACTGGCTGCGCTCGGGCAGGCCGTAGGCGAAGTCGATGCGGAATCCGGCCGGGGGGCGGACCTTGGGCATACTGGCGTGCCACCACGCGACGAAGGCGTCGTACTCGCCCTCGACGAGGGTGTAGCGGCGGAGCTGGACGGTGCGGGTCATGCGTCCATTCTGGCCGGTCGCGCGGGCGAGCCGGCACGGTCAGCCGTCCGAGGCCTCGGATGCCTCCTCGCCGGCGATCTCGGCCCCGGCATGCCCCATCTCGGCGATCGCGGCCTCGCTCGTCTCGGCGGCCACGCCCGCCACCAGCCCCGTCAGCACTCTCGCGTGCTGGCCGTGCTCGAGCGCGTCGAGCGTGCTCGCGCGCACGCAGTAGTCGGTCGCGATGCCGACCACGTCGACCTCGGTCACGCCGTGCCGGGTGAGCAGCTCGGGGAACGGCGTGCCCTCGTCGTCCGTGCCCTCGAAGATCGAGTAGGCGGGCACGCCCTGCCCCTTGCGGATGTGCACGTCGACGCGCGACGTGTCGAGGTCGGGGTGGTACTCCGCGCCGGTCGTGCCCGAGACGCAGTGCACGGGCCACGTGTCGACGAAGTCGGGATCGGCCTCGCCCGCGAAGTGCCCGCCGTTGTCGTTGTCGCCGTCGTGCCAGTCGCGCGACGCGACGACCAGGTCGTAGTCGTCGCCGTGCTCGGCGAGGAAGCGGGTGATGCCGGATGCCACGGCCGCACCGCCGTCCACCCCGAGTGCGCCGCCCTCGGTGAAGTCGTTCTGCACGTCGATGATCAGTAGCGCTCGCGTCATGTCGAACCTCCTGGTTCGATCATCCCACCGTCGCGCGCCGGCGGGCCCGGTCAGCCGCAGACGTCGCGCAGGACGCGCTCGAGCACGCGCACGTGGGTCGCCGCCGACGGCAGGTCGAGCCACTCCGCGTCGGCGTGCGCGCCGCCGCCCGCGGGCCCGTACAGCGCGACGTCGATGCCCGCGTCGGCGAACAGCGCGGCCTCGGTCCACCACGGGTCGCCGCGCCGGTCGGGCAGGGCCCCGAGCTCGGCGACGGCGGCGCGGTCGACCGCGGCCACGACCGCCGAGCCGTCTGGCGCCTCGAACGCGGGGCGCGAGACGAGCTCGGTGAGCTGGAACGAGACGTCGGACCCGGCCGCGCGCGCCAGCGTCGCCTCGAGCGCGGCGCGCACGACCGCGGGCGTCTCGCCGGGCAGCGTGCGCCGCTCGATGGTGGCGCGGCAGTGCGGGGCGACGGTCGCCGCGTCGACCCCGCCCTCGAGGGTGGCCACCCGCAGCGTCGAGGTGCCGAGCAGCGGATGCCCCTGCTCCGGCGCGCACGGCGCGGGATCGGCGTCGAGCGCGGCGACAAGCCGCAGCATCCCGGCGATCGCGTCGACGCCCTGCTCGGGCTGCGAGCCGTGCGCGGCGCGCCCGTGCACCTCGAGCGCGAACCACGCGAACCCGCGGTGCGCGACGCCGAGCTCGAGCCCGGTCGGCTCGAGCACCAGCGCGCCGTCGATCTCCGCCGTGTCGAGCGACGCGAGCACGGCCTCGGTGCCGATCGAGCCGAACTCCTCGTCGGCGGCGAACGCGAGCACGACGTCGCCCGCGAGCTCGTCGCCCGCCGTGGCGCGTTCGGCGGCGAGCACGCCCGCGGCGAGCGCGCCCTTCATGTCGTACGCGCCGCGACCCCAGAGCTGGTCGCCGTCGACGCGGGGCGCGAACGGCCCGTCGGCGTACGTGCGCACGCCGACCGTGTCGAGGTGGCCGCTCAGCAGGAGCGTGCGCCCGCCGCCGGTGCCTCGCCGCCGTGCGACGAGGCTCGGACGCGCCCCCGGGCCGATCAGGGTCGTCGAGAACCCGGATGCGTCGAGCCTGCGCCGGAGCGCGTGCGCGAGCGCGACCTCGCCGGCACCGCTCGGGTCGAGGTCGGGGTTGACCGAGTCGAGCGCGACCAGCTCGCGTGCCAGCGCGACGAGCTCGGCGTCGTGGCCGGGCGGCCGCGCCGGTGGTGCGGACGCCGTGTCGGGCCCGGCGGTGCCGCCCGGGGCATCCGTCATCGCCTCGTCCACGCGCCGCGTCACCCGTTCGAGAGGTTGTCGCCGCAGCGGAAGAAGGCGGTCGTGAGCGTGTCGATGGCCTCGCGCGACGAGGGTGGGATGGCACCGGGGGCGTCGCCGAGCGCGTAGATCGCGAACGTGAGCGGCGTGCCGTCCTGCGCGTGGATGATGCCTGAGAGGGTGTAGCCGGTCTCGATCCAGCCGGTCTTCGCCCAGACCTGTCCGCGCGCGATCGCGTTGTCGCCGAAGAAGCGGTCGCCGTACGCCAGCGACCCCTGCACCCCGGCCACCGGAAGCCCGTCGCGGATGACGCCGAGGCCCTGCTCGCGCGCCTCGATCTTGCGGAACAGCTCGGTGAGGTACGACGGGGGCACCGCGTTGTCGTCGCTGAGGCCGGACCCGTCGGTCACGGTGATGCCATCGGTGTCGATGCCGTACGCCCCGAGGCCCTCGCGCACCGCGGCGTCGATCGACGCGAAGTCGTTGCCCGTGTCAGTGCGGATCGCGACGTGCCGGGCGAGCATCTCGGCGACCGTGTTGTCGGAGACGATGAGCGACTTCTGCACGAGCTGCGCGACGGTCGGCGACGAGACGCTGCCGAGGGTCTGCGCGTCGGCCGGGGCGGTGCCGCGCTCGATCACCGAGATGCCGCCGAGCGCGCCGGCGAACGCGTCGCCCGCACGGCCGACCGGGTCGGGGCTGCGCCAGGACGTCTCGGCGAAGGGGCTGTCGCGGTCGCCGTCGACCTGCAGCGCGGTGATCTGCGACATGTAGCCCTGCTCGCGCTCGAGCGGGTTCCAGGTCGGGTGCCACTCCTCGCCGCCGAAGAACGACGCGTCGAGGACCAGCTTGGTCAGCGGCGGGTTCGCCGGGTCGGCGTCCCACGCGGCGCGCACCTGCGCGGCCAGGTCGTCGAGGTGCGCGGCGCCCGGGTAGACCGTCTGCGAACCGGTGGGGGTGCGCGAGAGGGTGAGGTCGCCGCCGCCGACGAGCACGACCGAGCCCGGCTCGCTGCCGCGCACGACCGTGGTGGTCGCCCGGTAGTCGGGCCCGAGCACGTCGAGCGCGGCCGCGGCGGTGAGCACCTTCATGACGCTCGCCGTGCGGGAGGCGGTCTGTCCGCCGCGATCGTAGAGCACCTCGCCGGTGCTCGCGTTGCGCACGTGCGCCTGCATCGCGCCGAGCCGTGCGTCGGTCGCCGCGGCACCGACCATGCAGGTGCGGATCCTGGCGGTGGTCGCCTCCGCGGTGGGCGCCGGGCGACCGGGGTCGACGGTGGGCGTGGGCGTCGGGGTCGCGGTGGGCGTCGGGGTCGGCGCCGGGCTCCCGCCCGCGACCGCGGATCCCGCGGCGACCGCGCCCCAGCCGGCGAGGGCGAACGCCACGACGCCCGCGGTCACCCAGAGCGCGAGGCGCGTGCGCCTCGCTCGCGTGCCGCCCGGGGCATCCGTCGTCGTGGTCTCGCCCGTGACGGGGTCGGCCCCGTCCGTCGTGCTGCCCGGGGCATCCGTCGACCGCTCCTCGCCGCCCGCGGCGTGCGGGCTCGGCTCGGCCGCGCCGTCTGCGGCGTCGGGGGTCTCGGGGTCGGTCGACACCCCGGCATTGTACGCAGCCGCACCCGGGAGGCGCGTGGACGCGGCCGACGCCTACTCGCCCGGGTAGCGCAGCCCGATCAGCTCGCGCACCCGGTCGAGGGTGCCCATGATCGCGACGGTCTCGTCGATCGGCAGGACGTCGCCGCCGAGCTCGCCCGACGCGACCAGGCGCTCGGCCGCCTCGGCCTGGAAGTGCATGCCCCGGCCGTTCAGCTCCTGCGAGAACTCCTCGAGGACGGTACCGGCCGAGTCGATGAGCCGGAACGACGTGTTCGCGAACCAGACCCCGTCGATCTCGATGCGCGCCTCGGTGCCGACCACCACGGCGGTGTTCGGGCCGGCCGTGTCGCTCGCGGAGACGCTGGTCGCGATCCGCCCGCCCGGGTACCCGAAGACCGTGGCGACCTGCGCGTCGGCACCCGTGGGCTTGAATGTCGCCGTCGCCTGGATCGTCTCCGGCTCGCCGAACAGTTCCCACGCGAACGAGACCGGGTAGACGCCCAGGTCCAGCAGCGCGCCGCCGCCGAGCTCGAGCGAGTTCAGGCGGTGCGACGGGTCGTCGGGCAGCCGCTGCATGTGGTCGGCCATGAGCGTGCGCACCTCGCCCAGCGCTCCCTGCGCGATGAGCTCGCGGATGCGCACCATGTGCGGCAGGTAGCGGGTCCACATCGCCTCCATGGCGAGCAGGCCGCGCGCCTTCGCGAGGCTCGCGATCGCCGTCGCCTCGCGCGCGTTCAGCGCGAACGGCTTCTCGACGATCACGTGCTTGCCCGACTCGAGCATCAGCAGCGCGTTCTCGACGTGCACCGGGTGCGGCGTCGCGACGTAGACGATGTCGACGTCGGGATCGGAGGCGAGCGCCTCGTACCCGACATGCGCGGTCGGGATGCCGAACTCGGCGGCGAACGCCTCGGCGGAATCGAGCCGGCGAGAGGCGACGGCCGTCACGTCGAAGCCGTTGGCCACCAGGTCGGACGTCATGAGGCGGGCGATGCCGCCGGTGGCGAGGATGCCCCATCGCAGTCGTTCGGTCATTCGTCGAGCGTATCGCTGCCGGGGGCGAGCGGCGCAGGTGGCAGGGTGGATGCGTGCCATCCGAGTTCTCCGCCACCGTGACCGACTTCTGGGGCGTGCCGCCTGCTGCGACAGGCGCGACCGACGCCTACCGCGTGATCGTCGACCCCGAGCTGCGCACCGACCTGCTGCTGACGCTGCTCGACGTCGTCGACGGGCCGCTGGTCGCGACCCTCTCGCCGGCGACCGCCGAGCGGCTCCGGGTCGCGGACGGCGAGTCCGTCGGGCGTGCGGAGCTCCGCTCGCGGCTCGACGACGCCGGCCTCGAGCTCAACGGCGCCGATCTCGTCTCCTACCTCACTCTGGAGGCGCGGCGCTCGGTCGCCGCACCGCCCCCGGCGCCCGGCACCCGGGCGTTGACGGCAGCGGATGTCTCCGAGTTCGCGCGTTTCTCGGCCGACGCCCCCGAGGACGACCTCGACGAGGCGTACGTCGAGCTCGACCACTGGGTCGCCCTCGGCACGTTCGTCGACGGTCGCCTCGTCGCGGCGGCGAGCATGTACCCGTGGCGCGACTCGACGGTCGCCGACATCGGCGTCATCACGCTGCCCGAGCACCGCGGCCGCGGCCTCGGACGGCGGCTCGTGCAGGCCATCGCCGCCGAGGCGCTCGCCCGCGGCCACGAGCCGCAGTACCGCCACCAGGCCGGCAATGCCGCCTCCGCCGCGCTCGCGCGCTCGGCCGGGTTCGCGCGCTTCGCCGAGTGGGACGTCGTCACGGCGTGACGGCGTCCCACTCGGGCCGGGGAGCGAGGCGTGCGGGGCCCGATCGACCCCGCACACCCCTGTCCATCAGCGCCAGGTGTCGTTCAGGTCGAGCGTCCCCGAGGACGGCACCGTCGCGACGCGGTTGGCACCGCTCTCCCACGTGACGTTGCCCGCCTCGTCCTTCCGGATGTACTTGTACTCGAAGGTCGTGCCCGGAGGCAGCTCGATCGTCGCGGTCCACGTGGGGTACGCGGCCGCGGACAGCGCCACCGCAGCGGACGGCGACCACTGTCCGAGTTCGTCGATGTTCCCCACGACGAAGATGTTCTGCCCCCACACGGTCGTCGCCTGGACGCCGAAGCCCACCGCGACCGCGGAGGCCGGCTCGTCCGGCTCGTCCGGCTCGCACGGATCCTCGGCGCTCACCCCGGCCGTCGAGACGGCGACGTGGCTGCCGCTCAGCGTGTAGTCATTGGTCGAGTTGTTGTCCCACGTGCCGGAGCCGTCGTTGAACGCGGCGGTGATCGACGCTCCGTCAGCGGAGATCTCGCGTTCGACCCAGCCGTCGCACGCCGTCGTCATCGGCTCCCCCGGCACCGACGTCCAGGATCCGGAGCCGATGCGGTAGTGGATGTTGTACGCCGACCAGCCCTTCTCGGTCGAGTAGTAGACGGTCGTCGTGTCGCCGGTCGGCTCCGGGTCGGGGTCCGGGGTCGTGCCGGCGAGCCTCCCGACGTGCAGCGCGAGCGCACCGTAGGCGGGCACGCTCGCCGTGAAGGTGCCCTGGGCGGAGACCGTCACCGTCGTCGAGCAGTCGTCCGACGCGATCACGTCGCAGTACGACCCTGCCGGGAGCGACGTCTGGTAGGTCCGGGTGATCGCACCCGCCGTGTTGTTCAGGGTGACGAAGCCCGCGTCCCCGCGACCGTACGCGATGTGGTTGTTCCCGTCGTCCCACCAGTTCGTGACCGCGGTGCCCTCGACCGCGTTGTGGAAGCCGACCATGCCCTCCACCTCGGTCTCGCGGTGGGTGCAGGTCCACGCGGACGATGCGCAGGAGGCATCCGGCACGCTCGTGTCGGACGCGCCTGGCGCGCCGGCCTCTTTGTCGGACCACGTGTAGCCGCTGTACACCGTCGGCGAACCGTACGGCCAGGAGAGCAGGAACGTGTTCGCCAGCAGGTACTTGGCGCCCCACTTGTAGTTCATGGTCTCGCCGTTGCGCTCCGTGTCGTGGTTGTCGACGAACACGCCGGCGCTGCTCGACGGCAGCTTGCCGTCGCCGATGAGCCGCAGGTCCGTGATCTGGCCGTCGAAGCGCGACTTCAGCTCACGCGCGTAGAAGAACTCGTGCGAGTCGCCGCTGCCGAGGTACTCGGACGGCTGGACCGGCTCGCCCGACGCCCCGATCACCTCGTGCACCCAGAAGATGTCCGGATCGGTCAGCTTCGACTTGATGGCCTCGAGGTCCGCCGCCGGGATGTGCTTGGCCGCATCGATCCGGAACCCGCTGACACCGAGCGAGATCAGGTCGTTCAGGTAGTCGGCGAGCGTGGTGCGCACGTAGTCGGACCCCGTGCGCAGGTCCTGCAGCGACAGCAGCCGGCAGTTCTGCACCTGGTAGCGGTCACCGTAGTTCGAGATGTTGCTCCGGCAGTCGTTGAAGTCCCACGAGCTGTAGATCCCCGGGAACGAGTCCACGCCGAACTGGGAGCCGGCCACGCCCGTGCCGGACCCGACGTCCGCACCGGTCGTGTGGTTCAGGACCGCGTCCGCGATGACGCCGACACCGGCGCTGCGGCACGTCGCCACCATCGACGCGAACTCCGCCCGGGTGCCGAGCTTCGACTCGATCCGGTAGCTCACCGGCTGGTAGGAGGTCCACCACTCGGATCCCCGGATGTGCTCCTGCGGCGGCGACACCTGGACGTAGCCGTATCCGGCCGGCCCGAGCGAGTCCGTGCACTCCGAGGCGACCGAGTCCCAGGTCCACTGGAACAGGTTCGCGATGACGTTGCCGCGACCGTTGTCGGAGGCGACGACGGTCGACGGCTGGGGCGTCGAGGCCGTCGCGGGGGCGGTCCCGATGGAGGCCCCGGCGAGCAGGAGGCCGGAGACCGCGATCGCGGTCATGACCTGGGGTAGGCGTCGCCGTTTCGGCGAGGCGAGGCGTGCACCGAACATGAGATCTCCCATTCGTCGTTCGTCGTTGAACCACTTCGGTACCCGGACGCTGGTGTCCGGGACCATTGGCCCGACGGTAGCGTCGAGGCGCGCGTTAATGCAAGCGTTTGCATTAACTCGGGGATGAGCACCGTGTCAGACAAGACCGACCGCAGGGATATGCAGATGCAGGAGCGCATGCGCTTCCACTCCGTGAGCGGAAGCCCGACTGCGCACCGACCGGACGACGATGCCCCCGCCCGGACGGACCGGACGGGGGCAGTGGAGCCGCCTGTGGGAATCGAACCCACGACCTATTCATTACGAGTGAATCGCTCTGCCGACTGAGCTAAGGCGGCGTGCGAACCGGCGCGGAACGCGACGGGCACGAGAGACCATGTTAGCGGGTTTCTGCGAGTACTTCGTACACGCGCCGGAACGCCTCCTGCATCCTGGTCTCGAGCGGCTTCGCCGGGCCGAGCTGCTCGGCCCAGCTGCGCCACGCGTAGGTGATCACGCCGACCGTCGTCATGGCCACGAGCATCGTGCGATCGTCGCGTGCAGCGGGGTCGGCCGCGAGTCCGGGATCGGTGACCTCGAGGCGCCGTGCCACGAGCCCGCGGAGGCGGTCCTCGAACGCCATGAGGCCGGCGAACTGGCTCTCCATGAGCTGCGGATGCTCCTGCATGACCTCGCGACGGAGCGTGACCACCTCGAGGTCGTCGGCCTGCTCCTCCACCACCGCGGCGAAGAGCTCGCCGAGGTCGTCGGCCATCCGCCCGGTCGGTCCGGCGTCCGCGAAGAGCTCGGCCGCCGCCTCGGGGAACGACGGCACGTCGCCGGTGAGCGCGGCTGTCTTCGACGGGAAGTAGTTGAAGAAGGTGCGCGGGGAGACGTCGGCTGCCCGGGTGATCTCCTCGACCGTGACGTGGTCGAACCCGCGCTCGCGCGTCAGGCGCAGCGCCGCGAGCTGGATCGCATGGCGGGTGGCCCGCCGCTTCCGCTCGCGGAGACCCGGTTCGATGGTGTCGCGCCCCATCTGGTCAGTATTGCACCTGCTGCAACATTGCAGCGGCGCCGCGCGTCCGCGTCGTCGGCCGGCGGGTCAGCACATCGGGTCGCCGTCGGGCACGATCCCGTCGACGAGGTACCCCTCGACCGCCGCGACGACGCACGGGTCGCGCGACGGATAGGCCGCGTGCCCCTCGCCCTCGTAGGTCACGAGCACCCCGGTTTCGAGCTGCTCGGCGAGCGTCACCGCCCACTCGTAGGGCGTCGCAGGGTCGTTCGTCGTGCCGACGACGAGGATCGGCGGGGCGCCCGCGGCGGTCACGATCTCGTCGGACTCGACCGGCGGCGCCGGCCAGCCGGCGCACGACAGGTCGCCGTACCCGAAGTAGGTGCCGAGCACGGGTGCGGCGGCTTCGAGCTCCGCGACCCGCTCGCGCATGCCGGCCACGTCGTCGGGGTCGCCGGCGTGGTCGACGCAGTTGATGGCGTGGAACGCCTCGCTCGAGTTGTCGAGGTAGTTCCCGTCCTCGTCGCGGCCGTTGTAGGCATCGGCCGAGATGAACGCCGCCTCCGCGCTGCCGAACATCACCTGCTCGAACAGGATGTCGAGGAACGGCCAGGACGCCTCGTCGTAGAGCGGGTAGAGGATCGCCGTGACGAGGGTGTTCGCGCCCAGCATCCGGCCGTCGGCTGCGCGCAACGGGCTGGCCTCGACCGAGTCCAGCAGTGCCCGCACGGTGGCCGCCGCGTCGTCGACGCTGCCGCGGAACGGGCATTCGTCGCCCGCGAGGCACGAGGCGAGGTAGGACCGCAGGGCCCGCTCGAACCCGATCGCCTGCGTCTTCGAGATCTCGAAGTCCGGCGTGCTCGGGTCGAGCACCGCGTCGAGCACCATGCGACCGATGCGCTCGGGGTACAGGCCCGCGTAGGTCACGCCGAGCGTCGACCCGTACGAATAGCCGAGGTAGTGGAGCTCCTCGTCGCCGAGCAGTGCGCGCAGCAGGTCGAGGTCGCGCGCGGCCGAGCCCGTGCCGATGTTGGCGAGCAGCTCGCCGCTGCGTTCGGCGCACGCCGCGGAGTAGTCCTCCTGCTCCGCCCGGGCCTCGGCGAGCCACGCGTCGGTGCCCCGCTCGCTCCGGGCGATGCTGTAGAGGTAGGCGTCCTTGGCCTCGGCGTCGGCGAAGCAGTCGACCGCGGTCGACTGCCCGACCCCGCGCGGGTCGAAGCCCACGACGTCGTACGCGGCCTGCACCGCGTCGCCGACGGCGTAGTCGAGGGAGTCCGCGATGAAGTCCACGCCCGACGCGCCCGGCCCGCCCGGGTTGACGAGCAGCGAGCCGACCTTCTCCCCCGTGGCCGCGTGGCGCACGAGCGCGAGCTCGACGCTCCCCGCTCCCGGCGCGTCCCAGTCGAGCGGCGCCTCGGCCGTCGCGCACCACATGCCGTCGCCGCACCGGCGCCACTCGAGCTCCTGGGCGTAGAACTCGCCCAGGTCGCTCGCCATGGTCGAGGGCACGGGCTCGGGGATGCTCCGCTGCACCCCGAACGGCCACGAGACGCACCCGCTGAGCAGCAGGGCGACGGATGCCGCGAGCGCGGCCGCGACCGTCGCGCGACGCGCCCTCATCGGGCCGACCCCGCGCGACCGCGCACCGCCGACACGAGCATCGACTCGAGCGCGAGCACGGGAGCCACGTTGCCGTCGATGCGCTCGCGGGCCTCGGCGATCGCGTCGAGGGTCGCGAGCGTCTGCGCCGGCGTCGCGGCGCGTGCGGCCGCGTCGAGCTCGGGGCGCAGCTCGACGTTGACCAGGTCGACCTCGGCGCCGACCTGCAGCAGCAGGACGTCGCGGTACAGCGACGACAGGTCGACGAGGATGCGGTCGATGCCGTCGCGCAGGCTCCGCGTGGCGCGGCGCTTCTGGTCGTCCTCGAGGGCCTTGATCTGCGAGCGCAGCGCGGCCGGGACCGCCTGGCCCGGCGCGACGCCCAGCGAGCGCAGGGCGTGCTCGCGCTCCTCGGCGTCGCGCTCGGCCGTGATCGCCTTCGCGTCGTCGCCCGCGATCTCGAGCATGCGCGCCGCGCCCAGCACGGCGTCACGGGTGGAGCGCACGCCGAGCGCGGCCCGCAGCGTCTCCTCACGGCGGGCGCGCGCGTCCTCGCTCGTGGCGAGCCGCAGCGCCATGCCGATGTGGCTCTGCGCCTCGCGCGCGCACCGCTCGGCGAGCGCCTGGTCGACCCCGTCGCGCCGCACGAGCAGCTCGGCGACGTCGGCCACGCTCGGCACCCGCAGGCGCACGGTGCGCACGCGCGAGCGGATGGTCGGGAGCAGGTCGGCCTCGCTCGGCGCGCAGAGGATCCACACCGTGCGCGGCGGGGGCTCCTCGAGCTCCTTCAGGAGCACGTTCGACGACCGCTCGCTCATGCGGTCGGCGTCCTCGATCACGATCACGCGGTACGGCGCGACCGACGGCGAGTAGTGCGACCGCTCGACCACGGTGCGCAGCGTGTCGATGGAGATGATCACGCCCTGGGTGGAGACCACGTGCAGGTCGGGGTGCGAACCCGCCTCGACCTGGGCGATCGTCGTCGGCTCGCCGTCGGCGTCGCCCGAGAGCAGCGCGGTCGCGAAGGCGAGCGCAAGGTTCGAGCGACCGGAGCCGGGCGGCCCGGTGATGAGCCAGGCGTGCGTCATGCCGTCGTCGCCCGCCGGGGCGGCGCCCGCCGCCGCGCGGAAGACGTCGATCGCCGCATCCTGCCCGGTCAGCTCGGTCCACACGCTCACGCCGGACACGCTACCCGTCGCCGCCGACGAGCCGTTCGCCCACGGCCTCACGGATCGCGGTCGCGAGCTCGTCCACCGGCAGGGTCGCATCGAGCACCAGGAACCGCTCGGGCTCGGCCGCGGCCAGCTCGAGGTACGCGGCCCGCACGCGGGCGTGGAAGGACGCACCCTCGGCCTCGAGGCGGTCGTACCGGGTGCGGGCGCCGTCGAGGCGGGCGCGCGCGGCGGCCTCGTCGAGGTCGAGGAGGATCGTGAGGTCGGGCAGCAGGTCGTCGGTCGCCCACAGCGACAGTCGCCGCACCTCGTCGGCGTCGAGCACGCGACCGGCGCCCTGGTAGGCGACCGAGGAGTCGAGGTAGCGGTCCTGTAGCACGACCGCGCCGCGCTCGAGCGCGGGCCGCACGAGCGTCGCGACGTGGTGCGCCCGATCGGCCGCGTACAGCAGCGCCTCGGCGCGCGGCGCGATGTCGCCGCGGTGGTGCAGCACGAGCTCGCGGATCTCGAGCCCGACGTCGGTGCCGCCCGGCTCGCGCGTGCGCACGACCTCGCGGCCCGACGCGCGCAGCCACTCGGCGAGCAGTTCGGCCTGGGTCGACTTGCCCGAGCCGTCACCGCCCTCGAGCGTGACGAACAGGCCGCGCGCGGCCCGGGTCACGACGTGGTCTTCTTGGGCGCGGCCTTCTTCGCCGGCGCCTTCTTCTTCGCCGGGGCCTTCTTCGCGGTGCTCGCGCGCGTGGTGCGCGGCTTCGCCGGGCCCTTGTCGCGCTTGATCTGGAGGAGCTCGGCGGCCCGCTCGAACGTGATCTCCTCCACGGTGTCGCCGCGCGGGATCGTCGCGTTGGTCGTCCCGTCGGTGACGTACGGCCCGAAGCGGCCGTCCTTCACCTTGATCGGCTTGCCGCTGACGGGGTCCGCCTCGAACTCCTTGAGCGAGCTCGACGCACGGCGCGCACCGTACTTCGGCTGCGCGTAGAGCTCGAGCGCACCGGGGAGGTCGATGTCGAAGATCGCGTCCTCGCTCGGCAGCGAGCGCGTGTCGGTGCCCTTCTTGAGGTACGGGCCGTAGCGGCCGTTCTGCGCGGTGATCGCATCGCCCGACTCCGGGTCCTCGCCCACCGTGCGGGGCAGGTCGAGCAGGCGCAGCGCGGTGTCGAGGTCGATCGTCGCGAGGTCCATCGACTTGAACAGCGACGCCGTGCGCGGCTTCGGGGCGGCGGCCTTCTTCGCAGGCTTCTTCTTCGGCGCGTCGGTCACCTCGCCCGTCTTCGGGTCGACGGATGCCTCGGGCTCCAGCTCGGGCTCCAGCTCGGTGACGTACGGGCCGAAGCGGCCGTCCTTCGCCACGACCTGCTTGCCGTTCTCCGGGTTCAGGCCGAGCACGAGGTCGCCCTGCACCGGCGCATCGACGAGCTCGCGCGCCTTCGCCTCGGTGAGCTCGTCAGGCGCGAGCTCGGCCGGGATGTTCACGCGCCGCGGCGTCGCATCCGGCCCGCCCTCGGTGTCGGGCGTCTCGAGGTACGGCCCGTAGCGACCGATGCGCAGCGTGATGTCGTCGGCGATCGGGATCGAGTTGATGCGGCGCGCGTCGATGTCGCCCAGGTTGTCGATGATCTGGCGCAGCCCGAGGTAGTCGTCGGTGCCGAAGTAGAAGCCCTTCAGCCAGTCGACGCGGTCGGCGTCGCCGCCCGCGATGCGGTCGAGGTCCTCCTCCATCTCGGCGGTGAAGTCGTACTGCACGAGGTCGGTGAAGTGCTCCTCGAGCAGCCGCACGACCGAGAAGGCGATCCAGTTCGGCACGAGCGCCTGCCCGCGCGGGGTGACGTAGCCGCGGTCGACGATCGTGGAGATGATCGACGCGAACGTCGACGGGCGGCCGATGCCGAGCTCCTCGAGCCGCTTCACGAGGCTCGCCTCGGTGTAGCGCGGCGGCGGGCTCGTCTCGTGGTCCTTCGACTCGAGGTTCGCCAGCGCGATGACCTGGCCCTCCTCGAGCGGGGGCAGCTTGGCGTTCTTGCCGCCCTCGTCGGCGTTCCGCTCCTCGTCCTTGCCCTCCTCGTAGGCGGCGAGGAACCCGCGGAACGTGATCACCGTGCCGCTCGCGCTGAACTCGGCGGTGGAGTTCGCGATGCCGGGGCGGGGCGACGCCGGCTCCGGGGCATCCGCCGCCACCGCCGTGTCGGCCGCCGTGGGGCCGACCGCGATCGTGAGCGTCGCGGTCTTGCCCTTCGCGTCGGCCATCTGCGAGGCGACCGTGCGCTTCCAGATGAGGTCGTACAGCTTGAAGTCGTTGCCGCGCAGGGTCGACTGGAGCGACGACGGCGTGCGGAACGTGTCGCCCGACGGGCGGATCGCCTCGTGCGCCTCCTGCGCGTTCTTGCTCTTCCCCTTGTACACGCGCGGCGACGACGGGATGGAGTCGGCGCCGTAGAGCGCGACGGCCTGCGCCCGCGCCGCATCCGTCGCCTGCTTCGAGAGCGACGGCGAGTCGGTGCGCATATAGGTGATGTAGCCGTTCTCGTAGAGCGACTGGGCGACCGACATGGTCTGGCGGGCCGAGAACCGCAGCTTGCGCGCGGCCTCCTGCTGCAGCGTCGATGTCGTGAACGGCGCCGCGGGCTTGCGCGAGTACGGCTTCGACTCGACCTTGGCGACGGTCGACGGCACGGTGTCGGCGCGCAGGGCCGAGGCGAGGGCACGGGCGGATGCCTCGTCGAGGACCACGGCGTCGTTCTTCAGCCGGCCGGCGTCGTCGAAGTCGCGCCCGGTCGCGACGCGAGCGCCGTCCAGGCGCACGAGGCGCGCCTCGAACGCGGTCGCGTCGGCGGCATCCGACTCGGCGAAGGTCGCGGTGAGGTCCCAGTACGACGCCGCCACGAACGCGAGGCGCTCGCGCTCGCGCTCGACGACCAGGCGCGTCGCCGCCGACTGCACGCGGCCGGCGGAGAGGCCGGGGCCGACCTTGCGCCAGAGCACGGGCGAGACCTCGTAGCCGTAGAGGCGGTCGAGGATGCGGCGCGTCTCCTGCGCGTCGACGAGCGCGGTGTCGAGTTCGCGGGTGTGGTCCTTCGCGGCGAGGATCGCGTCCTTGGTGATCTCGTGGAAGACCATGCGGCGCACCGGCACCTTGGGCTTCAGCTCCTGCAGGAGGTGCCACGCGATGGCCTCGCCCTCGCGGTCCTCATCAGTGGCGAGCAGGAGTTCGTCGGCGCCCTTCAGCGCGCGCTTGAGCTCGGCGACCGTCTTCTTCTTGGAGTCGGAGACGACGTAGTAGGGCTCGAAGCCGTTCTCCACGTCCACGGAGAACTTGCCCATCGAGCCCTTCTTGAGCTCCGGGGGGAGGTTCTTCGGCTCGACGAGGTCGCGGATGTGACCGACCGAGGACAGCACCTCGTAGCCCTCGCCCAGATAGTTGGCGATGGACTTCATCTTGGTCGGCGACTCGACGATGACCAGCTTCTTGCCCGGCACCGGACTCCTTTCGCGGGAGCACCCCTCCCGTTCATCGCACACCATACACAGTCACACCGAGAGCGACCCCTTGCGGACGCCTGCGAGCGGAGGACAATGACGATATGGACACGTCAACCGCAGGCACGTACACGGCGAAGCTGACCGACGGGCCGCTGGAGGGCAAGACCATCACGGTCGCGTTCCTCGATTCCGGCGATCCGAACCCCCGGCTGGAGATCCCGGCCGAGTCGGGCGGCAAGCACTACGTCTACTCGCGCGGCTCCGGCGTCGAGTTCGACACCGAGCATGCGGGCAGGCCGTCGTCGGTCTCGTACCGCTTCATCGAGACCGTCTTCGACTGACCCGAGGCGCCTCACGGCTCGAGCCCCGCTCCAGGGGGCCCGGCCCGGGCCCGTGCGGCCTGCGCGAGCCCGGCGACGACCACGCGCGCCCGCACCTCGGCGACGAGGCCGTCGATCGCGCACGCCTCGAGCGTGCCGCCGTTGCGCGCCGCGGCGTCGGCGGCGCGCTCGCACGGCTCGCCGGGCACCGCACCCGACACGGCGTCGGCCGCCGCGAGCGCCGCCGCGTCCGCGGCGTTGGCCGCGAGCTGCCCGCCGAGCAGCATCGCCGACGCGGCGAGCACCGGCGCGGTGAGCGCGACGGTCGCCGCGACCACGCCCAGCGCGAGCACCGAACCCGCCCCGCGCTCGGCTGAGATCCCGCCGGCCCTCGCGCCCACGTCACCACCCGCCCTCGAGCGCGCACGCGCGCGCCGCGGCATCGAGCGGCAGGAGCGCCATCGGCGCGGGCTCCCGCACGCGCACGCAGACGAATCCGCCGTCGTGCTCGACGACGACGTGCGCCCCGGGCGCGACCCGGGCGACGATGTCGCGCGCCCGGTCGTCCGCCTCGCCGCGGCCGAGGGCCCTCGCCGCGTCGGCCGCCGAGTCGGCCAGCGCCGCGTGGCGGGCGAGCAGCCCGACCCCGCCGAGGCAGATCGCGAGCACGAGCGCGACCGCGGGGAGCGCGGCGGCCAGCTCCGCCGTCACGCTCCCCCGGTCGCCTCGCACGCCGGGCTCAGCCCAACGTGAGCGCGTTGCGCACGAGGTCGGTGAGGATCTCGCGCACCTCGTCGCCGCGCAGGATGACGACGAGCAGGCCCGCGAAGCCCACGGCCGCCATCGTCGCCACCGCGTACTCCGCGGTGGCGGCACCGCGATCGCCCGCGAGTCGCCGCAGGAGCCGTGCGGCGCGGCTCCTCCGCTCGGGGCGTCGGGCACCCGCGTCGGGCGCACCTCCGTGGTCGTGTTCGGGCATCCGTTCTCCTCTCTCTTCATCGGGCTCGCGCCCGGTCCGGTGGCACGAGCAGATCGGGGTGCGGCCCTCATGCGAGGTCCGCAACGGTCGTCGCGACGACCGACACGAGCATCGGCAGCACGCCGAGCAGCACGAACGCCGGGAGCGTGCACGCCGCGAGCGGCAGCATCAGGCGCACCGCGAGCGCGGCGGACCCGGCGCGCCCGGCTGCTCGCGCGGCCAGACGCTGCGACGAGGCCTCCGCGCGCAGCAGCTCGCCGACCGGCACGCCCGCGCGGCGGCTCAGCGCGACGACCTCGTCGGCTGCTGCATCCGCCCGCGCCGCGGGCAGGCACGCGTCGAGCGCCTCGACCACGGCGGCGCGCGCTCGCGGGACGCTCGCGCCACCGGCGAGCGCGACGGCGAGCAGGTCGAGGGCGAGGCCCGGCGCGGGCTCGGGACGGGCCGCGCGGGCGACGAGCGCGCGGCTCCACACGAGTCCCGCACCCAGCAGCGCGACGCCCGCCACGGCGGAGCCGAGCCCGAGCGGCGAGCCCAGGAGCGCCCCGACCGTGTCGAAGCCGAGCGCGGCGCCGAAGGCGAGTCCGACCGGCGGCAGCAGCGCGACGAGCCGGGCCGTCGCACGCGGGCCCGCGAGCACGGCGTCGAGCTCCCGCTGCAGCTCGGCCACGTCGCGGAGGGCACCAGCGGTGTCGCGGAGCATCTGCGCGAGCGGGCTCCCGGACCGCTCGGCGACCGACCAGCCCGCGGCGAGCGCCTGCCAGCCGAGTCGTGCCGGCGCGGGCAGCGCTCCCGCGGCACCCACGACGGCGCCCGCCACGTCGCCGCCGGTGCGCGCCGCATCGGCGGCGTGCTCCGCCACGCCACCGGCCGTGCTCGCGAGATGCGCCCAGGCGGCGGCGGGCGCCACGCCCGCCGCGAGCAGCACGGCGAGGCGGTGCGCGCCGGTCGCCACCGCGTCGACCTCGGTGCCGGGCGCGGGGCCGCGGCGCCGCAGCGCGATCATGCGCCCGCCTCCGCCTCGGACGGCAGCACGACCAGACGGCCGCCGTCCAGCCGGAGGCGGCCGGTCCCGCTGATCCGGCGCCCGGTGCCGTCCCGCTCGACGTGGACCACGAGGTCGAACGCACTCGCCGCCTGGCGCGCGACCGCGTCCGGGGTCATTCCGGCGGCCGCGCCGAGGGCCTCGAGGCGCGCCGGCACCTCGTCCAGCGCGTTCGCGTGCAGGGTGCCCGCGCCGCCGTCGTGACCGGTGTTCAGCGCCGACAGCAGCTCGCGCAGTTCCGCGCCACGGCACTCGCCCACGACGATGCGGTCGGGCCGCATGCGCAGCGCCTCGCGCAGCAGCGCGTCGAGCCCGAGCCCGCCCGCGCCCTCCAGGTTGGCCTGACGCGCCTGCAGCGCGACGACGTGCGGGTGGCGCACGCGGAGCTCGGCGACGTCCTCGATGAGCACGATGCGCTCGGCCGCCGGCGCCTCGGCCAGCAGCGCTCCCAGGAGCGTCGTCTTGCCCGCCCCCGCCGCGCCCGTCACGAGCAGGTTCTCCCGTGCGGCGACCGCCGCCCGCAGTCGCTGCGCGACCCGCTCGTCGCACAGCCCGCCCCGCACGAGGTCGGCCAGGCTCGGCGCGCCCTGCCGCGGCACGCGCACCGAGATGAGCGTGCCGGCCGTGGCGACCGGCGGCAGCACCGCGTGGACGCGGATGCCGCCGCCGATGCGCGCATCGACCGCGGGCGTCGCCTCGTCGACGTGACGACCGCCGCGCGCGATGAGCGCGACCGCGAGCGCGCGGACCATGCGCTCGTCGGCCTCCCACGACGGCTCCCGCTCCGCGCCCCGGCCCCGGTCCACCCAGAGCCCGCGCTCGCCGTTCACGAAGAGGTCGGTGGCGCCCTCGGCGTGCGGCGCGAGCGGGCCCAGCGCCCCGAGGTCGATCGGCTCGGCCGGCTGCGCCGCCCGGGCGGCATCCGCTGCATCGACCGCCTCGCCGCGCCGTGTCGAACCTGTCGTGCCCGCGCGGTTCGCAGCGCCGGGCGTGCCGGGACGCACCAGCAGCGCCCCGCTCGCGTCGGGCGCGGGCGCGGGCGCGGGCGCGTCGGGCGACGACCACGAGGGCCGTGCGATGTACGGGATTGACCGGGGAACCGCCATGCCGACGACGGTAGGAAGCTCCGGCACCGTTCCGGGCCGATCCTCTGCCTGCTCGGCCGAGCCGACCTGCCGGAAGCCCTGTGGAGGAATGCACGGGTGTCGATCGCAGCCCTGCGATCGACCCCGTTAAAAAGGAGGGGGCGGCACCCATTGGGGGGAACAGGTGCCGCCTCGGCGATGTGCGATTGGGGGGAATCACAACATCGCAGGCCATGAAACTCGTTCAGGCACGCCCCAGTTTAGGGGGTACGGATCCATGCGCAAGTACCTTTTGTCCTCATTTGTGGGGACGCGCAGAAATCTCTGGGCAGAGGCACAGATGGGGTACACGATCCGGGGGTGAGTGGGGGACATGACGCCGGATTCCACGGCGGTGCAGCGTGCGGGATAGGGTCGTACCGGGCAGGCGAAACCCACCGATGATCCCCGTTCGCGAAGGAGCGACCGAAACGACATGAACGTCCAGATCGATCACAGTCTCGAGGAGATCCGCCGATTCCGGCCGAGTCCCGAGTTCGCCGCCCAAGCGGTCGCCGGCCCCGAGCTGGCCGAGGCCGCATCCGCCGACCGCCTCGCCTTCTGGGCCGACCAGGCGCGGTCGCTGCTCACCTGGAGCACGCCCTTCACCCGCACGCTCGACTGGTCGAACCCGCCGTTCGCCAAGTGGTTCGACGACGGGGAGCTCAACGTCGCGGCCAACTGCCTCGACCGCCACGTCGAGGCGGGCAACGGCGACCGCGTCGCCCTGTACTTCGAGGGCGAGCCCGGCGACAGCCGCGCCATCACCTACGCCGAGCTCACCGCGGAGGTGAAGCGCGCCGCAAACGTGCTGATCGGCCTGGGCGTGAAGCCCGGTGACCGCGTCGCCGTCTACCTGCCGCTCATCCCCGAGGCCGTGATCGCGATGCTCGCGATCGCACGTGTCGGCGCCATCCACTCGGTCGTGTTCGGCGGCTTCAGCGCGGACAGCCTCGCCTCGCGAATCGACGACGCCGAGGCATCCGTCGTCATCACCGCCGACGGCGGGTACCGCAAGGGCAAGGTCTTCCCGCTGAAGCCCACCGTCGACGAGGCCGTCGCGAAGTCGGCCGGGTCGGTCGGGCACGTGCTCGTCGTGCGCCGCGGCGAGAACGAGGTCGACTGGGTCGAGGGCCGCGACCACTGGTGGCACGAGCTCGCGGCGGAGGCCTCCGACGAGCACGAGGCGCCCGCGTTCAACGCCGAGCACCCCCTGTTCATCCTCTACACCTCGGGCACGACCGGGAAGCCGAAGGGCATCCTGCACACCTCGGGCGGCTACCTCACCCAGGCGGCGTTCACGCACAGGAACGTGTTCGACCTGCACCCCGAGCGCGACGTCTACTGGTGCACCGCCGACGTCGGCTGGATCACCGGCCACTCGTACGTCGTCTACGGGCCGCTCGCCAACGGCGCGACCCAGGTCATCTACGAGGGCACGCCGGACACGCCGCATCCGGGTCGCTGGTGGGAGATCATCGAGAAGTACGGCGTCACGATCTTCTACACGGCGCCGACCGCGATCCGGTCGTTCATGAAGGCCGGCCGGCAGATCCCGCAGTCGTTCAACCTGCGCACGCTGCGGGTGCTCGGCTCCGTGGGCGAGCCGATCAACCCCGAGGCGTGGATCTGGTACCGGCACGTCATCGGCGGCGGCTCGATCCCGGTCGTCGACACCTGGTGGCAGACCGAGACGGGCGCGATCATGATCTCGGCGCTGCCCGGCATCACCGACCTCAAGCCCGGCAGCGCGCAGGTTCCCGTGCCGGGCATCTCGATCGACGTGCTGACCGACGAGGGCGACCCCGTCGACGGCACCTCGGGCGGGCTACTCACCGTCACCGAGCCGTGGCCGAGCATGCTCCGGGGCATCTGGGGCGACCCCGAGCGGTTCCAGGAGACCTACTGGGCGAAGTTCGGCGACCGGTACTTCGCCGGCGACGGCGCGCGCCGCGATGAGGACGGAGACATCTGGTTGCTCGGCCGGGTCGACGACGTCATGAACGTCTCGGGCCACCGCCTCTCGACCGCCGAGATCGAGTCGTCGCTCGTCGCGCATCCGCTCACCGCGGAGGCGGCGGTCGTCGGCGCGTCCGACGAGACAACCGGCCAGGCGGTCGTCGCGTTCGTGATCCTCAAGGACCGGCAGGTCTCGGCGGCGAGCGACACCGAGGCGACGAGCCAGGAGCTCCGCGCGCACGTCGCCAAGGAGATCGGTGCGATCGCCAGGCCCCGTCAGGTGTTCATCGTGAACGAGCTGCCGAAGACGCGCTCGGGCAAGATCATGCGGCGACTGCTGCGCGATCTCGCCGAGGGCCGCGAGGTCGGCGACACCACGACGCTCGCCGACACGTCGATCATGGAGATCATCAGCGCGCAGGTGCGCTGATCACGGTGCGGGGCGGATGCCGCGAGCCGGCGTCCGCCCTCCCCCACCGGGTGCGGGCGGCGTGCCGCTACGCGAACTCGACGACGAGCTCGACCTCGACCGGCGAGTCGAGCGGCAGCACGGGCACGCCGACGGCCGAGCGCGCGTGACGGCCGGCATCGCCGAAGACCTCGCCGAGCAGCTCGGACGCGCCGTTGATCACGCCGGGCTGCCCGGTGAACGACGGGTCGGATGCCACGAAGCCGGTGACCTTCACGACGCGCGTGACCCGGTCGAGCGACCCGATGACCGACTCGGCGGCGGCGAGCGCGTTGAGGATGCAGGTGCGGGCGTAGCCCTTCGCGGCATCCGCATCGACCTGCCCCTCGCCCGTGCCGACCTTGCCGGTCTCGGGGAGCGCGCCGTCGACGAACGGGAGCTGGCCCGAGGTGAAGGCCAGATTGCCGCTCACGACGGCGGGCACGTACGCGGCGACGGGCGCGGCGACGGCGGGGAGCTCGAGCCCGAGCTCGGCGAGCCGGGCGGCGACCGTGCCGGTCACTGCTCGCCCTCGAACTGCTTCGCGGCCTCGGCCGCCGCGGCGGCGCCGGCCGACGCGGCCTGCGAGTCACCGCCCCCGACGGGTCGCTTCAGGTAGGCCACGAGCCCGCCCTCCGGACCGCTGACGACCTGCACGAGCTCCCAGCCGTCACGCCCCCAGTTGTTCAGGATCGCCGCCGTGTTGTGGATCAGCAGCGGCGTGGTGACGTACTCCCAGGCGGGCATGTGGCTCCTTCGTCGGGTGGTCTGCCGGAGGTGTGTGGCGGTGGAGCGGTTTGCCAGCCTGCGGCGATAGGCTCCACTATATGTCTGCCCAAAACCGTACCCTGCGCGGTGCCGCCGAAGGCGTGCTCGGCCTCATCGGCCTGAGCGCGCTCGCCGGCGTGCTCGTCACCGCCACGGTCACCCCTGCACTTGCCGTGACCGGTATGGCGGCGAACAGCTCCATCAGCATGTTCGAGAACCTCCCCGGATACCTCGAGATCGACGACCTGTCGCAGAAGTCCACCATCTACGCCAAGTACGGCGCGGACTGGCGACCCATCGCCTCGTTCTTCGACCAGAACCGCGAGGAGGTGGCCTGGGACGACATCAGCCAGTACGTCAAGGACGCCGCGATCTCCGGTGAGGACCCGCGCTTCTACGAGCACGGCGGCGTCGACCTGCAGGGCACGATCCGCGGTGCCGTGAGCACGTACGTGCTGAACCGCGACGTGCAGGGCGGCTCGTCCATCACCCAGCAGTACATCAAGAACGTGCTCATCCAGCAGGGCATCGCCGAGGCGACGACCGCGGAGGAGGAGCAGGCCGCATACCTCGAGGCGACCGCGACGACCCCGGAGCGCAAGCTCAAGGAGATCCGGTACGCGATCACCCTCGAGAAGCAGTTCACGAAGGACGAGGTCCTGCTCGGGTACCTCAACATCGCGCACTTCGGCGGGCGCGTGTACGGCATCGAGTCGGCAGCGAAGTACTACTTCGACAAGTCCGCGAGCGAGCTCTCGCTCGCCCAGGCGGCGAGCCTCATCGCGATCGTGAACAACCCCGAGAAGTTCCGGCTCGACTACCCGGACAGCGAGACCAACGGCGCCGAGACGGTGAACGCCGACGGCGAGTCGGTCCCGTACGCGGCGAACATGGACCGCCGCAACTACATCCTCGGCGAGATGCTGGAGTACCAGAAGATCACGCAGGAGGAGTACGACGAGGCCATCGCGACGCCCGTCGAGCCGACGATCACGGAGCCGAGCACCGGCTGCCAGTCGGCCGGCGACCTCGGGTACTTCTGCGACTACGTGACCTGGGAGGTCCGCAACAAGCTCGACGACCCGGAGACCGAGGACGTCAACGAGGGCCTGCAGCTGCTCCAGAAGGGCGGCCTCAACATCTACACCACGATCGACACCAGCCTCCAGAAGGCGGCCGTGGCGACGATGAAGGCGAACGTGCCCTCGGTGGATGCCCGGTTCGACGTCGGCTCGACGGCGGTGAGCGTGCAGCCCGGTACCGGCGACATCCTCGCGATGACGCAGAACAAGACGTTCTCGAACGACCCGGACGTGCTCGCCAAGGGTGCCCAGTACTCGGCGGTGAACTACAACACCGACTACGCGTACGGCGGCTCGAGCGGGTTCCAGCCCGGATCGACGTACAAGGTGTTCACGCTCGCGGAGTGGCTCAACGAGGGTCACTCGCTGCTCGAGTCGTTCAACGGCCAGCGGCGCGAGTTCACCCACTTCACCAACACCTGCGACGGCGACTTCGTGGGCTCGTTCGACCCGAAGAACGACGACGGCCGCGTCGCCACGAACTCGGTGGACGCCACCAAGTGGTCGGTCAACACGAGCTTCGTCGCGATGGCGCAGCAGCTCGACCTGTGCGGCATCAAGGAGACGGCCCAGGCGTTCGGCATCCACCGCGCCGACGGCAACCCGCTGCAGATGAACCCCTCCGACGTGCTCGGCACGCAGGAGATCGCGCCGGTCACGATGGCCGCGGCATACGCGGGCATCGCCAACAACGGCCTGACCTGCGAGCCCAACGCCATCAAGAAGATCCGCGACGCGGAGGGCGAGGCCATCTACTCGCCCGAACCGGTCTGCACGCAGTCGGTGACCACCGACGTGGCAGCGGCGATGCAGTATGCGATGCAGCAGACCTTCGCCGGCGGCGGCACCGCGGTCGCATCGAACACGTACTCGGGCGTGGCGCACATCGGCAAGACCGGTACGACCGACGACTCCAAGGACACCTGGATGAACGGCGCGAGCACCAAGGTCGCCACCGCCGTGTGGGTCGGCCACGTGACCGCGCCCGCCGGGCGCCAGGTCGCGCTGCGCAACATCTACTGGGACTCCGGCCCCGCCGCGACGGCACGTCACCGCATGTGGAAGGACATCATGACGGTCGCTGACGCGAAGTACGGCGGCGAGGCGTTCCCCGAGGCGAACGCCGAGTTCTTCAAGCAGGTGCTGATCGACATCCCCGACGTCGTGGGCCTCACCCCCGAGGCGGCGCAGACGGCACTCGAGGAGGCCGGCTTCGTCTACGAGGAGGGCAAGGAGGAGGACTCGAGCCAGCCTGAGGGCCGGGTCTCGAGCATCAGCCCCGAGGGCCAGGCGGGCCGCGGCACCGTGATCATCGTGAACGTCTCCAACGGCAAGGTCAGCGCCGTGCCCGACGTGGTGGGCATGACCGAGCAGGCCGCACGCGACCAGCTCTCCGGCTACAACGTTCGCGTGCGCGAGGAGGACGTGCTCGATCCGACGAAGGACGGCGTCGTGATCTCGCAGGATCCCGGAGGCGGGCAGGAGGCCCGCCAGGGCTCGCGCGTGACGATCGTCATCGGCCGCTTCGTCGTGGACATCGGCGGCGGCGGCGACGGCGGCGACGGCGGTACCGGGAACGGCACCAACGGCGGCGGCGGCGGGTGACCCGACTCGGACGGAGCGGAGTCGCCGCCGCACTGACCGCGGTCGGTGCGGTGGGACTCGGTGCGTTCGCGTACGGTGCGCTCGTCGAGCGCACCCGGTGGACGCTGCGTGAGGTCACCGTGCCGGTGCTCCCGTCGGGTGCGGACCCGATCCGCGTGCTGCACATCTCCGACCTGCACATGGCGCCCTGGCAGCGCCACAAGCAGGAGTGGGTGCGCAGCCTCGCCGCGCTGCAGCCCGACCTCGTGGTCGACACGGGCGACAATCTCGGCCACGCGCGGGGCCTGGAGGGCGTCCGTCGCGCCCTGGAGCCCTTCGCCGGCGTGCCCGGCGTCTTCGTCAACGGGTCGAACGACTACTTCGGACCGACGCTGAAGAATCCGTTCGGCTACTTCGCGGGCCCCTCGAAGGTCGGCGGGTCGGGCGCGTCGCGCCTCGACATCGAAGCGCTGCACGCCTTCTTCGCCGAGCTGGGCTGGGTCGACCTCGACAACGCCGCGGCCGCGATGGAACTCCGTGGCACGAACCTGGAGTTCTTCGGGGTGGACGACGCCCACAAGGGATTCGACCGGCTGGACCTCATCACGACGGCCATCGACGAGTTGCGCGAGGGCGACCCGTGGGGCGACGACTCGTGGTCCGGCGACGGCGCCGAGGACCGGCCGACGGTGACCATCGGCGTCACCCACGCTCCCTACCGGCGCGTGCTCGGCTCCTTCGTCAACCACGGCGCGCAACTCATCCTCGCGGGACACACGCACGGCGGCCAGGTGCGCGTCCCCGGCTACGGGGCACTCGTCACCAACTGCGACATCCCGCGCTCGCAGGCACGCGGGCTGAGCCTCTGGGGCCACGGACTCCACACCGCCTACCTCAACGTGTCCGCGGGCCTGGGCACGGCGATCACCGCGCCGGTGCGGTTCGCCTGCCCGCCCGAGGCGACGCTGCTCACCCTCGTGGCGGCGCCGTAGGGCCGGGACCGTCCGTGGTCGGGAGCACTCGGATTATCGGCTATCCTTGTTGAGGCCTTACGGCCACCGGGGTGTGGCGCAGCTTGGTAGCGCGCTTCGTTCGGGACGAAGAGGTCGCAGGTTCAAATCCTGTCACCCCGACCATCGAGACCCCCTCCTCGGAGGGGGTCTCGTCGTCTCTCCGGGCCGCGAGCGATGACTGCGCAGCCTGCAGCGGACCACTTCGCGGCACCCGGAGTTGCGCCTAGGCTGTGCGCGTGGGGTGGTTCCGCAGGCGGCCGTGGCTCACGGTCCTGCTGACCGTGGCCTACGTGGCGCTGCTCGCACTCACGCTCGGCTACCCCTACCCGATCGAGGGTGAGCGCGGCACCAGGTTCGTGCTCGTGCTCGACGCGATGGGGAGCATCGGCATCGCATCCCGGTACACGTACATCCTCATCGAGTTCACGTCGAACATGCTGCTGTTCCTGCCGATGGGGATGCTCGGCTGGTGGCTGTCGGGACGGGTGCTCCGCCCTGCATGGGCGCGCGTCGCCGTCACGCTGGTACTGGGGATCGCCGTCAGCGCGACCGCGGAGTTCCTTCAGGGGAGGTACCTCCCGGAGCGCACCTCCGACCTGCGCGACATCGTCTCGAACGGTATCGGCGTGCTGGTGGGCTGCGCGGTGGCGTTCGCGATGGACCGCGCCGAGGCGCGTCGCGCGCGCGCGGAGGCAGATCGCTCCTGAGCGGAGCCGGGGCTCAGCCGCCGGATTTCACCAGATCGGCGAAGTCGGCGACCTCGTCCTCGGCCCACGCCTCCTGCATCTCCGGGATGCGCGACTGGTCGACCAGCACGATGGACTGGCCGTCGGCCGAGACGCCGATGCCGGACGTCGGCATGGTGAAGAAGTTGATGTCGTCCTTGCGGATCGAGGTCATCTCGAGGGCCAGCCCGCCCACGTAGCCGGCGTTCAGCCCCTCGCTGACCGTCACGAACGGCGAGACGGCGCTGACGATGTCGACCACGCGTCCCGGGTTGAGCGCCGTGTCGGCACTGAGCGCCGAGTCCATCACCGAGCTGATGAACAGCTGCTGGTTGCGCACGCGCTGGTAGTCGCCGTCCGCATAGGCCTTCCGCTCGCGCGCGTAGGCCATCGCCAGCTCGCCATCGAGGTGCTGCACGCCCTGTGGGTAGAAGTGGTCGATGTGGGTGCTCTGGAACGCGATCGGGTTGTTGATGTCGACCCCGCCGAGCGCGTCGGTCAGGCCCTT
The DNA here is from genome assembly GCF_027925245.1 of Agromyces rhizosphaerae. Lineage (NCBI taxonomy): Bacteria > Bacillati > Actinomycetota > Actinomycetes > Micrococcales > Microbacteriaceae > Agromyces > Agromyces rhizosphaerae. Next base: position 461,791 of record NZ_BSDP01000001.1, read on the forward strand.
GAAGCTCTCGGCGTCGACGATCGCGACCTGGTCGATGCGCGTGTCGATCAGCCCCTCGATCACCTGCACGGTCAGGGGCACCCCGCCCCACGACAGCGCGGCGTTGATCTTGGCGGTGCCGTGGCCGGGGATCTCGACCCAGCTGTCGCGGAGGATCGACATCACGGTGACGTGCTCGCGGTCGCCCGAGATGTTCACGACCATGATCGTGTCGGAGCGCTGGCCCCCGGGGAGGTCTGAGATGTCATCGCCGACGGCGTCGCGCGTGTCCGAGCCGAGCAGGAGGATGTTCACCGCGTTCGCGGCGTCGCCCTCCTCGATGATCGGCGGACGGAGCGTCTCCTCGGGGAACGTGTCCTCCTCGGCGAGCTTGGCCGTCTCCTCGTCCCAGGTGCGCGCGATGGTACCGATGAAGATCGCGACGACGGCCACGCCGATCGCGATCACGCCCAGGATCGCTCCGAGCGTGATGAGCGTGACGCGCAGTCCCGTGCGCTTGCGCGCGGGAACCTCCGCCTCGTCGAGATTCAGTGACACGAGCGCAATCGTAGCCCCAGACGCCGCGTCGCGGCCGAGTATCCACCGAGTCGTTATCCCCCTGTTCGGGGGTGGTGGCGCGCGGCGCTCAGTACGCGCCGCGGGAGCCCGCGACGGCCCGGACGGTCCGCATCAGCACGATGACGTCGCCCGTGAGCGACCAGTTCTCGACGTAGTAGAGATCGAGGCGCAGGCTGTCCGACCAGGAGAGATCGGAGCGGCCGCTGACCTGCCAGAGCCCGGTGATGCCGGGACGCACGAGCAGCCGTCGTTCTGCCGCGCGTCCGTATCGCTCGACCTCTCGCGGGAGCGGCGGCCGGGGCCCCACCAGCGACATCTCGCCGCGCAGCACGTTGACGAGCTGGGGCAGTTCGTCCAAGCTGTAACGCCGCAGCACGGCACCGATGCGCGTCACGCGCGGGTCGGCGCGCAGCTTGAACAGCACGTCGTTGCCGTCCGACTTGTCGAGGAGGCCCGGCAGCTGCCCCTCGGCGTCGTCGACCATCGAGCGGAACTTCAGCATGCGGAACGTCGAGCCGTTCAGGCCGACCCGCTCCTGCGAGAAGAACGCCGGGCCGGGGCTGTCGCGGCGCACCACCAGCGCGATGACCAGGAAGACGGGGCCGAGCAGCAGCAGGGCGAGCGAGGACACGACGATGTCGAAGACGCGCTTCGTGACGTACTTGCGACCGATGAACCGCGGATAGTCCACGTGGATCAGCGGGAGGCCGGCGACCGGCGTCGCATGGATGCGCGGGCCGGCCACGTCGACGAGCGCCGGGGCCATGACGAGGCCGACCTGCCGCTCCTCGAGATCCCAGCCCAGCTCGCGCAGCTGGTCGGGGTGGACCAGGTCGGAGCCGGCGTAGATCACGGTGTCGGCGTCGGACTCGTCGAGCGCCTCGAGCACCTGCGGGAATCCGCCGAGCACCGGGATGCCCTCGACGAGATCGTGCTCGACCGAGCCGTGGTCGGTGACGGCGCCGACGATGCGGAACCCGCCCGTCGGGGCGCGGCCCATCTGCTCGGCGACGTGCAGCGCCTTGGCGCGCTCGCCCACGAGGAGGACGCGTCGGCTGTATCGTCCGGTCGCGCGACGACGCACGAGCCACTGCCGCCAGCACCAGCGGCTCGCGAGCAGGAGCAGGAGTCCGCCCGGCAGGGCGATCAGGACGTAGCCGCGTCCGATCTGCGACTGGGCGAGGAACGCGACGATCGCCAGGACGCCGAACACGCGGATCGTCGCGTCGACCAGGCGACGATACTCGGTGGAGCCGGCGCCGATGATGGTGTGGTCGCGCGTCGCGAAGAGGTCGAGCGCCACCATCCAGACCGAGACGAGCACGAGCGAGACCAGCGTGTAGCTGATCGACTGCTCGGCGATCCGCTGGCCTGCGGCGTTCTCGCCGAAGCGGAGGAACTGGGAGCCGAAGACCGCGACGACGATCACGACCAGGTCGGTCGCGAAGAGGCGCGCGGCGTAGTCGCGCTGCCAGCGCTCGAGACGGCTCGCCGCCCGGAGTCGCTGGTTGGTCGTCGTCACCCGGCCGGCTCCCTCCCGCTCGCGGCCCGTTCCCGCGCGCGCGACGTCGGGTCAGGACGTCCGGGACCGAGGTCGGGCTCGGCCGCCGGCGTGCGCGGGTGCTGCAATCGTTGCACGCGATGACGCCGCGCACACGAAATTGCCCCCTGTTCTGGGGACATGGTAACCCGGATCGTTACCGGGCGCGCGAGTCGCCCTAGGGCCGACCCATGCCGTGGTAGGTGAAGCCGGCGGCACGCCACGCCTCGGGCGAGAGCACGTTGCGCCCGTCGATCACGGTGGGCGTCGTGACCAGGGCCGCGGCCGCTGCGGGATCGAGGTCCCGGTACTCGCGCCACTCGGTCACCAGCACGACGAGGTCCGCGTCGCGCAGCGCGTCATCGGCCTGCTCGGCGTACTCGAGCTGCGGATGCCTGGCCCGCGCGTTCTCGATGCCCTGCGGGTCGGTCGCGACGACTCGCGCGCCGAGGCCCTTCAGCTGCACCGCCACGTCGAGTGCCGGGGAGTCGCGGACGTCGTCGGAGTCGGGCTTGAAGGTCACGCCGAGCACCGCGATCTTCGAGGTGTGGATCTGGCCGTCGAGGGCCTCGACCGCGAGGTCGACGACCCGCTGGCGGCGGCGGAGGTTGATCGCGTCGACCTCCTTCAGGAAGGCCACGGACTCACCACGACCGAGCTCCTCGGCGCGGGCGCTGAACGCGCGGATGTCCTTCGGGAGGCACCCGCCGCCGAACCCGACGCCGGCGTTGAGGAACCGGCGGCCGATCCGGGCGTCGTGGCCGATCGCATCGGCGAGCGCGGTGACGTCGGCGCCTGTGGACTCCGCGATCTCGGCCATCGCGTTGATGAAGCTGATCTTCGTCGCGAGGAACGCGTTCGCGGACACTTTCACGAGCTCGGCGGTCGCGAAGTCGGTCGTGATGCGGGGCGTGCCCGCCTCGAGCGCCTGCGCGTACACCTCGTCGAGGACATCTGCCGCGCGCTGGTCGGCGACGCCGTAGACCAGACGGTCGGGGCGGATCGTGTCCTCCACGGCGAAGCCCTCGCGCAGGAACTCGGGGTTCCAGGCCAGCGTGGCCTCGCTGCCCGCCGCGACGCGCTCCGCGAGCCGGGCAGCGGTCCCGACCGGGACCGTGCTCTTGCCCACCACCAGGCTGCCCGGCTTCAGGTGCGGGATGAGCCCGTCGACCGCGGCGTCGACGTAGGTCAGGTCGGCGGCGTAGCCGCCCTGGGCCTGCGGCGTGCCGACGGCGATGAAGTGGACGTCGGCGTCGGCGGCATCGGCCGAGTCGGTGCTGAAGCGGAGCCGGCCGCTCGCGGTCGCCGAGGTCAGGATCTCGGGGAGGCCCGGCTCGTAGAAGGGCGGAGCGCCCGCTGCAAGCCGTGCGATCTTCGACTCGTCGACGTCGATGCCGATCACGTCGTGTCCGAGCTCCGCCATCGCGGACGCGTGCACCGCGCCCAGGTAGCCGCAGCCGATCACCGAGATTCTCATGTTCCTCCTTCAGAGCGGCTTCAATTCTCCCCTACGCGGACCCGTCGTGCACACGCGCACCGACGCGGGACCGTCGAGCCCCGACCTCCCGCGGCCCGGCGCTCGCCGATCAGGCCCCGGCGCCGGCTGCCGGAAGCCCGTCGAGATTGCGCTCCGCGTCCGCCACGAGGCGGGGCGCGGCGGCTCGGACGCGCTCACGGACCGCGGCCCCCGACTCGATCGCGTCGAGCGCGGCGTGCACCCGATCGCCGAACCCCGGGCCCGGCGCGATGCACAGGCCGGGAGTACCGGTGCGCTCCATGAGTCCCTCGACCTTGCCCTGCGTGGAGACGGTGACCGCCGGCACTCCGTGCATGATCGACATGATGGCCAGGTGCATCCGACCGGTCACCGTCAGGCGCGCCCGCCGCGCGAGCCCCCGGATCTCCGCGGGCGAGACGAGACGGTCGATGAGCAGGACTCCGGACGGCGGGCGGTCGCCGCCGAGCACCCCGGCGTCCACGCGCGCGGCGAGCTCGCGGCACACCGCGATGTCGTCACCACCCGGTCGGGACACGTGCGGGAGGATCAGCACGCCCCGGCCGCCGGCGCGCAGCCTGTCGACGACACCCTCGAGGTCGTCCAGCTGGTCGTGATCGCCAGCGACGAGTCCGCTCGCGTTCACGATCGCGAAGTCGTCGCCGACACGCTCGACCACGCGGTCCGCCACGCGCGAGTCCGTCGTTCGTGCGGAGAACACGATGTCGGCCGTCTCGTCCGTCGGGACCCCGGCCTCGGCGAGCCGGGACGCGGAGACCGGATCGCGGGCGAGGAGACGGACCCCGGAACGACTCGCCCGGCGGACCGCCGCGAGCGCTCCGGGGTGGGGCGCGTCGTTCCAGCTGAATCCGAGGATGCGCGAGTCGATCCCCGCCCGGCTCGCCCGCGCGGCGAGGTTGGCCCGTGCGATCGAGGCGCGATGCGCGTATGCGCCGTCCATGATGTCGGCGCCGACCACGGAGAACGACGACGCATCGGCGAGCAGGCGCCCGAGGCGCGCCGCATCGCGCGCGTGGCTGCGGGCGCCGCCGTAGAGCAGCCCCGGGAGCACCTCGACCCGGACGCGCGTCGACAGCTGTGCCGGGACCTCGACGTCGCCGGAAGCCCGGACGACGACCACGACGGGTCCGGTGACGTTCTCGCAGAAGGCCTCGACGAGTGCCTGATCGCCGATGTTGCCCCTGCCGGGCGGGCCGAGGAGCACGGCCAGGCGTCCGGGCCGCCGGCGCCGCAGCGCCCTGCGGATCGCCACCCCGGCGATCGCGTCGAGCACGCGGGGATCACCCGACAGCCGGGAGAGGGCTCGGCGCGCCCGTGCGGTCACGGCAGGCATCAGCGAGTCGGCTCCCCGTTCGTCTCGGATCCGTCGGAGTCCTCCCATGTTCGCATCCCGCCCGGCTCGGAGCGCCTCCGAATGCGATCCCGGCCGCTGACCCATCGGAAGAGCGCCTCGAGCGGGCCCCGTCCGACCCATCTGCGCCACGCGAGCGCGAACGCCATCGACCCGAGGATCGTCAGTGCGAGCAGCGTCCAGGAGTCGTCCTCGGGAACGCCGTCCTCGATCCGGATCGCCTGCGAGATGACGACGACGTGCGCCGTGTAGACGGTGAGCGGCATCGATCCCATCGCCGACAGCGGCGACAGCGCGATGGAGGCGGCGCGCCTCGTGGCATCCGTGCCCCACTGCGTGACGGCCAGGAGCGCGGCCGTGAGCGCCAAGCCGGCGCCGACGTTCGCGAACGTCACCAGGGACGTGCCGACGGCGTCGGCGAGCGTGCCCGAACCCATGTCGAGCAACGCGTTGCCGGGGAGGTACGCCACGACCGCCGCGAGCCCGACGAGACCGGCGATTGCCGTCGTCGAAGGACGCCGCAACCCGTATCGGGCGAACGCCAGCCCGACGAGCATCACGGGGACCCAGACCAGCACGGGGTACGAGCCGCTGAGGAACCAGTCCACGAGCAGGAAGGTACGGCCGCTGCGCGCGTCCCGCACCGGCTCGGTCGCGCTGAGCGCCAGCGCGAGGCCCGGCATGATCACGAGCAGCCCGGCGCCCAGCCCGAGCAGGAGCGGTCGCGGCAGGAACACGAGCGGCAGCAGGAGGAGGAAGGCGATGCCGTACTCGTCGAGGATGACCGAGACCAGGGGCTGCAGTATGTACATGAGCAGCAGCCCGAGCAGGAGCAGCAGGACCGCGCGCACGGTGAGCTGGCGGCGCAGCTCGCCCCGGTCCCCCTGCGAGGTGGGCCGCTCGCCACCGGTGAGCAGGCCGAGGCCGATGCCGGCCGCGAGCGCGAAGAGCAGCCGCGGGCGCTCGTCGGCGACGCTCAGCAGGGTCGCCTCGAGCGTTCCGGCTGAGGCATCGGGCGCGAGGTGCGCCACGAACATGCCGACGAGCGCGAGCCCGCGTGCGGCATCGACGCCGTCGACGCGCCGCGCCGCGGCGAACGGCGTCGCGACGGGGTCGCTGCGGGTCTCGGCGTCGCGCATGTGAGCCATGCTGGCACAGGTCCTCGGCGTCTCCGCGGAGCCTGGGGTCCGGGTGGACACGGTTGCCGCGGTGCCGCGACCCGCGCCACACTGAGCCTGACGGCGCCGAGGACGCGCCACCGGGCCAGTGGGGGTGTTCCGGAGATGAGCGAATCGTCCGATCACGTGTCCGCGCCACGCCACGCGGCGGCGCCCGACGAACCGAGCAAGCCGGCATATGTGCTGGAGATCCGGGTGCACGGCATCGCGAACGCACCGCCCGCGGTCATGCTGGAGTCGGAGCCGGACGAGATCACGCGACGCCTCGGCGACGACCTGGGGTCGTTCTGGAGCCGGAAGGACGACGACAACGACACCGTCGACCCGAAGACCGGCATCGCGTCGACGGAGGCGTACTCATGGGGTCGGCTCGCCCGCACCGGGGGGACGGCGATCGCGGCGATCGGCCGTGTGTTCGTGCACCTCGGGTGGCTCTTCGTGCTGCCGTTCGGACTCACGAACATCGCGTACTGGACCCGTCGCATCCCGCTGCCCGACAGCGCGAACGAGGAGAAGTGGAGCGGTGGCCGGGGTGCGAAGACGCTGCGCCTGTTCGCGCTCACGCTCACCCTGATCTACATGGCCGCCTTCATGTCGGTCGCCGTCGACCTGATCGGCGTGCAGTGCTTCCGCGGCGAACAGGTGTGCGCCGCGCTTCCGGCGATCTTCGACGGTCTCCTCGGGCTCGATCGCGCCGCGCGCGCCGCGCTCTTCAGCCTCGGGCCGATCGCCGCGATGGCGCTGATCTACATCGTCTCTCGCCGGGGCCGCGTCAACTACGAGTCGAACGTCGCCCAGTTCAGCGACACGTTCATGGCGGGCGAGGAGCGCCGCCGACCCCTGCTGGCCACGCACGGCTTCTGGTCGATGGCTCGGGTCACCTCGACCAGCGAGCAACTGCACTTCGCGGCATCCATCGGCCTCGTCCTGATGCTGCTGGGCTGGGACGCCGCGTTCGCCGGGGACCGCACCGCGTGCGGAGCGGATTGCGCGACGTCGCTGTTCGCCTCGGGTCCGGTCTTTCCGGTGGTCGTCGGAGCAGGCCTCCTGATCGTTGCGTTCTCGGCGGTGCTCGTGGTCGCCGCGACGAGCCCGAAGAGCCAGATCCATGCTGCACGCGCCAGGCGGAGCGCGACGGCGATGCTGGTGGTCGCCGCGGTGCTGTACATCGCATACGTCGGCGTGATGATCGGCACCACCTGGGTGCGCGAGCCCGAGGCCGCGGACGGCACGCCGTTCCTCGGCCTGATCGCGGCGCCGAACGCGCTCGCGGTGGCCGCCTTGGGCGTCGCCTACGCCGGGGCGGGCTGGACCCGCGGGGTGCCGAAGGGGATCTCGTTCACCCTGCTGCTCGGCGCGCTGGCACTGCTGCTCGCGAGCGAGCTGGCAGACCCGCTGGGGTACGCCGACACCCGGCTCGCCGGCATCACCCTCGACTGGCTGCTGCTCGGCACGGCGGTCGCCTGCGTCGTGGCGTACTTCCTGGTCGTCTGGGCGCGTCGCCGATGGACCGACACGCGGTTCGTCGCCTGGGCCGGCATGGGACCCGCGGTCGGGATGCTGCTCGCCCTGCTCACCTCGATGGTCATCTCGAGCCTGCTCGTGCTCGGCGTGAACTCGTGGCTCGGTACCTCGACCGACGCGGGCGAGACCGAGTTCATCTGGCGTACGCCGCCCGAGCCCGGCTCCACGCCCCTGGATGCCCCGTCCGCGTACGAGCGGTACAGCGTCGTGATCGCCGCGATCGCGTTGCTGGTGCTCATCCTCGGCGGCGCCTCGGCGATCGGCGCCCTGACCCGGCGCACGCAGTTCACCGTGCCGTCGCTCGGCTCCGAACCCGATCAGGACGGCGGCGAGGCGAACCTGCTCGGCATCGCCGATCCCGCCGCCGACTACGCCGAGCAGGAAGCGCAGGACGTACTCGTCGGGCGGGCACGCCGCATCGTCAGTGCCCGGAACCAGGCCACCATCGTGCATCGCGGCGAGGGACTCCTCGGTGTCATCGCGGTGCTCGCGGCGGTCGGCTTCCTACCGCTGACGTCGAGCCTGGCGTTCCAGACGATCCGCGACCTCGTCCCGGACGAGGCGGAGATCGGCATCCGCGATGCCGCCGTCGCGATCCTCGCGGCCGTCGCGATCGCGGCCGTGGCCGCGGTCGCGGCTCGCGCCGCATCGCACACGGAGCGCCCTCTCGCGCTGCTCTGGGACATCATGTGCTTCTTCCCGCGCGCGGGTCACCCGTTCGCCCCGCCGTGCTACGGCGAGCGCGCGGTGCCCGAACTCACCGGACGCACCTGCCGGTGGCTGCGCCGCGACTACCGCGGACGGACCGGCGTGGTGATCGCGGCGCACTCGATGGGCACCGTGATCGCGGCCGCCTCGGTGCTGGCGCTCTCGAACGAACGGGTGAGTCCGGAGCGCGGCCCGCTGCAGACGCTCCCCCATCCCGAGGCCGGCGACGACGACGCCTGCGCGGCGGACCGGGTCGCGCTGCTGTCGTACGGCACCCAGCTGCGCGCCTACTTCAGTCGGTTCTTCCCCTCGGTGCTCGGGCCGAGGGTGCTCGGCGTTCCCGGCTGCCGCGCCCCGTCGCTCTGGTCGCCCGACCCGTGGGCCGCCCAAGTGCGGCACGAGTGGCCGACGCGGTTCCCGGACTCGCGCACGCACGGGACCGACCCGTTCGCGCAGGACGGCACGGACGAGACGCTCGCGAGGGTACTGGGCTACGACGGAGACCCGGCGACTCCGCCCCGCTGGCGCAGCCTGTGGCGCCGCACCGACTACCTCGGCTTCCCGGCCTATGGCTACAACGCGGAGGGGAACCCGGTCGACCGCGGCGCCACCGAGAGCGCACCGGACCGGTACATCTGGGCCGTCGCGAAGCACAACGACTACCTGCCGACCAAGCAGTACCTCCGCGCGCGCGACGAGCTCGTGTCGGCCCTGCAGGCGGCTGCGACACCGCAGGACGCCACCGCCCCGACCGACCCCGCGGGCGGTCCGGCGGAGGCGGGTGCCTGATACGTCAGGAGCCGTCCAGCACGCCGCCCGACTCCTGGAGGTAGCAGACGCCGCAGAGCGACTCGTACGTGACCTCGGCGCCGTCGATGGCGACCTGGTCGCCGTCGAACACGTAGCGGCCGTCGATTCGCCGGCCGTTGAAGATCGCCTTCCGACCGCACCGGCAGATCGTCTTCAGCTCCTCGAGGCTGTGCGCGACCTCGAGGAGCCGCCTGCTGCCCGGGAACGCGACCGTCTGGAAGTCGGTGCGGATGCCGTAGGCGAGCACGGGCACGTCGTCGAGGAGTGCCACGCGGAGCAGGTCGTCGACCTGGCGGGAACTGAGGAACTGCGCCTCGTCGACGAGCAGGCAGCTCACGTCGTGCCCGTCGCGCGCGACCGACGCGGCGCGGTGATGCTCGAAGAGCGCGAACGCGTCGGCGTCCGGGGCGAACACGAAGTCGACCTCTCGCGTGACGCCGAGCCGGGACACGATGTGCTCGGCCCCCTTGGTGTCGACGGCCGGCTTCGCGAGCAGCACGCGGTGACCGCGCTCCTCGTAGTTGAACGCGGCCTGCAGCAGCGCGGTGCTCTTGCCGGAGTTCATCGCGCCGTATCGGAAGTACAGCTTCGCCATCTACTCGAGGAGTCCGTCCTCCGCCACGCGGCGGGTGAGGTCGCTCTTGCGACTCGCGGGGCGGTCGAGGCGCGCGTACTTCTCCCGCACTCGCCGCAGGTACGTCTTCACGGTCTCATAGCTCACGCCCATCGCGTCGGCGACCTCGGTGGTCGTGCGTCCCGCGACGTAGAGTCGCACGGCGGTGAGCTCCGATCCGCTCAGGGCCGGCGCCGGGATCCGCGGCGTCTCCGAGCCGACCTCGTCCGCCGAGTCCGCCACGCCGAGCCATGGTGCGAACGCCACGGCGCCCCAGCCGACCGCCCCGTCGGGGGCACGGCCGGCGGCGCCGTCCCCGCGGACGCGTGAGAGCACCAGCCGCACCACGTCGAGCACGCGGGTGCCCGGCACCGACTTCGGCACGAATGCCGCCGCCCCCGCGTCGAGCGCGCGGCTGCGCGCCTCCCGGGAGTCGAGCGCGCTGACCACGACGACCGCCGCGCCGGCCGCCCTGCAGGTGCGCACCCTGGACTCGATCGACACCGGTTCGGCGAGCTGGAAGTCCATGACCACGAGGTCGACGGGGAATCTCGGCGAACGGACGAGCTCGAGCCAGGTCGTGGCGCGCACGGCCACCTCGAGGTCGGGCGCGTGCCGCTCCACCCACGAGATGATGCCGTCGAGCACCACCGCGTGGTCGTCGAGCACCGCCACGGTCGCCCGCGGCTCGCTCGGCACCGGTTCCGTCCGGCGGCCGCTCTCAGCCCGCATACGCCAGCTCCAGGTGGATGGACGCGTCGCCGAGTCGCAGTTCGGCCCGGTCGAAACTCACGCGCACGACCCCGAGGAAGTTCTGCGCCTCGGTGCGCAGGCCCGGCCGATTCGCCACTCCGGTCGCGGTCACCGCGACGAGGCACCCCGGCGGGTCGTCGTGGACCCGCAGCTCGAGCGCATCGCTGGTCACCTGGCCGCCCGACAGCCACGCGACCACCGCCGCGACGGTGGCGCGCTGCGCCTCGGGGAGCCGGCTCGCGGCGCCGTGCGGGTCGTCGAGCGTGATGCGCGTCGTGCCGCGCCCGAGCTCCACCCCGACGAGATCGTCGAGCCAGGTGGCATCCGCCCCCTCGACCAGTGCCGAGCGGAGCTGGTGCGCGAGCTCCCGCGCGCGATCCGCCTGCGCCGGCGTGACCTGGCCGGTCCTGGTGACCTCCGCGAGCAACGGCAGCACGTCTCGACCGAGCACCGTGACGCGGCCCTCCTGCACGGTCCGGGCGATGCCGGCGCGGACCTCGCGGTCGCGGGAGAGGACCGCGATCGCGGCGCGGCGGTCGAAGGCGAGCACCTCGTCCACCACTGCGCGCGAGTAGCCGGCCGCGGCTGCGCCGAGCACGAGCACGGGCAGCGCGGCCACCACGACGAACGCCGGCAGGGGTGCGTCGATCGTGGAGTACTGCGCGGACTCGAGGGTGAGGATGCCGAGGATGCCCGCCGAAACCCCGCACGCCGTGAGCAGCGACTGCCACGTGCAGTACGGAGCCAGCGAGACCAGCATGAGCCCGACGACCACCGGCCCGGCGTCGTCGGAGACCAGCTGGTTCGCCCCCGCGGTGCTGGCGCTCTCGGCGATCGCGGCCCCCAGCGCGAGCGCCATGACCACCCAGAGCCGCTCGTTCGACATGGGCGCCAGGCGCGGCGAGGTCCACACGATGACGCTCACCGCCGCCGCGACCGTGAAGCCGATCGCCATCGCCGCCAGCACCGGCCCGACGACCTCGTCGGAGTGGGCGGCGACGGCGACCACCATGCCGACGGCGGCGAGGCCGACGTGTCCGATCGCGAGCCCCCAGGTCGCGACCGAGGCGACCGGGTCGACCGACTGCTGCGTGAGACGCAGCCGCTCCCCGGTCACCGGCCCGCCCCCGGCACGGCGAGCAGCACCGTCGTCCCGACGCCGGGCGTGGACCAGAGCTGCACCTGGCCGCCCACCTGCTCGATGCGCCCGCGCACGGACGCGCGGATGCCCAGCCGGTCCTCGGGCACCCCGGCGGGGTCGAACCCGCTCCCGTCGTCGACGACGGCGACGGTCAGCTCGTCGCCGTCGGTCGCCACGGCGACCTCCGCCTCGCGCGCGCCCGAGTGGTCGGCCACGTTCACCAGGCACTGCGCGATCGCATCGCGAAGGGCCTCGGACGTCTCCGGGCGCAGGCGGTCGAGCGCCTCGGGGGTGCCCGACACCCGGACCTCCAGCCCGTGGCGCTGCGCCACCGAGACCGCCGACTGCAGCGCCGACGGCCCGGGATCGCGCGCCTCCTCGCTCCAGTCGCGGCCCACGATCAGCTCGAGGTCGTGCAGGATCGCCGAGCGCAGTGCGGGGTCGAGCGGTCCGGACCCCCGCCCGCCGAGGGCGAGCAGATGGTTGAGCGCGGTGTCGTGCAGCCGCGCGGTCGCGCGCGCCTCGAACTCGCGCCGGATCGCGATCTCGCGCACGACCCGCTGCGCCCGATGCAGCCCCGCCGCCTGCCGCCGGCCCGAGTGCAGGTTGCGGACGTCGTACACGCGCACGGTCAGCACGAGCGCGAATGCGATCGTCGCCGGCAGGTTCACCACCCACGGCAGCCCCGCCACGGCGATGGCCGTGCCGAGCGCGACCATCCCGACGAGGTACGACAGCACCGCCCACCAGACGGCGATCGACGACCGCGTCCTGGGCGTGCCGGCGAGGATGATGACGAGCCAGGGCACCGCGACCAGGATGGTGCTGGCGAAGCCCGGCAGCGGGAACGCCGTGAGCACGAGGGTCGCCACCACGTACGTCGCGACGCCGCCGACGACGAGGTGCAGCGCGCTCCCCCATGCCGACGGGCGGAGCACGACGAGCGCGAGCGTGGCGGCCGAGGCGCTCAGCACGCCGAACGCGGACCAGGCCTCGGGGCCGCCCGCCATCACGGCCGAGACCAGCGCCATCAGCCAGGCCGGCCCGAGCGCGGCGTATGCACCCCACCGCATGCTCGTCGTCAGCGCCCGCCCGAACACCTCTGCGACCTGATCGCGCGAGGTGCCGGTGGACATGGGCCGCCTTCTCCATGTGGTCGCGCGTCACGCGAGTGCGCCGCGCGGCGTCGGATGGTTCGCCGACGGACGCGGCGACTGCGTCCGCCGATTATCGCAGTTCGGGCGCCACGCGCGCCAATGCCGGCGTCAGCGCGGCGAGCGGCTGCGTGATCGGCTCGATGCGCGGCCCGTCCTCGCGGTGCCGGAGCACGACCCGCACGGCCTCCGGGTCGGAGATCAGTGCGGCGCGGTCGAAGGCCCCGCGCAGCGCCTGCACCATCGGGTCGACGATCCGGGACGACGCGACCGGGTCCGCCGGGGGCGGGGCCTGCACGGTGAGCGTCCACTCCCCCGGTTCGGGCGCGACCACGTGCACGCGCACGGTGCCGCGGCGGGAGAGCCGCGCGAGCGACTCGATGAGCGAGGCGAGGCTGTCGCGCTGCGTCTCGCCGAGCCGGTCGGCCAGCCCGCAGTCGTCGTCGACCACGATGCGCGCCGAGTCGCGGGAGGCGAGCCGGGCGAGGTCGTCGAGCCAGGTCGCATCGGAACGGCAGGCGGATGCCACGCGCAGGCGTGCGGCCAGCCGGCGCGCCTGCCCGACCTGCTCCGCCGTCAGCTCGTCCGACGCCGCCACGCGCGCGAGCAGTGGCATCGCCTCGGCCTCGAGGACGTCGATGCGGTCGGCGCACGCGGAGCCGGCCGGCGCCCCTTCGGGCGCATCCGACACCACCTTCCCGCGGCGGCGACGGCGGCGGCCGAACTCGCTCGCGAGGATCTCACGGTCGCGGTGCATCACGTGCCGCGCGAACGACGCGGAGAACGCGACCGCGGCGGCCGTGGCGACCATCACCGGTGCCGCGGCCACGACCGAGAAGGTGGGCACGGGCGCGACGATCGACACGAATGCGGCGGAGCCCGCAGCGATCGCGGCGGCCGCGGCGGTCGCCGCCGCGCCCACGGAGACCGCGGTGCGCCAGGAGGCGAACGGGGCGAGCAGCACGATGAGCAGCCCGGCCAGGGCGGTGCCGAAGTCGTCGTAGAGCAGCGTGTTGGCACCCACCGTGCTCACGTTCTCGGCGAGCGCCGCGGCGATCGCGAGTGCCACCGCGAGCCCGTACCGGTCGCCGGGAATCGGCGAGCGCCTCCGGTCCGCGGCCGCGCGGATGGCGACCGCCCAGGCAGCGGCGAGGAGCACGAAGGCGAGGCCGGCCGCGGCCGGATTGCGGATCTCGTCGCGGTGGCCGACGGTGACGAGCGCCGCGAATGCCAGGGCCAGCACCCCGCCCGCGCACAGCACTGCGCAGGCGAGTCGCCCGCCGGCCGGATCGGCCGCCGCGGCGCTCGGGGCGCTCCTCGGCCCGAGCGGGCCCACGCCCGCCCCGGCGATACGGGCGCGCGTCCGGCGGGAGAGACGGCCCGGCTCCGTGTCGGCGACCGCCGAGAGTTGGTCGCGGCAGCGCTCGAACAGGCGCGTGACGGCCTGCTCGCCGCGTGTCGAACGGGACGCGGGCGTGGCCGGGCGGCGCAGTGCGACGACGAGCTGCAGCACGCGGAGGGCGAGGAGCATCGCGAACACCGCGATCGTGCCGGAGTTGGGCGCGAAGACGTGACCGCCCACGAGGGCGGCCGCGTTGACGGCCGCGCCCGCAGCCACGTACCCGATCGTCGTCCAGACGATCGACGTCACCGCGCGGCGGGTCGCCCCGAGCGCGAGGAACATCGCCGCAGCGGGGAGCGCCGTGCGGAGGGTGTTCGTGTCGGCCATCCGGTCGTCGAGGGTCATGACGGCCTGCGTCGCCGCGAACACGACGGTGGTGCCGACGACCAGCAGCACGATCCGATGCGCGACGCCGGGCCGGAACGCCACCAGCGCGACGGCCACACCGAGTGCGAGGAACCAGCCGAGGGCCACGAGCGCGACCTGCGACCACTCGCCGGTGCGGAACACGACGGAGAGCGCGGCGATGACGATCATGACGCCGACGCACGCGGCGGACGCGGCGAGGGATGCCGAGCTGACGGCGCGCGCGAACACGGGTTCGGCGGCCGGGACGCGATCGATCATTGGTTCCGGTCGGTCTGCGCGGCGGCTGCCCTGGGGGAGCATCCGATCCGCTTTCGGGTGGGTTCAGAACAGCGTAGGCGGTCCCGCAGCACCACGCACATCGGCTTCCCACAGGGTCGGCGCGCTGGTACTGTGCGCCGGGCCGCCCGTGACCGGACTCTCCTCGCCGTGCGCCAGCCCGTGCGCGCGCAGGAGCGGGCGCACACGCGCGGCCAGCCACCTGCGGTACTCCTTCGGCGGCTCGGCGGCTCGGCCGGGGTACATCGCGCGATACTTCGGCAGCAGGTCGGGGTGCTCGCGCGCGAGCCACTGCAGGTACCACTCCTTGACCCCGGGCTTCAGCCGCAGCGCCGTGTGCACCACGCTCGTCGCGCCCGCCTCGCTCGCCCGGCGGAGTGCCTCGTCGAGGTGGGCCCGGGTGTCCGTGAGGTACGGCAGAATCGGCATCAGGAACACGCCGCAGTCGAGCCCCGCCTCGCGCACGGCCCGCACGGTCGCGAGGCGCGCCGGCGCGGTCGGGGTGCCGTGCTCGACGGACTGCTGCAGCTCGTCGTCGTAGATCGCGATCGACATCGCGATGTCGACGCTCACGTGCCGCGAGGCATCCGCCAGCCTGTCGAGGTCGCGCCGCAGGAGGGTGCCCTTGGTGAGGATGCTGAACGGCGTGCGGCTCGCCGTGAGCTCGTCGATGATGCGCGGCATGAGCGCGTAGCGACCTTCCGCGCGCTGGTACGGGTCGGTGTTGGTGCCCAGGGCGACCGGATGCCGCTGCCAGCTCGCCCGCCCGAGCTCCTTGCGCAGCACGTCGCCGACGTTGACCTTCACCACGATCTGCCGGTCGAAGTCGTCGCCGCCGTCGAGGTCGAGGTACTCGTGCGTCGGCCGGGCGAAGCAGTTGTGGGAGACGACCCCGTTGGCGATGAAGTCGCCGGTGCCGGTCGTGATGTCGATCATGTCGACGGTCTCGCCGAGATCATCGATTCCGACGACCCGCAGGTCGGCGTGCGTCTTGACCGCGTCGCCCACGAGATCGCGGGCAGGTCCGGTACCGAAGCCCTGCAGACGGTTGTTCGTCGTGAGATGCGGGCGCTGCCCCGACTCCGACGGGCGGATGTACTTCCAGCCGCGGTCGGTCAGGAAGCGGTGATCCGCGCTGCCGATCACCTCCGTGCCGTCCGCCAGTCGCACGCGGTGGGCGCGCTTCCTGGTCGACCAGACCGCCGAGACGGTGGTCGACACGTAGCGCCGGTAACTGCCGCGGCGCTCGGTGCCGATGACGCGATCGCCGATGCGGATCGACGAGAGCGTCTTGTGGCGACCATCCGCCATCAGGATGAGCGTGTCAGGGTGCAGGCAGTATGAGCAGGCATGGCTGCAGCCACGGTACGGGTTGATCGTCCAGCCGAAGGGCATGCGACTCGGGCCCGGCACCTTGTTCAGCGCGGACTTCGCGAGCACCTCGTGGAAGGTGATGCCCGCGAACTCCGGGGTCTGCACGCTGCGCACGAACCCGTCGAGGCGGCCGAGGCCGGGCAGCGCGGAGGCATCCTCGACCCCGAGCTCCTGACCGTTCCAGCGCATGCACCCATTCGAACACACGTTCGAACGAAAGCGCCAGAGCGACGCGCGGGCGGCTACGCGGGGAGCTTCAGCGCCTTCGCGGTGCGCGCGAGCGAGGCCTTCGCCTTCTTCGGGTCGTCGGAGAGCCGCGAACCGAAGCTCGGCACCATGACGAGGATCATCGGCTCCCAGGCGTCCCACCGGTCGGGGAAGCACTTCTTCAGCACGTCGAACATGATCGGCGCGGCCGTCGAGGCGCCGGGCGAGGCGCCGAGGAGGCCGGCGATCGTGCCGTCGGCGCCCGTGATGACCTCGGTGCCGAACTGCAGCACGCCGCCCTTCTCGGGGTCGTGCTTCATGACCTGGACGCGCTGGCCGGCGGTGATGAGCTCCCAGTCGCGCGACTTCGCGGTCGGCATGAAGGCCCGCAGCGCGTTCATCTTCTGCTCGCGGTTCGCCAGCAGTTCGCCCACGAGGTACTTCATGAGGTCGAAGTTGCGGAACGCGACCTGCAGCATGGTGCCGAGGTTGTGCCAGCGCACCGAGAACGGCAGGTCGAACCAGGTGGAGCGCTTGAGGAACTTGGGCGTGAACCCGGCGAACGGACCGAACATGACGGATGCCTCGCCGTCGACCACGCGCGTGTCGAGATGCGGCACCGACATCGGCGGGGCGCCGACCGCGGCCTTGCCGTACACCTTGGCGTGGTGCTGGGCGACGATCTTGGGGTTGCGCGTGCGGAGGAACTGCCCGGAGATGGGGAAGCCGCCGTAGCCGCGGATCTCGGGGATGCCGGACTGCTGGAGGATCGGCAGGGCGCCGCCGCCCGCGCCGACGAAGACGAACTTCGCGTTCACGACGTGCGGGTAGTTGCCGACGGTGTGCCGCACCTTGAGGCGCCACGAGCCGTCCTTGCGGCGCCGGATGCCCTGCACCTCGTGGTTGAGGCGCACGGTCGCGCCCTGCGACTCGACGTGGGCGAACAGCAGCTTCGTGAGTTCGCCGAAGTCGACGTCGGTGCCCGACTCGATGCGCGTCGCCGCGACCTTCTGGCGGCGGTTGCGCTTCTTCGCCATGAGCGGCGCCCATTCGGCGATCACGTCGATGTCGTCGGTGAACTCGATTCCCGCGAAGAGCGGCTCGTCCTTGAGCACCTCGTAGCGACGACGGAGGTACTCGACGTTCGCCGCGCCGCGCACGAAGGTCATGTGCGGGGTCGGGTTGATGAACTTCGACGGGTCGGGCAGCGCCCCCGCGCCGACCAGGTGGGCCCAGAGCTGCCGGCTCACCTGGAACTGCTCGTTGATGCTGATCGCCTTGGCGGGGTCGACGGAGCCGTCTGCCTGCTCGGGCATGTAGTTCAGCTCGCAGAGCGCCGCGTGCCCCGTGCCCGCGTTGTTCCACGGGTTGGAGCTCTCCTGCGCGACCTCGCCGAGTCGCTCGAGCACGAGGATCGACCAGTCGGGCTGCAGTTCCCGGATGAGGGTGGCGAGGGTGGCGCTCATGATGCCCCCGCCGATCAGCACGACGTCGACGGTCTCCTCGGATTGCACGACGGACAGTCTAGTGAGCGGCGGCTCACGGCCCGAATCGTGGGGTGGATGATACGCAGGCACGGCGAGCCGCCCGGGCTTCGGTAGCATCGGATGCGACGTTGGATACCATCACTCGCCAATGCAGGGAGGCGCATGCGCATCTCGGAGCTCGCCGCCGCGACCGGCGTCGCCGTCGCGACGCTCAAGTACTACCTGCGCGAGGGCCTGCTGCACGCCGGCGAGGCCCGCGGGGCGACCCAGGCCGACTACGACGCGACGCACGTGCGGCGGGTGCGGCTGATCCGCGCGCTCACGGGCTCCGTCGGGCTCAGCCTGCAGCAGGCGCGGGCGATCCTCGACCTGGTCGACGAGCCGGGCGACGACCTCTACGAGACCCTCGGCAGCGCGGTCTCGGCGCTCCCCCCGCCCACGGCCGAGCCGGACCCGTCCGAGCCGGACCCCCTCCCGCATGCGCGGGCCGCGATGGAACGGCTCGGCTGGCGGGTGCACCCGACGTACGCGGGAATGGCGCAGCTCGATCGGGCGCTGGCCGCCGCGTCCGATGCGGGCCTGCCGATGACCGACGAGCGGTTGGACGCGTACGGGCGCGCGATGCACGACATCGCCGGGTTCGACCTCGAGCGGCTGCCCGGCGACGACCCCGCCGCATCCGTCGAGTACACCGTGCTCGGCACCGCGCTCTACGAGCCCGTGGTGCTCGCGCTGCGCAGGCTCGCGCACCACGAGATCGCGGGGCGGATGCTGCACCCCGACGCCGACTGACGGATCGGTCGCGCGCCGGCGAGGCCGTCAGGCGCCGGCGGGCACCGCCCGGCGGGCCGCGATGAGCTCGGCGATCTGCACCGCGTTCAGCGCCGCGCCCTTGCGCAGGTTGTCGTTCGAGATGAACAGCAGCAGGCCCTTGCCGTCGACCGCGGACTGGTCCTGGCGGATGCGTCCCACGTACGACGGGTCGTTGCCGGCGGCCTCGAGCGGCGTCGGCACGTCGGAGAGTGCGACGCCCGGGGCATCCGCCAGCAGTTCACGCGCACGGTCGGGCGTGATCGGGTTGGCGAACTCGGCCGCGATCGAGAGCGAGTGCCCGGTGAAGACCGGCACGCGCACGCAGGTGCCCGCGACGCGCAGGCCCGGCAGCTCGAGGATCTTGCGGCTCTCGTTGCGGAGCTTCTTCTCCTCGTCGGTCTCCTCGTCGCCGTCGTCGACGATCGAGCCGGCGAGCGGCACGACGTCGAACGCGATCGGCTTCGGGAACTTCACCGGCTCGGGCATCGTGACGGCGGCGCCGTCGTGCACGAGGCCGATGGTGTCCTGCTCGATGGCGGCGCGCGACTGCTCGAGCAGCTCCTCGCCGCCCGCGAGGCCCGCACCCGACACGGCCTGGTAGGTCGAGACGACCATGCGCTCGAGGCCCGCGGCCTCGTGCAGCACCTTCATGACCGGCATCGCGGCCATGGTGGTGCAGTTGGGGTTGGCGATGATGCCCTTGCGCGCCTCGTCGATGGCGTGCGGGTTGACCTCGCTCACGACGAGCGGCACGTCGGGGTCCATGCGCCAGCCGGACGAGTTGTCGACGACCGTGACGCCGGCCTCGGCGAACCGGGGCGCCTGCGCCTTCGAGAGGGTCGCGCCGGCGGAGAAGATGGCGATGTCGAGGCCGGTCGGGTCGGCGGTCGCGGCGTCCTCGACCACGATGTCCTCGCCGCGGAACGGCAGGGTCGTGCCGGCCGAGCGCGCCGAGGCGAAGTAGCGGATGGACGCGACCGGGAAGTCGCGCTCCTCGAGCAGGCGTCGCACGACCGCGCCGACCTGGCCGGTCGCGCCGACGACGCCGATGTGGACTGCGTTGCTGTCACCCATGTCTGGCCTTCCTCCGATGCCCCGGATCGGCATCACGACACCCCAGTCTGCACGACGTTGCTGGGCGCCCCGTACGTATTACGGTCTCCGTGCGCGAGCGTGGCGGGATTCCGTCGATCACCGGCAGTCCGCGACGGATGCCGCGTGCCGGTCGCCTCGCCTAGCGGCCCGTGCCGGCGTAGACGACCGCCTCGATCTCGTTGTCGAGGCCGAACGCGGTGTGCACCGCGCGTGCCGCCTCGTTCACCATGTCGGCGCGCGTGACGACCGAGACGCGGATCTCGCTGGTCGAGATCATCTCGATGTTGATGCCCGAGTCGTAGAGCGCCTCGAAGAGCTTCGCCGAGACGCCCGAGTTCGTGCGCATGCCGGCGCCGACGAGGGCGAGCTTGCCGATCTGGTCGTCGTACTGGAGGCTCTCGAAGCCGAGCTCGGACTGCTCGTTGCGCAGCGCGGTGAGCGCGCCCTGGCCCTCGGGCTTGGGCAGCGTGAACGAGATGTCGGTGCGGCCGGTCGCGGCGGCCGACACGTTCTGCACGATCATGTCCACGTTGGCGTTGGTCTTGGCGACGATGCGGAAGATCTTCGCGGCGGCGCCGGGCACGTCGGGCACGCCGACGACGGTGATCTTGGCCTCGCTCAGGTCGGTGGCGACGCCGGAGATGATGGGCTGTTCCATGGTTTCCCCTTCGGGCAGGCTCGTCGGGTCGTAGACGATGGTGCCCTCGTTGTTGCTGAACGACGACCGCACGTGCAGGGTCACGCCGTGGCGGCGCGCGTACTCGACCGCGCGGATGTGCAGGACCTTGGCGCCGGAGGCCGCGAGCTCGAGCATCTCCTCGCTGGTGATGCGGTCGATCTTGCGCGCGAGCGGCACGACGCGGGGGTCGGAGGTGAAGATGCCGTCGACGTCGGTGTAGATCTCGCAGACGTCGGCGCTCAGCGCTGCGGCGAGCGCGACGGCGGTCGTGTCGGAGCCGCCGCGGCCGAGCGTCGTGATGTCCTTGGTGTCGCGGCTGAAGCCCTGGAAGCCGGCGACGATGACGATCGCGCCGTCGTCGAGGGCCTCGCGCAGGCGCACCGGGGTCACGTCGACGATGCGGGCGGCGCCGTGCGTGGCATCCGTGATCATGCCGGCCTGGCTGCCCGTGAACGACCGAGCGTCGTAGCCCATCGCCTTGATCGCCATGGCGAGCAGCGCCATCGAGATGCGCTCGCCCGCGGTCAGCAGCATGTCGAGCTCGCGCGGCGCCTGGATCGGCGTGACCTCGTTCGCGAGGTCGATCAGCTCGTCGGTCGTGTCGCCCATCGCGGACACGGCCACGACGACGTCGTTGCCGGCCTTGCGCGTCTCGACGATGCGCTTCGCCACGCGCTTGATGCTCTGCGCGTCGGCGACGGACGACCCGCCGTACTTCTGCACGATCAGGCTCACGGTGCTGGTACTCCCGGGTGGATTGCGAGGGCGGGATTCGCCGCGACCATCATACGTGCGGCCCGATGCGCCCCCGGCCATGTGACGCCTGCCCCTGCGCGCTCCCAGACCCGTCGAAAGGCTGCGTTCTCAGCCGCGAGAGCGCAGCCGTTCGACGGGTCTCGTGCCGTGCCGTTGCCGACGGGAGTGTTAGTGACTAACATTTGCGGAATGAGCGAGCGGATGCCCCTGAGGGCGACGAATGCGGGCGGGCGACGCGCCCGCACCCGGCAGCGCCTCATGGACGCCGCGCTCGAGCTGTTCGAGCGCCAGGGCTACGACGCGACGACGGCCGCGCAGATCGCCGCGGCGGCGGGCGTGAGCGAGATGACCTTCTTCCGGCACTTCGCGTCGAAGGAGCGCGCGCTCGTCGACGACCCGTACGACCCGGTCATCGCGCGCCAGGTCGCGGAGGCACCCGGCCATCTCCCCCCGCTCGTGCGCGCCACGACCGGGGTGCGCGTCGCATGGAGCGCGCTGCCCGAGCCCGAGACCGACGAGGTGCGGCGGCGCCTGCGCATCGCGGCGCGGACGCCCAGCCTGCAGGCGGCGATGCGCGGCAACGCCGTCGCCACCGAGGACGCGATCGTCGAGGCGCTCTGCACCCCGGCCGACGGGCCCGGAACGGACCCGGCCGTCGCGAGGATCGCGGCCGCCGCGGTGATGGCGGCGCTGCTCGCGTCGCTGCTGGCCTGGGCCGACGCCGACGAGGGCGGGCTCGGCGAGGCGGTGCTCGGTGCGCTCGACGTGCTCGAGCAGCGACCGGAGGCTCGACGATGAGTGCGGCGATCGAGGCCCGGGCCGTGCACCGCGCCTATCGCGGCGGAGCCGGGGTGCACGGGGTAGACCTCGCCGTGCAGCCGGGCGAGATCCACGCGCTGGTCGGGCTGAACGGCGCGGGCAAGACCACGCTCATGCGGCTGCTGCTCGGGATGCTCCGTCCCGATCGTGGCGAGGTGCGGCTGTTCGGCGAGCCGCTGCCCCGGGCCCCGCGAGACGATTGGGCGCGAGTGGGCCACCTCGTCGAGACGCCCCCGACGTATCCCGAACTCACTGCACGGGCGAACCTCGAGGTCGCAGCGCGCCTGCGGGCCGTGCCGCGGTCGCGCGTGGCGGGCGCGGTCGACGCGGCGATCGCGGAGCTGCGGCTGGAGCCCTACGCCGACGTGGCGGCACGGCGCCTGTCGCTCGGAAACCGCCAGCGCGTGGGCCTCGCGGCCGCGCTGCAGCACGACCCGGACGCCATCGTGCTCGACGAGCCGGGCAACGGACTCGACCCGTCGGGCGTGCTGCTGCTGCGCTCGGCGCTGCGGCGGCGGGCGGATTCCGGGGCGGGCATCCTCGTGTCGAGCCACCACCTCGACGAGGTCGCCCGTGTCGCCGACCGCATCTCGGTCATGAATGCGGGGCGCATCATCGGGCGGATGCAGCCGGGCGGCCGCGATCCGGAGCGGGAGTTCTTCGAGCTGGTGCTCGCCGACGACGTGGAGCGTGCGTCGTGATCGCGGTCGCGATCGGTGTCGAGGTGCGCAAGGCCCTCGCGTCGCGCGTGCTGCGGTGGACGACCCTGCTGCTCGTCGCGGGCGTCGCCCTCATCGTGGGCGGCATGACGCTGGCCGTGCGCGCGGGCGATACGCAGGTGGTCGCGAAGCTCGGCGTCGTCGCCGAGCTCGAGGGCTGGGCGGCCGTGTCGGCGATGGCCGCGCAGGTGACGAGCGCCGGGGCGCTGGTCGCGATGGGCGTCGCGCTCAGCTGGCTGTTCGGCCGCGAGTTCGCCGAGGGCACGGTGGCCGCGCTGTTCGCCCTGCCCGTGTCGCGGGCGGCGGTCGCGGTGGCGAAGCTGGTGGTCTTCCTCTCCTGGGTGGCGGCGACCGCGGTCGTGCTCGGGGTGGCGGTCTGGGTGGTCGGCGCGGTCTCGGGTGCCGGCGCGCTCGACGAGGCATCCGCCGCCGCCCTTGGCCGTCAGCTGCTGCTCGGTCTGCTCACCGGGTGCATCGCCACGCCCGCCGCGTGGGCCGCGACGCTCGGGCGCGGGCTGCTGCCGGGCATCGCGACGACGATCGGCATCGTCGTGGTGAGCCAGGTCATGGCCGTCGCGGGGGTCGGTGCGTGGTTCCCGTTCACGGCGCCCGCGCTGTGGGCGATCGAGCCCGGCACCGTGTCGGCGGGCCAGCTCGCCCTCGTCGCGATCGTTCCCCTCGCCGCGGCCGCGCTCACCGCGCTCGCCTGGCACCGCCTGCAGCTCGACCGCTGAGGTCAGCTGACGACGCGGCGGCCCTCGAAGGCACGGCCGAGCGTGACCTCGTCGGCGTACTCGAGGTCGCCGCCGACCGGCAGGCCCGAGGCGAGCCTCGTGATGCGGATGCCGATCGTCGTCAGCATGCGGCTGAGGTAGGTGGCGGTCGCCTCGCCCTCGAGGTTCGGATCGGTCGCGATGATGACCTCCTGCACGACGCCGTCAGCCAGGCGCTCCATGAGCTGGCGGATGCGCAGCTCCTCGGGGCCGATGCCGTCGATCGGGCTGATCGCGCCGCCGAGCACGTGGTAGCGGCCGCGGAACTCGCGCGTGCGCTCGATGGCGACGACGTCCTTCGCCTCCTCGACCACGCAGATCACGGCCGGGTCGCGGCGCGGGTCGCGGCAGATGGCGCAGGTCGACTGCTCGGCGACGTTGCCGCAGATCTCGCAGAAGCGCACCTTGTCGCGCACCTCGGTCAGGATCTCGGCGAGCCGCGACACGTCGAAGCTCTCGGTCTGCACGATGTGGAACGCGATGCGCTGCGCCGACTTCGGCCCGATGCCCGGCAGGCGGCCGAGCTCGTCGATGAGGTCCTGGACGATGCCCTCGTACACGGTCAGCTCCCCCCGGCGGCGCCGGAGCGCGGGTCGCCCAGCTGCTGCTCCTCGATGAAGGTGGCGCCGAGCACCTCGCGCACGACGGCCTCGCCGTAGCGCTGCGCACCGCCGCGGGTGGCGGGGGCGGATGCCTCGGGGCGGGCGGGCTTCGTGCGCCGGGGCGCGGGAACCGACTTCGCCGCAGGAGCGGACGCCTGCGCGGGAGACGGTTCGGGCGCAGGGGCCGATTCGCGCGCCGGCACGGCGTCCTCGAGCGGGGGTGCCGGCTCCTCGTCGTCGGGGGGCGGGGCGTCGTCGTCGGACGGGATCGACACGACGTCCCAGGAGTCGACCGGGGCCGCGGGCGCCGGTGCGGACGTTCGCTGCGCAGGGGGCGCGGCCTTCGGCGGTGCGGACTTCGGAGGCGCGGACTGCGACGCCTTCGGCGCGGGACGTTCCGCGCGCGTGCTCGTGGCGGTGCGCGCCTCGGCGACTCGGGCCGGAGCAGGCTCGGCGTCGGTCGCCGGAGCGGACTCGGCGGCAGACGCCGCGGGGCGAGGCGCGTCATCGGCGCCGTCGACGCGGGCGATCAGCGCGACCTCGACGCCGAGGCGCTCGTGCACGGCGCGCTTGAGCAGGTCTCCGACACCCTGACCGGGTGCGGACGGCTGCTTGAGCTGCTCGACGTCGGACTGGCTGGGGAAGCCGAGCACGAGCACCCGGCCGTCGCGGAACTCGCGCACCTGCGCCGTGAAGAGCACCATCCACGCGCTGCGGCGCACGGCCTGCACGGCCGAGAGCACCTGCGGCCACTCGTCGCGGATCTGCTGGAGCGTGACCGGTCCGGTCGGCTTCGGCGCGGGCGCGGGAGCAGGCGACTCCTCCGCGGCCGGCGCCTCCGTCGCGGCGGGCCGCGCGGGCACGGGTCGCGGGGCGGCTGCCTCCGGTGCTGACGCGGCCGGTGCGGACGCCGCCGCGACGGGCGTCGCCGGTGCGGTCGTCGCCGGTGCGGGCGCAGCCGCCTCCGGCGCGTCGCCGCCGGAGGCATCCGTCACCCCCACCCGGCGCTCGAGTCGCTCGACGCGGGCGAGCGCTCCCCGCGAACTGTCGTCGCTCGAGGGCACCAGGGTGCGGGCGAGCATGAGCTCCAGGTGCAGGCGCGGCGACGTCGCACCGGTCATCTCGGTGAGCGCGGCGTTGACGATGTCGGCGGTGCGCGAGAGCTCGGCCTGGCCGAACGCCGTGGCCTGGCGGCCCATCTGCGCGATCTCGTCCTCCGGGATGCCGCGCAGCACCGCCGCAGCACCCTCGGGCGTCGACGCGGCGACCACGACCAGGTCGCGCAGGCGCTCGAGCAGGTCCTCCACGAACCGGCGCGGGTCCTGTCCGGTCTGGATGACCCGGTCGACCGCCGCGAACGCCGCCGCCGCGTCGCGCGCCGCGATGGCGTCGACGACCTCGTCGAGGAGCGCGCCGTGCGTGAAGCCGAGCAGCGCGACGGCCCGCTCGTAGTCGACGCGGTCACCCTCGGAGCCGGCGATGAGCTGGTCGAGCAGCGAGAGCGTGTCGCGGGGCGAGCCGCCGCCCGCGCGCACCACGAGCGGCAGGACGCCGGCGTCGACCTGCACCGACTCGCTGTCGGCGAGCTGCTGCACGTACTCGAGCATGGGCCCGGGCGGAACGAGGCGGAACGGGTAGTGGTGCGTGCGCGAGCGGATCGTGCCGAGCACCTTCTCGGGCTCGGTCGTCGCGAAGATGAACTTCACGTGCTCGGGCGGCTCCTCGACGAGCTTCAGCAGGGCGTTGAAGCCCTGCGGCGTCACCATGTGCGCCTCGTCGAGGATGAAGATCTTGAACCGGTCGCGCGCCGGGGCGAACACCGCGCGCTCGCGCAGGTCGCGGGCGTCGTCGACGCCGTTGTGGCTGGCCGCGTCGATCTCGACGACGTCGAGGGAGCCGCCCCCCGAGCGGGACAGCTCGACGCAACTCGGGCAGGTGCCGCAGGGGGTGTCGGTGGGGCCCTCTGCGCAGTTCAGGCAGCGCGCCAGGATGCGCGCCGAGGTGGTCTTGCCGCAGCCGCGCGGGCCCGAGAAGAGGTAGGCGTGGTTCACCCGGTCGGTGCGGAGCGCGGTCATGAGCGGCTCCGTCACCTGGGACTGGCCGATCATCTCGGCGAACGTCTCGGGCCGGTAGCGGCGATAGAGGGCGGTGACCACGCGACCAGACTAGTCGGCGCCCACGACAGCCCGGGCGGGTTCCCGCAGCCCGCACGCCCCGTCCCCAGCCGGGGCCCGCGGTTCGAATCCCGAGCGCCGCTCGCGTATGCTGTGCGGGCGCGGCGCCGCGCCCCCATCGGCGTCGCGGGTACACGAGGAGCACCACCCCATGCCGACCACCACACCCCGCTACGCCGTCATCGGCGCCGGACCCTCGGGCCTCGCCGGCCTGCGCGCGATGCAGCGACGCGGGCTCGACGTCACCGGCTACGAGTCCTCCCCCGACGTCGGCGGGCTCTGGAACATCGACAACCCGCGCAGCACGATGTACGAGTCGGCGCACCTCATCTCGAGCCGCACCACGACCGAGTTCGCCGAGTTCCCCATGGACTCGACGGCCGACTACCCGAGCCACCGCGAGCTGCGCCGCTACTTCGACGACTACGCCGACCACTTCGGCCTGCGCGAGCTGATCCGCTTCGAGACCCGCGTCGACCGCGTCGAGCGCACGCCCGACGGCGGCTGGCTCGTGCACGCGACCGGCCCCGACGGCCCCACCACCGACGAGTACACCGGCGTCGTGATCGCGAACGGCACGCTCGCCCACCCGAACGTGCCGACGTTCGCCGGCGAGTTCACCGGCGAGATCCTGCACACCAGTGCCTACAAGGACGCCGAGCTCTTCGAGGGCAAGCGCGTGCTCATCATCGGCGCGGGCAACTCGGGCTGCGACATCGCGGTCGACGCCGTGCACCGCGCGGCATCCGTCGACATGAGCGTGCGCCGCGGCTACTACTTCGTGCCGCGCTACCTGTTCGGCAAGCCGAGCGACACGCTGAACCAGGGCCGCCCGCTGCCCGCGCGCATCAAGCAGGCCGTCGACACCCCGGTGCTGCGCGCCTTCACGGGCGACCCGACCCGGTACGGCTTCCCGAAGCCCGACTACAAGCTGTACGAGTCGCACCCGATCGTCAACACGATGATCCTGAACCACCTCGGCCAGGGCGACCTCTCGATCCGCGCCGACATCGAGCGGTTCGACGGCGAGCGCGTGCACTTCCGCGACGGCACCCACGGCGACTACGACCTCGTCATGCTCGCGACCGGCTACACGCTCGACTACCCGTTCGTCGACCGGTCCGACCTCAACTGGGAGGGCTTCTCGCCGAAGCTCTACCTCAACATCTTCCCGCCGAGCTTCAACGGGCTCGCGGTGCTCGGCATGATCGAGGCATCCGGCATCGGCTGGCAGGGCCGGGCCGAGCAGGCCGAGCTCGTGGCCGCGTACTTCGCCGCCGACGCACGCGACCCGCTGAAGGCCGCGAAGCTGCGAGCGGATGCCGCGGGGCAGTGGCCCGACCTCACCGGCGGGTACAAGTACCTGGCGCTCGAGCGCATGTCGTACTACGTGAACAAGGACGCGTACCGGCGCGTGGTGCGTCGCTCGCTGGCGGCGTTCGGCGAAGCGCCGGTCACCGGCCCGGATGCGCCGAGTGCGGCGGCCGACTCCGCCGCATCCGACACCGCCCCTGCCACCGCCGGAGCACGCGCATGAACATCGACGAGGTGATGCTGAACTTCACGCCCGGCTCGCTGATCGCGCTGAGCGTGGTGCTCGGCCTCATCATGTTCGGCATCGCGCTCGACACGTCGATCGACGACTTCCGCGCCGTCGCGAAGGCCCCGAAGCCCATGATCGTGGCGCTCATCGCGCAGATCGTGCTGCTGCCGGCGATCACCTTCGGCCTGACGCTGCTGCTGAACGTGCAGGGCTCGATCGCGCTCGGCATGATCCTCGTGGCGTGCTGCCCGCCGGGCAACGTCTCCCAGGTGCTCACGTATCGCTCGGGCGGCAACGTGGCGCTCAGCGTGTCGATGACCGCGGTCGCGAACGTGCTCTACATCTTCCTGCTGCCGCTCAGCCTGTCGTTCTGGGGCAACCTGCACCCGACCGGCAGCGAGCTGCTCGAGGCAGTGAGCCTCAACGGCTGGCAGATGATGCTCGAGATCCTGCTCGTGATCGGCCTGCCGTTCGCGGTCGGCCTCACCATCCGCACGAGGTGGCCGCGGTTCGCCGCGAAGGTGCAGCCGACCATGCGCTGGGTGAGCCTCGCCGGCCTCGTCGGCTTCATCGTGGCCGCGCTGGTGGGCAACTTCTCGTACTTCATCGCGTGGATCGGCGTGGTGCTGCTCGCCGTCACGCTGCACGACGCGATCGCGCTCGCGATCGGCTACGCGAGCGCCCGCGTCGGCGGCCTCGCGGTGCGCGAGCGGAAGGCCATCACCTTCGAGGTCGGCATCCGCAACGCCGGGCTGGGCCTCGGCCTCGTCTTCACGTTCTTCGGCGGACTCGGCGGCATGGCGATCGTCGCCGGCTGGTGGGGCATCTGGGACATCGTCGCCGGCCTCGTCGTCGCGGGTCTCTGGGCGCAGCACACGAAGAAGAAGCAGGCGGATGCCACGGCGGAGGTGGCCGCATGAGCGCCGCGTCCGGCGGCCGCCGGGTCTACGTGACCGGCGGCAGCGGGTTCCTCGGATCGAACGTGGTCGCGGCGCTCGCCGCGCACCCGGGCGTCGAGCTCGTCGTCTCGGGCGACCTGCGCCCCCCGCGCCGCGCGATCGACGGCGTGGTCGCGGTGCACGGCGACGTGACCGAGCCCGGCACGCTCGCCCCCCAGTTCCGCGAGCACCGCATCGACACGGTCGTGCACCTCGCGTCGATCGTGAACCCGGGCGCCGCGACGACCGTCGAGCAGGAGTACGCCGTCGACGTCGAGGGCTCGCGCCACGTGCTCGACGCCTGCGTCGAGGCCGGCGTCGGTCGCCTCGTCGTCTCGTCGAGCGGTGCGGCCTACGGCTACTACGCCGACAACCCGATGCCGCTCGTCGAGACCGACGCGCTGCGCGGCAACGACACCTTCCCCTACTCGCGGCACAAGCGCCTCGTCGAGGAGATGCTCGCCGAGGCGCGCGTCTCGCACCCCGAGCTGGAGCAGGTGATCTTCCGCATCGGCACGATCCTCGGGCCGACCGTGGGCAACCAGATCACCGCGCTCTGGGAGGCCGACCGGCCGCTCGAGATCCGCGGCGCGGCGAGCCCGTTCGTCTTCGCCTGGGTCGACGACGTGGTGGGCGCGATGGTGCACGCGGTCGCCGGCGGCGGCCCCGCCGGTGCGTACAACGTGGCGGGCGACGGCGTCGTGACCGTGCGCGAGATCGCCGCGGCCATGGGCAAGCGCACGAGGCGGCTGCCCGCATGGGTGCTGTCGCTCGGCCTGCGCGTCGGGCACGCGCTCAAGCTCACCGTGCACGGGCCCGAACAGCTCGACTTCCTGCGCTACCGCCCGGTGCTCGCGAACGACCGGCTCACGGGCGAGTTCGGGTACGTGCCGGGCCGCACGAGCCGCGAGGCGCTCGACGCCTACCTCGAGGCGCGGGCCGAGCGCCTCGCAGCGGGCTAGGAGCGCCTCGCCGCGGGCTAGAGTCGGGCCATGCCGAGCATCCGGAACATCGCCGTGGGCCTGCCGGTCCGCGACGGGCACGTGCTCGTGCTCGACGGGAACGACAGCGTGAAGGGGCTCGCGTTCCATCGCGCGATCGGCGGCGGCATCGAGTTCGGCGAGACGGCCGAGGAGGCGCTGCGCCGCGAGTTCGTCGAGGAGCTCGGCGTCGCGCTCGGCCGGGTCGAGCTGCTCGAGGTCGTGGAGAACATCTTCACCTACGAGGGGACGCCGGGCCACGAGATCGCGCACGTGTTCGCGGTCGAGTCGGCGGAGATCGACGCGATCCCACTCGACGCCCGCCTGCACGTGCTCGACCAGGGCAGCCCGATCCGGTGGGTGCCGATCCGCGAGACGCCCGACCCGTTCTTCCCCCACGGCGTCGCAGAGCTGCTGCACGCCAGGCTCTGAGCGCCCGCGCGGCTCAGTCGACGGCGCCGATGCGCGTCAGCGGCCAGACCCGCGCGAACGCGAGCCCGACGACCTGCTCCTCGGGCACGAAGCGCGCACAGTCGGCACCCTCGGGCGCGCCGCGGCACGAGACGACCGAGTCCGACGACGCACTGCGGTGGTCGCCGAGCACCAGGAACTCCCCCTCGGGCACGGCGACCGGCCCGAAGCAGCGCAGCGAACGCTGCTCGGTCGTGCAGTCGAGCGTGCCCGGCTCGAACGCCGGGTCCTCGAAGACGTAGGGCTCGTCGAGGGGCTCGCCGTCGACCGTCACGCGGCCCTCGGCGTCGCAGCACGCGACCTCCTCCCCCGGCAGGCCGATGACGCGCTTGACCAGCGAGTACGGGGCGCCCGGGCCGAGCCCGGTCACCGTGCCGATGACGCGCAGCGCGCCGTCCACGACGTTCGTGACGGGGCCGAGGCTGCCCCACTCGGGTGTCGCCTCGAAGACGATCACGTCGCCGCGGTCGTGCGGGCTCGGCACGATCCGCTCGACGAGGATGCGGTCGCCGGCCTCCAGGGTCTGCTCCATCGACCCGCTCGGCACCGCGTACAGCTTCACCACGAGCGCCTGCACGATCAGCACCAGCACGAGCGCGATCGCGGGGCCCACCCAGAACGGCAGCTGGCTGGTCGACTCGTCGGCGCGCCGACGACGTCGCCTGCGGTCTTGAAGGCTGCGCTCCACGCGGAACACGCTACCGGGTGGGAGCGGTCAGCCAGGGGCATCCGCCCGCCGTGCTCAGCCCGAGACGACCTCGTAGGCCTGGCGTGCGATCTCGAGCTCCTCGTTCGTGGGCACCACGAGCACCTCGACGCGGCTGTCGTCGGCCGAGATGCGCCGCGCGTCG
Organism: Agromyces rhizosphaerae; assembly: GCF_027925245.1. Lineage (NCBI taxonomy): Bacteria > Bacillati > Actinomycetota > Actinomycetes > Micrococcales > Microbacteriaceae > Agromyces > Agromyces rhizosphaerae. Next base: position 492,965 of record NZ_BSDP01000001.1, read on the forward strand.
CGCGAGCGCACCGCGTTGCGCTCGGCGTCGAGCACGACCCCGAAGCCCTCGAGGCCGCCGAGCACCGCGGCCCGCGCGCGATCGTCGTTCTCCCCCACCCCTGCGGTGAAGACGATCGCGTCGACGCGCCCGAGCTGCGCCGCATAGGCGCCCACGTACCCCCTGATGCGGTGCGCCCACACGTCGAACGCCACCTGCGACCGCTCGTCGCCCGCGTCGATCGCGGCGTGCAGGTCGCGCATGTCGCCGTGCCCGGAGAGCCCGAGGATGCCGCTGCGCGAGTTCAGCAGCGCGTCGAGCTCGTCGATCGAGTACCCGGCCCGCCGTGACAGGTGCAGCAGCACGGCCGGGTCGATGTCGCCCGATCGGGTGCCCATCACGAGCCCCTCGAGCGGGGTCATGCCCATGCTCGTCTCGACCGAGCGGCCGCCGTCGACCGCGCAGGCCGACGCCCCGTTGCCGAGGTGGAGCACGATCTGCTTGAGGTCGGCCACGGGCCTGCCGAGGAACTCGGCCGCGGCCCGCGAGACGAACCGGTGGGAGGTGCCGTGGAACCCGTACCGGCGCACGCGGTGCTTCTCGGCGACCTCCGCGTCGATCGCGTAGGTGTAGGCGGCGGGCGGGAGGGTCTGGTGGAACGCCGTGTCGAAGATCGCGACGTGCGGCACGTCGGCGAAGGCCTGCTGCGCGGCGACGATGCCGGCGAGGTTCGCGGGGTTGTGCAGCGGCGCGAGCGCCGAGAGCTCGTCGATGTTGATGCGCACGAGGTCGGTGATGACGGTCGGCTCGAAGAATCGCGCGCCGCCCTGCACGACGCGGTGGCCGACCGCGACGGGCGGATGCTCGTCGAGCGACGGGCCGTGCGCGGCGAACGCGTCGAGCATGACCTGGAACCCCGCGGTGTGGTCGGCGATCGCGCGCTCGAGCACGGTGGTGTCCGGGTCGCCGGATGCCGCGTGCACGGAGTGCTTCGCGCGCCCGCCCTCCGCCGCGCCGATGCGCTCGACGAGCCCCGAGGCGAGGGTGCGCGAGTCCTCGACGTCGATCAGCTGGTACTTGAACGACGACGAGCCCGAGTTGACGACGAGGATCGGGGTCACGACGCCACCGGGGCATCCGACTCGGCCGCCTGGATGGCGGTGATGGCCACGGTGTTCACGATGTCCTGCACGAGCGCCCCTCTCGAGAGGTCGTTGACGGGCTTGTTGAGGCCCTGCAGCACGGGGCCGATCGCCACGGCGCCGGCCGAGCGCTGCACCGCCTTGTAGGTGTTGTTGCCGGTGTTGAGGTCGGGGAAGATGAACACCGTCGCGCGGCCGGCCACCTCGGAGTCGGGCAGCTTGCTCGCGGCGACGGCCACGTCGACCGCCGCGTCGTACTGGATCGGGCCCTCGACCAGCAGGTGCGGCATCCGCTCGCGCACGAGCGCGGTCGCGGCGCGCACCTTGTCGACGTCGGCACCGGCTCCCGACGACCCCGTCGAGTACGAGAGCATCGCCACCCGCGGGTCGATGCCGAACTGCGCGGCCGTCTGCGACGACGAGATCGCGATGTCGGCGAGCTGCTCGGCGGTCGGGTCGGGGTTCACGGCGCAGTCGCCGTAGACGAGCACGCGGTCGGCGAGCGCCATGAGGAACACGCTCGAGACGACCGAGACGCCGGGCTTCGTCTTCACGATCTCGAACGACGGCTTGATGGTGTGCGCGGTGGTGTGCGCCGCGCCCGAGACCATGCCGTCGGCGAGGCCCATGTGCACCATCATCGTGCCGAAGTACGACACGTCGGTGACCCGCTCGCGGGCGCGCTCGAGCGTCATGCCCTTGTGCTGGCGGAGCCGGTGGTACTCCTCCGCGAACTTCATGCCCATCACCGCGTCGTGCGAACTCACGACCTCGGCGCCGGCGATGTCGAGGCCGAGGCTCAGCGCTCGCGCGCGCACCTCGATCGACTCGCCGAGGATGGTCAGGCGCGCCACCCCGCGGGCCAGCAGCGTCGCCGCGGCGCGGAGGATGCGGTCGTCGTCGCCCTCCGGCAGCACGATGTGCTTGTCCGCCTGCCGGGCGCGCTCGAGCAGTCCGTACTCGAACATCAGCGGCGTGACGACGTCGGCGTGGCTCACGTCGAGCCGGTCGAGCAGCTCGGTCGTGTCGACGTGACGCTCGAACAGCCGGAGGGCGGTGTCGCGCTTGCGCTGCGACTCGGCCGCCAGCCGGCCGCGCGTGTGGGTGATGCGCACGGCGGTGTCGTAGCTGCCGTGGTCGGTGCGGATGATCGGCAGGTCGGTGTGCAGGCCCTCGACCAGGCGCTCGATCTGCTCGGGCAGCTCGAAGCCGCCGTTCAGCACGACCCCCGAGATCGACGGGAACGTCGCCGACGAGTGGGCGGTCAGCACGCCCAGCAGCACGTCGGCCCGGTCGGCGGGGATCACCACGACCGAGCCCTCGATGAGGCGCGGCAGCACGTTGACCAGCGACATCGCCGCGACCACGACGCCGAGCGCCTCGCGGTTGAGCAGCTGCGGGTCGCCGGCGTACAGGTCGCCGTCGACCGCGGTCATGATCGATCCCATCGTCGGGGCGACGAGGTACTGGTCTTCCGGGATCGCCCACACCGCGGGGTCGGCCCTCTCGCCGACGACCTCGCGCACGGCGGCGATGAGCTCGTCGAGTCGCTCGTCGTCGGCGCGGTTCACGATGATGCCGAGGAGGGTCGCGTGCTCGTCGTGCAGCTCCTCGAGCGCGAGCTCGGTGAGCTGGGCGACCTCGGCGGGCGTGCGGGCGTCGACGTAGCCGAGCCGGTCGCCGTCGTCGGTGTCCTGCGGCACGCGCCCGCCGACCGCCAGCAGCATCGGCGCGCCGAGGTTCGCCGCGATGCGCGCGTTGTAGCTCAGCTCGGTGGGGCTGCCGACGTCGGTGTAGTCCGAGCCGACGATGACCACGGCGTCGCACCGCGCCTCGACGGCCTTGTACCGCCGCACGATCGTGGCGAGCGCCCGCTCGGGGTCGGCGTGCACGTCGTCGTACCGCACGCCGATCGCCTCGTCGTACCCGGTGTCGACCGCCTCGTGGGCGAGGAGCAGCTCGAGCACGTAGTCGCGTTCGTTCGTCGATCTGGCGACCGGCCTGAAGACGCCGACACGACTCACCCGCCGACTCAGGGTGTCGACCGCGCCGAGCGCGATGGTCGACTTCCCCGTGTTTCCCTCAGCCGATCCGATGTAGATGCTGTGCGCCACGGCTTCCAGCCTAGGCATGTTCCGTGCGGGGCGACAGGGTGGCGCCGGTGCGCCGCGAGGGCACCGATCGGATGCCCCGGGGCATCCGTCGCCGTGATCGCGACCGCCCTTGGACATGCGAAGACTCCCCGCGCACCCGCCAGAGCCCGGTTACCCTTGCTGCGTCTCCGCCCTGGGGGAGTTGGCCTGGATGGCGCCACGCGGGGAGCCGAGGACCAGTCTACCCGAGCGCGGGCGTGCTGTTCGCCGCGGGCGGAGGCGGTTGCGCGCGGGGCGGCCCCGTCGTTGACTGGCGGCATGCGCATCGTCATCGCCGGCGGCCACGGCCAGATCGCCCTGCTCCTCGAACGTCGCCTCGCGGACGCCGGGCACGAGCCGGTCGCCCTCATCCGCAACCCGTCGCACGAGTCCGATGTCGTGGCCGCCGGGGCCGAGCCCGTGGTGCTCGACCTCGAGAGCACCGACGTCGACGCGCTCGCCCGAGTGCTCGCGGGCGCCGATGCCGCGGTCTTCGCGGCGGGCGCCGGCCCCGGCAGCACGCCCGAGCGCAAGGGCAGCGTCGACCTCGGGGCATCCGTGCTGCTCGCCGACGCCGCCCACCTCGCCGGCGTGCGCCGCCTCGTGCAGATCTCGGCCATGAGCGCGGACCGCTACGAGGCCGGCTCCGACGACATCTTCCAGATCTACCTGCAGGCCAAGAGCGAGGCGGATGCCCGGCTGCGCGACACCGACCTCGACTGGACCATCGTGCGCCCGGGGCGCCTGACGAACGAGCCGGCGACGGGCGGGGTGACGATCGGCGAGTCGGTCTCGTACGGGGAGATCCCGCGCGACGACGTGGCGGCGGTGATCGCGGAGCTGCTGGGCTCGGGCGCGGGCGTGCACTGGCAGTTCGACCTGGTGTCGGGCGACACCCCGGTCGGCGAGGCGGTCGCCGCGCTGCGATAGCTCGTCGCATCCGCTCGCCCCCGGTGCCGCCGTCCCGCTCGATGCGGGCTCGCGGGCGGGTGTCGGGTACGATGATCTGCGGCCGGGTTCACGCCCGCCTGGAGGATTCGCCTAGTGGCCTATGGCGCACGCTTGGAAAGCGTGTTGGGTGCAAGCCCTCAGGGGTTCGAATCCCCTATCCTCCGCCAATGTGATGAGTCGCGACAGAGGTGACACCTGATTCGCGTGGACGTCGCACTTCTTCCGTCGCCGCGCACGTCGCCATGGGCTGCCCGCATGGACAACTCGCGTTCCCCCGGCGAGGTCGAGGTCGAGCAGAGTCGGCGCCTTCACCGCGAACACGCGGTCGTACACGACCACGGTGCAGGCCGACGGCACGGCCGGCGGCACGTTCGGTGCGTCCATCACCGGAATCGTCGCGAGGGGCTCCGCCACCGTCACCGCCGAATTGTCGTTGTCGTCCGGACCCATCACGGGGAAGACGACCGCCGAGGTGGAGAAGTCGTTCCAGAACTTCGCATGGTCCTGCAGCGTGCTGCAGTAGGCGACGTTCCGGACGTCCTAGTCGGCTGAGCCCACGCGCTCCCCGCGGTGGAAGCGCGACAGGAAGTCGTCCATGCCCAGCCTGCTCGGGCGACGCAGCGTGACGATCGGCTGGCCCCTCGCGATGGTGCCGTAGTCGTCGGTCAAGATCACCGTGGCGATCGTCTCTCCCGCAGCGAGGTGCGTCCCGACGAGCGTGGACACCTGCTGCTGCGCCCCCTCCTGCGTGTGGTCGACGACACTGCCGAGGAACTCGCGAACGTGGTTCGGCCCGGTGACGAACGCCGCGAAGCCGCGCGGCCATCCGCTCTCGCCGCCGCCGAAGATGCTCTCCAACTGCACCCGGGCGGAGAACGGGCCGGGCGGGGGCCGGTCATCGACGCGCCTGCGCGACGGGCGAAGCGACTCGGCGTCGGGCCAGTACTGCGGATTCGTCCCGGTCGAGATCGGCCAACTCCGCACGGGGAGGGGCTTGCCTGTCGCATCCTCGTAGACGTAGAGCAGCTCCGGAGTCGAGAGCCCGTCGACCCCCGGTACGCCCGGCCGTGGGTCGCGGACATGGGCTTCGAACGCGGCACGACCGCGGGCGATGATCTCGCAGCGGTACATCAGCGACGCGTCATAGTCGATCTCGTCCGGGTCGCCGGCGAGTCCGACGGTGTTGCCGGGCGCGTCGAGCTCGAACAGCTTGCGATCGAGCGCGTCCATGAAGTCGTAGGGCATGTGATCGGAGAGGTCTGCCAGCAGCCGCGCGAGCCGCTCCGCGGAGGCCTCGCTGACCTCGCCGCCCAACTCGTGCACGAGCTCCCAGAAGGCGTCGTCGGGGAGCGGCTGACGGCCCTCATCGCGCTGCTCGGCCGTCTCGATCGCGTCGACGGCCCACGACACCCACTCGACGGGGTCGTCGATGGCTGCCGGGAGGACGCGATCGGACACGATCACGGGGCCGAGCGGATCGACGATGTCGAACTGCGTGCGGGCGATCACTCGCACCGACCCGCCGACGCTCACCCCGATGCCGCGCCGGTCGCGCGCGGAGGTGTGGAACAGCACCTTGTCGGTGTAGACGCCGCGGATCGTCGACACGACCCGCGTCGCCCAGCCCTGCGTCAACCGGCCGCCGACGAATCCGTACTGATCGAGATTGTCTCGCCGGCCCCACTCGTCGACGCGGCGCAGCAACTCCTCTGACGTGATCTCTTCTTCGGCCATGTGGCGTGCACTCCCTCGATGCGCTCCGCGCGATCACTCGTTGCGCGATGATCACCGTCCACGCGTAGCCGGAACTCCGAGCATGCTACTGGCGAGCAATCGGCTCCACCGGGAGTGCTCCACAGGCCTCTGGCGCCTTGCCCCGCGACCCTCGCCCGGCAGGCTCCGCTATCCCTCGCCGGCGGCGAACCGCTCCATCAGGGCGTCGAGCTCACGGCGGCCGAAGTCGTAGACCTCGGTGTCGGTGTGGCCGCGATACTTCGTCTCGACGACCATGATGAGCGCCAGGTACAGCGAGTAGAGGCGACGCCTCGTGCGCTGCTCGGCGTCGAGTGCGCCGAGGCCGAAGCCCGCCATGAAGTCGGACGGGTCGCCGAACGCGGGCATGTCGAGCCCGGTCAGGCCCGCCTCCATCAGCGGATCACCGTAGATCGCCCGCTCGTGGTCGAGGATCGCCACGATGCGCCCGTCGCGGATCATCGAGTTCTTGGTCCAGAGGTCGACCTCGACGAGACGGGGCACGGTCACGCCGTCGAGGGTGTCCGCATGGTTGGCGAGCACCGCGCGGAACGCGTCCGGGTGCCGGCCGAGGTCGATGCGGACCCGCTCCCCGTCGACGAGGGTGTCCTCGACCATGGTGGTGAACGCCTCGCGCCACGTTGCCGCTCCTGGGCCGAGGAGTGGCCCGAAGTGCGGGCCGACGATGGAGTTGATCTCCCGGTTCATGGCGCCGAGCTCGCGCGTGGCGATCGCCACCACCTCAGCGCCGAGCCGGCCGTCGGCTGCCGCGAACCCGAAGTTGTCGGCGTCGATGTACTCCATGAAGAACAGGTCAGCGTCGACGACCTCGTGCGTGAGGTCGACGTGGTCGACGCGCGGCACGGGCACCGTCGTGCGGGTCGAAACCAGCCGCATCGCCTCGAGTTCGGCGCGCATCATGCCGACCTCGCGCGTGAGTACGTCGACCCCCGCGGGGGGCGCGATCTTCAGCACCACCCGCTCCCCGTCGCGCAGCGTGATGCGGTACGCGACGTTGAACCACCCCTCGGTGATCTCGTGGGCGAAGTCGTCGTCGGTCGGCAGGCGGTCGGCCCCGTAGGCGCGCGCAATCAGGGTGCGCAGGGTGGCGGCCGTCTGGCGATTCTTTGTGACGCTCTCCATCGAGCGATAGGCTATATCACGGAGGTATAGCCCATGGGCGATCGGTTCGATACGGAGCGCGCGGGCGCGCTGGTCGCCGCCGCGCGCGCGGACCGAGGCATGTCGCAGACGGAGCTCGCACGCGCCGCAGGCATGAGCCAGCCCAACGTCGCCGCCATCGAATCGGGTCGGCGCGTGGTCAGCGCCGAGGTGCTCGAGCGACTGCTCCGCGCGGCCGACTACCGGCCCAGCATCCCGCTCGAGGAGTCGGCTGACGAGATCGTGGCGGCGGGCGAGCGCCACGGTCTTCGCGACATCCGAGTCTTCGGTTCCATTGCACGCGGCAGCGACCACTTCGCCTCCGACATCGATCTGCTCGCCCGCGTGGACGACGAGCGCGGCTACTTCGACATCGCGATGTTCCAGAACGCCGTCGAGGCAATCACCGGCTTCCCGGTCGACGTCGTGGTCGACGATGCGGGCCGCCCCGCGTTCCTCGACGACGCGGAACTCGTGGCGCTGTGAGCGACGAGAGTCGCGAGCGCCGATTCGTACGACGGCCGCGAACCGGGGAGGATGCGTCGACACTCGAGGCCACCCGCGCACGATTCAGCGAGAGCCTCGACGCGATCGAGACGTTCCTGGGCCACGCGGTCGCGGGCGGCCGCGCCGCATTCGAGCGCAACTCCCCCGCGTATGCGTCCGGATCGATGGCGATCATCCGCACCGCGGCGCTCTTCGAGGAGGACGAGTTCCGGCAATTCCTCGGCAACGTGCCGATGGAAGTCGAACGCGGCATCGCGACGACGCGCAACATCGTCTCTCACTCGGGGTATCGAGCGATGAACGACGACGTGTTCTGGGCGACGCTCACGGTGCACCTTCCGCCGTACCTCGCTACGTGGCGGGCTGCCGCCCGGGTGCCACCCACCGCGTGAGGGCCGTTCCTCGCGCTGAGGGCGGAAGAATCAGCACTCACGGCCCTCAGCGGGGAAGCGACCCGGACGCGGGGACCCCGGGGTTGGCATCCGCCTCAGCGCAGGTCGCCGAGTCGCGCCGCGAACCCGGCGCTCTCGCCCGCTCGTCGCTCGTAGGTCACGGCGATGATGAGCAGCACGGCGCCGACCACTGACAGGGTGATCCACCACGGCATGGACTCGATGCCGCGGCCGATCTGCACCAGGAACGCCAGCAGGTTCTCGATCGGCAGCACCACGACGCCGAGCACGAACGGGGCGGCGAGCCGCAGGCTCGCCCCGACGAGGATCGCGGCGAGCGCGAGCACCATGACGAGGATCGCCCGCCAGGTCTGCGGATCGGTGTAGGTCGCCGCGACCGAGGCGCTGAGGGTCACGACGATCCCGGGCGCCAGGAGCGGCCACGAGCCAGCCCGGCCGGCGGGCCACGACGGGAGGGACCGGAGCTCCCCGCCGGAGCCGCCGGCGGCGGCCCGCAACCCGAGGGTGCCCGCAAGCACGAGGAAGCTCCCGAGCGGGAGGGAGAACCACTCGACGCGGAGCTCGCGGGGGCTCCAAGCGACCACGGCCGTCACGAAGGCGACCGCGAACAGGAACCACACCGGGGGCAGGAACCGGCCACCGCGGAGCGCCCGGTCGGCCGCGACCACCATGACGATGAGTAGCGCCAGGAGCAGCGCCCACATGATCCAGATCGCGGACCAGTCCGACTCAATCGTCGGCCAGACCCCGACCGTCGCCGTGAGCACCGCGGGAGCGGCGAGCCAGCGCGTTGTCCGCAGCCGCGAACCGGCCGGCGCGCCGGTGCGGAGCATGCGAGCGGCCGTCGCGGCGGCGGCCGCGGCCACCACACCGAGGCCGAGCGCCCAGGCGACGGCTGGCGTTGCAGGCGCCGCATCGAGCCCGAGGCCCCAGCGGGCTCCCTCGATGGGTGCCGCCGCCGCAGCGACGATGACCACGGTGAGGATGGCGGGGCGCAGCACGTCGAGGCGGCGCATCCGCTCGCCCCGAGTGCGACCGAGCAACGTACCCACGCCCACGAGCGCCAATGCGGCGGCGATCAGGCCGTAGGCGCGCCACGGGTAGGCGGCGCCGCTCCCGGCTACGGCGAGGACGAGCAGGAGCGGCACGATCGCCGCGAGCAGCCCGGCGGCGAACAGCCAGGTCGCCCGTGCGCCCCGCGCCGTGCGCACGACCGCGATGAGCGCCGCGGCGAGCGCCGGAGGGAGCAGGTGCGCCTCCACCGAGCTCACGCCGATGAGCGACCAGAGGCTCCAGAGCGCTCCCGAGAACGCCGCACCCGCGAGCCACCAGCCGTAGCGGCGCCCCATGGAGTGCGCCTGAACCGCGAACCCGACGCCCAGTACAAGCAGCACGACGAGTGAGGTGGGCGCGCCGGCCGCTTCGCGTGCCAGCGCCAGCACGACTGCGATCACCGCGGCGGCCAGGGACGAGCCCTCGATCGCGAGGCGGACCGCAGCGGCATCCCGAGCACCGACGCGCGGCTCGAGGGCGGCCCGGATCGCTGTGGTCGACGGGAGCATGATGGCGACCAGGACCGCGACGACCGGCAGCACGGCGGGCGACCCGCTCGTCTCGAGGAACTGCGCGCCCAGGCACACCGCGACCACCGACGCTGAGGGTACGACGAGGCTCGCAGCGACGGCGCGGAGCGACGTGCCGAGGCCAGCGCGTCGGGTCACGGTGAGCGCGAGGGCCAGCAGGAGGATCACCCCGGTGGACAACGCCGTCCACCCGCTGCGCTCGACCAGCACCAGCGCCACGCCGACGACGAAGGGCACGGCCGTGACGGCCAGAATCGCACCCCACGATCGCGGCGGGACCCGCCGCTGGAACGTGGCGACGATCGCGACGACCCCCGCGGCACTCGTGGTGAGGCTCAGCACCGCGATCTCCGCGACATCCGCACGCCCGAGCCCGGTCGCAAGCACGACCAGCGCGTAGGCGAACCCGATGCCGGTGTGCACGAACCGCGCAGACGCGGGGACGGTTCCGGCGAGGACGGCGATGGCGCCGACAGCCCCGATGCCCGCCCAGACCGTCGTCTCGGGATGCTGCCACGACAGCGCGGCGGCGAGGAGCACCACCAGATGCGCCCCGATCACGACCGGCAGGCGACGCGTGAGACCCGCGGCGCGAACGGGCGTGCGCGTCGCGACGACCGCGAGCGCGACGCCGAGCACCAGGCCGAGCGCGATGCCGGCACCGGGCGGCACAGCGGGGAGCGCCATTGCCAGCAGCAGCGCGAGCACGCCGTACCACTGTCCCAGGGTGCCGAGCCAGGCGGTGCCCATCGGGCGCGGCGCGAGGGCTGCCGACTTCGCGGCCGGCTCCGTACTGCTGGGGGCGGGACCGGGCTCCCCTGCACCCGCCCGGCCGGGACCACGTCCCTCTCTCGTCGCGCGGGTCGTCCAGGCGAATACGCCGAGCCCGAGGGCCAGCGCGGCCATCGCGACGGCGATCGGGGGTTCGACCGGGTCGACGGCGATCGTCCTCGCCCGACCGCCGAGCGAGACGACCGTGATGAGCGCCACGAGGGCGATGGCAGTCGGGGGCGCCGCGGCGGTGCCGACCGCGGCGACGGCCCCGCCGAAGAGGTACGGCGCTCGCACCCGGCGGTGCAGCGGGCGCGCGGCGCCGATCGTTACGAGGGTGGCCACGGCGGCCGACGGCACGAGCGCCCACAGCCACGCGGAGGGGACCCGCTCGGCGAAGACGCCCACGGTCGCCGTGACCGCGGACAGCACTGCGGATCCGCCCGCGACGAAACTCCAGAAGCCGCCTGCCGGCCGGCGGGCCGATGCCACGGCGATCATTGCCACGACGAGGGCCGACGCACTCACGATGAACGCGGGCGCGGTCGGCACGATGCCCGGCACGTACACCGACTGGATCAGCGCGACGACGGCGAAGGCGGCCTGCAGCACGGTGAGCGTCACGATCTCGGCCGTGAGCCTCGTGCCGACGCGGGATCGGAGCCGCACGGTCCATGCGACCAGCGCCGCGGCAGCGGCCGCGGCGGTGAGCGTGCCCGCGATCGCCCCCGCCGGCTCGGGCGACGCGGACCCCAGCAGGCGTGGCACGAATGCGAGCGCGATGAGCGAGCTCCAGAGCCACACGCGCAGTCGCAGCCGGATCGCGAGCAGGGCCATCGGCCAGGCGCCGGCCAACGTCGCGATCGCGATCGCCACCCACGGGTCAAGCGCCGCGGGGAGCAGCGGAATCGATGCGGCGACGGTGAGTGCGGTGAACACCAGGCCGAGCCCGCCGACGGCCTCGGCCGAGAAGCGCAGTTCGCGCCGCACCAGCACGACGGCGGCGCCGAGGAACGCGGCGGCGATCGGGGCAAGGATGGCCGCTCGCACGCCTGAGCCTGCGAGGTCGGGGTTGAAGAACGCGAACACGACGGCGGCGACGGCGACGAGTCCTGCTCCGGCGATGGCGAGCACCGACTGCACGGTCGCGGATGACGCCTGCTCGGGCGTCGCGCTCGGTACGGCGATACTCGGCGCAGATGCGACGGGCGGCACGGATGCCGCGACCGCGTCCAGTGCGATGACTGGCACCCGGTCGAGCACGGCCTGGCGGTCGCCCAACGCCTCGGCCGCGCGCTGCGATGCCTCCCAGAGCTCAGTGCCGAACTCGGCGTAGTCGGCGCCGCACCGCCCGCACCGGTTCGCACGCACCTCACCCTCGCCGCACCGGGGGCAGGTGTGGTTGTCGAGCAGATGGCCGATCGCTCGCGTGCTCCACGCCGGAGCCGGCCGCGTCGGAGTCGCAGCACTCACGCTTCGGCCCCCTCGGCTGCTGCCGATGCGTCCGCTTCGTCCGGCACCCATTCGAGGATGTCGCCGGGCTGGCACTCCAGTACACGGCAGATCGCGTCGAGCGTCGTGAACCGCACCGCCTTCGCGCGCCCGTTCTTCAGGACTGAGACATTCGCCGGGGTGATGTCGATCGCGGTGGCGAACTCGGCGACCGACATCTTCCGCCGAGCGAGTTGGACGTCGAGGTTGATGATGATCGCCACTCAGACCACCTCCGACAGGTCGTGCTCCAGCTGCAGCGCTTTCCTGAGCAGCCCGCGGAGCACCAGGATCAGGAGCCACAACCCGCCGCCGACGACGACCCCGAGCACGAGTAGGAGCGTGATCGAGGGGGTGAGGGTTCCCGTGAAGCTCAACGTGACGAGGGCGACGAGCACCAGGAACGTGGCGAAGGCCACGGCGCCGAGGCTGAGGTCGACCGCGGGGAAGGCGCTCTCGCGGAAGATGGCGTCCTCACTCACGAGCGACAGCAGGCGCCACACGCAGAGCATCACCACCTGAACGCACACGAGAAAGAGGATGCCGACGATGATGCCGGGGATCTCGAGGTACGCGATTTCGGAGTAGCGCACGGCGGACTGCGTGGCGACGGCCGGGACGATGAACACCTGGCAGGCCAGCAGGAGTGCGAGCAGGATGGCCATGAGAGCCTTCAGAACGATGATCGTCGTACGCTGCATGCTTCGACCCTATCGATAAACGGAATGAATCTATCGATAAACAATAGCGGCGGATGTCGCGGGCGGAAGGCGCAGCTACCGAACGCGGAAGCCCCGCTGAGGTGACATTCGCTCGGTGACCACCACCATTCGACCGGGCCACGCGCTCGCCGAGGGAGCACCTCCGACGGGGCGAGCGGCGCCCCGCGCGCGATCTCCTACGATGGGGGCATTCCCGCGACGAGTGCGGGACGTTCCGATCGAGAGACGAGCGAGCGATGAGGCGAGTGGGCATCCGCGATGTCGCCGCGCGCGCCGGAGTGTCGATCAGCACCGTCTCGAACGCACTCAACCGGCCGCAGCTCGTGAGCGAGGCGCTCGTCGACCGGGTCCGGCAGGCGGCCGACCAGCTCGGCTACGTGCCACTGCAGGCCGCCCGCCAGCTGCGCGCCGGCCGCAGCGGGCTGCTCGGCATGACCGTGATCAACATCGCCAACCCGTTCTTCGCCGAGCTCGTCGCGGGCGCCGAGGACGCGGCATCTGCCTCGGGCCTCCGGGTGCTGGTCGGCAACAGCAGCGACGATGCGGCGAAGGAGCGCGACCACCTCGAGCTCTTCGAGCGCGTGCAGGTCGAGGGCGCGCTCGTCAGCCCGTTCGGCGAGACCGGGCCGTGGCTCGAGCGGCTGCGGCGCCGCGGCATCCCGGTCGTGATGGTCGACTCGGTCGACGAGTCCGGGGAGCTGCCGTCGGTGTCCCTCGACGACGTCGCCGGCGGGCGCATGGCCGCCCGGCACCTGCTCGACATCGGCCGTCGGCGCCTCGCGTTCGTGGGCGCACGCGAGGCGGTGCGTCAGGTGCGCGAGCGGCTCCAGGGCGCGCGCGAGGCGGTCGCGACGGTGCCCGGGACGACGCTCGAGCCCATCTGGACCGAGCAGACGACCTCGGAGCGCGGCATCGCCTTCGGCGAGGAGCTCGCGGACCGGGCCCCCGAGGACCGGCCGGACGGCATCGTGACCTCCAACGACCACCTCGCCATCGGCGTGCTGCACGGCCTCGTGTCGCGCGGCGTGCGCGTGCCCGAGGACGTGGCGGTCGTCGGCTACGACGACATCGAGTTCGCGGCGATCGCGACCGTGCCACTGACGTCGGTCCGCCAGCCCTCGCGTGAGATGGGCCGCACGGCAGCGGAACTGCTGCTCGCCCTCATCTCGGGCGAGGGCGACGACGTGCCGAGGCACGTCGTCTACCAGCCCGAGCTCATGGTGCGCGCGTCGACGGTCGCCGGGTCGTCACGGACGACCGTCGGCGGCTAGGCCAGGAAGCCGGCGAGCGCGCGGATCCACTCGTCGAACGCGTCGAGGTGCGCGTCGTGCGAGCCGGTCGACAGATCGACGCGAGCGACGTCACGGCCGCGCGCCGCGAAGCTCGCGCGCTGGTGCTCGGTGAACATGCCGTCGCGCCCGTACACGACCAGGGTGGGCGCCGTCACGCGCTCCCACTCGTCCCATCGGGGCGTGGCGACGGCCGTGATGGCCCGGACCATGACGTCGGCGTCGAAGCGCGGCACGAAGCCGTCGGCGGTCGCCGCGAGGTCGGCGGCCCAGGCGCGCGCGAGCGGTCCTCCGCCGAGTGCCTTCGCCGCCTGCTCCCGGCCTGCGAACGGGACCGGCCACGATCGGAGGAAGTCGCCGAGTGCCTCGTGCTCCTCGGCCGTGCCGCCACCCTCGTTCCCCTCGAGCAGCACCAGGTGTCGAACAAGATCCGGCCGGGCCGCCGCAACCAGCATCGCCGTGTGCGCGCCCATCGACTGCCCGACGAGGTCGACCGGACTGTTGCCCACGGCGTCGATCACCCGGACCACGTCATCGACGAACGCCTCGCGGGAGACGTCGGCGGGCAGCGTCGTGCTGGCGCCGTGCCCGCGCTGGTCGACCAGCACGACCCGTCGCTCAGGGAACGCCCGCGCAGTCGGCAGGAACTCCCGGCCGCTGCCGGCGAGGCCGTGCAGGAGCACGATCGGCGGTCCCGTGCCGTCGAGCACCGCGCAGGCGATCCTCGCGCCGTCGCGGGCACGCACCTCGCGCCGCTTCGGGGTTCGGGCGTGCATGCCTCGAGTATCGCGTGTTCGGGGATGCGGATGCACCGGGCGACACGCCGCGGCTGACGGGCGACACGCCGGGCGGCGTCGGCGATCTCCGCATCCGCGTCCGACCCTTCGCAGACACGCCTGGGCGAAACGTAGGAGATTCGGCGCGACACGCCGGGGCAGGCAGGCGACACGCCGCGCGCGTCCTTCGATTCGCACGCCGCGATGATTGCGGGCTGGGGACGGCAGACGTCGGTGGCTACGATCGACCGGAACCGCCCGAGACCGACGGAGCACCGATGATCGACCCCGACGCTGCCGCACCCGGCGAGATCTACCGCGACCCGTTGTACGACGGGGCCACCGACCCGACCGTCGTGGTCGACAGCGCCGGCACCTGGTGGATGCACTACACGCAGCGGCGCGCGAACCACCCCAACCCGGGCCCGGGCGTCGCGTGGGTGCACGGCAGCCGCATCGGCGTCGCCCGCAGCGACGACGGGCTGCGCTGGGAGTACCGCGGCACGCTCGAGCCGACGAGTGATGGCCTGACGCTGCGCGAGGGCGCCCCGCCCGCGACGGTCGACGCCACGCACTGGGCCCCCGACGTGATCCACGACGGCGCGCGCTGGCGCATGTACCTCACCGAGATCGACGGCGTGCCGACGGAGTGGCCGGGTCACGCGCGCCGCATCGTCGAGTACGTCTCCGACGACCTGGCGCACTGGCGCCGCCGGGGCGCGCTCGAGCTCGACAGCGACCGGGCCATCGACGCCGCGGTCGCGCGCTGCCCCGACGACCTCTGGCGCCTCTGGTACAAGGACGAGGCCGCCGACTCGGTCACCAAGGTGCAGGTCTCGGCCGACCTCGCGACCTGGGAGCCCGGTGGGACCGCGATCGGCGGCCGGCCGCACGAGGGCCCGTACGCCTTCGAGCTCGGCGGCCGGTGGTGGCTGCTCACCGACGAGTGGCGCGGCATGGCCGTGCACCACTCCCCCGACGCCGTCAACTGGCAGCGCCAGGGCGGGCCGGAAGACGTGATCCTCGGCGAGTCCGGTCCCGCGAGCGCGGGCGTGCAGATCGGCCGTCACGGCATGGTCGTGGTGCGCGGCGCCGAGGCGCGGCTGTACTACTTCACGCACCCCTGGTGGGACGGCTCCGAGGTCGCCGATGCGGATGCGGCGCACCAGCGCCGCAGCGCCGTGCACGTGGCGCGGCTGCGCGTGGACCAGGGCCGGCTGGTCTGCGAGCGATAGGTACCCGAGCACCGCTCGAATCGTGACCTCGCCGTTATTGAAACGTCCCACGTATTGACGCCGACCTCTTGCGAAACGTTTTTCCGCGCGCTACATTGCTGGGCAAGCGCTTTCCCGATTTCGCACCAGGGTCGCGCAACACCGCAACCAAACGGACAACGAACGTCTCGGCGGAGAATCGAACGAGGGCGTTCAGGAGAGGACAACGATGTTCAGCACCAAGCGGGCATTCGCCGGAGTCGCACTCGCGACCGGCGCCGCACTGGCCCTCGCCGGCTGCGCCGGCGGATCCGAGTCGTCGGGCGAGCTCGACCCCGACGAGGAGGTCACCCTCGACCTCGCGTTCTGGGGCAACGACGTGCGCGCCGACCTCTACAACCAGGTCATCGACGCGTTCGAGGAGGAGTACCCGAACATCACGGTGAACTCGACCTTCCTCGGCTACCCCGAGTTCTGGGAGAAGCGCCAGACCGAGGCCGCGGGCGGCAACCTGCCCGACGTGATGCAGTTCGACTACTCGTACCTGCGCCAGTACTCCGAGAACGGGCTGCTGCTCGACCTCGACCAGTTCCTCGGCGGCATCATCGCCACCGATCCGCTGCCCGACAACATCCTCTCGATCGGCGTCGTCGGCGGCACCACCTACGGCATCCCGACCTCGACCAACGCGTGGGGCATGTACACCAACCCGACCCTGCTCGACGAGGTCGGCGTGGACGAGTTCGCGGGCGGCAGCTGGGACGACTACAACGACTGGATGGGCGAGGTCGCCGACGCGAGCGGCGGCGAGGTCTTCGGCGGCAGCGACTGGACCGGTCGCATCCAGAACTTTGAGGTGCAGCTGCGCTCGGAGGGCTCGTACCTCTTCAGCGACGACGGCGAGGCCGGCTTCGACGAGGCGCGACTCGCCGAGTTCTGGGAGTCGGGCGCGGGCATCCGCGAGGACGGCTCCGTGATCGCGCAGCAGACCCTCGAGGAGGTGGCCCCGCTCTCGGGCTTCGGCGCCGCGCTCACCGTGAGCGAGCTGACCTGGGACAACTTCGGCGGCGGCTACCTCGCCGAGCTCGGCGAGGCCTACCCCGAGCTGGGCCTGATCGCCCCGCCCGTGACGGTCGAGGGCGCGCAGGACCTGTACCTCAAGCCGTCGATGCTGCACTCGATCGCCGCGAACACCGAGTACCCCGAGGCGTCGGCGACGCTGGTGGACTTCCTGATCAACAGCGAGGCCTCCGGTGAGATCTTCGGCACCAACCGCGGCCTCCCGGCCTCGGAGACCGCGCTCGCGGCCGCCGAGCTCGACCCGCTGAGCCAGCAGATCGCCGACTACGAGGCGTCGATCGCCGACCGCCTCGGCGACGCCCCGCCCGTGCCGATCAACGGGTACGGCACGCTGGAGGAGAAGTTCCGCCAGCTCGGCACCGAGCTGGGCTTCGGCACCATCACCGTGGACGAGGCCGTGAGCCAGTTCTTCGGCGAGATGGACGTCATCCTCGGCTGACGCCCTCCGCCCCGGGGGTGCGGATCCGCACGATCCGCACCCCCGGGGGCACCACCCCTACCAGCAGCATCGGGAGCAATGACGTGACCACCACATCGACGCGAGCGCTCGTCACCGGACGGCGCCTCCCCAAGGGCAGGCTGATGCCGCGCCGCCGCCGCGAGGCACCCGCGCAGCGCCCGGGCCAGCGCCGCCGCCAGATTCGCGAGTCCCTCGCGGGCTACGGGTTCCTGAGCCCCTGGCTGATCGGGTTCTTCGGCCTCACGATCGTCCCGATGATCTACTCGCTGTACCTGTCGTTCACCCGGTACAACATCTTCCAGCCGCCCCGCTGGGTCGGCTTCGACAACTACGTCCGGCTGTTCACGAACGACCCGCAGTTCATGCAGTCGGCGCAGATCACCCTGGTCTACGTGCTCGTCGGCACCCCGGTCATGCTCGCCGCGGCCCTCGCCACGGCGCTGCTGCTCAACTACCGCGACAAGGGCGCCGGGTTCTTCCGTTCCGCCTTCTACGCGCCCTCGCTCATCGCCGCCTCGGTCTCCGTCGCGATCGTCTGGCGCGCGCTCTTCTCCACCGACGGTCCCGTCGACAACACGCTGAGCTTCTTCGGCATCGACCTCGGCGGCTGGGTCGGCAACCCCGACCTCGTGCTCCCGGCCATGATCATCCTGGCCGTGTGGCAGTTCGGCGCCACGATGGTCATCTTCCTGGCGGGCCTCAAGCAGATCCCCAAGGAGCTCTACGAGGCCGCGGAGATGGACGGCGCGAACGCGATCCAGCGCTTCCGCGCGGTGACGATGCCGATGCTCTCGCCGGTCATCTTCTTCAACCTGCTGCTCGGCATCATCGGCGCCTTCCAGGTGTTCGCCTCGGCCTACATCATCTCGAACGGCTCGGGCGGGCCGGCGGGCATGACGAACTTCATCACCCTCTACCTCTACAAGCGCGGGTTCAGCGACGGGCAGATGGGCTACGCGGCCGCGATCGCGTGGGTACTCCTCGTGGTCGTCGCGATCATCGCCTTCATCCTGTTCCGCACCCAGCGCAGCTGGGTCCACTACTCGGGAGACAACCGATGAGCACCTCGAGCTTCGGCGAGCCCGCAGTCCAGGAGCTCGAGCACCAGCTCGACCCGGACACCACCGGCACCCAGCGCCGCGAATCCCAGCCCCGGCGCAAGGTGAAGCGCAAGACCTGGCAGACCATCATCTGGTTCGTCGTGCTCATCGCGCTGACCGCGCTCGTGCTGTACCCGCTGGTCTGGCTGTTCTTCGCCACCTTCAAGCCCAACGCCGAGTTCGGGCAGAACACCGGGCTCATCCCCGAGAACCCGACGGGCGAGAACTACCTCAAGGTGCTCGAGGGCATCGCGGGCGTGCCGATGTGGAAGTTCTACTGGAACTCGCTCGTGCTGGCCACGGCCGCGGTCGTCGGCACCGTGGTCTCCTCGGCCCTCGCCGCGTACGCCTTCGCGCGCATCCAGTTCAAGGGGCTCGCGGTCCTGTTCGCCGCGATGATCGGCACGCTCCTGCTGCCGTTCCACGTCGTGATCATCCCCCAGTACCTGCTCTTCAACAACCTCGGCATGATCGACACGTTCTGGCCGCTGATCCTGCCGAAGTTCCTCGCGACCGAGGCGTTCTTCGTCTTCCTCCTCGTGCAGTTCATGCGGCAGATGCCGCGCGACATGGACGAGGCGGCGCGCATCGACGGCGCCGGGCACGTCCGGATCTTCTGGGCGATCATCGTCCCGCTGATCAAGCCCGCGCTCATCACCTGCGCGATCTTCAGCTTCATCTGGGCATGGAACGACTTCCTCGGGCCGCTGCTGTACCTGACGAGCCCCGAGAACTACCCGCTGCCGATCGCGCTGCGGCTCTACAACGACCAGACCTCGTCGTCGGACTACGGCGCGACGGTCACGGCGTCGTTCGTCGCGCTGATCCCGATCCTGGTGTTCTTCGTCGTCTTCCAGCGCTTCCTGGTCGACGGCGTCGCCACCCAGGGCCTGAAGGGCTGACGCGCGGCGACGCGCGTGGCAGGCTCGACGATGGAGCAGACGATGGACCGGAACCACGAGCGGGCGGCACGCCGCGCCGACGCCGCAGCCCGCCGCGGCGAGCGCGACGGCAGCGGCCCGACCCGCGACGACCACACCGTGGCCCGGTTCCCCGGCGCGACGGCGAAGTTCGCGCTGCTCGGCGAGGTGCTGCTCGTCGGCGTGCTCGTCACCCTGGTCGGCATCCTGATCGTGACCCTGCCGGCCGCGCTCGCGGCGGGCACCCGGCACCTCCGACGGTTCATCCGCGCGGAGGGGTCGTCGCTCGGGCTGTTCTTCGGCGACGTCCGCGGGGCCCTCCCCGGCGGCCTCGCGATCGGCGCCGGTGCCGTGCTGCTCGCGGCCGTGCTCGCCTTCGACATCGTGATCGCGTCATCGGGCCTGCTCCCGGGCGGCGCGCTGATGGCCGTGGTCGGCTGGGTGGGGCTGCTCGCGCTCTCCGTCGCGCTGCTCGCCGCCGCGGGCCTCTGGTCACCGCAGTCGGGCTGGCGGGCCGCGCTCCGGACCCTTCCACGCTCCCTCGCGGACGACATCCCCGGCGCGCTCTACCTCGCGGCGACCGGCGTGTTCGTGGGCGTCGCCACCTGGGCACTGCTGCCGCTCGTCATCCCGGCGCTCGGCTGCGCCGCCCTCGCCGTCGTCGCGATCCCCGAACGACCGCGCCACCGCGTCGGCTGAGCCCTCCGACACCCCCCACCGACCGCTTCGAACG
Source organism: Agromyces rhizosphaerae (assembly GCF_027925245.1). Taxonomy (NCBI): domain Bacteria; kingdom Bacillati; phylum Actinomycetota; class Actinomycetes; order Micrococcales; family Microbacteriaceae; genus Agromyces; species Agromyces rhizosphaerae. The sequence goes on from NZ_BSDP01000001.1 coordinate 513,141, forward strand.
AAGGAGCCTTCGACGTGCTCTACGGCGCCGACTACAACCCCGACCAGTGGCCGGAGGAGGTGTGGGACGACGACGTGCGCCTCATGCAGCAGGCGGGCGTCAACATCGTGAGCCTCGGCATCTTCGCGTGGTCGCGCATCCAGCCGACGGAGGACGCCTGGGACTTCGCCTGGCTCGACCGCGTGATCGACACGCTCCACGCCGGCGGCATCGCGGTCAACCTGGCCACGGCGACCGCGTCGCCGCCCCCGTGGGTGAGCGCCCGGTACCCGGAGACCCTCCCCGCCGACGAGCACGGCGCGACCTACTGGCCGGGCAGCAGGCAGCACTTCGCCCCGTCGTCGCCGACCTACCGGCGACTCGCGGGCGAGCTCGTGCGCCGCATCGCCGAGCGCTACGCCCACCACCCCGCCGTGGTCATGTGGCACGTCGGCAACGAGTTCGGCTGCCACCTGCCGATGGACTTCTCCGACTCGGCCCGCGACGCGTACCGGGGCTGGCTGCGCGAGCGCTACGTCACGGTGGACGCGCTGAACGAGGCCTGGGGCACCAGCTTCTGGTCGCAGCGGTACGCCGACTTCGACGAGATCTTCCCGCCCCGCCTGGCGCCCTACAGCCACAACCCGTCGTCCATGCTCGACTGGCGCCGCTTCACCTCGGACATGCTGCTCGAGTGCTACCTCATGGAGCGCGAGATCCTGCTCGCCGCCGGCGCGACCCAGCCGATCACCACCAACTTCATGGGACCGTTCAAGCCCGCCGACTACGAGTCCTGGGCCCCGCACATGGACGTGATCGCCGACGACTGCTACCCCGACCCCTCGAGCCCCACGCGCGTGCGCGACTCCGCCTTCCAGCGCGACCTCATCCGCTCGATGAAGCCGGGGGTGCCGTGGCTGCTCTGGGAACAGGCGACGGATGCGGTCAACTGGCGCCCGTCCAACCCGGGCAAGCTCCCCGGGCAGCTCATGGCCGAGACGGCGCAGTCCATCGCACGCGGCGCCAACGGCATCATGTTCTTCCAGTGGCGCCAGTCGCGCGCGGGCAGCGAGAAGTTCCACTCGGCGATGCTGCCCCACGCCGGCACCGAGACGGCGACGTGGCGCGCGGTGAACGAGCTGGGCGCGCGGCTCGGCGCCCTGCCCGCGCTGCCCGCTCCCGGCCGCGACGCCCGGGTCGCCCTCGTCTTCGACTGGGAGAGCTGGTGGGCCGTCGAGGAGCGAGACCACCCGACCGGGATCGACTACCTCGCGGTCTGCCGCGAGTGGTACGGCGCCTTCCACTCGCGCGGCATCATGGTCGACATCGTGCCGCCGGAGCGCGTGGACGACGGCTACGACCTCGTCGTCGCTCCCGCGCTGTACCTGCTGCGCGATGCGGGAGCCGACGCGCTGCTGCGCTTCGTCGAGGGCGGCGGCACACTGCTCGCCGGTCCGTTCAGCGACGTGGTCGACTCGAACGACCAGTTCCGCGCCGGCGGGTTCATCACCCGGTTGGGCGGCGCGCTCGGCATCCGCTTCGAGGACTTCGGTGCCCTCGGCGGCGCCTCGACCGGCGGCAGCGGCGTCGGCGCGCTCCTCGGCCACGCGTCCGGCCCCCGCGAGACGGTCCAGTTCGCCCTGGCCGGCGTCGAGGCACGGGGCACGCTCGTGGCCGAGGTCGTCCACCCGACGACCGCCGAGGTCGTCGCGAGCTTCGGCGACGGCCGCGCCGAAGGCCGCCCCGCGCTCACCCGCAACCGCCACGCGTCGGGCGAGGCGTGGTACGTCGCGACGATGCCCGACGCAGCCGGCGTCGACGCGGTGGTCGGCGCGCTGGTCGAGGCGTCCGGCGTCGAGCCCGTGCTGCCGGACCTGCCCGCGGGCGTCGAGGCGGCGCGCCGCGGCGACGTCGTGACCGTCATCAACCACGGCTCCGAACCGGCCGTCGTCGCCCTCAACGGCCACGACCTGGAGTCGGGCGAGCCGATCGTGATGCGCACCCTCGGCCCGCAGGAAGTACTCTTCGCTCGAACCGGCCACACCACGTAAGGACGCCCGATGACCGACGCATCCGCCCGCCTCGACCCGCACGCCGTGGTCGCCGACATCGATCGCCGCATCTTCGGCGGGTTCGTCGAGCACCTCGGGCGCCACATCTACGACGGGATCTTCGAGCCGGGGCATCCCTCCGCCGACGCCGACGGCTTCCGCACCGACGTCGTCGCGCTGGTGCAGGAGCTCGGCGTCTCGACGATCCGCTACCCCGGCGGCAACTTCGTGTCCGGCTACCGGTGGGAGGACGGCATCGGCCCGGTCGACCAGCGCCCGCGCCGCCTCGACCTCGCGTGGCACTCGACCGAGACGAACGAGGTCGGCCTGCACGAGTTCCAGCAGTGGCTCGACCTGGTGGGCAGCGACCTGATGCTCGCGGTCAACCTCGGCACGCGCGGCACGCAGGAGGCGCTCGACGTGCTCGAGTACGCCAACTCCGACGCGACGACCGCGTGGACGGACCGGCGCGCGGCCAACGGGCATCCGGAGCCCTTCGCCGTGAAGATGTGGTGCCTCGGCAACGAGATGGACGGCCCGTGGCAGATCGGGCACAAGAACGCCGACGACTACGGCAAGCTCGCCTCGCAGACCGCCAAGGCGATGCGGATGCTCGACCCCGGCGTCGAGCTCGTCGTGTGCGGGTCCTCGGGGCGCAGCATGCCCACGTTCGGCTCGTGGGAGCGCACGGTGCTCGAGCACTCCTTCGACGACGTCGACTTCATCTCGTGCCACTCGTATTACCAGGAGCTCGGCGGCGACGCGCAGGAGTTCCTCGCCTCGGGCGTCGACATGGCGAAGTTCATCGAGTCGGTCGTCGCGATCGCCGACTCGGTCGCCGCATCGCGCAAGAGCGACAAGCGCATCATGATCTCGTTCGACGAGTGGAACGTCTGGTACCTGCACCGCGAGGACGGCGGACAGAACAACGCCCCCGAGGAGGAGGGCTGGCCGGTCGCGCCGCGCCTGCTCGAGGATCAGTACCACGCCCTCGACGCCGTGGTGTTCGGCGACCTGCTCATCACGCTGCTGCAGCACGCGGACCGGGTGCGCTCGGCGTCGCTCGCGCAGCTCGTCAACGTGATCGCCCCGATCATGACCGAGCCGGGCGGCCCGGCCTGGCGGCAGACCACGTTCTTCCCGTTCTCGATCACGTCGCGCCTGGCCGGCGACCGCGCCGTGCGCGTGCCCGTCGACGCGGGCACGTTCACGAGCGAGAAGCTCGGCGAGGTCGCGACGGTGAACGCGGTCGCCACGCTCGACGACGAGGGCGCCTCGCTGTTCGTCGTGAACCGCTCGACGACGGATGCCACCGAGCTGCGCGTCGATCTCGCACCCCTCACGGCCGGGCTGGGACGCGACCTCGCGCTCGTCGAGTCGCACCTGCTGCACGAGGACGACTGGTACGCGGCGAACACGCTGGAGGAGCCCGAGCGCGTGGGCGTGCGCGCGCTCGAGGGCGCCGTCGTCGACGGGTCGACCCTGGTGCTGCCGCTGCCGGCGGTGAGCTGGGCGGCGGTGCGCCTGGCGTGACGGTGGACGGGGCGCGGTTCCGGCGCGCGACGGACGGCGCGCCGTGCTGAGGAAGTCGGCCACCCCGCCGATGGGGTGGAACAGCTGGGACTCCTACGGGACGACCGTCACCGAGGCCGAGGTGCTCGACAACGCCCGCTTCCTCGCCGAGCACCTGCTGCCCCACGGCTGGGACACGGTCGTGATCGACGCCGACTGGTCGGATCCGTCGCCGCGCAGCCACGGCTACACCGAGCACGCCCTGCTCGCGCTCGACGGCCACGGCAGGCTCCAGCCCGACCCCGTGCGCTTCCCGTCGTCGTCGGGCGGCGCGGGCTTCGCACCGCTCGCCGACGAGCTGCACGCGATGGGCCTGAAGCTCGGCATCCACATCATGCGCGGCATCCCGCGCCGTGCGGTCCTGCTCGACCTCCCGGTCGCCGGCAGCGACGCCACCGCGTCGCAGGTCGCCGACGACGCGAACGTCTGCGAGTGGAACCCGCACTACCTCGGCCTCCGCCGCGGGCACCCGGGCTCGGCCGCGTACGTGCGCTCGCTGATCGCGCAGTACGAGCGCTGGGGTGTCGACTTCATCAAGGCCGACGACCTGCTCTGGCCCTACCAGGCCGATGACATCGAGGCGCTGTCGGCCGCCATCGCCGAGTCGCCCCGCCAAATCGCCCTGTCGCTCTCGCCCGGCCGTCACCTGTCGGCCGCGCACCTCGACCACCTGCGCGCGCACGCCACCATGTGGCGCGTCTGCGACGACGTCTGGGACCGGTGGGCCGATGTCGAGGACAACTTCGCGCGGCTCGCGCGCTGGGCGCCGTTCGCCGGCCCCGAGGGCTGGCCCGACGCCGACATGCTGCCGCTCGGCCGCATCGGCCTGCGCGCCGAGCGGGGCGAGCCCCGGGACGACCTCCTCACGCCCGAGGAGCGGCGCTCGATGCTCACGCTCTGGGCCATGGCGCGCTCGCCGCTCATGGTCGGCGGCGACCTGCCGACCACCGATGCGACGACGATCGCGCTGCTGCAGCACGACGGCGTGCTCGAGCTGCTGCGCTCGAAACGGAGCAGGGAGCTGCTGCGCGAGCGCGAGCTCGTCGCCTGGTCGGCCGAGGGCGCCGACGGCGTCCGCTGGGCGGCCGTGTTCAACCTCGCCGACGAGGCGCGCGCCGAGCCGTTCGACACCCGCACGCTCGGCCTCGGTCCCGCGCCGGCGGGACCGGTCGACGTGTGGACCGGCGAGGCGCTGCCGGTCGAGCCGGTCCACGAGCAGGGCGACGCGGCCCGCTCCGTGGCCCCCGGCTCGTCGGTGCTGCGCCTCGCGCTCGCACCCCACGGCTGCCGCCTCGTGCGCGTCTGAGCGCCGCTGTCCCCATTAATGCGGATAGCGTTCGGGCCCGCCGTGGAGCAGGATCGAACGCATGGGAGACGGAGGCGCCGACACCGCGCGATCGGTGGTCCAGAGTCCGGCCGCCGCGCCCCGGCTCAGCCCGCACGTGCCGCTGGTCGACCGCCCCGTGCGGGTGCAGACGTTGCGACCCAGGTCGGCGGTGATCCGCGGCATCACGACCCCCGTGATCGGCATCGGGCTGCCCGTGGTCGGGGTGCTGCTGTGGACGACGATCCCCGAGGGCGAGTGGGTGCCGGTCGCCGTCGGAGCCGCCGTCGTGGGCGCGCTGCTCGCGACCGTGTGGCTGCTGTTCCGCCGGGTCGCGATCTGGGTCGACTCGACCGGCATCACCGAGCGCGGGTTCTTCGGGGTGCTCCGGCACGCCCAGCGGTGCGACGTCGACCACGTGGTGCGCCTCGACCTCTACGCGGGCCCGACGCCGGACACCAACCCCCAGCTGTTCGTCATCGACCGGGACGGCCGGGCGCTCGTGCGCATGCGCGGCGACTTCTGGGACGCCTCGGCCATGGACGTGGTCGCGCCCATCCTCGAGGTGCCCGAGCACCGGCACCGCGAGCCGCTCACGCTCCAGGACCTGCGCGCGTCGCACCCCGAACTGCTCTACTGGTTCGAGAAGCGCCCGCGCCGGCACTGAGCGCCCCGGCCGCCGCGCCCGCAGACGCTCAGCTCGTCGCGATGCCGAGCACCGGCGCTTCCGCCGTGCTCGACGGCAGTTCGACGAAGCCGAGCCGGTCGTAGAACGCGCGGGCGCCGACGTTGGCGGGGTCCATCGAGAGGTGCACGCCGGGCACCCCGCGGGCGGCGAGCGCCGATCGGAGGGCGTCGATGAGGCTGCGTCCGAGGCCACGGCCCTGGGCCTCCGGCAGCAGGTCGACGTGCAGGTGCGCCGGGTACCCGGCGAGCTCGGGGATGCGCATGCGCTCGGGCCGTCGCCCGTCGGCGACGAGCTGCGCCTCGGTGTACGCGGGCCCGCGGTCCGTGGGCGGACCCGGCTCCGGGTGCCGCTCGCGGAACTCCGGCAGCCACTCGCGTCGCCACCACTCGACGAACGCGTCGGTGTCGGCGACGCCGAGCACGTAGCCGACGACCCGCCCGCCGTCGTCGGCCACGAAGGCGAGGTCCGGCGCGAACGCGAGGTAAGGGCGTGCGTAGACGTCGGGCATGAGCGCGTCGTCGGAGTACGCACCGCGCGCGTCGCCGCCGGCCATGGCGGTGCGCACGCAGATCTCCGACACGGCGTGGTGGTCCGCGGGCCGGTACGGCCGGATCACGAGTCGGTCGCGCTTCGGGGGTTCGGGTGCGGTCACTGCCCCGATCCTACGCAGCAGGACGATACTGGGACGCATGGCGGTATCCGCGTCACCCGAGCGCCCGGCCGCGGTCGGCGCTGCGACCCTGCGCGGTCGCGTCGGTCCCCCGACGCGCGCCGCCGACGTGGTGCTGGAGTCGTGGCTCGACCGCTGGCGACTCGCGGCCGACGGACTGCCGATCGAGACCCGCACGAGCCGCCTGCTGCCGGTGCGCACCGAGGAGGGCGTCGTGGCGATGCTCAAGGTGAGCCGCAGCGACGAGGAGCAGCGCGGCGGCTCGGTGCTCGCGGCATGGGGCGGCGCGGGCGCGGCGCCCGTGCTGCGGGTCGACGGCGACGCGCTGCTCGTGGTGCGCGCGACGGGCGGCCGGAACCTCGTGACGATGGTCGAGGCGGGGCGCGACGAGGCGGCCACCCGGGTGCTCTGCGCCACCGCGGCGCGGCTGCACGCGGCATCCGGAGCCGTTCGCGACGTCGCCGACGACCAGCTGGTGCCGCTCGCGAAGTGGTTCCGCGACCTCTCGCCGCAGTCGGACCTGCTCGGGCCGTTCCATCGGCGGGGTGCCGGCATCGCCGCCGAGCTGCTCGACGAGCAGACCGAGATCGTCGCGCTGCACGGCGACCTGCACCACGGCAACGTGCTCGACTTCGGCGCGTCGGGCTGGCTCGCGATCGATCCCAAGGGACTGGTCGGCGACCGCGCGTTCGACTACTGCAACCTGTTCTGCAACCCCGGCCACCTCATCCCGGTGGCCCGGGGCAGGCTCGAGGCCACGCTGAAGGTCGTGACGGATGCCTCGGGGCTCGCGCCTCGGCGGATGCTGCGCTGGCTCGTGGCGTGGTGCGCCCTGTCGTCGACCTGGTACGCCGTCGACGACGACCCGGTGCACGCGGCGTCGGTGACCGCGATCGGGGAGCTCGCCGCGGACCTGCTGGACCGCGATTCGCGCGGGTGAAATGATACCCCCGGGGTATCTGCTAGACTGACCCCCATGCCCACCAAGACCATCACCGAGTCCGACCTGACCGCGACCATCCGCGACAACGACATCGTGCTGCTCGACTTCTGGGCCGCGTGGTGCGGGCCGTGCCGCGCCTTCGCGCCGGTGTTCGAGCGCGCCTCGGAGGAGCACCCCGACATCGTCTTCGGCAAGATCGACACCGAGGCCGAGCAGGCACTCGCTGCCGGGTTCCGCATCACGTCGATCCCGACGCTCATGGCGTTCCGCGACGGCATCATCGTCTTCGCCCAGCCCGGCGCGCTCGGCGCCCCGCAGCTGGAGCAGGTCATCTCGGGCGTGCGTGCGCTCGACATGGACCAGGTGCGCGCCGAGGTCGAGGCCCAGCGCGCCGCGCGCGAGCAGTCGGCGTGACCAGCCGGCTGGTCCGCGCACTGCGGTCGACCAACTGCAGCGCACGCCCCGTCGACCGTCTCGTCCGTGCGATCGGCGCCGTCTTCGTCGGCGCCGTCGCCGTGAGCATCTGGGACAACCTGTGGTGTGCCATCCCCGCGGCGATCTGCGCGACCCTGCTCGCGATCGGCGCGGTCACCGGATGGTGCCCCGACAACCTGCTGCACGCGGGGCGCGACGTCGAGCCGAACCACCTCGGCTACGAGGAGGCCCGGCAGCCGCTGCTCGAGGGCGAGCGGGAGCGCGTCTCGCGCTGATCGCGCCGAGACGCATCGCGCGGCTCGCTGCGGCGATCAGCCGCGCTTCAGCGCGCCCGTCGACCAGAGCGCCCAGGCGATGAGCACCGGCTGGAAGAACAGCCGGCCGAACCGCTTGCGGTCGGTGTCGAGGCCGAACCCGTCGCGGCGCTCCGTGTACTGGGCGATGTTGCCCGGGAAGATCGCGGCGAAGAACGCGGCGACGATCCAGCCGACGCGGCGGCGCTCCTTCGGCAGCGCGACGAGCGCCGCCCCCAGGCCGATCTCGGCGACCCCCGAGGCGACGACCACCCCGTCGGCGTCCATCGGCACCCATGGCGGCACCTGGGCGCGGAACTCCTCGCGCGCGACGGTGAGGTGCGTCGCGCCGGCGAAGACGAGCGCGCCGCCGAGCAGCACGCGGGCGATGGTGCGGGGAACCGAGGTCGTCGTTGGCATGCGTCCAGTCAACCGCGGGCCGCGGCCGTGAAACCGGGAATTTGCACAGAATGCAGAAATTCGAGCGGATGCCGCGCGCTCACGCCCGCCGCAGCACCTCGGGCTCGCGCGTCGCCCACGCCCGCAGCAGGTCGTCGCGCACCGTGACGCCCGTGCCGGGGCCGTCGGGCACCCGCAGCTGCCCCCGGTGCTCCCCCGTGCCGAGCTCGAAGGGCTCCGTCAGGTCGTCGGCGAAGTAGCGCCGCGACGCCGAGGTGTCGCCCGGCAGCGTGAAGCCCGGCAGTGCGGCGAGCGCCACGTTGGCCGCCCGGCCGACGCCGGTCTCGAGCATGCCGCCGCACCAGACGGACACGTCGACCGCGCGGCACAGGTCGTGCACGCGCACCGCCTCGAGGTACCCGCCGACGCGGCCGGCCTTGATGTTGATCACGCTCGTCGCACCGCGCTCGATCGCGTCGAGCGCGACGTCGGCGTCGAGGATCGACTCGTCGAGGCAGACCGGCGTCTCGATCTCGGCCGCGAGCGCCGCGTGCGTCGCGATGTCCTCCTCGGGGAACGGCTGCTCGATCAGCACGAGCCGGAACGCGTCGAGCTCGGCGAGCAGCGGGATGTCGTGGGCGCGGTAGGCGCTGTTCGCGTCGACCTGGAGCAGGCGGTCGGGCCCGAGCTCCTCGCGCACGGCGTTCACCGGCAGCAGGTCCCAGCCCGGCTTCACCTTGAGCTTGATGCGGCGGTACCCCTCCTCGATGTAGCCCGCGACCTCGTCGAGGAGCTCGTCGATCGAGCCCGCGATGCCCACCGAGACGCCGCAGTCGACCCACTCGCGCTCGGCGCCGAAGTACGTCCCCATCGACATGCCCTCGGCCCGCAGCTGCGCGTCGAGCACCGCCGCCTCGAGCGCGGCCTTGGCCATGCGGTGGCCGGCCACGAACGCGAGCGTCTCGGCGACCGACTCCGCGGTCACCTCGGGCTGCGCGAGCAGGGCGGGCACGAGGTAGGTGCGCAGCACGTGCGCGGCCCCCTCGACGTACTCGGAGCTGTACAGCGGGTCGGCGCCCGCCACGCACTCGCCCCAGCCGTCGCCCACGTCGCTGCGCACGTGCACGAGCAGCACGTCTCGCGCGGCCTGCGTGCCGAACGACGTCTCGAAGGGGCGCACGAGCGGCATGGCCACCCGGTGCAGTACGACCTGTTCGATGCGCATCAGCGGCCTCCCGGGGCGGTGTCGTCGTCCGGGCCGTCCGCCCGGTCGGGGTCGTCATCGGTGAACACGTAGTCGCCCGCGGCGTCGAGCTCCGGGCGCAGGCCCGCGGCGACGGCGGCGGCGAAGGCCAGTCGCGCGGCGTCGCGGTGGTGCGCGGCCTCCTCCGGGGCATCCGCCCGCAGCGCCTCGTAGTCGGGCACCAGCGCGAACCCGGCGGCGCCTCGCCAGAGCGGTTGCGGCGCACGATCCAGCGCCCGGCGGACCCGCGGCGACGTCAGCCGCCAGCGCACCTCGAAGCGGTCGCTGTGGTCGGTGCCGGAGATCGCGTCGCGCAGTTCGCCGTAGAAGTCGGGCAGCACCTCGGCGACCTCGGCGCCGAGTCGCACGAGGTTCATCCTGGCGTTGCGGCGGATGAGCGGATCGAAGGTCCAGCGCATCTCGTCGACGCCGTGCGCGAGGCAGTCCGCCCGCTGCGCCAGCTTCAGCGCCACCCCCGCGCCGCGTCCCCGCGCTCGCGGCAGCACCGCGTTCATGTGCGAGTGCAGGTGCAGCCCGCCGTTCCAGCCGAGGAACCCGTACGTCGCGCCGACGGGGCCGGCGTCGTCGTGCGCGACCAGCACGGTGGCCCCCGCCTGGAGCATCGCGCGCAGGTGCGGCCAGTCGGGGCTGCGGCCCGCACCCCAGGTCGAGGTGAAGACGCCGATCACGTCGTCGAGGTCGGCTGCTGCGGCCGACCGCACGTCGACCCCCGCCGCCGTGCACGCCGCGGCCGCGGCCTCGCGCGCGGCGCGCGGGGCTCCGGGATCGACCGCGTTCGGCATGGCTCGACGCTCGCCGTCAGAGGCCGAGTCGCGCGAGGAAGTCGTTGCGGAACACGCCGCGGGGGTCGTACCGCTCGCGCAGGTCGGCGAAGTCGCGCCAGTGCGGGTACAGCTCCTGCATGCGGGGTGCGGCCTGCGCCACGTCGAACAGCTTGCCCCAGTGCGGGCGCGCGGCGAACGGCGCGAGCGCATCCCCGAGCACGGGCAGCAGGGCCTCGACCGCAGGCTGGTCCTGCTTCCAGGTGAAGTGGATGCCGACCGCGCCGGTGCCCGCCGCGGGCGAGAGCCAGAGGTCGTCGGCGGCCATCGTGCGAATCTCCGTCACGTACACGAGCGGGGCGACGGATGCCGCGAGCCCGCGCACCGCCGCGATGGCATCGGCCGCGTGGCGGCGCGGCACGAGGAACTCCGACTGCAGCTCCTCCCCCTTCGAGGGCGTGAACTCGAGCTTGAAGTGCGGCAGGCGATCGATCCACGGGCCCGGCTCGCCGAGCTGCTCGGTGCAGTGCTCGGGATCGGGTGCACCGAGCGGATCGAGCTTGCGCTCGGCCGCGCGGGCGCCGAGCAGTGCGTCGGGCCACGGCCCCGGGGCATCCGCCCGCCGCTTCACCCACGCCTGGTCGAGCACGTCGGGCTCGCGCCACGAGTGGAACATCGAGACGCTGTAGCCGGCGCCGGTGACCGCGTCGAGGTCGGCGAGCACCGCGTCGAGCGGCAGGCGCTCGTAGACGGTCTGCGCGATGTCGAAGGTCGGCACGATGTCGAGCTCGACGTGGGTCACGATTCCGAGGGCGCCGATGCCGACGACCGCGCCGTCGAAGTCAGGGTTGCCCCGGCGCAGCACCACCGGGTCGCCTGCGGCGGCCACGAGCTCGAGCCCGGCCACCGCGCTGGAGAGCGTGCCGACCCGGTCGCCCGAGCCGTGCGTGCCGGTCGCGATCGCCCCGGCGATCGAGATGTGCGGCAGCGACGCGAGGTTGGCGAGCGCCCAGCCCTCCAGTTGGAGGCGGCTGCCGAGATCGCCGTAGCGGAGCCCGGCGGAGACGCGCACCACGCGCCGGTCGGCGTCGATCGCGACGTCGGCCGGCAGCCCGCCGGTGGCGACGAGCAGGCCGTCGGTGTCGGCGATGCGGTTGAACGAGTGCCGCGTGCCGAGCGCGCGGATGGCCGTGCCCGCGTCGGCCGCGGAGCGCACCACGTCGGCCAGCTCATCGACCGAGGCGGGCGCGACCACCCGTTTGGTCGCGTAGACGAGATTGCCCGCCCAGTTGCGCTGCACGTCCCCCATGTGTCGTTCCTCCCCTGTCAGCCCCGTGCCGCGTGCCGTTGCACGAGGTCCTCCGCGGCGACCCACGGCAGCATCGCGCACTTCACCCGCGCGACGTAGCGCGACGCGCCGCCGAGCGCGGCCGCATCGCCGAAGCGCTCCTCGTCGAGCTCGAGCGTGCCGCGCGAGCGCAGCACCGTGCGGAACTCCTCGATGAAGGCCGTGAGCTCGGCGTCGGTCATGCCCTCCTGCTCCTCCTCGAGCAGCGCGGACAGCATCGACGCGCTCGCCTGCGAGATGGAGCAGCCCTGGCCCTCCCAGCCGACCGCGACCACCCGGCCGTCGCCGTCGCGGCGCAGCGCGAGCGTGACCTCGTCACCGCAGGTCGTGTTGAGCTGGTGGCTCGTCTCCTCGCCGTCGACGAGCCCGACGCCGTGCGGGCGCTTCGAGTGGTCGAGGATGATCTGCTGGTACAGCTGGTCGAGGCCGCTCATGCCGCACTCCCGGCGACGCCGAAGAAGCTGCGGATGCCCGAGACGGCGTCGAGCGCCCGGTCGATCTCGTCGGGGGTGGTGTGCACGCCCGCGCTGATGCGCAGGCTCGCGGTGAGGCCGAGCCGGCGGTGCAGCGGCTGCGCGCAGTGGTGGCCGACGCGCACCGCGATGCCGAGGTCGTCGAGCACCTGGCCGGCGTCGTGGGCGTGCACGCCGTCGACGTCGATGCTCGCGAGCGCGACGCGACCGTCCGCGCCCGGGCCGCCCAGCACCCGGATGCCCGGCATGCCGGCGAGGCCGTCGTGCAGCCGTGCGGCGAGGGCGTGCTCGCTCGCGGCGATGCGGTCGAGGCCGATCCCGTCGACGAACCGCAGCGCCTCGGCGAGGCCGATCGCCTGCGCGATGCGCGGGGTGCCCGGCTCGAACCGGGCGGGCGCGGGGAGGAAGTGCGCCTTCTCGAGCGTCACGGTCGTGATCGCCGAGCCGCCGTAGAGATGCGGCGGCAGGGCGTCGAGCAGTTCTCGACGCCCCCAGAGCACGCCGATGCCATTGGGCCCGTAGACCTTGTGCGCGCTGAAGACGGCCGCGTCGACCCCCAGCTCGGCCGGGCGCAGCTCGAGGTGCGGCGCCGACTGGCAGGCGTCGAGCACGACGAGCGCGCCGACCGCCCGGGCCGGGGCGATGAGCGCGTCGAGCGGCGAGACGCGGCCGGTCGCGTTCGAGACGTGCGCGAACGCGACGATGCGCGTGCGCTGGGTGATGACGTCGGCCGCGGCATCCGCCTCGATCACGCCGTCGTCGTCGACCGGGACGACCTTCAGGATCGCGCCGGTGCGCGCCGCGAGCTCCTGCCACGGGATGAGGTTGGCGTGGTGCTCGAGCTCGGTCACGACGATCTCGTCGCCCTCGACGAGGCCGTGCGACGGGAAGTCGGCGCCCGCCCCGCGACCGGTGCTCGCGTGGCCGATGGCGGTCGCGAGCAGGTTGAGGCCCTCGGTGGCGTTGCCGGTGAACACGATCTCGTGCTCGGTCGCGCCGAGGTGGCCGGCGACCGTGCGGCGGGCCTCCTCGTAGCGCTCGGTGGCATCGGCCGCGAGCGTGTGCGCGCCGCGGTGCACCGCGGAGTTCGCCTCGGCGTAGAAGGCGCGCTCGGCGTCGAGCACGCGCAGCGGCTTCTGCGCGGTCGCGGCGGAGTCGAGGTAGGCGAGCGGATGCCCGTGCACCTCGGTGGCGAGGATCGGGAACTGCGCCCGGATACCGTCGAGTTCTGCCTCGGTCAGCGGCGCGGAAGTCACCCTCCCAGCGTACGCGTCCGCGGCGGCGGGGCGGCGCGCGCGGCCCGCTGCGGTCAGTCGTCGCCCGTCGGGCGGGTGCCGGGCGGATGCCACGCCAGGCGCTCGCGCTCCAGCGGCCGTGCGAACGGGGCCCACAGCATGAGGGCGACACCCGCGCCGACCAGCATCCCCCCGATCGTGTCGGTGAACCAGTGCACGCCGAGGTAGGTGCGGCTGACGAGCATGAGCACGACGTACGCGGTGCCCGCGGCCCACACCCAGACCCGTGGCACGATGACCCCCAGCGTCACCGCGATCGTCGCGGCGTTCGCCACATGCCCCGACGGGAATGAGCCGAAGTCGCTCGTGACGAGCATGTCCTCCGGGCGTGCGCGGCCGAAGAGCTGCTTCAGCAGCTGCACGAGCGCGGCGCTCGCGACGGATGCCGCGAGGAAGTACGCCGCACCCCACGGCCGGCGCAGCAGGAGCAGCGCGACGATCGTGACGACCGGCACGACGAGCACGCCGATGACGCCGCCGCCCAGGCGATCCATGACGGTGGCGAGCCAGATGCCCACGGGGCCCCTGATCTCGAGGATCTCCTCGGCCCACTCCTCGTCGATCTCGACGGGCAGCCCGTCGAACCGCCCCGCGATCAGCAGCCCGAGGCCCGCGGCGAGCAGCACCGCCGCGATGCCGCTGAACAGGGGCACGCGGCGGCCGACCTCGATCGCCTCGGCCTCGCCCGCGGCATCCGTCGCCTTCGTCTCCCCCATCCGGCCACGCTACCCCGCCCGAACTCGAGACCCGTCGAACGGCTGCGATCCCGGGCCCGGAAGCGCAGGTTCCTGACGGGTCTCGGCGACGACGGGCGCGGGTCAGTCGCTGAGCGGCGGCACGGTGCGCGGGCGCACGACGATCCAGAGGGTGAGGATCGCCACGGAGATCGCGACGCCCATGACCGCGGCCATCGGCGTGGAGGACGCGACGCCGAGCAGGCCGATGAGCGGAGAGATGAGGCCCGCGAGCCCGAAGTTCAGCGCGCCGAGGAGCGACGCGGCCGTACCGGCCTCCGAGCCGTGGTGCGCGAGCGCGAGCACCTGCACCGTCGGGAAGGTGAACCCGCACGCGGAGATGAAGAACCAGAGCGGGATGATCGTGCCCCACATGCCGGCGCCGGCCTGGTCGAGCACGACGATCGCGATCGCCATCGCGAGCTGCACGACGGTGGTCACCGCGAGGATCCACTGCGGCCCCACGTCGAGCTTCGACATGAGGCGAGAGGACGTCTGCACGCCGAGGACGACGCCGATCGAGTTCGCGGCGAAGAGCAGCCCGTACTGCTGGGCGTCGAAGCCGTAGACGTCCTGGAAGACGAACGACGACGCCGAGAGGTACGAGAACAGGGCGGTGAAGTTCATGCCGCCGATGAGCGCGACGCCGATGAAGATGCGGTCGGTGAAGAGCGCCTTGTAGCGCTGACCGATGGTGGAGTGCCCGGCCTGGTGGCGCCGGTGCGCGGGCAGCGTCTCGACGAGGAACACGAGCACGGCGACGAGCACGAGCGCCCCGTAGCCCGACAGCACCCAGAAGATGCCCCGCCAGTCGGTGATCAGCAGGAGCTGCGAGCCGATCACCGGGGCGATCACGGGCGCGAGGCCCGAGACCAGTGCGAGCCGCGAGAGCATGCGCACGAGCGGCTTGCCGCCGAAGAGGTCGCGCACCATCGCCATGGCGACGACCGCGCCCGCCGCGGCGCCGAAGCCCATCAGGAGGCGGAACGCGCCGAGCCAGTAGATGTCCGGCGACAGCGCCGCGCCGACGCACGAGAGCACGTGCAGCACCGTCGCGAGGATGAGCGGGAGCCGACGCCCGATCTTGTCGCTCCACGGGCCCACCACCAGCTGACCGAAGCCGAAGCCGATCATGGTGCCCGTCAGCGTGAGCTGCACCGCGGCCGCGGACACGTCGAGGTCGGACTCGAGCGCCGGGAACGCCGGCAGGTAGAGGTCGATGGTGAACGGGCCGAGTGCGGTGAGCGCGCCGAGCACGAAGATGTAGGTCAGGCGCTGACGGCGCGTCAGCGCGTCGCCGGCGTGCGGGGTGCGCGCGTCGCTCGGCAGGATGATCGGGATGGGGCTGGTCGCGGTCACTGCGCTCCTGTTCGGAGGGTCACGAGCGATGCGCGCCGTCGGGCACCGTCTGGGGCGGAAGGAGGGTGGGCGTGCGTCGAGCGCCGCCGGGGTCGAGCCGATCGGGTCCGCTGCGACCTCGAATCGATTCGATCGATGTCGCCAGTCTAGCGGCGCGCGCCCGTGCGCCGAAACCCGTCAGGGCGTGGGCAGCAGCGCGGCCAGGCGCGCCCCGGCCTCCTCGAGCCACGCGAGCGGGCGCGCCATCGCCTCTCCGGGGCTGCCGGCGAGATCGGCGAGCGAGACGGATGCCGCGAAGTCGCCGGCCTCCGCCGCGATGACGCCCGCGACCAGGGCGACCGGCACCCCCGACGCGAGCGCGGTCGCGCGCACCTCCGAGGGCACCTTGCCGGCCTCCGATTGCCCGTCGAACTTCCCCTCGCCGGTCACGACCACGTCTGCCCGGTCGATCGCCGCCGCCAGGCCGATCGCCTCGGCCACCGCGGCCGCACCGCTCACCGCGGTCGCCCCCCACGCGAGCAGACCGTACCCGGTGCCGCCGGCGGCGCCCGCGCCGGGCGTCGCGGGATCGGGCGCCGGACCCGGGGCATCCGCCGCCTCGAACCCCCGGCGCAGCACGGCCGCGAACCGGGCGAGGTGCGCGTCCATGAGCGGCACCTGCGCCTCGTCCGCGCCCTTCTGCGGCCCGAAGACGGCGGCAGCGCCGTCCGCCCCGAGGAGCGGGTTGGTCACGTCGCTCAGGACCACGGCGCCGCCCGGTGGCAGTGGGCGCAGCCCGGTGAGGTCGACGCGGTGGAGGTCGCCGAGGCCGCGGTTGCCGGGCCGCACGGGCCGCCCCGAGGCATCCGTCGCCCGCGCCCCGAGGGCGGTCAGGGCACCGAGCCCGCCGTCGGTCGAGGAGCTGCCGCCGATCGCGAGCAGCAGGCGGTCGACGCCCGCGTCGAGCGCGGCGGCGATGGCCTCGCCGAAGCCGATCGTGTGCGCGTCGAGCGGCTGGAGCGGGTCGAGCAGGGTGATGCCCGACGCGCTCGCGAGCTCGACCACGCCGAGGCGTTCGCCGTCGGCCCCGGTCAGGCGCAGCCAGCTCGTGTCGACCGGGCGTCCGTCGGGGCCGGTCACCCGCACGGGCATCCGCTCGGCGTCGGGGTCGGCCGCGGCGAGCGCGTCGATCGTGCCCTCGCCGCCGTCGGCCATCGGCCGTGCGACCAGCTCGTCGCCGGGTGCGGTGCGCGCCCAGCCCGCGGCGAGCGCCGACGCCGCGTCCGCGGCCGTCGCGGTGCCCTTGAACGAGTCGGGCGCGAGCACGACGCGGCGGCTCACGGACGCGCCTCGGTGAGCCAGCGCACCGCGTTGGCGAGCAGCCTGCGGTGCTCGGGGCTCTCGTACGAGCGCAGATCGTGGCCGAGCGCGTCGTAGACGATGCGGCACCGCCCGACCTCGCGCGCCCACACCAGCGGGTGCTGCTCGTCGTCGTAGGTGTGCTCCACGAGCGGCACGACGTGCTCGCCGAGCACCAGGTCGGTGTACCGCTCGTCGACCAGCTCGAAGTCGTCGATGCCCGCCACGACCGGGTGCGCGTCGCGGTGCACGTGCAGCGAGGCGACACCCATCGGCGGGTGGAACGAGAACTCGCCGTCCCACTCGCCGTCGAGGAGCTCCCGCCACTGCGGCAGGTCGCGCAGCGACGCGGCGGCCGCGTGCATGCCGAGCAGGCCGATGCCGCGCT
Organism: Agromyces rhizosphaerae; assembly: GCF_027925245.1. Classification (NCBI taxonomy): domain Bacteria; kingdom Bacillati; phylum Actinomycetota; class Actinomycetes; order Micrococcales; family Microbacteriaceae; genus Agromyces; species Agromyces rhizosphaerae. Next base: position 530,455 of record NZ_BSDP01000001.1, read on the forward strand.
CGACCGCCTCCGCGAGGTTCGCGCGCTCGGCGGCGAGCACGTCGGGCGCGGGCGTGCGCCGCTCGCGCTCCGGCAGCAGCGTCGCGTCGACGAGCGAGCGCCACGGGTCGCCCGTGTGCACCACGAGCAGGTCGACGCCGTCGAGCCCGGCCGCCAGCCGGGCATCCGTGTCGTGCACGATCTCGACCGTGAAGCCCTCGTCGACCAGCAGGTCGGCCAGCGCCTGCGAGGTGTCGATGAACGGGTGGAACGGATCGTCGTACCGCCCATGCCCGGACAGGATCACCGCGTTCGCCATCTCGACCTCCTCGCGCGTTCGGGTTCGCGCATGCTCGTAATTCTGCACCCCGGACGGCAGGCGGATCTCACGCGGTGGACGAGCGGGGCCCGCCGGCTCCTACGAGCCGGGCCGGCGCTCGGTCACCGGGCTCTCGAGGCTGGCGAGGCGATCGGTGTCCTCGCGCAGCGAGACCGGGGTCACCACGGCCCCGTCGTGCGCAGCGGAGGAGTAGATGGCGGTGACGATCTCGAACGAGCGCGCGGGCGCGGACGCCGTCGAGGGCAGCTCGGCGCCCGACGCGAACGCCGCGTAGGCCTCGCGCAGCAGCGGCAGGTGCCCGCTCGGCTCCTCGGCGTCGGGCAGCGCCCACCCCGCGGCCTCGGCCTCGTCGATGCCGGGAGCCGGCGTGATGCGCCAATGCTCGTGCCCGTGGCCGTACAGGTGGTCGACCGTGATCGTGGCGCGCTCCGTGTCGATGCGGATCGAGCTCACCTCGCGCGGCGACACCGCGCTCGTGATGACCTGCGCCACGGCACCGTTCGCGAAGCCCACGGTCGCGGTCGAGACGTCCTCGGTGTTCGTCTCGCGCGCGAGGCGCCAGAGGTCGCCGCGCACGCTGGTCCAGTCGCCGAGCAGCCACGCGAGCAGGTCGATCTGGTGGATGCCGTGGCCGAGGGTCGGCCCGCCGCCCTCGGTCTCCCACTTGCCGCGCCACGGCACCGCGAAGTACGCCGGGTCGCGGTACCAGAGCGTCTGGCAGGTCGCCACGAGCGGCCGCCCGAGCGCGCCCGAGGCGAGCAGCGACTTCACGTGGGCCGCCGCGGTGCCCGTGCGCTGCTGGAACACGACGACGAGCCGGCGGTCGTTGCGCTCGGACGCCGCGACCATGTCGTCGAGCTCGGTGAGCGAGAGCGCCGCGGGCTTCTCGCAGACCACGTGCACGCCCGCGTCGAGCGCGGCGATCGCCTGTCCGGCGTGCACGCCCGGAGGCGTGCAGACGTGCAGCACGTCGGGGCGCGCCTCGGCGAGCATCGTCGCGAGGTCGTCGTAGACCGCGTCGGCCCCGTGACGCTCGGCGAACGCCTCGGCGGCGTCGCGCACGTGGTCGGTGACGCCCACCAGCCGGGCGCCGATCGCCCGGATCGACTCGGCGTGCGCGTTCGAGATGTTGCCCGTGCCGACGATCGCGGAGCGGAGCGGGGTGGCGGTCATTCGGGGTTCCCTTCGGGGTCGACTCGACGGGTCTCGGGTGCGTCGGCGCCGGCGAGCGGGTCGAGGCGGACGAGCGCGGCGGGCTCGAAGCGGCGCAGCCGGCCGCACATGCCGAACGCGGGTTCGGCGCGCGCCGACGCGACGCGGCCCTCGGCGAGGTGCGCGGACTCCCCCGCGGCGAGCGCGGCGAGCTGCGCGTCGGTCGCGGCGGCGATGCGGGCGACGGATGCCTCCCAGAGCGCGCGCCACGAGGCTGCACGCGGCGCGACCAGCGCCCCGGCTCGGGCGTACAGGCGGCGCAGCGCCTCGGCGTCGAGGTCGCCTGCGGGAGACCGAAGCGCCGCGAACCCGGCGACGGCGAGGTCCCGGCGGCGCATCGCGGCGGCGAGCCGGTCGGCCTCGGGGGCATTCGCCCCGGGAAGAGCCGCGGCGTCGGCATAGCGCTCGGCATCGGCGAGCACCTCGTCGGGGAAGGTCATGACCGCATCGCCCGCTTCAGGCAGCCCGGCGTTCTGCATGACGACCCGCACCGAGAGCCCGCCGCGGTTGATCGCGCGGTGGATCACGCCCGGCGAGAACCAGACCACGTCGCCCGGCGCCAGCGGCGTCTCGCGGAACCCGCTCGCGTCGATCGTCTGCACCGCGCCGGTGCCCGCGACGACGACGTACGCCTCGCTCGAGACCGTGTGCAGGTGCGGCGTGCCACCGGCGAGCCCGTCGGGCGCGACGCCGTCGTACACGTCGAGTGCGCTGACCGAGGTGCCGCCCGGGAAGTCGGGGCGGGGGCCTGGGGCATCCGTCGTCATCGTTCCCCCAGCAGGTCGCCGAGGCGTTCGCCGGCGGCCCACGCGAGCGCTCCGGCGCGGTCGGGGTCGGATGCCCCGTCGGCGACGACGACCCCGTACCGCAGCGTCATCGCCTCGCCGGGCGCGATCTCGTGCTCCTCGCTGAAGAACGGCGCCGGGCAGATGCACGCGAACTCCTCGCTGCGCGCGAACCACTGCGTCGGATGCTGCACGTTGCCCGGGTCGTCGATGAAGACGACCGTCGAGGCCGCGTCGACCTCGTCGTGCGTGCCGGTGAAGCCCATCCACGGCGCGCGCGTACCCCGCAGCTCGTCGCCGCCGGTGACGCCCGGCGCGAGCAGCCGCCCGCCGGTGAACGAGCGCGGGCCGCGCCAGAACAGCCCGCCGTAGCCGGCGTTCTCGCGCCCGCGGGTCGTGGGCGAGCCGATCGGGATCGACCGGTCGGTGCGGTTCGTCATGCGGGTCGCGAAGCCGAGCAGCCAGGCGTCGTCGGCGATCACGGATGCCGCGAGCGTGCGCTCCTCGTCGAAGATCGCCTCCCCCGCCTCGGTCACCCACGTCAGGCGCTCGATCACGCGCGGGCTGCCGCCGGAGGCATCCGCTCGCTCGAAGCCGTCATGGCGCTGCGTGCCGTTGTTGGGCAGCTGCACGTAGCCCTCGCCCCGCACGAACGTGGGGCCGCCCCAGAAGTTCTCGTCGCCGACGACCGGGAGCGACCAGGCGATGCCCTTGTGCCAGACGTGGTCGTGCGGGCGGTAGAGCGAGACGGTGCGGCCGGCGCGCGTGCGGATCGGGCTGAAGTACGGGCGCGGCGACTCGTAGGTCGGGTGCGCGGGCCGGAAGACGTACTCGGCGAGCGTGAGGTCGCCGTCGGCGTCGGTGATCGTGAGGCGGTCGTCGGACTGGTCGATGCGGAGGTCGGGCATCGGGCTCCTCGGTTCGTCGTCGATCCTGCGCCTGGTTCGCGCCGCTCGTTGGGAAAGCGCTATCCAGCGTACACGTCCACGCCCCTGCAATCTACGCGCCCGCCCTCGACCGCGACCCCGACCGCGACCGCGACCGCGTACGCAAACTGCGGGAACGCGCCGCGGATACCCGCACTTCGCGTACTCCGTCGCGCGGCGGGCCTGCCACGGAGTACGCAGAGTGCGGGAACTCCCGGGGAGTTTCCGCACTCTGCGTACTCGGTCGGGCGGGCCGGCGCGAGTGGGTGCACTACAGCTGGAGCGTGGCGGGGCGGATGCGGCCCGCGACGCGCGTCGTCGGCCAGCGCGGGTCGACCGTGAGCGGCTCGATGCCGTCGGGGCCTGCGAGCACGGTGTCCTCGACCTTCGCGCCGGGCGCGGTGGGATTCCAGGCGAACGGCTGGCCGGGCTGCACCACGTCGGCGATGCCGGGCATGGCACGGGGGTCGCGGCCCGCGTAGCCCGCGGCGCCGCCCTGGTGGTGGTTGCGCCACTCGTCGGCGTCGAACCCGTTGGCCCCGTACGCGGCGATGCCTGCGGCGAACGCGTCGCCGAGCGCGGCACCGGGCACGGTCGCGTCGAGGAACGCCGCCTCGACCTCGAGGATGCGCCGCTCGGCGTCGGCCTCGGCCGGATCGGTGGCGCCGAAGCGCAGCCAACGGGTCGCGTTCGCGATGAGACCGTGGCGGCGGCCGCAGACGACGAGCATGCTGCGGTCGCCGATCGGGGCGGCGGTGGGCAGCGGATGCCGGTGGCCCAGCCGCGACCGCCCCGCGACGAGGGCGACCAGGGGGTCGATGCCTCGCGCGGCGAGGCCGGCGGCGAGCGTCGCGGCGACGTCCCGCTCGGACTGCTCGGGGTGAGCGCCTGTCGCGGCATCCGTCAGCACCTCGGCGACCTCGCGGCAGAGCGCGCGGTAGCGGGCGAGCTCGGCGGGCAGGAGCGAGGCGCGGGCGGCGCGCAGCTCGGCGGCGACGTCGGCTTCCGTGAGGAGGCCGGTCGCGGGGGTCGCCGCGGATCCGGCGAGCGGCTCGTGCCACGGCACCCGCGTCAGGGTCGCCGCGGGGTCGTGCGGCAGTTCCTCCGCCAGCATCCGCTCGGCCTCGTTCGCGAAGACGAGCCACTCGTCGCCCTCGCGGCCGACGACGACCGCGGCGATCGGGTCGCCCGCGAGCGAGACGTGCACGCGCGCGCCGTCGAGGTACCACGAGAGCGCGGTGGCCGAGGTGAGCAGCAGCCGGTCGGCCCCGCGCACGTCGAGCAGCTCGAGCACTCGTTGCCGCTTCACGGCACGGTCGGCCGCGACCGGCGCGTCGCCGGCTCCCGCGGGTGCGCCGGCCACATCGGGCGGTCCGGCGGGGGCGACCGCCGGGTCCATCGGGTCCGTCGCAGGGCTCATGCGCGATCCGCTCCGGCGCTCGCGGGCACCGGCCCGGTGCTCGCCCGCACCTCGAGTCGCGGCCGGTAGAGCAGCGTGTGCTCCGAGCGCCCGCCGGCGACGAGCGTCGAGAGTCGCTGCCAGACCTGCGCGCCGAGCTCGCCGCGCGGCACCGACATGCTCGTGAGCGGGGGCGTCGAATAGCGGGCGAACGGGGAGTCGTCGAAGCCCGCGACGGAGAGGTCGCCGGGCACGTCGACGCCGAGCTCGGCGAGCCGGTGCAGCAGGCCGAGCGCGACCAGGTCGTTGAAGCCCAGCACGGCGGTCGCCCCGCGGTCGCGGGCCTCGAGCACGGCATCCGCCGCCGCAGCACCGTCATCGAGGCGCGAGCCGCCGGGGAGGATCTCGACCGACAGGTCGGGGTGCGTCTCGCGCGCGGCGGCGAGACCGCGCTCGCGCTCGCCGTTCGAGACGCTCGATGCGGGACCCGCGAGGTACGCGATGCGGCGGTGCCCGAGCGCGACGAGGTGGTCGACGAGGTCGTGGATGCCGCGCGCGTAGTCGACGCCGACCCACGGCACGCCGGCCGCGTCGAGCGGGCGGTTGACGACGACGACGGGCGCGATGCGCGCGACGAGCTGGCGCAGGCGGGGCTCGGGCATGCGCGGGGCGCAGAGCACGATCGCGTCGCAGCGTCGGCGGGCCTCGAGCGCGACCGCCTCCTCCGACCCGGCGCGCTCGTCGGTGTCGGCGACGAGCACCCGGTAGCCGTCTGCATCGGCGGCGAGCGTGAGGCCCTTCAGGATGCCCTGGAAGAGCGGGTTCTCGAGGTCGGGCACGACCATGGCGACGGTGTGGTTGCGCCCCTGCACCAGGCTGCGCGCCGCGAGGCTCGGCTCGTAGCCCAGTTCGGCGACGGCCGCGTGCACGGCGCTCGCGATCGACGGGTCGACGTTGGGCTTGCCGTTCAGCACGCGCGACACCGAGGCCTGCGAGACGCCCGCCTGGCGGGCCACGTCGACGATCGTGACCGGCCGCTGCCGCTCGACCATCGCACCTCCCAGAAATCGTTTCCCCGATCATAGCCCGCGAGTTGTCCGGAACCCTTGAATCTCCTAGACTCCAACGAGAAAACCTTTTCTCAACCGTGGAGGTTCGATGCGCGTCGTCGTGACGGGATCCGCCGGGCGCCTCGGCCGCAGCGTCGTGCGCGGGCTCACCGGGGCCGGCCACGAGGTCGCGGCCGTCGACCGCGTGCCGACGCCCGAGCCCGCGGCATCCGAGCACCTCGTCGACCTCGCCGACCAGGCGGCTGTCGACGCGCTCTTCGCCGAGCTGCGCCCCGACGCGCTCGTGCATCTCGCCGGCATCGCCGTGCCGTTCAGCGCGCCCGAGCGCGACATCATCGTCACGAACACCACGCTCGGCTACGGCGTGCTCGCCGCCGCGGCGGCCCACGGCGCCACCCGCGTGCTGGCAGCGTCGAGCCCGACGATCCTCGGCTACGGCATCCCGTCGTGGCGCGCGCGGTACGCCCCGCTCGACGAGGCTCACCCGGTCTCCCCGTGGAACGCGTACGCGCTCTCGAAGGTCGTCATCGAGCAGGAGGTCGCGATGTTCGGCCGCGCCGCCGGCGCCGACGGCCCCGTGTTCGGCGCGTTCCGCCCCTGCTACGTCATCTCCCCGGAGGAGTGGCAGGGCGCCCTCACGCAGCAGGGCCACACGGTCGCCGAGCGCCTCGCCGACCCGGCACTGGCCGCGGTCAGCCTCTTCAACTACGTCGACGCGCGCGACGCGGCCGCCTTCGTCGACACCTGGCTGCATGCGGCCCCCGAACTCCCCCAGGGCGAGACGTTCTTCGTCGGCGCGGCCGACGCCATGGCCACCCGCCCGATCGCCGAGCTCTGGCGCGAGTACCTGCCCGCGCTCGGCGAGGCGGGCGACGCGCTCACCGGCGACGCGCCGGTGTTCTCGGTCGCGAAGGCCGAGTCGCTGCTCGGCTGGAGGCCCGAGCGCCGCTGGCGCGACGAGCTCGTCGCCGACGTGCCCGGCACCCCCGAGGCATCCGCCACCCCCACGACCACAGGAGCACCGTGACCTCGCCCCTCGCCTTCGACGGCGTCCTCTTCTTCCCCGTCACCCCGTTCGGCGCAGGCGGCGCGCCCGACCTCGACGTGCTCGGCGAGCACGTCGGCTCGCGCCTCGAGCACGGCCCCGGCGGCGTGTTCCCGGCGTGCGGCACGGGCGAGTTCCACGCCCTCTCGACGGGCGAGGTCGACCAGGTCGTGCGCACTGCGGTCGAGGTCGTCGGCGGTCGCGTCCCGGTGATCGCGGGCGCGGGCGGCGCGCTCGGGCAGGCGATCGAGCAGACGCGCAATGCGGCGGATGCGGGTGCCGACGGCATCCTCCTGCTGCCGCCGTACCTGGTCGGCGGCACGACCGACGGCCTCGTCGCGTGGGTCGAGCAGGTCGCCGCGGCGAGCCCGCTGCCGGTGATCGTCTACCACCGCGCGACGGCCCGCTTCACGCCCGGCGCGATGCGGCGCCTCGCGGCGAACCCGAAGATCGCGGGCTTCAAGGACGGCACGGGCGACATCGGCCTCACCCAGGAGATCGTGCTCGCCGCGGGCGAATCCGGCCGCGAGCTGCACTTCTTCAACGGCCTGCTCACCGCCGAGCTCAGCCAGGGCGCGTTCCGCGGCATCGGCGTGCCGCTCTACTCGTCGGCGGCGTTCGCGATGATCCCCGAGCTCGCCGCGGCGCACTATCGCGCCTACACCGCGGGCGACGAGGCCACCCGACTGCACCTGCTACGCGAGTTCTACGTGCCGCTCGTGAACCTGCGCGACGAGACCCCCGGCTTCGGCGTCTCGCTCATCAAGGCCGGGCTGCGGTTGCAGGGCATGGCGGTCGGCTCGGTGCGCCCGCCGCTCGTCGACCCGACCCCCGAGCAGGAGGCACGCCTCGCCGGCATCCTCGACCGCGGCCGCGAACTCGTGGCGGAGCTGTCCGCGGCATGACGGCCACGATCCGCTCGCTCGCCACGCGGCTGATCCGCGTGCCGCTGTCGCGCCCGTGGGGGCCCGACGTCACGGAGCTGAGCGTCATCGAGACGGTCGTCACCGACTCCGACGGCGCCACCGGGTACGGCTTCTCGTGGACGCCCACGATCGGCGCGGCATCCGTACAGGCGATGCTCGACCACGACATCGCGTCGTTCGCGGTGGGGCGGGCGGCGGATGCCACGGAGTTTTGGCCCGCACTCTGGCGCCACCTGCACGAGGCCGGCGGGGGCGGCGTGACGACCATCGCGATGGCGGGCCTCGACCTCGCGCTGTGGGACCTCGCGGGCCGACGCGCCGACGCGAGCGTCGTCGAACTCGTCGGCCGCACGCAGGAGACCGCCGAGGTGTACGGCAGCGGAGTGAACCTGCACTACCCGCTCGACGAGCTCGTGGCCCAGGCCGAGCGCTGGGTCGCGAGCGGCTACGACGCCGTGAAGGTGAAGGTCGGCAGCCCCGACCCCGCGCGCGACGTCGAGCGGCTGGCCGCGCTGCGCGAGGTGCTCGGACCCGACCGCCGCCTCATGATCGACGCCAACCAGCGCTGGAGCCTCGACGCCGCGACGGCCGCCCTCGAGGCGTTCGCCCCGTTCGCCCCGGCCTGGATCGAGGAGCCGCTGCGCGCCGACGACCTGCCCGGTCACGCCGAGCTGCGCCGCCGCACCGACGTGCCCATCGCGCTCGGCGAGAACGTGCACACCCGCTACCGGTTCGCCGAGTTCCTCGACGCCGGCGTCGTCGACGTCGCCCAGCCGAACATCGTGCGCGTCGGCGGCATCACGCCGTTCCGCGAGATCGCCGCCCTCGCGGACGACTACGGCGTGCCGGTCGCGCCGCACCTGCTGTTCGAGCTCTCCGGCCAGCTCGCGCTCACGCTCCCCCGGCCGACGCTCGTCGAGGACGTGGAGGACGCCACCTTCACCGCCCTCGGCGTGCTCGCAGACCCCGCGCCCGTCAGCGTCGACGGCGCGCGGCTCTCCTTCGACCCCGCACCCGGGCTCGGGCTGCGCTTCGCCTGACGCGCACCCCGCGGCATCCGCCCGCCCCTCGCACCCACCGCCTCGACCGCACCACCGGAGGACCGACATGGACACCACGCCCGAGCAACTGCGACAGGTGACGGATGCCGCCCAGGCGGCCTTCGCCCGCACCGCCGACGCCCCCGCGGCCGACCGGGCCGCGTGGCTGCGCGCGGCCGCCGACGTGCTCGACGCGCACGTCGAGGAGCTCATCGCGATCGCCGACGCGGAGTCGCACCTGGGCGTGCCGCGCCTCACCGGCGAGGTCGCCCGCACCACGGGCCAGCTGCGCATGTTCGCCGCGGTCGTGGAGGAGGGCTCGTACCTCGAGGCGATCATCGACCACGCGAACCCCGGCGCCACGCCGCCGACGCCCGACCTGCGCCGCCTGCTGCGCCCGCTCGGCCCCGTCGCGGTGTTCAGCGCGTCGAACTTCCCGTTCGCGTTCTCGGTGGCGGGCGGCGACACCGCCTCGGCGCTCGCGGTGGGCTGCCCGGTGATCGTGAAGGGGCACTCGGCGCACCCGAGGCTCTCGCGGCGCACCGCGGAGCTGGTCGCCTCGGCGCTGCACGAGGCGGGTGCGCCCGAGGGCGTCTTCGCGCTCGTCGAGGGCCGCGCCGCCGGCGTCGCGCTCGTGCAGGATCCGGCGATCCAGGCCGTCGGCTTCACCGGCTCGCTGCACGGCGGCCGGGCCCTGTTCGACCTCGCGGTCGGCCGGCCCGACCCGATCCCGTTCTACGGCGAGCTCAGCGCGATCAACCCCGTGCTCGTCACGCAGGCGGCGCTCGACGCGCGCGCCGACGAGCTCGCGGCGGGACTCGCCGGCTCGTTCACGCTCGGCGCCGGCCAGTTCTGCACGAAGCCCGGCGTGGTGTTCGTGCCCGAGGGGTCGGACTTCGCGGGCCGCGTCGCCGCGGCCGTGGGCGAGGCCGCCCCCGTGCCCATGCTCACCGACTCGATCGCGGGCGCGTTCGCCGGCGGCCTCGGCGCGCTGGCGGGCCGCGACGAGGTCACGGTCGTCTCGGGCACGCCCGAGCAGGGCGTCGGCACCGGCAGCGCGGTCGTGCTCGAGACCACGGCGGCGGCCGTGCTCGCCGACCCCGAGGGGCTGCTCGCCGAGTGCTTCGGCCCGACGACGCTCGTCGTGCGCTACGGATCGGTCGACGAGGCGCTGACCGCGATCCGCGCCGTCGGCGGGAGCCTCACCGCGACGGTGCACGCCGAGCCCGAGGAGGACGTGTCGGCCGTGGTCGACGTGCTCGCCGGCATCGCCGGGCGCGTGCTGTTCGCCGGCTGGCCCACCGGCGTCGCCGTCAACTGGGCGCAGCAGCACGGCGGCCCGTGGCCGTCGACGACCTCGATCCACACCTCGGTCGGCGCCACGGCGGTGCGCCGCTTCCTACGCCCGGTCGCCTACCAGTCCGCGCCCGCGGCCGCGCTGCCGGCGGCCCTCCGCGACGAGAACCCACTCGACATCCCCCGCCGCGTCGACGGGGTGCTGACGCTCCCGTGAGCGGGCGACGTGCGGCGGCCCCGCCGGCGGAGTAGGCTCCACGCCTCGTGAGCACCGAATGAGCGCGGGCAGCTACCTCGCGACCGCGACGCCGCTCCGGCTGGCGATCGGCGGCGTCGGCGTGGGCGTGCCGATCCTCGCGGTCGAGCAGCTCGGCGACGTGGCCGTGGGCGGCGCGCTCGTGGCCGCGTCGCTCGCCCCGAGCATCCTCGCCGCGCCCCTGGCCGGCGTCGCGCTCGACCGTGCGGCGCATCCGCGCCGGCTCATCGCCGCCGCAGGCCTGGTGGCCGCGGTCGCGTACGCGGCAGCGGCGTTCCTCGGCGACCTGCCGATCTGGCTCGTCGCGGCGGCCCTCGTCGCCGCCGGCACTGTCTCGCCGTTCACGATGGGCGGGCTGTCGAGCTTCGTGACCGATGAGATCCCGCACGAGCGGCGGGCGTTCGCGCTCGACGCGCTCTCGTACAACATCGGCGCGGTCATCGGGCCCGGCACCGTCGCCGCGACCGCCGCGCTCGGCTCGGCGCGCATCGCGATGCTCGTGGTCGCGGGCTCGGCCGCGCTCGGCGCCGCGTTCGCGCTCACCACCCGGCTCCGTGCCCGCAACGCCTCGACCGGGTCGCCCTGGCGCGCCATGCGCGACGGCCTCGCGTGGATCGCCGGACACCGCCCGCTCGCGGTCGTCACCGCGTCGGGCACCCTCAGCCAGGTGGGCGGCGGCGCACTCGCGATCGCCGCGGTCGCCCTCTCGCTCGAGCGCGCGGACGACCCCGACGGCGGCGCCGTGATCGTGTCGGCGTTCGCGGTCGGCGCGCTCGTCGGCTCGCTGTGGATCTCGTGGCGACCCGGCACCCGCTCCCCCGAGTTCTCGATGGGCACCGGCTTCGCCGCGACCGGCGTGCTGATCGTCGTCGCGATCGCCGACCTCGGCGCGTGGTGGACCATCGTCATGATCGGCCTCGCGGGCGTGTTCACGGCGGGCTCGACCGCCGCGATGCTGCGCCTGCGCACGCTGCAGAGCCCGCGCGCGGTGCGCGCCCAGGTGTTCACGGTCGGCGGCGGCCTGCGTGCCGCGGCCGCGGCCGTGGGTGCCGGACTCGCGGGCGCCGCTGCGGTCTCGGTCGGCGCCGGCTGGCTCATCGCCGGGGTGGGCGCGTGCTGGATCGCGTCGGGCGCGCTGCTGCTCGCCTACCCGAGGGGCGCCGAGGCCGTCGAGGGGTGAGCCGGGGCGAGCGGATGCCTCGGGCCGCACCGGCCCGTCGGGGGAACCCGATCACCGCCGCCGGCGATACGCAAGGGCGTTGACCGGGCCCGCCGCGGAGCGGCAGGATGAGGATCCGTGGCGCCGGTGCGGCGCCGGAACGGAGCAGCGAGTGAGCGACGGCACCCCGACCCGGCGGGACGACGAGACCGGCGACGACGCGCGCACGCGCCCAGCGGCCGACGGGGACTCGGGGTCCTCCACCCCGGCCGAGCGGAGCACGCCGGAGTCGAACGCACCGGCCGACGCCGCAGCCGCCGCCGCGCCCGACGGACGCACGAAGCGCGTCCGCCCGGTGCGCGTCTGGGATCTCCTGCTGTCGATCGTGCTCCTGCTGCTGCTTGTCGGCGTCGCGATCACCGGCGCGCTCGTCGGCTCGCTCTTCGCCCTGAACGCCCCGAGCTGCGTCAACGGCTCGTGCGACCTCTTCGACGTCGGCCTGGGCATCGCGATCTGGGGCCCGATCGTCGTCGGCGTGCTCGGCCTCGCCGCGACCGTGATCCTGCTCGCGCTCCGCCGGCGCGCCTTCTGGGTGCCGCTCGTGGGCATCGCGCTGGTCGCGGTCGTCGTGTTCGTGGGCGGCGCGATCTCGTTCGCCGCCGGCTCGTCGTTCTGACGCGCGCGGCCGCCCCGGGGCATCCGCTCGCCCCTCGCCGCTCGCCGCAGTGCCGCCCGCAGGGGCGGTGCTACACGCCCAGGTCGAGGTCGGCGATGCGCACCGGCAGGCCGGTCTCGAGCGAGCGGTTGCCCGCGATGCCGACGCTGACCGCGCGCACGCCGTCGTCGTAGCCCGCGATGCGCCCCAGCGGGGCATCCGTCTGCACCCGGTGGAAGAGGTGCTCGACCAGGTACGCGTCGCCGCCGCCGTGGCCGCCGATGCCCTCGGGGATCGGCACGACCTGCGCGCCCTCCCAGTGCCGCTGCAGCACGAGGCGCTCGGAGTCGGGCCGCACCTCGTCCTCGGGCGAGTAGCCGGGGTGCATGCTCGGGTCGACCACGACCCGGCCGTCCTCGCCGACGAGCACGGCGCCGCGCTCGACGACCTCCAGCTCGGCGCGCCCCTCGGTGCCGTTGACGGTCACGCGGTAGCCCTCCCACGGGCTGTGCGCGTTCAGCGAGTAGCTCATGGTCGCGCCCGAGTCGTAGTCGACCAGCACCGAGAGGTTGTCCTCGATCGTGATGCCCTCGTCGAACACGTCGCGGTCGCGCAGGTAGCCGTCGTGGCCCTCGTTGTCGAGATAGAGCTCCTTCATGCGCGCGTCGAGCGAGAGGTCGAGGGCGAACGGGTCGCCGGTCGTGCCGGTGCCGCGCTCGGGGCGCTCGCCGACGCCGCGGGCGCGGGCGTTCTCCGCGCCGTAGAACCGCAGGCCGCCGCTCGCGAACACGCGCACGGGGGCGGCGCCGATCCACCAGTTGACGAGGTCGAAGTGGTGCGAGGCCTTGTGGATGAGCAGGCCGCCGGAGTTCTGCTTGTACCGGTGCCAGCGGCGGAAGTAGTCGGCGCCGTGCACGGTGTCGAGCGCCCACTCGAAGTGCACGCTCGTGGCCTCGCCGATCGCGCCCTCGGCGATGAGGCGGCGCAGCGACGAGTTGCGCGGGCTGTAGCGGTAGTTGAACGTGGTGATGACCTCGCGGCCGGTCTCGGCGATCGCCTCGCCGATCGCCCGCACGCCCTCGGCGTCGATCGTGAGCGGCTTCTCGACGATCACGTCGGCGCCCGCGCGCAGCACGCGGCTGACGAACTCGGCGTGCGTGAAATCGGGCGTGGTGACGACCACGCGGTCGAGTCGCTCGTCGCGGACCATCGCCTCGATGTCCTCGGCGGCGTAGCGCGCAGGGGCCGGGTGGCCGGATGCCACGACGTCGCGCTCGTACACGTCGAGCCGGCCCGGGTTCACGTCGCACCACGCGACGAGCTCCGCGACGTCGTCGAGCGGCTCGACGCCGAAGTGCGTGCCGCTCAGCGCGTTGACGTACATGCCGGCGCGGGATCCGGTGCCGATGAGTCCGTAGCGTTCGGGGGTTGCCATCTCGTCCTTCGCGTTCGTGTGGGGTCGTGCCTCGGGCGGCAGCGCCCGATTCGAGAAATCGTTTACCGGTGCGTGGCCGAGCGGATGCCGCGAGCCGCAGCACCGCTTGGGAAAACGTTATCTCACTTCCGGCCGCGCCTCCACCGCCCGGCCGCCGCTCGACGGTAGGGTCGAGGCACCGCGGGTCGCCCCGCGGGCGCGAGACGGGAGCCGACGTGAGCCAGACCAGCCGCAGCACGCCCGCCACGCTGCACGACGTGGCCCGCGAGGCCGGGGTCTCGCTCGCCACCGCCTCACGCTCGCTCAACGGCAGCACGCGCAAGGTGAACGAGGCCTACCGGCAGAAGGTGCTCGAGGCCGCGGCCCGGCTCGGCTACACCCCGAACCTCTCGGCCCAGGCCGTCGCCCGCGGCACGACCACGACCGTCGCGCTGCTCGTCGCCGACATCGCCGACCCGTACTTCTCCTCGATCGCCGCGGGCGTCGTCGGCCAGGCCGACAGCGAGCGGCTGATCGTGACCATGGCCGAGACCGACCGCGACTCCGCCCGCGAGCTCGAGCTCGTGCGCGCGATGCGCGGCCAGCGCCCGCGGGTCATGATCCTCGCCTCGTCGCGCCGAGCCGACGACCCGGCCGCCGACGCGCTGCAGGCCGAGCTCACGGCGTACGAGCAGACCGGCGGGCGCGTGGTGTTCATCAGCTCGACCGACCAGGCATTCCGCACGGTCGAGCTCGAGAACCGCGCGGGCGCCCGCGCCCTCGCCACCGAGATGGTCGGCCTCGGCTACCGCCGGTTCGGCGCGCTCATGGGCCCCGAGGGCCTGCGCACGGGCGAGGACCGCATCGCCGGCTTCACCGAGGGCCTCGTCGCCGCCGGGTTCGACCTGCCGGCGGACCGCACGGCGCGCACCCGGTTCACGCGCGACGGCGGCTACGAGGGCATGCGCGAGCTCATCGCGCGCGGGATCGGCGACACCCAGCTCGTGTTCGCGCTGAACGACGTCATGGCGATGGGGGCCATGTCGGCCCTGCGCGACGCCGGCCTCGAGCCCGGCCTCGACGTCGCGGTCGCCGGGTTCGACGACATCCCGACGGTCCGCGACGTCACCCCGACGCTCACGACCGTGCGCCTGCCGCTCGAGGAGGTCGGCGTGCGTGCACTCCGCCTCGCGCTCGCCGAGTCCGACGCCGACTCCGGTTCGCCCGTGCCGACCGAGGTCGTCGTGCGCGAGAGCACCCCGCGCCTCGCCGACGCCGTCTGAGACCCGTCGCCCCGAGGCATCCGCTCACTCGCCCGCGAGGGCCACCGATCGCTCGTGCACGCCCGCACCCACGGTCTCGTCCGGCGCGCCGGGGAGGCGCAGCACGGCCTCGGCGCCCTCGGGCACGGTCGCGACCACGCGCAGCGCGCCGTCGGCCACGTCCCAGCGCACGCGCGCGAGCCCGCGGGGCGTCTCGAGCGACGTCTGGGCCCAGGTGAGCCCGCCGCCCGGCCGCGGCGCGACCAGGATGCGCGCGTAGCCCGGCGCGAGCGGCGCGAGGCCGCCGACGACGCGGTGCATCCAGTCGACCACCGCGCCCAGCGCGTAGTGGTTGAACGAGGTCATCTCGCCCGGGTTGATGGTGCCGTCGGGCAGCATCGAGTCCCAGCGCTCCCAGATCGTGGTCGCGCCCATGGTCACCGGGTACAGCCACGACGGGCACTCGGTCTGCAGCAGCAGGCGGTACGCGGCGTCGAGGTGGCCGGTCGCGGTGAGCGCGTCGGTCACGAAGGGCGTGCCGGCGAACCCGGTCGAGATGCGGTAGCCGCTCTCGTCGACCAGCTCCGCGAGGCGCCGCCCGGCGAACTCGAGGTCGGCCCCGTCGACCATGCCCGTGACGATCGCGAGGGCGTAGACGGCGGATGCATCCGAGTGGATGACCCCCTCGCGCACGTACTCCGCGTGGAAGCCCGCGCGCAGCGTCTCGGCCAGGGCCGCGAACTCCGCCTCGGCGTCGGCGTCGCCCAGCACCCGCGCCGCGTCGACCGCGATCGTCGCCGACTTGTACGCCGCCAGTGTGGCCACGACGTGCCCGTCGGCCTTCGCCTCGTGCGGCGCCTCCGGCGGGGCATCCGGATCGAGCCAGTCGCCGAGCTGCATGCCCTGCCCCCAGACGCCCGACGGGTCGAGCAGCCCGCGCACCCGGCGCAGGTGCGCCGCCATCGCGGGGAACGCCTCGCGCAGCACGCGCTCGTCGCCGTACGCCTCGTACACCGCCCACGGCACCCACGCGGCGGCGTCGCTCCAGACGGCCATCGCCTCAGGCTTCGGGAACTCGGGCGGCACGTCGAAGTACTTGATCACGTCGGGCACGACCAGCGGCACGATGCCGTCGTGGTGGCGCTGCTCGAGGTCGAGGTCGACGAGCCAGTCGCGCAGGAAGTCCTGCACGTCGAACAGGAAGGCCGCGCTCGGCGCGAACGCGGCGATGTCGCCGGTCCACCCGAGGCGCTCGTCGCGCTGCGGGCAGTCGGTCGGCACGTCGAGGAAGTTGCCGCGCATGCCCCAGACCGCGTTCTCGTGCAGGCGGTCGAGCAGCGGGTCCGACGTCTCCATCCGCCCGATGCGGCGCAGGTCGCTGCTGACGACGACCGCGGCGAGCGCACCGTCGCCGATCGCGTCGGCCCCGCCCGGCCAGCCCGTCACCTCGACGTAGCGGAACCCGTGGAAGGTGAGCGTCGGCTCGAACACGTCGTCGCCGCCGCTCAGCAGGTAGCGATCGGTCGCGAGCGCGGAGCGCAGGGGGCGCGTGCCCAGCTCGTCGTGCTCGAGCACCTCGGCGTGGCGCAGCACCACCTCGGCGCCGGCCTCGCCGCGCACGGCGACCCGCACGAAGCCCACGAGGTTCTGCCCGAAGTCGACCAGCACGGCGCCCGACGGCGAGCTCGTCACCGAGACCGGCGCGACCTCCTGCACCCGCCGCACCGGCGGGCCGATGTACGGCTCCAGCTTCGCGAGATCGACGTCGAGCTCGTGCACGCCGACCCAGCCGGCCCCGTCGAACCCGGCAGCCAGCCAGGCGTCGTCGCGCAGGCGCGCGTCGATAGCCTGCCCGTCGTAGAGGTCGTTCGCGAGGGTCGCGCCGGGGCCGGCCGACCACGAGGCATCCGTGCCGATGACCTGCTCGTGCCCGTCGGCGAACCGCACCCGCAGCTCGGCGAACGCGCCGAGCTCGGCACCGTAGACGTCGCGGTTCCCGGCCCAGCCGAGGCGGCCGCGGTACCAGCCGTTGCCCAGCGCGAGGCCGAGCACGTTGGCCCCGTCGGCGACGAGCGCGGTCACGTCGGTCTCGGCGAACCGCACGCGCCACTCGTAGCTCGACCAGCCGGGGGTCAGCAGGTCCTCCGACACCGGCCGGCCGTTCAGCCAGGCCTCGACCACGCCGAGCGCGCTGTAGCGCAGCGTCGCCTGCACGACCTCGCCGTGGCCGGTGTCGAGCGCGACCTCGCGTCGCAGCAGGGGCGCGCCGCCGAACTCGTCGTCGGGCGCGATCATCAGGGCGTTCCACGGATGGGTCATCGGTGTTCCTCCATCCCCGCCATCGGGGAAGTCGTCGGTCACGTGCCCGGGCCGCCGTCGAGCGGGCCCGGGCACGTGTCGGAGCGTACTCGTCAGCGTGCGGCGACGTCGGCCGTGTCGGACCCGGCTGCGGGCGCCTCGGGGGCGGCGTCGGCCACGGATGCCGCGTCGGCGGCCGGCTCCGCCGCCTCGGCCCGCTCCTCCGCGAGGTCGGCACGCGGCATCCGGGCGATCCAGAAGGCGCCCATGGCCAGCGCGACGGCGCTCGTGGCGAAGAGGAACCAGTAGAGCACCTGCGGACCGGCCGCGATGATCGCGGGGGTGACCAGCGCGATGCCGGCGGCGACGACGCGGGTGAACGCGATCATGACGCCCTGGGCGCCCGAGCGGGAGAGCGTCGAGAACAGCTCCTGGGCCCAGACCTTGAACATCGGCTCGCCCGCGATGGCGCCGCCGATCGCGAAGAGCACGCCGTTCAGCACGAGCGTGAACAGGGTGACGCCGAAGATCGCGGGCACGGCCATGGCGGCGAGCACGAAGACCGCGCCGACCGCGAACGCGCGCATGCGCCAGCGGGTGTCGACCAGGCGCATGAGCGTGAGCATGCCCACGAGCGAGACGCCGAACGCGATGAGGCTCAGCGCCGAGGCGGTCGAGACGTCCGAGCCGGCGACGTTCACGTAGAGGTAGGTGCTGAACTGGCCGTTGGTGTTGGCGGCGACGTTCACGAGCGCGTAGAACAGCCCGACCGCGATGAGCGGCACGAGCACCGGAGCCCTGAACAGGCTGCGGATCGCACCGGGGTCGGCCTCCACGGTCGTGCCCTGTGCGGCGGCCACCTCGATGGCCGACGTGCGGCGGTCATGCGCCGCCTGCCACTTCGCCGACTCGGGCAGCGTGGCCCGGAGCACCAGCACGATCACCGCGACCACGGCCAGGAAGCCGTAGAGGATGCGGCCGCCGGTGGTGCCCATGCCGCCGATGAAGATGCCCATGACGATGATGGCGAGGATGCCGGCCATCCAGAGCACGTGCGAGAACGTGATCATCTTGCCGCGCTTCTCGTCGGGCGCGCTCTCGGCGATCATCGCCATCGAGACCGGCAGGTCGGCGCCCGCGCCGAAGCCCAGCAGCGCCAGCGACACGTACAGCACGGCCGGGTCCCATGCCATCGCGCTGAGCGCGGCGCCGATCGCGAACACGATGAGCGTGACCGTGAAGACGCGGCGGCGGCCGAAGCGGTCGCCGAGCCGGCCGCCCGTGAAGGCGCCGATCGCGATCGTGAGCGTGAGCAGGGCCGAGAACTGGCCGATCTGCGCGCCGGTGACCCCGAGGCCGTCCTGGAACAGCACGAGCGCGGTGCCCGTCGCGACGATCGCGCCGGCGTCGATGAACGACGCCATGCCGGCGATCACGGCGATCCACCAGGGGTTGGGCTGCCGTGCTGCTGCGGGGCCGGATGCGGCCCGGTCGGAAATCGAGGTCATGACGTGAACTCCGTTGTCGGTCGGTCCGGCGGCGCCGGCGGGAATGAAACGATTCACGGGCAGTGTAGCAGAATCCCGAGTGATCACTAGGTTTCCGATTCGATCCCCCGGTTGCGCCACCCCGACACCTCCCCTACACTGTGGTAAACGCTTTCCCGCATCGATGCGGCGCACCACTGCCGCCACGAACGCGGGGCCATCACGAGAGACGAAGGACACCCCGTGGCAGAGCAGACGATCGGCATCATCATGAACGGCGCCTCCGGGCGCATGGGCTACCGGCAGCACCTGGTGCGGTCGATCCTCGCGATCCGCGAGCAGGGCGGCGTCGAGCTCTCCGACGGCACCCGGGTGCAGGTCGAGCCGCTGCTCGTCGGACGCAGCGAGGCCAAGCTCGCCGAGCTCGCCGCCCGCCACGGCATCGAGCACTACACGACCGACCTCGACGCCGCGCTCGCCGACGACCGCTGGCAGATCTACGCCGACTTCCTCGTCACCAAGGCGCGCTTCCCCGCGATCAAGAAGGCCATCGCCGCCGGCAAGGCCATCTACACCGAGAAGCCGACCGCCGAGAGCTTCGAGGACGCCCTCGAGCTCGCCCGCCTCGCCACCGAGGCCGGCATCAAGAACGGCGTCGTGCACGACAAGCTCTACCTGCCCGGCCTCCGCAAGCTGAAGCGCCTCATCGACTCGGGCTTCTTCGGCCAGATCCTGAGCGTGCGAGGCGAGTTCGGCTACTGGGTGTTCGAGGGCGATTGGCACCCGGCCCAGCGCCCGAGCTGGAACTACCGGTCCGAGGACGGCGGCGGCATCATCGTCGACATGTTCCCGCACTGGAACTACGTGCTCGAGAACCTCTTCGGCCGCGTCGAGTCGGTCTACGCGAAGGCCGTCACCGAGATCCCGCAGCGCGTCGACGAGCAGGGCGAGCCCTACGCGGCCACCGCCGACGACGCCGCGTACGCGATCTTCGAGCTCGCCGGCGGCGTCACCGCACAGCTCAACTCGAGCTGGACCACCCGCGTGAACCGCGACGAGCTCGTCGAGTTCCAGGTCGACGGCACGCTCGGCTCGGCCGTCGTCGGCCTGTTCGGCTGCAAGATCCAGCCGCGCAACGCCACGCCGAAGCCGGTCTGGAACCCCGACATCCCCGACACCATCGACTACGCGTCGACCTGGCTCGAGACGCCCGAGACCGAGGTGTTCGAGAACGGCTTCAAGGTGCAGTGGGAGGACTTCATCCGCCACGTCGTCGAGGACGCCCCGAACGACTACGACTTCCTCGCCGGCGCGCGCGGCATGCTCCTCGCCGAGACCGGCCTCGCCTCGAGCGCCCAGGGCCGTCGCCTCGAGGTGCCCGAGGTCACCGTCGACGGTGCCCCCGACAGCGCGTCGGGCGCCGAGGCGTCCGAGCTGAGCGGCGCGGGGGCCTGACCGTGACGGCGCTCACCCTCCTCGCCGTCGACGGGTCGACCACGGCGGTCGAGCTGGCGGATGCCCCGGGCTTCACTCCCCCCAGGCAGCCGCTGCGCTCGCGCGTGGCCTACGCGGCCGCGCACGTCGTGCCGAAGCCCTACGCCGACAACACCCCCGGCCAGCCGGCGGAGATCGACTGGGACGCCACCCTCGCGTACCGCCACCACGTCTACTCGTGGGGCCTCGGCGTGGCCGACGCCATGGACACGGCGCAGCGCAACATGGGCCTCGACCCGGCCGCGACACGCGAGCTCATCACCCGCAGCGCCGCGGAGGCGGCCTCGGCGGGCGGCGCGCTCGTCGTGGGCGTGAACACCGACCACCTCGAGGCCGAGCAGGTCTCCCTCGACGAGGTGATCGACGCCTACAAGGAGCAGCTGCACCACGCCGAGGATGCCGGCGCCGGCGCCGTGCTCATGGCCAGCCGCCACCTCGCGCGCGCCGCGCAGTCGGCCGACGACTACCGCCGCGTGTACCGCGAGGTGCTCGCCGCCGCCGGCGCGCCGGTCGTGCTGCACTGGCTCGGCACGGCGTTCGACCCGTCGCTCGAGGGCTACTTCGGGTCGACCGACACGAATGCCGCCTCCGACACGCTCGTCGAGATCATCGAGGCATCCGCCGACAAGGTGTCGGGCGTGAAGATGAGCCTGCTCGACGCCGATGCCGAGATCGCCGTGCGCCGTCGCCTGCCCGAGACCGCGCGGATGTTCACGGGCGACGACTTCAACTACGTCGGGCTCATCGCGGGCGACGACGAGGGGCACTCCGACGCGCTGCTCGGCGCGTTCGCGGCGATCGCCCCGCACGCCTCGGCCGCGATCCGCGCGCTCGACCAGGGCGACCCGGCCGAGTACCGACGCATCCTCCAGCCGACCGAGGCGCTGTCGCGGCAGATCTTCGCCGCGCCGACGTTCTACTACAAGACCGGCGTCGCGTTCCTGTCGTGGCTCAACGGCCACCAGGCCGCGTTCCAGATGGTCGGCGGCCTGCACGCCGCACGGAGCCTGCCGCACCTCTCCGAGATCGTGCGGCTCGCCAACGCGTGCGGCGCCTTCGAGCGGCCCGAGCTCGCTGCCGCACGCTGGCACTCGCTGCTCACGCTGAACGGCGTGTTCGATGCGACGGATGCCCCGGCCGAGGCCGCATCGGAGACCGCGGAGGTACTCGCGTGAGCGCGCATCCCCGCCTCTCGATGAACCAGGGCACGATCAAGCACGCGTCGCTGCCCGAGGCGATCGACGCTGTGCTCGGCGCGGGCTACGCGTCGATCGGCACCTGGCGCGAGCCCGTGCAGGAGCTCGGCCTCGCCGAGTCGGCGGCGCGCCTGGCCGACTCGGGCCTGCGGCTGTCGACGCACTGCCGCAGCGGGTTCTTCGCGATGCCCGAGGGCCCGGCCCGGCGTGCCGCGATCGACGACAACCTGCGCGCGATCGAGGAGACCGCGACGCTCGCAGCCGCCGGCGCCGAGGGGTCGACCGCCGTACTCGTGATCGTCGGCGGCGGGATGCCCGAGGGGTCGCGTGACGTGATCGGCGCGCGCGAGCACGTGCGCGACGCGATCGGCGAGCTCGCCCCTGCTGCGAAGGGCGCGGGCGTCACGCTCGCGATCGAGGCGCTGCACCCGATGTACGCGTCCGACCGGTGCGTCGTGTCGACTCTCGGCCAGGCGCTCGACATCGCGGAGGACTTCGACGCCGACGTGGTCGGCGCGGTCGTCGACACGTTCCACGTCTGGTGGGACCCGGAGCTGCTGCCGCAGATCGCGCGCGCGGGCGCCGCGGGCCGCATCGCCACCTACCAGGTGTGCGACTGGGCCACGCCGCTGCCCGCGGACGTGCTGATGGGCCGCCACTATCCCGGCGACGGCGTGATCGACTTCGCATCGATCACCGCCGCGGTCGAAGCGACCGGCTACGACCGCGACGTCGAGGTGGAGCTCTTCAACGCCGACATCTGGGCCACGCCGTTCGACGAGGTCGCGCGCCGCACCGCCGAGTCGTTCGCCGCCGCGGTCGCCCCCCACCTCGCCGCATCCGTCCCCGCCTGACCGAACGCCCGCGCGACCCGCCACGGAGTACGCAAAGTGCGGAAACGCCCGCGGCGTTTCCCCACTTTTCGTACTCCGTCAGGCGTCGAGGAGGGCGGACTGCACGGCCACGAGGGCGGGGCCGTAGCGGGCGTCCATCCACTCCTGCACGGTGCCGTCGTCGTAGCGCACCTGCACGAACAGGTAGCCGTTCTGCTGCCAGCTCGAGAGCACGCTGTCGTCGCCGAAGCCGGAGAGCTCGTCCTGGATCGCCGTGAGCGTCGCCTCGTCGCCCTCGCCGGCGTTCGCCTCCTCGAGCCGCTCGTCGAACTCGGCGAGCGGTGAGTAGAGCGCGAGCGGCACGACCTCGCCGGTGACCGCGAACGCCTCGCCGTCCCACCGGCCGATGATCGCGTAGCTGCCCCAGGTCACGCCCGACGCCTCCTCGTACGTGCCCTCCGGGAACGTCCATTCCGGCATCGGCATGCCGCCGCACTGGGGCGGATACGACTCGGCCACCGCGCCGATGCAGAACTCCGCGTCGGCGTCGCCCTGCTGCAGCACCGTGCCCTGGCCGACGACGTCGCCCGCGGGCACCGGCGCGGGGATGCCGTCGCCGCCCGCGTCGGCGCCGGGCCCGGATCCGGCCGAGGCGCAGGCGGTGAGGGATGCGGCGAGGAGCAGCGCGACGGCAGCGGCGAGCACACGGGTGGGCATGCCGACATCCTGCCGCCCGCGACGGCGGGCGCGCCAGCCAACGTTCCCGGCTGCTCGGACGTCAGGCCGCGGTGCGCCCCGCCCGCGACCACTCGAGCAGCCGCTCGACCGGCCACGTCGTGACGATGCGCTCCTCGCGCACGCCGGCCGCCTCGGCGCGCGCCGCCCCGAGACCGAGGAACGAGAGGTGCCCCGGCGCGTGCCCGTCGGAGTCGATGCTGAACAGGCAACCGGCCTCGATCGCGAGCGCGATCAGCTCGTCGGGCGGGTCGCGCCGCTCGGGGCGGGAGTTGATCTCGACCGCGACGTCGTGCTCGGCGCACGCGGCGAACACGGCCTCGGCGTCGAACTCCGACGGCGGGCGCACCCGGCCGCCCTCGACCTTCTGGCCGGTGCAGTGCCCGAGCACGTTGGTGAACGGATGCTCGATGGCGGCCAGCATCCGCTCGGTCATGACCGCACGCTCGGAGCGCAGCTTCGAGTGCACGCTGGCGACGACCACGTCGAGGCGCGCCAGCATGGCGGGGGTCTGGTCGAGCGAGCCGTCCTCGAGGATGTCGACCTCGATGCCGGAGAGCACCCGGGCTCCCCCGTCGCGCGACGCGTTCAGCGACTCGAGCACGTCGAGCTGCTCGGCGAGGCGCTCGGCCGACAGCCCATTCGCGACCCGCAGGCTCGGCGAGTGGTCGGTGAGCACGAGGTACTCGAGCCCGACGAGGTCGGCGGCCCGGGCCATCGTGGCGATCGGCGTCGTGCCGTCGGACCACTCGCTGTGCGAGTGCAGGTCGCCGCGCAGGCGGGCGTGCAGCCCCGTGGCATCCGGCACCGCCTGCCCCAGCTTCTCGCGCAGGTCGCGCAGGTACTCGGGCACCCCGCCGGCCAGTGCCTCGGCGATGACGCCAGCGGTGCGGTCACCGACGCCCGCGATGCGCTTCAGCGACCCCTCGGCCGCCCGGGTGCGGAGCTCCTCCTCCGAGACGCCCTCGATCGCCGCCGCCGCGCCGCGGAACGCCTTCGTGCGGTACGGCGAGGCGAGGTCGCGCTCGAGCAGGAACGCGATCTCCTCGAGGGCGGCGAGCGGGTTCACGACGCCCCGGCCGCCACCGCGCGGCGGGCCAGCCGGTCGAAGACGAGATAGAACGCCAGGTACGCGACGAACGAGAACGCGAAGCCGCCCGTGACGATCCACGCGGCCGGGCGGTCCCAGAGCAGGTCGGCGCTCGCGAGCGCGATGGCCAGCAGGATCGCCCCGAGGCTCACGAGCTGCGCCTGGAACACCCACCGGTACGCCGACCAGCGGGCGTCGCGGATCATCCAGACGTTGACCATGCCGGGCAGCGTGAGCACGGCGCCCACGATTCGCGCGGTGAGCGGCGTGAGTTGCCACGCCCACGTGTCGACCAGCAGCTCGGGCACGACGAAGAGCACCGCCCCGGTCACGGTCGCCGCGAGCCCGACGACGACCAGCAGCATCCGCCACCCCTGCGGGATCGCGACGTCGCGCTCCTCGGGGCTCCCCGGGTCCTGCCCGCGCTGCAGCAGGATCGCCGCGAGCACCAGGAACGGCGTCGTGACGTACAGCACGACCCAGGTGATGAACGAGATGTGCCCGAAGTGGAACTTGTCCCAGTGCAGGAAGGTCGCGAGCCCGGCGAGCGTCGCGAACACGAGCACGGCGGGGAACCCGTGGCGCACCCGGTGCCAGCGACCCACGCGCAGCACGAGGATGAAGAACCAGATGCCGCCGATGTAGGCCGAGGCGAGGAACATCGCGCTCGGGGCGGGCACGATCGTCCACGAGAAGGTCACGTCGGTCGAGCCCGGCAGCACGTAGAGCAGCACCGACGCCACGACCAGGAACGGCACGATCACGAGTCCGAGCAGGCGCGTGTAGGGCAGCACGCTGTCCGCGGCGGCATGCTCGGTCCTCGATGTCGTCACGGTGCGGCCTCCTCGGCTGGGGGCGGTGCGGATGCGGCGGGCACGGCCGCTCCCGCGAGGCCCGGCGCTCCGCCGGCGAGCGCCTCGGCGACGGCCTGGTCGACGGGCAGCGCGCGCCCCGCGAGCCGCGCCTGCTCCAGCAGCTCGGCCGCGGGGCTCGACCGGATGCCGTCGATGATGCGGCTGTGGAAGCTGAACGAGGGCTGGTTGTAGAGCCCGGTGCGCTCGCGCAGCACCTCGGCCGCGCCGAGCAGCCGGCCCGCGCGCTCGACGTCGCCCGACATCGCCACGACCGAGAGCACCCCCTCGAGTCCGTAGGCGACGCCCTCGTCGTGGTGCATCTCGGCCGACAGGGCGAGGCTCTGCGCGAACCGTTCGCCGGCCCCGGCCGGATCGCCCACGAGCAGGTCCGCCCAGCCCAGGTGGTGCAGCGCGATCGTCTCGCCCAGCCGGTCGTCCTGGTGGCGGGCGACCATGAGGCTCTCGTCGAACCGCGAGAGCGCGTCCTGCACGCGCTCCTGCAGCAGGGCGACGCGGCCGAGGCTCACGAGCGCCATGGCGACGCCCCACTGGTCGTCCACCTCGCGGAAGCGCTCGAGGCTGGTGGTGAGCGCGGCCTCCGCGCGCACGGGATCGGGCTGAGGGGCGCTCAGCAGCGCGAGCGCGAGCGAGACGAGCGCGAGCGCCTCGCCGCTGGCCTCGTCCACCTGGTGGAAGAGCCGCGCGCTCTCGTCGAGCCCCGCGGCGATGTCGCCCGGGTCGCGCTGCCAGAACCCGATCGCGCACGCGAAGTAGAGGATGATCGCGCGGGTACGCGGGTCGAGGTCCTCCGCGCGGGCGAGCACCTCGTCCATCCACCCGCGCACCTCGCCGAGGTGGCCGCCGACCCACCAGTACACGTAGAGGTCCCACGTGAGCTCGGCGATGTCGCTCCAGCGGCCGCGCTCGATCAGGAACCGCACGGCGGCGCTGATGTTGTCGGCCTCGTCGGTCAGGCGCAGCATCCAGGCGAGCTGGTCCTCGCCCTCGAGCTCGAGCTCGGCCTGGTCGGCCACGCGCAGGTACCACTCGGCGTGCCGCTCGCGCGCCCGCAGGCCCGCCTCGCCCGGCTCGGCGTCCAGCAGCTCCAGCGCGTACTCGCGCACGACGACGAGCATCGCGAACGCGGCGTGGTCGGCGCGCTCGCGCTGCTGCACGAGGCTGCCGTCGACGAGCGCGGCGAGGTCGTCGAGCGGGCTGACACCGGGCACGTCCTCGGCGATCCACTCGGCGGCGTCGAGCGAGAACGGCCCCGCGAACACGCCGAGCCGCGCGAGCAGCGCGCGCTGCGGGTCGGTGAGCAGCTGGGTGCTCCAGTCGATCGTCGAGCGCATGGTGCGCTGCCGCTCGGGCAGGTCGCGCGCACCGCTCGAGAGCACCGCGAGGCTCCGGTCGAGGCGGTCGAGCAGGTCGGCGGGCGCGAGCAGGCGGGCGCGGGCGGCGGCGAGCTCGATCGCGAGCGGCACGCCGTCGAGCGCGATGCAGATCGCCGCGACCGCGCCGACGTTCTGCTCCGTGAGTTCGAAGTCGGGCTTCGAGGCGCGGGCGCGCTCCACGAA
The DNA here is from genome assembly GCF_027925245.1 of Agromyces rhizosphaerae. Taxonomy (NCBI): domain Bacteria; kingdom Bacillati; phylum Actinomycetota; class Actinomycetes; order Micrococcales; family Microbacteriaceae; genus Agromyces; species Agromyces rhizosphaerae. The sequence goes on from NZ_BSDP01000001.1 coordinate 556,783, forward strand.
GAGCGCGACCGCGCGGGCTCGCCGCCGCCGCCGCGGGGCTCGCATCGGCGGCCGGCACTGCCAGCGGTCCCACCTCGACCCCGTGCTCGCCGGCGATGCGGAGGAGGATGCGGCTGGTCGCGAGCACCGTGGTGGCGGGCGCCGCCCCGAGCAGGCGCGCGAGCACCTCGGCGGCGCCGTCGACCACCTGCTCCAGGTTGTCCAGCACGAGCAGCAGGCGACGGTCGCCCAGTGCGACGCGCACCTGCTCGCCGATCGTGCCGTCGCCCGCGTCGCGCACGCGCAGCGCCGTGGCGAGCGCGGACTCGACGCCCGCGGCATCCGTCGCCGCCGCCAGGTCGACGAAGACGACGCCGTCGGCCGCCACGGGCCCGGGCTCGCGCGCCGCGTCGATCGACAGGCGGGTCTTGCCGATGCCGCCCGGCCCGGTGAGCGTCACCAGGCGCACGTCGTCGCGGGAGAGCAGCTCCCCGATCCGCGCCAGCTCCTCGTCGCGGCCGATGATCGGCGTGCGCGCCGTCGGCAGCGGGGCCACCCGCGGCTCGACGTCTGCCGCGACCTCGGCCGCGGCCGCGTGCACGAACCGTTCGGCGAGCAGGGTCGCGAGGTCGGTGCGCACGAGCTCGCCGAGCTCGTCGGCGTCCTCGAAGTAGACGTAGGAGGTGCGGTCGTCCTCCTTCATGTGCGCGAGCATCTCGGCGAGGCGCGGCTCGCGGGCGCTGCTGCGGCGCACGTACATGAGCTTCGGCAGCTCGGCCGGCGCGAGCCGGTACTCGTCCTCGAGCCCGGAGATCTCCTCGCCGGGGGCGACCCAGCCGTACTGGTCGCCGTAGAGCCCGACGAAGATGTCGCTCTGCCGCAGGTATGCCCGGTACAGGTCGCGGGGCGGATGCGGCCGGGCGCCGAGCTCGAACATCACGGGCGCCAGGTGCAGCTGCTCGATGGCCCGGCGGGCAGCGCGACGCTCGGCCGCGAGCTCCTTCAGGGTGGAGCTCACGAACACGCGCAGGCGCTGGTCGGGAGTACGAATCCCGTCTGGTGCCGGGTTCATGCAACCGAGTCTGTCGGGGCTCGCGGCGGCCTGTCCAGTTCGGAGACGAGCCAATCTCAGGGAATCGGCCCTGTCGGGACGCCGATCGGCAGCGCTACACTCCCCCGCATGACGACCCCGGGCGCCACGCCCGTTCCCGTCCTGCTCGTCGCGGCCGCCCCCGCGACGCGCGACGTCGTGTGCGATGAACTCGCCAGGCGCTACTCAGCCGACTACCGGGTCGAGCCGGTCGCGCCCGACGAGGCCACCGCCCGCATCGCCGACCTCCGGAACGCGGGCGACGACCTCGCCCTCGTGCTCGCCGACGATCCGCAGCACGCCGAGGACGGCGGCACGGTCTTCACGGCGGCGAAGGAGGCGTTCCCCGACGTGCGCAGGGGCCTGCTCATCCCCTGGGGGAGCTGGGCCGACCCCGCGATGGCGGCGCAGGTGCGGCAGCTTCTCGCCGGGGTGCAGATCGACACCTACGTGGTCGTGCCCCGCCACAGTCCCGACGAGCGGTTCCACCGGACCATCGCCGAGTTCCTCGAGGAGTTCGCGCGGGGCGCCGACGCGCGCCACCCCGGGTTCACCGTGATCGGCGACGACGCGCAGCCCCGCACGCACGTGCTGTCGAACCTGCTGCTGCGCGGCGGCGTGCACCACGACCGGCTGGCCCCCGATGCCCCCGATGCCGCGAAGCTGCTCGACGACTCCGGCGTGGCGTACTCGGGCGTGCCGCTCGTGCGCACCGCCGAGGGCCGGGTGCTCGTCGACCCGAGCGACACCGAACTCGCGTCCGCGCACGGCCTCGAGACGACGCTGCCCGACGAGGTCGTCGACCTCGCGATCGTCGGCGCCGGCCCCGCCGGGCTCGCTGCGGCGGTGTACGCGGCCTCCGAGGGTCTCACCACGCTCGTGCTCGAGAGCGAGTCGGTCGGCGGCCAGGCCGCGTCGAGCTCGCTCATCCGCAACTACCTCGGGTTCCCGCGCGGCGTCGCGGGCTCCGACCTCGCCCAGCGCGCCTACCAGCAGGCGTGGATGTTCGGTGCCCGGTTCGCCCACGCCCGCCCGGTGACCGGGCTCGACACCGGCGACCCCGCGCGGTTCCGCCTGACGGTCGACGCGGGCCCCGCCGCCCGGCCCGGGGAGGTGCTCGCGCGCTCGGTGATCCTGGCGACCGGCGTCTCGTACCGGCGCCTCGCCGTGCCGTCGCTGAAGCCGTTCATCGGCGCGACCGTGTTCTACGGCGTCTCCGCCGCCGAGGCCCGCGCCCAGACGGGCCGCGACGTGCTGATCGTCGGCGGCGGCAACTCGGCCGGCCAGGCCGCCCTGCACGTCGCCCGCTACGCCCGATCGGTCACCCTCGTCGTGCGCGGGGTGTCGCTCGCCGACAGCATGTCGCAGTACCTCATCGAGCAGCTCGAGGCGGTCGGCGTGGTGATCCGCACCGAGTCGCGCATCGCCATGGCCCACCCCGACGACGAGGGGCGGCTCGCGGCGATCGACCTCGAGCACACGGCCACCGGTGCGCGCACGACCGTTCCGGCGGGCGCCGTGTTCGTCACGATCGGCGCACGGCCGCGCACCGACTGGGTCGGCGACGCGGTGCTGCGCGACCGCTGGGGATCGATCATCACGGGGCCCGACGTGGTCGCCGAGGGCGGCCGGCGCGTCTGGCCGCACGAACGCCCGCCCGCACCGAACGAGGCCTCGGTGCCCGGCGTCTTCGCCGTCGGCGACGTGCGCCGCGGGTCGATCAAGCGCGTCGCCTCGGCCGTCGGCGAGGGGTCGGTGACGGTGTCGTCGGTGCACCGGCACCTGGGCGAGTTCGACGCGCCCTGAGCGTGCCGCCCGGGTCGGGGCGAACGGATGCCGCGGGCCGGCCCGCACCGCCGCGCGCGATCGACCGCGTCAGCGCGACTGCACGCGATGCAGCTCGGCGTACCTGCCGCCCCGCGCGAGCAGCTCGTCGTGCGCACCGACCTCCACGATGCGCCCGCGCTCGAGCACGACGATCCGGTCGGCCGACCGGATCGTCGACAGCCGGTGCGCCACGACCAGGGTCGTGCGCCCGGTCATGAGCCGCCCGAGCGCGACCTGGATCTTCGCCTCCGACTCCGGGTCGAGCGCGCTCGTCGCCTCGTCGAGCAGCAGCACGCGCGGGTCGCGCACGAGCGCACGGGCGATCGAGAGCCGCTGGCGCTGGCCGCCCGAGAGCCTGGCACCCCGCTCGCCCACGACCGTGTCCCACCCGTCGGGCAGCATCTCGACGATCTCGGCCGCGTTCGCGTCGCGCAGCGCCGCGCGGATCCGCTCGTCGTCGACCTCGCCCAGCCCGTAGGCGACGTTGTCGCGGATCGTGCCCTCGAACAGCACCGACTCCTGCGGCACGACCGACACCGACCGGCGGAACGTGCGCAGGTCGAGCTCCTCCATGTCCGCGCCGTCGAGCAGCACGCGCCCGCCGGTCGGCCGGAGGAAGCCGAGCACCACGTTGAGCAGCGTCGACTTGCCCGACCCCGACGAGCCCACGAAGGCCACGGTCTCCCCGGGCGCGATCGCGAGGTCGACGGCGTCGAGGGCCGGGGCATCCGCATCGGGGTACCGGAACGTGACGTGCTCGAGCTCGAGCGCGCCCGTGACGTCGTCGGCCGGGCGCTTGCCCTCGTTGCGCTCGAGGTCGGGCTCCTGCAGCACCTCGGCGATCGAGCGCACCGACTCGGTGCCGCGCGCGATGATCGGCAGCAGCATGAGCATGTTGGTCGCGGCGCCGGTGAGCAGCGTGAAGTACGACGAGAGCAGCACGACCTCGCCCGCCGAGATGGGCAGCCAGCCGGCGATCGAGATCCAGGCCGCGAGCACGAGGCAGGCCACGCCCAGCAGCTGCAGGCTCACCCACGAGATCGAGCCGAACTTCCCGTTGAGCACGTCGAGGCGGTAGCCCGCGCTGCGCACGCCCTCGGCACCGAGCGCGATTCGGCTCACCGCGGTCTGCTCGAGCCCGTGGGCGCGAGTGATCGGCAGCAGCGTCGCCATCTCGCCGACCCGGGCCGAGAAGCCCTCGACCTCGCGGCGGAACTCCTCGTTGCGCTGGAACGACCGTCGCTTCAGCATCTGGCGCAGCAGCACCGCGAGCGGGATCGTGAGCGCGTACACCGGCAGGAATGCGGGCACCGTGAGGGCCGTCATCGTGACCGCGCCGCCCAGCACCATGATCGCCGAGAGCAGCGGCTGCCCGACCTGCTGCAGCATGACCTCGACGTTCTCGGCGTCGCGCACGACCTTGGTCTGCACGATCGCGGAGTTCGACCGCGAATGGAAGCCGATCGAGAGCGCCTGCAGCCGGGCCGCCAGCGCGTTGCGCAGGTCGGCGCCGATCGAGCGCACCGAGCTCATGAACAGGCGGATGTAGATCACGTGGAAGGGGTAGTTCAGCAGCAGCAGTGCGACCGCGACCCCGGCCCAGACCGCGAGGGTCGACAGGGGGCCGCCGGCGACCACCACGTCGATGATCGCGGCGGTGATCACGGGCAGGAACCAGAGGGGCGTGTCCTTGATCGCGAACGACCCGACGGCGAGCAGCACGCGGCCGCGGTGCAGGTCGAGCAGGCGCAGGATGCTGCGGAGCGGATGCTGCCCGTCGACGGCCGCCCCCACCCCGGAATACGTTTTCTCGGTCATCGTCGGACCATCCTCGCACCTCGCCTGCGGCACCGCACGCGCAATAGTGTGGGCTCGTGACCGAGCCGCACCTCGTCCCGCCCGCCGATGCCGACTCCGTCGCGGCACTCGCCGCGAGGGGACTCCGGTACGCGCTCGTCGACACGTCCGACGCCGTCGCGTTCGCGCACTGGCTGGGTGCCGACGAGCGCGGATTCCACGCCCCGGCGCCCACCCCCGAGCGCACCGAGTCGGCGCGCGAGCGCGTCGGGTACCGCCGCACGACCGGCGTGTACGACGGCGCCGCCGCCGAGCCGGAGAGCCCGGTCGCGACCACCAGCTCCTGGGTCGCGCAGCTCACCGTGCCCGGCGGCCGCACGATGGACGCCTGGGCGGTGAGCTCGGTCACCGTCGCACCCACGCACCGCCGCCGCGGCATCGCCCGCGCGCTGCTCGAGGGCGAGCTGCGCACCGCCGTCGCCGCCGGCGTGCCGGCCGCGATCCTCACGGCGAGCGAGGCGACGATCTACGGCCGGTTCGGGTTCGCTCCCGCCGCCCCCGCAACCACCGTCTCGGTCGCGCGGCGACGGGTCGGCTGGGCCGGGCCGCCGCCCGCGGGCACCGTGCACTTCCGCTCCCCCGCGGCCCTGCGCGACGAGGTCGAGGAGATCGCCGGGCGGGCGCTGCTGCGCACCCCCGGCGAGGTCGACCGCTGGCCGGGCTTCTGGGACCGCATGCTCGGCCTCACCGACCCGACCAGCGAGCGCTCCCGCGGCATCCGCGCCGCGCGGTACGACGACGCCGACGGGCATCCGCGCGGCTTCGTCGCGTACTCGGTGCAGCGCACCGAGCCCGACCACGGCACGGTCGTCGTCGACCAGCTGCTCGCCGAGACCGACGAGGCGTACCGGGCGCTCTGGCGGTTCGTGCTCGAGCACGACTTCGTCGACGAGGTGCGCGCGACGCTGCGCAGCGTCGACGAGCCGCTGCGCTGGATGGTCTCCGACCCGCGCGCGATCACGACGAGCGAGTACGGCGACCACCTCTGGCTGCGCATCCTCGACGCGGCGGCAGTGCTCGAGGCGCGCACCTACTCGGCCCCGTCCCGCCTCGTGCTCCGCATCGACGACCCCCTCGGCTACGCGAGCGGCACGGTCGTGCTCGAGACGGATGCCGCGGGCCGCGCCTTCGTGCACGAGTCGGACGAGCCCGCGGGCATCCGCCTCGGCATCGAGGAGCTCGGCGCGATCGCACTCGGCGCGACCCGCCCGTCGGTGCTCGCGGCGGCCGGCCGCCTGGCGGGCGATGCCCACGCGATCCGCACCGCCGACCGGGTCTTCGCGGCCGACCGCATGCCTCACCTCGGCTTCTGGTTCTGAACGGCCGGCGATCTCGGTGCCAGCCCGCATTGACGATCCCTCATGATCGACTAGCGTGCAGACCGTACGTCATCCGACGTGCGCGGTGCGTTCCCCCTCCTCGTCCAGCACGCGACCCGGTCGCCACATCGCGATACCGATGCAGGAGCAGAAGGGCGACCATCATGCCTCACGCCAGGGCTCATTCGATCATGCCCACGAGCATTCCCCACTCCCGGAGCCACGAGGGCCGCTTCGGCCGGCTCTTCGGCCGCGGGTTCACCTCCTGGACGCCGCCCGGCGCCACCGACGCCGAGCGCGAGCAGGCCATCCACGACTACGTCGCGGCGAGCATGTCGGGCAGCACGCCCGCCGGCGTGCAGCCGCAGGACGACCCGAGCAACAGCGCGATCCCCGCCGGGTACACGTACTTCGGGCAGTTCGTCGACCACGACATCACGTTCGACCCGGTGTCGAGTCTCGGCAAGCACAACGACCCCGAGGGCCTGCAGAACTTCCGCAGCCCGCGGTTCGACCTCGACAGCCTCTACGGCCGCGGGCCGGACGACCAGCCGTACCTGTACGACCACGGCCGCAAGCTGCACGACGGGTTCGCCGGCTACCTCGCGACCGGGCTCGGCGCCAACATGGCGCACCCCGAACCCGACCTGCAGCGCAACGCCGAGGGCGTCGCGATGATCGGCGACCCGCGCAACGACGAGAACGTCATCGTCTCCCAGTTGCAGCTCGGCTTCGCGAAGCTGCACAACGCGATCCTCCACAAGCTCGAGGTCGCCGACGAGATCGTGGGGATGTCGGGCAAGCAGCTGTTCCTCGAGGCGCAGCGCCTCACCGTCTGGGCCTACCAGTACGTCGTGTGGAACGACTTCATCGCCCGGATCACCGAGCCGTCGGTCTTCCAGAAGGCGATCGAGTTCACCGACGAGGACGGCGCGGGGCCGTTCTACGGCGTGGAGTTCGGCCTGAAGGACGTCTACGACTGGTCGGTCACGCCGTACATGCCGGTGGAGTTCTCCGTCGCCGCGTACCGGTTCGGGCACTCGATGATCCGGGCCGAGTACCAGATGAACATCGTGCTCGGGTTCGGCCGCGACCACGCCCGGCCGATCTTCGCCACGCCCGGAGTGCCGCACCCGGAGGGCCCGCCCGACGACCTCGGCGGCTTCAAGCGGCTCCCGGCGAACTGCACCGTGCAGTGGGACTGGTTCTTCGACTTCCCGAGCTCGGTGCCGGGCGTCTTCCCGCAGCGGGCGCTGAAGATCGACCCCGAGCTGTCGGCGTCCGTGATGCACATCCCGGGTTCGGCCGGCGCGACCAAGCCGCTCGCCGAGCTGAACATCCGCCGCGGCTGGCGCATGGAACTGCCGCCGGCGACGGAGGTCGCGCACGCGCTGCACATCGACCCGCGCCCGGTCGGCGACCCCATGGAGGAGTCGCTCTGGATCTCGATCCTGCACGAGGCGAAGGAGCAGCAGGGCGGCGAGCGTCTCGGCGCCGTCGGCTCGACCATCGTCGCGGCCGTGTTCTCCGGACTCCTGCGCGGCGATCCGTTCTCGTACATCAACCGAGACCCGCACTGGACCCCGGCGCACGCCACGGTGGACGGCAATGCCATCTTCGAGCGGGCCTTCCCCGGCGAGCCGGACCGGCCGTGGTCGGTCTCCGACCTGCTGAAGACCGCGGGCATGCCGATCGACGCGGGCAACGACATCGAGTCGCTGATCGGCGCGAGCGCACCGCCGCTCCAGGCGCCGGACTCGCCCGCGTCGCTGATGCAGGAGCACTGAGGCGAGCGCGCTCGACGCGCTCCGCACGACACGCGGATGCCGCGGGGACGATCCTGTTCCCGCGGCATCCGCCGCGCTAGAGTCAGGGCAGTGAGAGGGGGGTCTCATGGGCGAGCTCCGCAGTGTCAACAAGGGGAAGGTCATCTGGCTGGCATCCGCCGGCGCGGTGGGCGGGTTCCTCTTCGGGTTCGACTCGTCGGTGATCAACGGCGCGGTCGAGCCGATCCAGGCGCAGTTCGGCCTGAACGCCACGACCACCGGCATCGCGGTCGCGAGCGCGCTGCTCGGCTGCGCGTTCGGCGCGTGGCTCGGCGGCCGCGTGGCCGACCGGTTCGGCCGCATCCCCTCGATGGTGCTCGCCGCGACGCTGTTCTTCATCTCGGCGCTCGGCTCCGGCATGGCGTTCGGCGTGTGGGACCTGATCGCCTGGCGCCTCATCGGCGGCGTCGGCGTCGGCATGGCCTCGGTCATCGCCCCCGCGTACATCGCCGAGATCTCCCCGGCCGCGGTGCGCGGCAGGCTCGCGTCGCTGCAACAGCTCGCCATCACCACGGGCATCTTCGCCGCGCTGCTCTCCGACGCGGTGTTCGCGGCGTTGGCCGGCGGCGCCGACCAGCCGTTCTGGCTGGGCGCCGAGGCCTGGCGCTGGATGTTCCTCGCCGAGGCCGTGCCGGCCGCGGCGTACGGCCTCATCGCCCTCACGCTGCTCGAGTCGCCGCGCTACCTGGTGCTGCAGAACCGCGAGCACGACGCGGTCGAGGTGCTGCTGAAGATCGGCGGCGAGAAGGCCCCCGAGGACGAGGTGCGCGCGATCCAGGAGGACCTCGAGCGCGACCGCAAGCTCGAGTCGTTCAGCACGCTGAAGGGCCATGCGTTCGGCCTGAAGCCGATCGTCTGGGTCGGCATCGCGCTGAGCGTGTTCCAGCAGTTCGTCGGCATCAACGTGATCTTCTACTACTCGAACACGCTCTGGCAGTCGGTCGGGTTCGACGAGAGCTCCTCGTTCGCCATCTCGGTGTTCACCTCGATCGTGAACATCGCGGTCACGATCGTCGCGATCTCGCTCATCGACAAGGTCGGCAGGCGCCCGCTGCTGCTCACCGGCTCGATCGGCATGACGGTCTCGCTCGGCACCATGGCGATCTGCTTCAGCCAGGCGACGATCGTCGACGGCGCGCCCGTGCTCGAGGGCGCCTTCGGCCCGATCGCCCTCGTCGCGGCGAACCTCTTCGTCATCTTCTTCGGCGTCTCGTGGGGCCCGGCCGTCTGGGTGCTGCTCGGCGAGATCTTCCCGAACTCGATCCGCGGCAAGGCGCTCGGGCTCGCGGCCGCGGCGCAGTGGATCGCGAACTTCCTCATCACGGTCAGCTTCCCGGCGCTGGCGGGGCTCTCGCTCGTGTTCACCTACGGCATGTACGCGGCGTTCGCGGCCCTGTCGTTCCTCTTCGTGCTGCGGTTCATCCCCGAGACGCGCGGGCGCTCGCTCGAGGAGTCGGGCCACCTGGAACGCCCCGTCGCCCGGTCGCGCGCGAAGTAGGGCGAGCGGATGCCGCCGGGCCGCGCCGCGCTCAGCGGCGCAGCTCGATCGCGCTGACGCCCGTGAATCCGAGCCACGCGCGGTCGTCCGACTCGACGACCGTGATGAGCACGTTGTCGCAGTTCGCGCAGCGGGCGACCACCCCCGCCGCCTCCGTGTAGAGCATGGCGCGGGCGAGCTCGGCGATCGTGCCGCAGCCGGCGCACCTGCCGCGCGCGGTGGTGATGTCGAACGCGAAGAACTTCGAGAGCTCGCCCGCGAGGGCGTTGCCGTCGAGATGGGTCATCAGGTGCCTCCGAATCGCTCCGTGCGGATGGCGCGAGGGTCGTGCCCGAGTTCGATCAGCCACGACGCCACGCGCTCGACGAACCCCGTCGAGCCGCACACGTACACGAGCGGCGCGTCGGCGGCGGGCACGACGCTCCGCTCGACCTCGTCGCGCGTGAGCCGCCCGACGTGACCGGTCCATCCGTCCGGCGCACGACGCGTGTACGCGTGGTCCAGGGCGAACGCGTCCGACGCCCGGGCGAGCTCGGCCAGCTCCGCTGCGAAGAACGCGTCCTCGGGCGTGCGCACCGACACCAGCATCCGCATCTGCGTCGGGTCGTGCGCCGCGCCGTGCGCCGACGCGATCGCCACGAGCGGCACGACGCCCGAGCCCCCGGCGATGAGCTGCACCGGTCGGGGGCCGTCGGCGGCCGCATCCGTCAGCCGCTCCCCCGGCTCGACCGGATGCCACACGAAGAAGCGCCCCAGCGGGCCGTGCACCTCGAACTCGTCGCCGGTGCGCACCTCGTCGACGAGGAACGGCGAGACCTCGCCGCCGGGCAGCCGGTCGATCGCGAGCACGACCCGCGTGCCGGGGCCGGACGAGGCGATGGAGTACGACCGGGTCGCGGTGTAGCCGTCGGCCGCGGTGAGCCGCACGTCGAGGTGCTGTCCGGCCGCGTTGCCCGGCCAGGTCGGCACGTCCAGCACGAGCCGGCGTGCGCTCGGCGTCTCGGGCGACGCCTCGACGACCGCGGCGACGTGCCAGCCCGAGCGCGGGACCGCGGCGATCACCAGTAGCGCTCCTCGCGCCACGGGTCGCCGTGGTTGTGGTACCCGTACTGCTCCCAGAATCCGGGCTGGTCGTCCTCCATGAGCACGAGGCCGCGCACCCACTTCGCGCTCTTCCAGAAGTACAGCTTCGGCACGAGCAGTCGCGCCGGCCCGCCGTGCTCGGGGTCGAGCGGCTCGCCGTCGTAGTCGATCGCGATCCACGCCTGGCCGTCGAGCACCTCCTCGAGCGGCAGGTTCGTCGTGTAGCCGCCATAGCTGTGCGCCATGACGTAGCCGGCGTCGGTCTCGACCTCCTCGAAGAGCGCGTCGAGCGGCACCCCTCGCCACGAGGTGCCCAGCTTCGACCAGTGCGTCACGCAGTGGATGTCGGTCTCGACGTCCTCGACGCCCGCGTCGAGCAGCGCCTGCCAGTCCCACCGGTGCTCGACGCCCGACTCGGTGCGGATCGTGAACTCCCACTCGTCGGTGTCGACCTCGGGCGTCGGCCCGGCCGAGAGCACCGGGAAGTCGCGCGCCAGCGTCTGCCCCGGCGGCAGCCGGTCGTCGCGCTCGCGCCCGCGCCCCGTGAAGCCCCTCGTGATGAACGACATCCGCGCTCCTCCCCGCTGTGAGCGACACTAGCCCCGCGCGGGCGCGCTGTCACCGGCCGAGCCGGGTCGCGCCGGTACCGTGGGGGCCATGATCACCGTCGAGGCGCATCTCGCCCGAGTGCTCGCCGCCGTCGAGCCGCTGACCCGCCGCGAGACGCTGCCATTGGCGGATGCCGCGGGGCGCACGCTCGCCGTCGACCTGGTGAGCCACCTCGACGTGCCGCCGTTCGACAACTCGGCGATGGACGGGTACGCGGTGCGGCGCGCCGACCTGCGCGGGGCGAGCCCGGAGGCCCCCGTGACGCTCGACGTCGTGGCCGACCTGCCGGCGGGCGCCGCCGAGGATCCCGCGATCCGACGCGGCCAGGCGGTGCGCATCATGACCGGCGCGCCCGTGCCGTCCGGCGCCGACGCGGTCGTCGCGGTCGAGGCGACCGACGGCGGCGTCGAGCGCGTGCGCATCGAGGTCGAGCCGCTCGCCGGGCGCCACATCCGGCGCGCGGGCGAGGACGCGCGACGGGGCACGGCCGTGCTCACGGCGGGCACCGTGCTCGCCCCGCGCCACCTCGCCGCGGCCGCCGCCGCGGGGCACGCGGTGCTCGACGTGGTCGCACGACCCCGGGTCGCGGTCGCAGCGACGGGCAGCGAGCTGGTCGAGCCGGGCGAGCCGCTCGCGCACGGCAGCATCCCCGACTCGAACTCGACGTTGCTCGCCGCACTCGTCGCCGACGCCGGCGCCGAGGTCGTCGCGGCCGCTCGCCTCCACGACGAGCCCGACGACGTGCGCGCGTGGCTCGATCGGCTCCCCGACTGCGACCTCGTGATCTGCTCGGGCGGCGTGAGCGTGGGCGACCACGACGTCGTGCGGGCGGTGCTCGGCACGACCGGCGAGGTCGTCTTCGAGCAGGTCGCGATGCAGCCCGGCCGGCCGCAGGCGTTCGGCGCCCTCGCGGACGGGACGCCCGTGTTCGGGCTGCCCGGCAATCCGGTCGCCGTGCACGTGTCGTTCGAGATGTTCGCGCGCCCGGCGATCCTGCGCCTGCTCGGGCGGCGCGCCCCGACGCCCGTGCCGCTCGTCGTGGGCGCGGGGTGGCGCTCGCCCGCCGGACGCGTGCAGGTCATGCCGGTCGCGGTCACGACCCAGGTCGCGTCGCTCGTCGCGGTGCCCGCCTACCCGGGCGGATCCGCATCGCACCTCGTCACCGGCCTCGCCGCTGCGGACGGCTTCGCCGTGGTGCCCGCCGACGTCACCGAGGTCGCCGTCGGACAGACCGTGCCGGTCCTCCTCGCCGCACGCTGACGCATCCCCCGAGTCGTCATGAAGTGTCGCCTCGGCCGGCCTCGAAGCGACACTTCATGACGACTCGCGAAAGCGACGGCATGGACGTTCGTGCACCGTAAGACGCACGGGCGCCGCCCCGGGGCATCCGCCCATAGGCTGGAGCGCATGACCCAGATCGCGCTCGGCCTGCCGCGGGTGCGCCGCGACCCGGGGGCGATGCCCTCGCTCGACGGCCGCCCCGAGACCGGCGCGCTCGTCGACCGGTACGGACGCGTGGCGCAGGACCTGCGCATCTCCATCACGTCGGCCTGCTCGCTGCGCTGCACGTACTGCATGCCCGCCGAGGGGCTGCCGGTCATCCCGCGGGACGAGCTGCTGTCGGCCGAGGAGATCGCCCGGCTCGTCGGGCTCGCGGTGCGCGACCTGGGCGTGCGCGAGGTGCGCTTCACCGGCGGCGAGCCGCTCACGCGCCCCGACCTCGTCGAGATCGTCCGGCGCTCCGCCGAGGCCGCGCCCGGCACGCCCCTCGCGCTCACGACCAACGGCATCGGGCTCGATCGCAAGGCGCGGCCGCTCGTCGCGGCGGGGCTCAGCCGCGTGAACGTCTCCCTCGACACGCTCGACCGCGAGCACTTCACCCGCCTCACCCGGCGCGACCGCCTGCCGGCGGTGCTCGCCGGCATCGACGCCGCCCACCGCGCCGGGCTGGGCCCGATCAAGATGAACGCCGTGCTCATGCGCGAGACGCTGCACGACGCCCCCGACCTGCTCGCCTGGGCCCTCGACCACGGCTGCCGGCTGCGCTTCATCGAGCAGATGCCGCTCGACGCCGACGAGGCGTGGCAGCGCGCGAACATGGTCGACGCGCGCGAGCTGCTCGACGTGCTCGGCACGCGCTTCGCGCTCACCCCCGTCGGCCGCGACGACCCCGCCGCGCCGGCCGAGGAGTGGCTGGTCGACGACGGCCCGGCGACCGTCGGCGTGATCGCGTCGGTCACCCGGCCGTTCTGCGGCGCGTGCGACCGCACCCGGCTCACGGCCGAGGGCTCCGTGCGCTCGTGCCTGTTCGGCGACGACGAGACCGACCTGCGCGGGCTGCTGCGCTCGGGCGCCGATGACGCGACGATCGCCCGGTACTGGCGCGGCGCGATGTGGGGCAAGAAGGCGGGGCATGGCATCGACGACCCGTCGTTCGTGCGGCCCGTGCGCACGATGGGGGGCATCGGTGGCTGAGACGTTCGCGAGCGGGTCGGCCGGCCCCGGGGCATCCGTCGCCCTCGGCACCGTGACCGTGCGCTACTTCGCGGCCGCGATCGAGGCGGCCGGCCGCGAGGAGGAGCAGCTCGCGGGTTGCGCCACCGTCGGCGAGCTGCGCGACGCGCTCGTCGAGCGCTACGGCCCCGCGATGGCGCGCGTGGTCGCGAACGGCTCGTTCCTCGTCGACGGCGTCGTGAGCCGCGACCCGGCCACCCCGCTCGCCGGCACGGTGGACGTGCTGCCGCCGTTCGCCGGCGGATAGTTCCGCGCCGCGCGGGCGCATAATCGGAGGGTGACCTCCCCCCGCACCCGCTGGATCGGCCTCGTCGTCATCAGCGTCGCCGTCGCCCTCATCATCGTCGACTCGACCATCGTGAACGTGGCGATCCCTTCGATCGTCGACGAGCTCGCACTCACGTCGACGCAGGTGCAGTGGGTGCAGGAGAGCTACACGCTCGTGTTCGCTGCGCTGCTGCTCGTCTTCGGCACGCTCGCCGACCGGTTCGGCAGGCGACGGATGCTCCTGATCGGCATCACCATCTTCGCGCTGTCGTCGGTCGTGGCGGCGCTCGCGCCGACGGGCGAGGCGCTGATCGCCTCGCGCGTGGTGCAGGGCGTGGGCGGTGCGATGATCCTGCCGACGACGCTGTCGATCATCAACTCGACCTTCCGCGGGCGCGACCGCGGCATCGCCTTCGCTGTCTGGGGCTCGACCATCGGCGGCATGGCGGCCGTCGGCCCGCTGCTCGGCGGGTGGCTGACGACGGACTTCTCCTGGCGCTGGGCGTTCGGCATCAACGTGCCGCTCGGCGTGCTCGTCGTGATCGGCGCACTGCTGTTCGTGCTCGAGTCGCGGGCCGAGCACCCGGTGAAGGTCGACCTCGTCGGGGCGGCGCTGTCCGTCGTGGCATCCGCCAGCCTCGTCTTCGGGCTCATCGAGGGCCGCAGCTACGGCTGGTGGGTCGCCCGGCCCGACCTCGCCTTCGGCGACTGGGCGTGGCCGTTCGCGATCTCGCCGATCCCGATCGCGTTCGCCGTCTCGGCGGCGGGCATCGCGGGGTTCATCGCCTGGGGGCTGCACCGGCAGCGCATCGGGCGCAGCACCATGCTCGACTTCTCGCTGTTCCGCATCCCGTCGTTCCGCAACGGCAACATCGCCGCCCTGCTCGTGTCGCTCGGCGAGTTCGGCATCATCCTCTCGCTGCCGCTCTGGCTGCAGAACGTGCTCGGCTACGACGCGCTGCAGACCGGCTGGGTCATCGTCGCGCTCGCGGCCGGCTCGTTCGTCGCCAGCGGCGCCGCGGGTTCCACGAGCGGCCGCATCGCGCCGGTCTGGGTCGTGCGCGCCGGCATCGGCTCGGAGATCATCGGCCTGCTGCTCATCGCCTGGGTCATCTCGGTCGACACCCCGTGGTGGCAGATCGTGATCGGCCTGTTCGTCTACGGCTTCGGCGTGGGCCTCGCGACGGCGCAGCTCACGGGCGTGATCCTCGTCGACGTGCCCGTCTCGCGCAGCGGGCAGGCCTCGGGCACGCAGTCGACGTCGCGCCAGGTCGGTTCGGCGCTCGGCATCGCGGTGCTCGGCACGGTGCTGTTCAGCTCGCTCGGCACCGAGATGGACTCGCGCCTGGGCGACCTGCCCGATGCCGAGCGGGAGCAGGTCGTCTCGCTCGTGGTCGACAGCGCCGGGTCGGCCATCCCGGCGCTTGACGCGCAGTCGCCCGAGGCGGCGGATGCGGCGCGCGAGGCCTTCAGCGACGCGACCCGCTGGTCGGCGCTGGCGGCTGCCGGGTTCCTCGCGGTCGGCCTCCTCGCCACGCTCTCGCTCGGCTCGGGCCGTGCGGCGCGCGACGACGAGCCCGACACGCTCGAGTCCGCCGACCGCCCGGCCTGAGCCGCGAGCGGGTTGTGCACAGCCCACAGCGGGGTTGTGCACAAGCCACGGGACCGGGGCGGCCGCGAAGCTAGGCTCATCGGCCATGGGCACCGTGTCCGTCGTCATCCCCTCGTTCAACGATGCGCAGATGCTCTCGCAGTGCCTCGCCGATCTCGCCGCGCAGACGCGCGCACCCGACGAGGTGGTCGTCGTCGACAACGGGTCGACCGACGACACCGCCGCGGTCGCCATCGCCGCGGGCGCGCGCGTGGTGCGCGAGCCCCGCAAGGGCGTGCTGCGGGCCACCGCCGCCGGCTTCGACGCGGCGCGCGGCGACGTCATCGGCCGGCTCGACGCAGACTCGCGGCCGGCGCGCGACTGGGTGGCGCGCCTGGAGGCCCGGTTCGACGCCGACGTGACGATGGGCGCCCTCACCGGCACCGGCGTCTTCTACGGCTGCGGGCCCGTGCTGCGCACGCTGGCCGGATTCGTCTACCTCGGCGGCTACTTCTGGTTCATGGGCATGATCATCGGGCGCACCCCGCTGTTCGGCTCCAACTTCGCGATGCGGCGCGAGGTGTGGGCCGCCACGCGCCACCGCATCCACCTCGAGGACCCGCGCGCTCACGACGACCTCGACATCAGCTTCGCGCTCGGCCCCGACGTGGGCGTCGACTACGACCCGGACCTCCATGTCGGGGTGTCGGCCCGGCCGTTCGAGAGCGGAGCGGGCCTCCGCCGCCGCGCCGCCTGGGCGTTCCACGGCATCGCCGTGAACTGGTCGGAGATCGGCTGGTGGACCCGGACGCGCACGTGCCGCGCCGCCCGACGGGACCGTCGCGCCGCCCAGCGCCTCGCTGCCGTGCGGCACCTGCCCTCGGGGTCGGACCAGGGCCTCGCCGCCTGACCGGCCTCAGCGAGGCAGGAAGGCGAGCATCGCCTCGGTGAGCTGGTGCGGCGCCGTCTCGCACGGACTGTGCCCGGTCGCGAGCTCGACGTACGTCGCCCCCATGCTGCGCGCGAACGCCTCGTGTGCGCCGTCCCGCCAGACGTCGTGGGCGCCGACCGCCACGAGCACGGGCAGGCCCGAGGCCCGCAGGTCGAGCGCCGCGTCGGGGATGCGCTGCATCAGCGCGAGGATGTCGCCCACGCTCGACGCCCGGGTCTGCCGGAACCGATCGGCCACGAACCGCGCGCGATCGGCGGGTGCCCGGTTCACGTTGAGCCGCAGCGCCGCGATGAACACCGGGCCGAGCGATCGCGCCGGCACGAACGGGCTCAGCGGCCCGAGCACCTTGAACCCGCGCAGCGCCCGCCCCGCGAGCGGCGGTGCGGACAGCAGCGTGAGGCTGGCGAACAGGTCGGGACGCCGCAACGCGGCATCCGCCGCCACCGTTCCCGCGTACGAGTAGCCGAGCACGTGCGCCGGCGCCGCACCGGTCTCGAGCACGGCGACCAGGTCGTCGACGAAGAGCTGCAGCGAGTAGCGCCGCTCCGGCGGATCGAGGTGTTCCGGGCCCGCCTCCCCCGACTCGTACTGCCCCGCCATGTCGAACGCCTCCACCCGGTAGCCGGCGTCCGCGAGCAGCGGCATCATCAGGAGGAAGTCCTCCTTCGACCCGGTCATGCCGGGCACGAGCACGACGCGCTCCCCTGTGGCGGGGCCGATCGCGATGCGGGCGAGCCTGCCGCTCGGCGCCACGACCGCGTCACGCTCGAACTCCGGCGGCACGTGCGCCCAGTCGATCGGCCCGAGCGCCGCATCACGACGCGCCGCATCGCTCCCGGTGCCCGGGACGAGGTCGTCGGCGATCGCATTCACTTCCCGGAGGGTACCCCCGGCCGGGCAGGCGCCGCCGCGCGCGCCCGCAGCGATGTGGACGGCGACGGCTCCAGGGGCATCCGCCCGCCCGCTCAGAGTGCGGCGAGCGCCTGGCGGATGTGGCGATCGCCGTACATCTCGTAGCCGACGACGCTGATCCACGGGGCGACCGTGAGCACGAGGATCGGCCACGCGATCGAGACGCCCGTCACGGCGAGCAGCACGGCGCCCGGCACCGCGGGCCGGAGCACGAGGGAGGATGATGGAGGCGTGACGAGCAATCCGTTCGAGTCCAGGCCGTGGCTGGCGGCGTACGCCGAGGGCGTGCCGCCCGAGATCGAGTCGCCGACGCAGACGCTGCCGGAGATGCTCGCGGCGAGCGTCGAAGCGCACGGGAAGCGGCCGGCGCTGGAGTTCTTCGGTGCGGTCACCACCTACCGCGAGCTCGGGGAGCAGGTCGCACGCGCCGCCGAGGGACTGCGCCGGCTCGGCGTGACGGCCGGCGACCGCGTCGCCATCGTGCTGCCGAACTGCCCGCAGCACGTCGTCGCGTTCTACGCCGCGCTGCGACTCGGGGCGATCGTGATCGAGCACAACCCGCTCTACACCGCCCGCGAACTGCGGCACCAGTTCGAGGACCACGGCGCGCGCGTCGCGATCGTCTGGGACAAGACCGTCGACACCATCGCCGCGTTCCCGTCCGATCTCCGGATCGAGCACGTCGTCAGCGTCGACCTCACGAAGGCGATGCCGCTGCGCACGCGCCTGGCGCTGCGCCTGCCGATCCCGAAGGCACGGGCGGCGCGCGCCAAGCTGACCGGGCGGCCCCAGGGGCATCCGCTCGCCTGGAAGAAGTTGGTCGACCACCGGCGCGTCTCCCGCCGCGTGCCCGGCCCGAGGATCGACGACACCGCGCTGCTGCAGTACACGAGCGGCACGACCGGCACGCCCAAGGGCGCGATCCTCACCCACTCCGCGCTGCGGGCGAACGCCATGCAGGGCGTCGCCTGGGTGCCCGGGCTCGAGATCGGCGGCGAGACGTTCTACGGCGTGCTGCCGCTGTTCCACGCCTACGGCATGACCCTGTGCCTCACGACCGCGATGAGCATCGGTGCGAAGCTCGTGCTCTTCCCCACCTTCGACGTCGGGCTCGTGACCACAGCCGCCGCGAAGAGCCCGCCGACGTTCCTGCCCGCGGTGCCGCCGATCTACGACCGGCTCGCCGAGGCGGCCTCGCGGGGCGACGTCGACCTGTCGGGCATCCGCTTCGCGATCTCGGGGGCGATGGGCCTGCCCGCCGAGACCATCCGGCGCTGGGAGGAGGTCACCGGGGGGCTCCTGGTCGAGGGCTACGGCATGACCGAGACCTCGCCGCTCGCCATCGGCAACCCGATGGGGCCGACCAGGCGACCGGGCACCGTGGGCGTGCCGTTCCCGAGCACCGACATCCGCATCGTCGACCCCGACGACACGTCCGCCGACCGCCGGCTCGGCGAACCGGGCGAGCTGCTGATCCGCGGGCCTCAGGTGTTCGACGGGTACTGGCGGCGCCCGGTCGAGACCGCCGCCGCGCTGCTGCCCGGCGGTTGGCTGCGCACGGGCGACATCGCGACCGCCGACGCCGACGGGTTCGTCACGATCGTCGACCGCATCAAGGAGCTCATCATCACCGGCGGCTTCAACGTCTCGCCCACGGAGGTGGAGATCGCGCTCGAGGCGCACCCCGACGTCGTCGCGTCGGCCGCCGTCGGGCTGCCGAGCTCCCGCGGCGGCGAGGAGGTCGTCGCCGCCGTCGTGCTGCGCGAGGGCGCGTGGCTCGACGCCGATGCGCTGCGCGACCACTGCCGCGAGCTGCTCGCCGCCTACAAGGTGCCTCGCCGCATCGTCGAACTCGACGACCTGCCGCGCTCGCTGATCGGCAAGGTGCTGCGGGCGCGCGTGCGGGAGCAGCTGCTGGCCGGGTGAGCCCGGCCAGGCTCGCCGCGTACGCTGGCAGCGTGGTCGACGCGGTCTCGCCTCCGTTCATCGGCGCCGACGCGGTGCGCGGGGCGCTCTCGATGCGCGGCGCGATCGACGCGATCGCCCGGGCGCTGCCGCTGGTCGACGCCGACGCGCAGCCGGCCCGCGTCGCGGCGCCCCTCAGCCGCGGCCAGTTCCTGCTCATGCCGAGCGAGCTCGGTGCGGTGGCCGGATGCAAGGTGCTGACCGTCGCCGGCCCCGAACGCGCGCCCGAGGCGACGGAGCGCATCCAGGGCGTCATGCTGCTGTTCGACTCCCGCACGCTCGCGCCGCGGGCGATCGTCGACGGCGCGGCGCTCACGTCGCTGCGCACGCCCGCGGTGTCGGCGGCGATCGCCGACCTCGTGACGCCGTCGGATGCCTCGACGCTGGCCGTGTTCGGGACCGGCCCGCAGGCGCGTGCGCACGTCGAGGCGATGCGCGCGATCCGGCCGATCGATCGGGCCTTCGTCGTCGCCCGCACCCGCGAGCGCGCCGCCACTGCCACGGCCGACTGGGTGTTCGACGACGTCGAGGTATGCCCCGCCGATTCCGGCATCGTCGCCGAGGCCGACCTCATCGTCTGCGCGACCACCGCCGCCGAGCCCGTGCTCGCCTCCCCCGACGTGCCCGCGCACGCCACCGTCGTGGCGATCGGCTCGCATGAACCCCACCGGCGCGAGCTGCCCGCCGATCTCCTCGGCCGCAGCCACGTCGTGGTCGAGGGGCGCCAGGTCGCCGCGACCGAGGCCGGCGACGTGATCCTCGCGATCGCCGACGGCGCGCTCGACGAGGCGCGCCTGCTCACCGCCCGCGACCTCGCGACCGGCGCCGCGACCGTCGACTTCGACCGGCCGCGGGTGGTGAAGACCTGCGGGATGGCCTGGCAGGACGTGGTGGTCGCCGCGGCGGTCGCCGAGCGAGCCGGCGCACCCACGGGAGGCACCTCCGCATGACGCTCACCATCACGACCGAGGACTGGCACACCGCTGGCGAGCCGTTCCGCATCGTCACGTCGGTCGACACCGACGGCGCGACCGTCGCCGAGCGCCGTGCGAACGCGATGACCGGCGAGCCCGACCGGGTGCGGCGCTTCCTCTGCCTCGAGCCGCGCGGCCACGACGACATGTACGGCGGGTTCGTCACGCAGCCCGACGACGAGGGCGCCGACTTCGGCGTGCTGTTCTGGCACAAGGACGGCTTCTCGACCGCGTGCGGCCACGGCACGATGGCGCTCGGGGCGTGGGCCGTGGCCACGGGCCGGGTCGCGGCGCCCGACGACGGCGAGGCGGTCGTCACGATCGACGTGCCGAGCGGTCGCGTGCAGGCGCGCGTGCAGCGGGAGGCGGGACGCACGACCGCCGTGGTGTTCCGCAATGTGCCGTCGCGCGTGCTGCAGCGAGGCATCCGCCTCGACACCTCTCGCGGCACCGTCGACGTCGACCTCGCCTACGGCGGCGCGGTCTACGCGAGCGTGCCGGCCGGCGCGCTGGGCCTCGAAGTGCGGCGAGCGGATGCCCCTGAGCTGATCCGCCTCGGACGCGAGATCAAGTGGTCCCTGAACGACCACCCCGCCGCAGTGCTCGACGACGCGCGCCTCTCGGGCGTGTACGGCACGATCCTGCACGACGACCTCGGCCGCGCCGACGACGGGCCGTGGCAGCGCAACGTGACGATCTTCGCGGACGGCGAGGTCGACCGCTCGCCGTGCGGCTCGGGCACCGCGGCGCGCGTCGCCCTGCTCGCCGACTCCGGCGAACTCGCCGACGGGGAGTGGCTCACGCACGACTCGATCGTCGGCACGCGATTCCGCGCCCGCGTGGCGGAGACCGTCGCCGACGGCGTGATCCCCGAGGTAACGGGCAACGCCCACCCCGTCGGCACCTGCACCTTCACCGAGGCGCAGGGCGACCCGCTGCCGCTCGGATTCAGCCTGCGCTGACGCGCGACGACGGCCGCTCCGGGTCGGTGTCAGAACGCTGCCACGCGCCTCGTTCCCCGGATCCGATTGCCGCCACGTGTCGATCCTGTTACGCGCTTGTGCGAACGACCGTCTGCGGGTCATCGATACGTGAGACTGGTGCTCCACGGCGGGTTTCCGCCCACGGACGAAGTCGGAGGGGACGGATGCATCTCTCGCCCGCGGACACGGAGAAGCTGCTGCTCGCCGTTGCCGGAATGGTGGCACGCGACCGGCGCGAGCGCGGTGTGAAGCTCAACCATCCCGAGGCGGTCGCACTGCTGTCGACGTGGGTCATCGAGCGCGCACGCGAGGGCGCCGACGTCGCCCAGCTGATGAACGACGGTCGCGCCGTGCTCACCCGCGACGACGTCATGGACGGCGTCGCGGACATGCTCGCCGACGTCCAGGTCGAGGCGACGTTCCCCGACGGACGCAAGCTCGTCACCCTCCACCACCCGATCGACTGAGGAGTCGCCATGGCAGCAGGAGCATCCTCCGGACCGGGCGCGATCCGCGTGCGGCCCGGCTCGATCCAGCTCAACGCGGACCGCACCGACGAGGAGCGCCTCGAGCTGGTGATCCTGAACACCGGCGACCGGCCCGTGCAGATCGGCTCGCACATCCACCTGCCCGACGTGAACGCCGCGCTGCAGTTCGACCGCGAGGCGGCCGCGGGCTTCCGGCTGGACGTGCCATCGGGGACGTCGGAGCGGTTCGAGCCCGGGGTGTCGAAGCAGGTGGGCGCCGTTGCCCTCCGCGGGCGCCGGCGCGTGCCGGGCATCCAGGTGCGATCGAACGGGGGCGACTGATGGTGCACATCGACCGGGAGCGCTACGCCGCGATCTACGGCCCGACCACGGGCGACCAGGTACGCCTCGGCGATACCGACCTCTGGATCGAGCTCGAGGACGACCTGACCGTCGGCGGCGAGGAGGCCGTGTTCGGCGGCGGCAAGTCCATTCGCGAGTCGATGGCCCAGAGCACGGCGTCGCGCGCCGATGGGGCGCTCGACACGGTCATCACCAACGCGATCATCCTCGACTGGTGGGGCGTGGTCCGCGCCGATGTCGGCATCCGCGACGGGCGCATCGCCGGCATCGGCCGCGCGGGCAACCCCGACATCGCCGACGGCGTCGACCCCGCCCTCGTCATCGGCCCGTCCACCGACGTCATCTCGGGCGAGGGCAAGATCCTCACGGCCGGCGCGATCGATTCGCACGTCCACCTGCTCTCCCCGTCGCAGGTGCACGAGGCCGTCGCGACCGGCATCACGACGATCGTCGGCGGCGGCACGGGGCCCTCCGAGGGGTCGAAGGCCACGACCGTGACCCCCGGCGCCTGGCACCTCGAGCAGATGCACCGCTCCATGGACCACCTGCCGGTGAACGTGCTGCTCCTCGGCAAGGGCAACACCGTCTCGACGGCCGCGTTCGAGGAACAGGCGCTCGCGGGTGCCGCAGGCTACAAGGTCCACGAGGACTGGGGCTCCACCCCTGCGGCGATCGACGCCAGCCTCACCGCCGCCGAGGAGTGGGGCCTGCAGGTCGCCCTGCACAGCGACTCGCTGAACGAGGCGGGGTTCGTCGAGTCGAGCATCGCCGCGATGGCCGGACGCAGCATCCACGCGTTCCACGTCGAGGGCGCGGGCGGCGGCCACGCCCCCGACATCCTGTCGATCGCCGGGCTCCCCCACGTCATCCCCGGCTCGACCAACCCGACCCTGCCGCACACGGTCAACACGGTCGCCGAGCACCTCGACATGCTCATGGTCTGTCATCACCTCAACCCCGGGGTACCCGAGGACCTCGCGTTCGCGGAGTCGCGCATCCGGGCGACGACCATCGCGGCGGAGGACATCCTGCACGACATGGGTGCGATCTCGATCACCTCCTCCGACGCCCAGGCGATGGGCCGCATCGGCGAGGTGGTCACGCGCACCTGGCAGGTCGCGCACGTCATGAAGCACCGCCGCGGCCCGCTCGGCGGCGGGCTGCCGGCCGACAACGAGCGCGCCCGCAGGTACGTGGCCAAGTACACGGTGAACCCCGCGATCGCGCACGGCATCGACGGTGAGGTCGGCTCGATCGAGGTCGGCAAGCTCGCGGACCTCGCACTGTGGGAGCCGAAGTTCTTCGGGTTCCGCCCGAGCGTCGTGATCAAGGGCGGCGGCCTGGTCTGGGGCGCGCTCGGCGACCCGAACGCGTCGATCCCGACCCCGCAGCCGGTGCTCATGCGCCCCGCGTTCCTCGACGCGATCGGCGGCCCGCTCTCGGTCTCCTTCGTCGCGCCGGCCGCCCTGGACGGCGGCATCGAGGCCCGCCTCGGGCTCACCCGCCGGCTGCTGCCCGTCGGCCCGACCCGCGACGTCGGCAAGGCGGACATGCGCAACAATGACGTCCTGCCCGCCATCGACATCCGGCCCGACACGTTCGACATCTCGATCGACGGCGACCAGGTGGAGCCCGCGCCCGCGGCGACGCTCCCCCTCGCCCAGCTCTACCAGCTGTTCTGATGTCCCCGCTGGCACCATCGACGGCCGCGATGCTCCTGGCCGACGCGCGACTCCCCTCGGGGGGTCACGCCCACTCCGCGGGCGTCGAACCCGCCCTGCTGTCGGGCATGGCGCCGGCAGAGCTGCCCGCGCTGCTCCGCGCACGCGCCGCGACGACCACGCTCGTGGAGGCGGGCACGGCCGTGGCCGCCCGGCACGCGGCGCTCGACGGCGGCGACCTCGACGCCGTCGAGGCGGCATGGGCGGCGCGCACCCCGAGTCGCGCCCTGAGGGACGCGGCCCGGCTGCTCGCGCGAGGGTACCTGCGCGTCGGCGGCGAGCTGCTCCCCGGCGACGCGATCATCGCCGCCTGGCGCGAGCGCCCCACGCCGCCGCCGAGGCCCTGCGTGCTCGGCGTCATCGCTGCGGGCCTCGAGCTGCCGCCGCTCGAGCTCGCCCGGCTCGTCGTCTACGAGGACCTGCAAGCCGCCGCCGCCGCCGTGCTGAAGCTCGAGCCGCGCGACCCGCTCGACCTCGTCTCGATGGTCGCGGGCCTGTGCGCCGAGGCCGACGAGCACCTCATCGCCATCGCCCGGATCACCGATCCGGCCGAGATCCCGGCGCCCAGCGCGCCGCAGTCCGAAGCGTGGGCCGAGGTCCACGCCCGATCCACCAGGAGGCTCTTCCGTGCCTGATCACGCTCACACCCCCCGCGCCCTGCGCCTCGGCGTCGCCGGCCCCGTCGGCGTCGGCAAGTCGTCGCTGATCGCCACCATCTGCCGCGCCCTCGCGCACGAGATCCGCATCGGCGTCATCACCAACGACATCTACACCGACGAGGACGCGCGCTTCCTGCGGTCTGCCGGCGTGCTCGCGCCCGAGCGCATCGTGGCGGTCGAGACCGGCGCCTGCCCGCACACCGCGATCCGCGACGACGTCACCGCGAACCTGCTCGCCGCGGAGGACCTCGAGCGTGCGTTCGAGCCGCTGGACCTCGTGGTCATCGAGTCGGGCGGCGACAACCTCACCGCGACCTTCTCCCCCGCCCTCGTGGACGCGCAGATCTTCGTGCTCGACGTGGCCGGCGGCGGCGACGTTGCCCGCAAGGGCGGCCCGGGCATCGGCCGGGCCGACCTGCTGGTCGTGAACAAGACCGACCTCGCGCCCTACGTCGGCGTCGACGTGCCGCAGATGGTCGCCGACGCGACCGACGCACGCGACGGGCGGCCCGTGCTCGCGCTGTCACGCTCCGACGAGGCATCCGTCGCCGCCCTGCGCGAGTGGGTGCTGTCGATGCTGGCCGCGCACCGGGCGGGCTCGCACGTGCCGCAGGACCCCGGCCCGATGGCACCGCACTTCCACGCGGACGAGGAGGGCAACGGCTACCTCCACACCCACGAGGGCGGCGGCGACGACCACGCGCACGCCACCGAGGCGGACGCGCCCGGCCAGGCGGAGCACGCCCACCCGTGAGCCCCACCGTCGTCGAGGTCGCGCCCCGCGGCGACGGGGCGACGTGCGCCCTGGCGGGCGAGCTCGTGGTGCCGCGCCTGGTGCGGCGACGCGGCCGCTCGGTCGAGGTGGCGCTCGTCGCGGGCCGGGCCATGCTGCTCCCGGGCGACGACGTGCGCTTGGTCATCCGCGTCGGCGCGGGCTGCGAGCTCACGCTCGTCGACATCGGCGGGCTCGTGGTCTACGGACGCGACGGCGAGTCCGGCGCCTGCGGCGAGGAATCCGGCTGGCACGCCCGCGTCGACCTCGCGTCCGGCGCCCGCCTCGCGTGGGAGGGACTGCCGACGGTGATCACGGATGCCGGTGCGCTCGACCGCTCGCTCTCCGTCACCCTCGACCCGGGGGCGTCGTGCGTCATGCGCGAGACGCTCGTGCTCGGGCGCACCGGCGAACGCGGCGGCACACTCAGGATGCGCACCGACGTCTCCGATTCCGACGGACCGATCCTGTGCGAGACGCTCACCGCGAGCGGTGCCCTGCCGGTGCCGGGCATCCTCGGGGCCCATCGCGTCATGGACGGCATCCTCGCCTTCGGCGATCACTCGCCGATCGAGACGGTCGCCGGAGCGACCCGCCTCGAGCTCGAGCGCGGCGGCACCCTCCTGCGGTACCTCGGCGCGGCCGCGCACGAGAGCCCGCTCGCGGGCGTGACGCTCGGTGCGCTCCGTCGCGACCCGGGGGTCGTCGCCGCGAGCTCCGAGGGCACGACCCCACCCGTGCGGAGCCTCGCGTGTGGCGCCTGAGCCCGGCGGCCCGGGCCACGCTCGCCACTGCGGCCGGACTCCCTCTCGTCGGATGGGCCCTGTTCGCGACCCTCGTGCTGCCCGGGGAGACCGGTGCGGAGGCCACCACGTTCGGGTTCGGCCTCGCGATCACCGCGTTCCTCCTCGGCATGCGCCACGCGTTCGACGCCGATCACATCGCGGCGATCGACAACACCAGCCGAAAGCTCGTGGCCGACGGACGGGACCCGTCGGGCGTGGGCCTCTGGTTCGCACTCGGCCACTCGACCGTGGTGCTCGTCGCGGTCGGCCTGGTCACGGCCGGCCTCGGCGCGCTGACCTCGCAGATCGGCGTGGACGATTCGCCGCTGGCGTCGTTCACGGGCGTGTGGGGCCCGACGGTGTCGAGCGTCTTCCTGCTGGCGATGGCGGCCGCGAACATCGTGATCCTCGTGCGCCTGTCCGGCGGCGCCGACGGGTCCGCGCCCGCAGGTCGCGAGCACCCCGCCCCCGCCGGGATCGTCTCGCGGCTGATCGCCCGGACGTCGGCGACGCTCGACGCGCCCTGGAAGATGTTCGTGGTCGGGCTGCTGTTCGGCCTGGGCTTCGACACGGCGTCGACGATCACCCTGCTGCTCCTCGCCGGCGGCGCGGGCGTCGTGATGCCGTGGTACGCCGCACTGGTGCTGCCGGTGCTGTTCACGGCCGGGATGGTGATGTGCGACGGCCTGAACAGCGTGGTGACGGCCGGGATCTACCGCTGGTCGGCGGACGAGCCCGAGCGGCGGCGGCGCTACAACGCCGCGCTCATCTCGATCTCCGTGGCGGTCGCCCTGGCCGTCGGCACCGTCGGGCTCTCCGGCGTGCTCGTCGACGCCGGGGGCGTGCGCTGGACGCCGGTGGTCGCGGTGGCGTCGATCGACCTCGAGTGGTTCGGACCGGTCATCGTCGCCGCGATCGTGCTCGCGTGGCTCACGGCGTGGATCGCCGCGCGCACGAGGGGGCGCATCTCGACCGCGTCGTGATCGACGGGCCGCGGCCGCGGCCGCGGACGACGGGCTCAGGTCGCGGGCGCGCCGAGGTCGCGGATCGGGTCGAGGATCGCCTCCGCCGACCAGGTCGCGGCATCGGCGATGTCGCGGCCCGACATGCCGAGCTCGCGCCGCATCGTGACCCACGTCGCCGAGGAGTCGAGGTGGCACAGCGCCGCGACGATGTCACGGCGCTCCGCGTCGTCGAGTGCCGGCACCTCACGCCGCAGCATGGCGTCGAGGTGGGCCCGCTGCGGAGCCGGTTCCGAGCCGTTCACGCCGCGCATCGCCGTCTCGGCCACCACGTGCGCCAGCTCGGGACGACGGTCGTAGGCCTCGATCGCCTCGCGGATCGCGATCGGGACGTCGAAGATCGACTCCGACTCCTGTCGGCTGAAGATCGTGGCCTCGATCCAGGCCGCCGTCGCGAGCAGCAGGTCGACCCGCGTCGGGTAGTGGCGGAACACGGTTCGCTCGCCGACGCCCGCCCGCAGCGCGATCAGGCGGAAGGAGACGTCGTCGGTGCCCACCTCCTCGATGAGCTCCGCATAGGCGGAGAGGATCGCCTCCTGCGTCGCCGAGGGCTCGGCCGCCACGGCGCTCACGACCCCGCCCGGCTCGGCCTCTG
This sequence comes from Agromyces rhizosphaerae, assembly GCF_027925245.1. Taxonomy (NCBI): domain Bacteria; kingdom Bacillati; phylum Actinomycetota; class Actinomycetes; order Micrococcales; family Microbacteriaceae; genus Agromyces; species Agromyces rhizosphaerae. The sequence continues at coordinate 584,413 of NZ_BSDP01000001.1, forward strand.
GGCGGCGGGCAGCACGCGGACCATGGCGACGTCGAACGCCCGGTACACCTCGTCGGCGCTCATCTCGAAGCCGGTCCGCATGCGCGCCCAGAACATCGGCGACGCGAAGTATCGCGCGGCGGATGCCGCCCGGAGCGCATCCCTGCGGTTCAGGGTCGGTGCCGTCGTCTCGAGCATCGCGATGATCGCGGCGGTGAACGTCGCGGGCGACTCCTCACCGGTCGGTGACAGCGCCGCGCCCCGGGCCGCGACGAAGGCGAACGCGGGTTCCGCGTCGTAGGCGCGGAACCGTGCCCGCACCGCGTCGCGGAACTCGTCCACGGTGTGGAACTCCGGGATCGGGAAGTACTCCTCCTCGAGCCAGCGGCCGAGCGCCTCGAGCAGGTGGGATCGGGTCGGGAACCGGCGGTAGACGGTGCGCTCGGAGACCTCGGCGAGCTCGGCGAGCTCGAGGTAGGAGACGTCCTCGAAGGTGTTCTGGCGCAGCAGCTTCGCCGCACCGGCGAGGATCACCGAGCGCGTGTCGAGGGACTCGTCCATCACGACGCCCCTCCCACCCGGTCCGGATCGAACACGACCGGCTCGGGCGGCAGGACGTATCGGTCGGACTCGTCGAGCGCCAGAGCCAGTGACGACACGAACTGCACCTCGCCGTTCGGCCCGGGTTCGGCCGACGCGAGCATGTCCGGTCTCTCGAAAGTGTAGCCCGTGACGTGGCACCGGAGCCGCTCCCCCGACGGGTTCCCGTCGGAGTCGAGGATGGGCGTCGGGATGCCGTCGGACCGGCGCCGCAGGTAGAACCGGCCACGCGTCGCGAGCGCCATGATCGGGGTCACGGTCGCGGCGACGCCGATGGCGATGAGCACGGAGAAGGGCTGCAGGTCGGGCCCGAACGCGCCGGCGAAGCACGCGAGCGAGAGCAGCGACGCGAGGCCCACCGAGACCAGGCCGACCGGGTTCCAGTCGTGCAGCATGCCGCGGCGGAACTCGGGGAAGCGCGGCGAGATGCCGAGCAGGTGCTTGTTGATCACGATGTCGGCGGAGATGGTCACGAGCCAGGCCATGACCACGTTGGCGTAGAGGCTGAGGACGACCGACATGAGGTTGAAGACGCCGAGCAGCATGAGCGCCAGCGCGATGACGAGGTTGAAGATCACGAAGACCGTCCGCCCCGGGTAGCGCTTCTTCACCCGCGTGTACACGTTCGACCACGCGAGCGACCCCGAGTACGCGTTGGTCACGTTGATCTTCACCTGCGCGATGACGATGAGGATGAGCGCGAGGATCAGCGCGACCCAGTCGGGCAGGAGCGACTGGTACATGCCGAGCAGCTGCTTCACCGGCTCCACGGCGCGGTCGCCGATCCCCGGGTTCACCTTCGTCACCAGGTACACGGCGAGGAAGAGCCCGATCACCTGCTTGGTGCCGCTGAAGATCACCCAGCCGGGCCCGCTGAAGACGAACGAGGTCCACCACGACTTCGCGTTCGCGGGTCGCCGGGGCGGCATCACCCGGATGTAGTCGATCTGCTCCGCGAGCTGCGGGGTGAGGGCGAAGCAGACGGCGGCTGCCGCGACCACGGCGCTGAAGCTGACGGTGCCGTCGGACGCCCCGGTGAACTCGATGAACTCCGAGACGACGTCGGGCTGGGTGAGCACGATCCAGATGAGCGGCAGCAGCGCCAGTGCGAGCCAGAGCGGCGTGGTCCAGAACTGCAGGCGCTCCAGCGCGCGCATGCCGAAGATCACGATCGGGATCACCACGACGGTGGAGATCAGGTAGCCCACCGGGAGCGGGATCCCCACGGCCGCCTCGAGGCCCTGGGCCATGATCGCGCCCTCGAGCGCGAAGAAGATGCAGGTGAACCCCGCGAACACCACGGTCGTGATGATCGAGCCGTAGTAGCCGAAACCGGAGCCGCGCGCGATCAGGTCGAGGTCGAGGTTGTAGCGGGCCGCGTAGTACGCGACCGGGAAGCCGACGAGGAAGATGATGACGGATGCCAGCAGGATGCCGAGCAGCGCATTCGAGGTGCCGTGGGTCAGGCCGATGCTCGCGCCGATGGAGAAGTCCGCGAGGAACGCGATCGAGCCGAGCGCGGTTCCGCCGACGGATAGGGCGCTCCAGCGCCGGAACGAACGCGGCACGTAACGGAACGCGTAGTCCTCGAGGCTGTCCTCCGCGGCGGCGCGCGCATCGCCCGCACGGCTCTCGGACCTCACTCGCAGTGCATCCACTCCGACCTCCCCGGGAGATCCCGACATCAGGATTGTCCCGAGCGAGTGTTTCGAACGCGTTGCCGTGAGGCTTCGATGTGGACTCAGATCGCCATCGCCTCGCGCACGCTGTCGATGGCCTCGGCACCTCCCTGCCCCGTCATGGTGATGCGCCCCGACTGCAGCACGTAGTAGTCGTTGGTGGAGCGCAGCGCGAATCCGACGTGCTGCTCGACGAGCAGCACCGACATGTCGCCCCGTCGGGTGAGGTCGATGATGACCCGCTCGATGTCGGCGACGATGTTCGGCTGGATGCCCTCGGTCGGCTCGTCGAGCACGAGGATCTTCGGCCTGGTCAGCAGCGTGCGGGCGATCGCCAGCTGCTGGCGCTGGCCGCCCGAGAGGAGGCCGGCCCGTCGCGCGAGCAGTTCCTTCAGCACGGGGAACAGGTCGAACACCTCGTCGATCTCCGACTGCCGCTTCGCCACGAGCTGCAGGTTCTCGAGGGTCGTCATCTGCGGGAAGCACTGCTGGCCCTGGGGCACGTAGCCGAGCCCGCGCTTCACGCGCTTGGACGGCGGCATCTTCGTGACATCCTCACCGTCGATGAGCACCTTGCCGCTCATCACCGGGAGCAGCCCCGTCGCGACGCGCAGCAGGGTCGTCTTGCCTGCGCCGTTGTGCCCCATGATCGATACGGCCTCGCCGTCGGGGATCCGGACCGTCACGTCGTGGAGCACCCTGGTGCGGCCGTAGCCGGCCGTGACTCCGCTGATCTCGAGCATCAGTGCCCACCCATCCCTTCCACGGCGGCGTCGGCCGCCGTCCCGAGGTAGACCGCCTGCACACGGGGGTCGGCCTGTACCTGTTCCACGGTTCCGGCCGTCAGGAGCTTGCCGGTGTGCATGACGGTCACCCACTCGGCGTAGTTGCGGACGAAGTCCATGTCGTGCTCGATGACGATGATCGTGCGCTCGTCGCCGATGCGGCGCAGCAGCTCGCCGGTCTCGTCGCGCTCGTCGGCGTTCATGCCCGCGACGGGCTCGTCGAGGAACATCACCTTCGCGTCCTGCACGAGCAGCATCCCGATCTCGAGCCACTGCTTCTGCCCGTGGGCGAGGATGCCGGCCGGCACGTCCCGCAGCGCGGAGAGCCCGATCGTCTCGAGCGCCTCCTCGACGTAGTCGGGCACGCCGCGCCGCCGGAACGGCAGCCGCCAGGCCGTGCGGTGCACGCCTCCGGCGATGTCGAGGTTCTGCAGCACCGAGAGCTCGTCGAAGACGGTCGCGGTCTGGAACGTGCGTCCGACCCCGGCGCGGATGATCTTGTTCGTCTTCATGGAGACGAGGTCCATGCCGTCGTACATCGCGGTCCCCGTCGACGGGACGAGCCCGGTCAGTGCGTCCACGAGCGTCGTCTTGCCGGCGCCGTTCGGGCCGATGAGGAAGTGCACCTGGCCCTTCAGCATCAGCAGGCTGACGTCGTCGACCGCGGTGAAGCCGTCGAAGCTCACGGTGAGGTGGGACACGGCGACCGAGGTCTCCGCGTCGGGGGCGGCCTGCTCGACCGCCTCGTCGAGGGTGCCGGCCCGGTCGTTCGCGCTCATGCGGAGACCTCCGCCTTCTCGGCCGTCGCGGCCGCCCCGGTCGGTGCCGGCGGTTCCGGCGGTGCGGCGCCGTTGTCCCGCCGTCCCGCGATGAGCCCCTTCGCCCGGGTGTACAGCGAGGCGAGCCCGTTCGGGAGGAACAGCGTGACGACGACGAACAGCAGGCCGAGGATGTAGATCCACCCCTCGGGCCAGCTCGAGGCGAGGCTCGACTGCCCCCAGCCGATCGCCATCGCGCCGAGCACCGGGCCGAAGAGCGAGGCGCGACCGCCGAGCGCGACGCCGGCGATCATGAGGATCGAGGCGGAGGCCCCGATCTCGGCCGGGGTGATGATGCCCACGATCGGGACGAACATCGCCCCGCCGATGCTGGCCATGACCGCGGCGATCACGAAGGCGGTCAGCTTGATGTTCGCGGGGTCGTATCCGAGGAACCGCACGCGCTCCTCCGCGTCGCGGGTCGCGAGCAGCAGCTCGCCGAACCTGCTGCGGTGGAGCTGCCAGACCAGGAGCATGCAGGCGATCAGCAGCCCGGCCGTGATCAGGTAGATCATCACCTTGTTCGCGTCGTCGCTGAGCAGGAACCCGAAGAAGGTGCGGAAGCCGCTGAGGCCGGTGTCGCCGCCGGTCTCGCGGATCGTCGAACTGACGAGCACGGCCGTCGCGACGGCGAGCGCCTGGGTCAGGATCGCGAAGTACGCGCCCTTCACGCGCCGCTTGAAGAGCGCATAGCCCAGGATGCCCGCGACGATGACCGGCAGCAGGATGATCGCCGCCAGGGTGAACAGCTCGCTGCGGAACGGCTCCCAGAATGCCGGGAGCGGTGCGAGGGGGTCGTAGAGGATCATGAACGACGGAATGGCGTCGGGGCCCGCGTTCTCGAGGGTCATGTGCATCGCCATGGCGTAGGCGCCGAGCCCGAAGAAGACGCCCTGGCCCATGACGAGCATGCCGCCGCGGCCCCAGGCGAGCCCGATGCCCACCGCGACGATCGCCCAGGCGCAGTACTTGCCGAGGTTGTTGATCCAGTGCATCGAGAGCAGCGAGGGCGCGACGGCGAGCAGGAGCACCGCGAACACGGCGATGCCGATGAGCGACGCGTACGGCTTGAGTTTCATCAGTGCGGTCATGCCAACCCCCTGGTCCGAACGGTGAAGAGGCCCTGGGGCCGGAACTGCAGGAACACGACGACGAGTGCGAAGGCGAGCACCTGCGCGAGGCTGCCGGTCGTCCAGTCGGCGAACAGCGCCATCGCGACGCCGATCACCCAGGCGGCGATCACCGTGCCCTTGACCTGGCCGATGCCGCCGGCGACCACCACGAGGAAGGCCGGGATGATGTACTGCGTGCCCATCTGCGAGTTGGTGCCGCCGATGAGCGATGCGGCGACGCCCGCGACGCCGGCGAGGCCGGAGCCGACGAAGAACGTGATGCGGTCGACGACGCGGGTGCGGATGCCGATGGTCTCCGCGAGGTCGCGGTTCTGCACGGTGGCACGGATGCGCCGGCCGAACGAGGTGTACTTGAGCCACGCCGCGAGTGCGGCGACGCAGGCCGCGGCCAGCAGGATGGTGAAGAGCTGGCGGTAGGGCCAGGCGTAGCCGAACACGTCGAGCTGCCCCTGGAGCCATTCGGGGTTCTCGACCGGGACGCCCTGGGCAGGGAAGATCTGGAGCGCCGCCTGCTGGAGGATCAGGGCGACGCCGACGGTGACGAGGAGGGTGTCGAGCGGCCTCCGGTACATCCACTGGATGATGCTCACCTCGAGCAGGAGGCCGAGGAGGCCGGCCACCACGAATGCGAGCGGCAGCGCGACCGGGATCGAGATGCTGCTCGACGGGATGATCAGCTGGGTCAGGTAGGCGACGAAGGCGCCGGCCATGATGAACTCGCCGTGCGCCATGTTGATGACGCCCATCTGGCCGAACGTGAGCGTGAGGCCGAGTGCCGCCAGCAGCAGCAGCGCACCGAGTGCGGTGCCGTTCAGCAGCGGCGGTATGAGTGCGTCCACGTGTGGTCGCTCCCTTCCATGCGGATGCGGGGTCTCGAGAGGTGGGGGCGCGGGCCCCGCGCCGTTTCGGCACGGGGCCCGCGTTCCGCGGGGAGGATCAGCCCGCGGCGGCGACGAGCGCGTCGCGGACGTCGGCCGGGAACCACTCGTACTCGTAGAGGTACGGGTCCGGCTCGATGAACTCCTCGGACGCCCAGACGATGTCGAACTGGTTGTCCTCGTTGATCTTGCCGATGTGACCCGGCTTCGAGATGTGGTGGTTCTCGCCGTTCAGCGTCACCACGCCCTCGGGCGCGTCCACCGTGATCTCACCCGACAGCGCGGCCTCGTTCACCGCGTCGACGTCGAACGAACCGGCGGCCTCGACGAGCTCCTTGTAGAGGTACAGCGAGATGTACGCGGCCTCCATCGGGTCGCTGGTCACGCCGCTCGAGCCCGGGTAGGCCTGCCAGGCCTCGATGAACGCCGGGTTGTTCGGCGTCTCGAGCGACTGGAAGTAGTTCCACGAGGCGTAGTTGCCGGTGACCTCGTGGCCCATGGCCGGCGCCTCCTCCTCGGCGATGGACACCGAGATGATCGGCGTCTCGTCGGGCGAGAGGCCCGCGTCGTAGTACGCCTTGATGAAGCCGACGTTCGACGAGCCGTTGATGGTGTTGAACACGAAGTCGGGGTCCGCCTCGACGATCTTCGCCACCTGCGTGGTCCAGTCGTCCTTGTCGAGCGGCACGTACTCCTCGCCGACGATCTCGATGCCGAGCTCGGCCGCGTAGAGCTTGATGATCGCGTTCGCGGTGCGCGGGAACACGTAGTCGGAACCGGCGAGGAACAGGGTCTCCACGCCCTCGGCCGCGAGGAAGTCCATCGCCGGGAGGATCTGCTGGTTCGTGGTCGCACCCGTGTAGTAGATGTTCGGCGACGACTCGAGGCCCTCGTACTGCACCGGGTAGAAGAAGAGCCCGTTGTGCTCCTCGACGACCGGCTTGACGGCCTTGCGCGACGACGAGGTCCAGCCGCCGAAGATCGCGGCGACGCAGTCCTGCGTGAGCAGCTTCTCGGTCTTCTCGGCGAAGGTCGGCCAGTCGGTCGCGCCGTCCTCCTGGATGTACTCGATCTGCTTGCCCAGGATGCCGCCGTCTGCGTTGATCTCGTCGGCCGCCATGTGCAGCACGTTCGAGACCGTCGTCTCCGAGATGGCCATGCCACCGGTGAGCGAGTTGAGGAAGCCGAGCTTGATGGTGTCGCCCGAGGTGTCGACGCAGCTCGCGGACGCGTCGTCGGAGGCGGTGTCGCCGGCGCGAGCGCCGCAGGCGGAGAGGATGAGGGCCGTGCTCGCGGCGAGCGCGCCCGCGGCGAGAAGCGTCTTGACGCGCTTCCTGCTCGTGGTGATCATGCTGTGCTCCGTTTCGGTGTGAAGTGTGCGAATCGCGGAACGGGAGGCACGGCCGCCGGGAGGTGCACGACCGGTCCCGCCCGCGGCGCGGATCCGTCGGATCCGCCATCGCCGGTGGGAGGTGCTCGTGGTGCCCGGGCGGATCGTCGCGGTACCGGCGCGATCCGACCCGGTGGTACTCGTCGGCAGAAGACTGCCGACCGCTGCAGGTGTTCCTAGATTCGGGGGTCGGCATTACATTGACATTGCTTCGATATGTCACTCGTGTTAATGCTCACGGGTGAGCGCCGAGCAGATTCGCCATGATGCCCGGAATAACGGGCGACGTTGCCGATTTTGCGGGCTTCGCCATCCGCCGGGCGGAAGACGAGGGATGCCGCCCGTTACCGCATCGTGACAGTGTTCTGTCATTCCTGCGGGCGACCGAGCCGCCGACGCGATGTCAGCGAACCAGCGACCGGTCAGCCCGCGGCATCCGCCTCGCCGTCGTAGTAGTCCACGGCATCGCCGTCGCGCCAGACGGCGGCCGCGCCGCCACCGACGCTGTAGGCGGTCTTCCCCGAGTCGGGGTAGTGGATCACGTCGGGCACGCCCGTGGTGTCGAGGTCCACGTAGCGCAGCGGATCGGTGTCGGACGTGTTCGTGATGCGGTGCGCGCCCGCGGGCCCCGGTGGGAACACGACGACCTCGCCGGGCCCGACCGGCACGTCGCCGTCGGGCGTGCGCACCGTCGCCTCGCCCGCGAGGATCACGAACGCCTCGGTGATGCCGTCGTGGTAGTGGTACGGGAACGCGCTCGCGCCCGGCGGGAGCTCCATGAACGACACGTGCAGCTGGCTGTCGGCCTTCTCGGTGACGACGTGCTTCGCGTACGCGAACCCGCCCTGGGCCACGCGCCGCGGCGCGAAGTCCTCCTGGCTGCCTCGCCTGACCGAATCGAACATCGCGAACGCCCCCTTCGCCGTGGGCCGTCCAGCCCACGGAGACACGATCCCGCCGATGCGGCGAGCGGTCAAGGGTGCGGGTGCGAGCGCTGCTCCACCCTGCGCTAGAGGTTCACCCACTCGGTGGTGCCGCCCGCGAGGTGCTGGCGCTTCCAGATGGGGATGCGCTCCTTGATGCGGTCGACGAGGGCGGCGCAGGCGGCGAAGGCCTCGGCCCGGTGGGGGGCGGCGACGGATGCCACGAGGGCCACGTCCCCGATCGCCAGCGCGCCGTACCGGTGGGCGGCCGCGACGCGCAGCCCGGTCTCGGCCGCGACCTCGGCGCACGTCTCGCGCAGGAACCGCTCGGCGTCGGGGTGGGCCTGGTACTCGAGCGAGCTCACGGACTCGCCGTGGTCGTGGTCGCGGATGACGCCCTCGAACGTCACGACCGCGCCGTCCTGGCGCGTCGTGACGAACGCCTCGATCGCCGAGCGGTCGAGCGGGTCGGTCGTGACGAGGGCGAGCACGTCAGGCATGCACGCCTCCGTGGTGCGAACCGTGCCCGCCGCCGGCGCGGTGGTCGCCGCCGTCGAGTTGGTCGAGCACGTGCGGCAGGAGGCCCTCGAGCACGTCGAGCCCGTCGGCCACGCCGCCGCGCGACCCGGGCAGGTTCACGATGACGGTGCCGCCCGCGACGCCGGCGAGCGCGCGGCTCAGCGCGGCGGTCGGGGTCTTCGCCCGGCCCGCGGTGCGGATCGCCTCGGCGATGCCGGGCAGCTCGCGGTCGAGCACCGCGGCGGTCGCCTCGGGCGTGCGGTCGCCGGGGTGCACGCCGGTGCCGCCGGTCGTGAGGAGCACGCGCGGACCGCGCGCGACGGCCGCGGCGATCGCGGGGGCGATGTCGGCGTCGGCGACCACGGTCGGCTCGGCCACGTCGAAGCCCATGTCGGCGAGGCGCGAAGCGATCACGGGGCCGGTCTCGTCGGCGTAGACGCCGGACGCCGCCCGCGTCGACGACACGATCACCTCGGCGGTGCGCCGGGCGGTCGGCGTCGACTCAGGGGCATCCGCTCGCCCTGCCGCCTCCGCCGGCTCAGGGGCATCCGCTGCGCTTCCCGACTCAGCCGGCTCACCCGCATCCGCCCGCCAGTGCCCGCGCTTGCCGCCCGTCTTCTCGACGAGGCGGATGCCGCCGAGCACCGCGCCCGGGTCGACGGCCTTGATCATGTCGTGCAGCGTGAGTCCGGCGACCGCGACGGCGGTGAGCGCCTCCATCTCGACGCCGGTCTTGCCCGTGACGGCGACGGTCGCGCGGATCGCGATGGACGTCTCCCCCAGCTCGAAGTCGAGCGAGACCTTCTCGAGCGGCAGGATGTGCGCGAGCGGGATCAGTTCGCTCGTGCGCTTCGCCCCGGCGATGCCCGCGATGCGCGCGGTCGGCAGCACGTCGGCCTTCGGCAGGTCGTCGGCGCGCACGAGCGCGAGCACCTCGGCGGTCGTGTCGAGCCGCCCCTCGGCGACCGCGACCCGGCGCGTGACGGCCTTGCCGCCGACGTCGACCATGCGCGCGCGGCCGTCGTCGTCGAGGTGGGTGAGGCTCATAGCTCCACCGTATCCACGAGGGCGCCGGCGGCGAGTTCGGTGACGTCCTCGGGCACGACGAAGAGCAGGTCGGACGCCGCGAGGGCCGCGACCAGGTGCGATCCGGGGCCGCCGACCGGTGCGACCGTGCCATCGGCGGTCAGGCGTCCGCGCCGGAACTGGCGCTTGCCCGCGACCGAATCGACGGACTCGGCGAGCGGGAGTCGGGCGGTGCGAGCGGGCGGCAGCTTCGCGATCGCCCGGAGCACGGGCGCGACGAACACCTCGAACGAGACCTGCGCGCTCACCGGGTTGCCCGGGAACGCGACGACCGGCACGCGCCGGTACACGCCGACCGCCTGCGGCCCGCCCGGTTGCATCGCGACCGAGCCGACCCACGCGCCCAGCGGCTCGAGCAGTTCGCGCACCACCTCGTACGCGCCCTGCGAGATGCCGCCCGACGTGATGACGAGCTCGGCGCCCGCGTCGACGGCGGCGTCGAGCTCGTCCCGGAACCGCAGCACGTCGTCGCGCACGCGCCCGCGGTGCACGACCGCGGCGCCGGTGGCCGCCACGGCCGCGGCGAGCGCGACGCCGTTCGCGTCGGGCAGCTCGCCGGGGGCGAGGCGCGTGCCGGCGTCGACGAGTTCGGAGCCGGTCGAGACGACCGCGACCCGCACGCGCTCGCGCACCAGCAGGTGGGTGAGGCCGGATGCGGCGGCGGCCGCCAGGTGGCGCGAGGCGAGGCGGACGCCCGGCGGCAGCACGTCGTCGCCCTGCGTGAGGTCGGAACCGGCCTCACGCACGTAGGTGCCGGCGGCGACGGGCGCGTCGATGCGCACCTGCTCGGTGCCGCGATCGGTGTCCTCGACGCGCACGACGGCGTCGGCACCCGCCGGCACGGGCGCGCCGGTCATGATGCGCACGGCGGTGCCGGGTGCGAGCGGGGCGGGCTCGCCGGGTGCAGCGGCGACCTCGCCGGCGACGGGCAGCGCCAGCGGGGCATCCGTCGTGTCGGCCGCCCGCACGGCGTAGCCGTCCATCTGGGCGTTGCGGAACGGAGGCAGCGCGATCGGCGACGCGGTCGGAGAGACGGTCACGCGCCCGAGCGCGTCGGCGAGCGCCACGCGTTCGGCGGGCCTCGCGGACAGTCCGGTCAGCAGGCTGCGCACGTACCCCGCGTGCTCGTCGACCCCGATGCGGCTCATGCCCCCATCCTCCCAACTCCCCGCCGATTCCGAGACCCGTCGATCTCCTGCGTTCCCAGCACTGGGAACGCAGTTTCTTGACGGGTCTCGGCACACACCCGCTCTGGTTGGGGTGAGACCCGTCGAGAAACTGCGGAATGGGAGCCGAGAACGCAGGAAATTGACGGGTCTGGGGACGCGGGAGGGGTCAGTAGCGCGGGAGGGCGGGGTCGACGGTGGCCGACCAGGCGTCGATGCCGCCGTCGAGGTGGCGGATGTCCTCGAAGCCGGCGTGGTCGAGCACGTGCAGCGCGTGCTGGGAGCGCACGCCGAGGTGGCAGATCGCCACGATCCGCGCCTCGCGGTCGAGCTCGTCGACGCGGGTCGCCAGTTCGCCGAGCGGGATGTGGATCGCGCCGTCGAGGCGCGCCACGTCGAGCTCCCACGCCTCGCGCACGTCGATGAGCACGAGCGGATGCCCCCGGGCGAGCTCGTCGGCCAGCTCGCGCGCGGTCAGGGTGTCGTGCGCGACGCGCTCCCGGTGCGAGGTCACCGCCGGCTCGACGCGCTCGGGTGCGGGACCTTCCGGCACCTCCTCCGCGCGCCGGTAGACGATCTCGCGCGTGCGCCCCGACAGCGCGTCGAACGCCGCGACCCGTCCGAGCATCGGCTCGCCGATGCCGGTGACGAGCTTCAGCACCTCGCCGGCCATGAGTCCGCCGATGACGGTGCACACGCTCGGCAGGATGCCGTCGATGTCGCAGCTCAGCACCGCGTCGGGCGCGGGGGCATCGGGGAACAGGTCGCGGTAGGCGACCCCGCGCGCCTCCCACGAGACGCCGGCCTGCCCGGAGAACTTCGCCGACGAGCCCCAGACGAGCGGGATGCCCCGGCGGGCCGCCGCGTCGTCGGCGACGTAGCGGGTGCGGATGTCGTCGGTGCCGTCGACCACCACGTCCGCGTCCTCGAGCAGCGCGTCGGCGTTCGCCTCGGTGAAACGGGCGGCGTGCGGGTGCAGGAGCGTCTCGGGGCTGAGCGCCTCTGCGGCGTCCGCCGCCGACTCGACCTTCGCGCGCCCCACGTCGCCGGGCCCGTGCATGACCTGCCGGTGCAGGTTCGTCTCGTCGACCACGTCGTCGTCGACGATCGTCACGCGTCCGACGCCCGCGGCGACGAGCACCGGCACGACCGCGCTGCCGAGCCCGCCCGCGCCGAGCACGACGACGTGTGCCGCGGCGAGCGCCTCCTGCCCCGCGGGGCCGACCCCGGGCAGGATGCGCTGGCGCTGGTAGCGCGGGGAGGCCGGGTCGACGGGAGGCATGCTCCGATTCTCGCAAGCCCCCGCCAGCCGTGCGGCGGGACGGCGGCGATCGGGCCCTGGCACCGCATACACGGGTAGAATCTGACACACGCACCGTATCCACGGAACGAGGAGCACGAGTCATGCAGGAGTTCCGCATCGCCGAGGCCGCCGCGCTGCTCGGCGTGAGCGACGACACCGTGCGCCGCTGGGCCGACCAGGGCCGCGTGCCCGTGCACCGCGCCGCCAACGGCATGCAGGTCATCGCGGGCGCCGACCTCGTGCCGCTGCTCGGCGAGTCGGGCCCGGGCTCGGCCCTCGCCGAGGCGTTCCCGTTCGCGGGCGCGTCGTCGCGCAACCGCTTCGTGGGGCTCGTGACGGCCGTGACCAAGGACGGCGTGATGGCTCAGGTCGACCTGCAGGCGGGCCCGTTCCGCGTGGTGTCGCTCATGACCCGCGAGGCGGCCGACGAACTCGGCCTCGCACCCGGCATGCTCGCCGCGGCGAGCGCCAAGGCCACGACCGTCGTCGTCGAGGTGCCGAGCACGGAGCGCCCGTGACGCGTCGACCCCGTCGGGGCGCGGCTGCCGCAGCGGCATCCGTCGCCCTCCTCACGGTGGGTGCACTGGGCGGATGCTCCGGAAGCGGCGCCCTCACCCCCGGCGACCTGCCGGCCGCCACCATCACGGTCTTCGCCGCGGCCTCGCTCACCGAGAGCTTCGAAGCGCTCGCCGCGGAGTTCGAGGCGGCGCACCCCGGCGTCGAGGTCGCGCTCTCGTTCGGCGGCAGCGCGACGCTCGCGAGCCAGATCCTCGAGGGGGCGCCCGCCGACGTGTTCGCCTCGGCCGACGAGGCGACCATGCGGCGGGTGGTGGACGGCGGCGCGACGGCGGCCGATCCGCAGATCTTCGCGACCAATGCGCTCACCCTCGCGGTGCCCGCGGGCAACCCGGGCGGCGTGACCGGGCTCGCCGACCTCGCCGACCCCGGCCTCGCGATCGCGCTCTGCGCCCCGGAGGTGCCGTGCGGCGCGACGGCGGTGAGCGTGCTCGACGCGGCCGGCGTCACCGCGGCCCCCGACACCCTCGAACAGGACGTGAAGGCCGTGCTCACCCGACTCGTGCTCGGCGAGGCCGACGCCGGGCTGGTCTACCGCACCGACGTGATCGCGGCGGGCGACGCGGTCGAGCAGATCGAGGCCGAGGGCACGGATGCGGCGGTCAACGCCTACCCGATCGCCCCCGTCGGCGCAGCTGAGACCGCCACGGCGCGCGAGTTCATCGCGTTCGTGCGATCCGACGCGGGGCAGGGGGTGCTCGCCGATGCCGGCTTCGGAGCGCCCTGACCGCACCGCACCGCACGCACCCCGCCGCCGCGCGGGCGCCCGCCGCGGCCGGATGCCCGCGCCGCTCGTCGTCGTCGCCGTCGTCGCCCTCGCCGTGCTCGTGCTGCCCCTCGTCGCGCTCGTCGTGCGCGCCCCGTGGGCCGAGCTGCCTGCGCTCGTCACGAGCGCACCGGTGCTCGAGGCGCTGCGCCTGTCGCTCGTCACGGCGTCGATCGCGACCGCCGTGTGCCTCGCCCTCGGCGTCCCGCTGGCGATGCTGCTCGCCCACAGTGCCGACGCGCCCGCGCCGGTGCGCCGGCTGCTGCGCGCCGCGGTCACCGTGCCGCTGCTCCTCCCCCCGGTCGTCGGCGGCATCGCCCTGCTGCTCCTGCTCGGCCGCCGCGGCCTCGTCGGCGGCTGGCTCGCCGAGACGTGGGGCGTCACGATCCCCTTCACGACCGGCGCCGTCGTCATCGCCCAGGTGTTCGTCTCGATGCCGTTCCTGGTGTTCGCCGTCGAGGGTGCACTGAGCGGCGCCGACCGCCGGGTCGAGCAGGCGGCCGCGACACTCGGGGCGTCACGCTGGCAGGTGTTCCGCCACATGACGCTCCCCCTCGTCGCGCCGGGCATCGCCGCGGGCGCCGTGCTCTGCTTCACGCGCGCCCTCGGCGAGTTCGGCGCGACCATCACGTTCGCCGGCTCCCTGCCCGGCGTCACGCGCACGCTCCCGGTCGCGAGCTACCTCGCGCTGCAGTCCGACCCCGACGAGGCCATCGCGATCGCGCTCGTGCTGCTGGCGGTCGCGGTGGCGGTGCTGCTGCTCCTGCGCGACCGCTGGGTTCCGGGGGTGCGGGCGTGAACGGCGACGGATGCCTCGCCGGCACGTTCACCGCCCGCCGCGGCGACCTCGACGTGACCATCGACCTCGACGTGGCGCCGGGCCGCACGCTCGCGCTGTTCGGCCCGAACGGCGCGGGCAAGTCGACCGTGCTGGCCGCGATCGCCGGGCTCGTGCCGCTCGAGCGGGGCCGGCTGCGCCTCGGCGATCGGGTGCTGGCGGATGCGGCGACGGGGCGCTCGCTCGCCCCCGAGGCGCGACACGTCGGCGTCGTGTTCCAGGACTACCTGCTCTTCGCGCACCTCACCGTGCGCGACAACGTGGCGTTCGCGGCGCGCATGGCGGGCGCCTCGCGCCGCGCGTCGCGCGAGGCTGCCGACCGCTGGCTCGAGCGGGTGGGGGCGGGCGGCCTCGCCGCGAGGCATCCGCTCGCCCTCTCCGGCGGCCAGCAGCAGCGCGTCGCCGTGGCCCGCGCGCTCGCCGCGGAACCGGACGCCCTGCTGCTCGACGAGCCGCTGTCGGCGCTCGACGTCGAGGTGCGCGCCGACCTGCGCCGCGAGCTCGCCGACCACGTGCGCGGCTTCGCCGGGCCGACCGTGCTCGTCACGCACTCCCTCGCCGACGCCGCGCTCGCCGACGAGGTCGTCGTGCTCGAGGCCGGCGCGGTGACCCAGCGCGGCACGCTCGACGACCTGCGCCGGGCACCCGCCACGCCCTACGTCGAGCGGCTCGTGCACGCTGCAGCCTGAGCCGAACGCCGCTGCACGCTCCGCCTCGCCGCACGCGCGTACGATCGGGAATGCGCGTGCCGCCGTCGCGTTGCACCAAGAGTTCGCGTCACACCGAGGGGGCACATGGCCGAGACCGCATCCGTGGGCTTCCGATCCGAGCGCGGACCCATCCTCATCGCGCTCATGCTGTCGACCGGGCTCATCGCGATCGACGCGACGATCCTCGCCACCGCGGTCCCTTCGGTCGTCGCCGACCTGGGCGGATTCGCGCAGTTCCCGTGGCTGTTCTCGATCTACCTGCTCGCGCAGGCCGTCTCGACGCCGGTGTACGCGAAGCTCGCCGACACCATCGGGCGGAAGCCGCTCATGCTGTTCGGCGTCGGGCTGTTCCTCGTCGGCTCGGTGCTGTGCGGGTTCGCCTGGGACATGGGCTCGCTCATCGTCTTCCGCGCGATCCAGGGACTCGGGGCCGGCGCGGTCATGCCGATCTCGGTCACGATCGCGGGCGACATCTACACCGTGCGCGAGCGCGCGAAGGCGCAGGGCTACCTCGCGAGCGTCTGGGCCATGTCGTCGGTCGTCGGACCGACGCTCGGCGGCGTGTTCTCGGAGTACCTGTCGTGGCGGTGGATCTTCTTCGTGAACATCCCGCTGTGCCTGATCGCCGCGTGGATGCTGTTCCGGAACTACCACGAGCGGCTCGAGCCGCGCCGGCACCGGATCGACGTCGCGGGGGCATCGACGCTGACGGTGGGGCTCACGCTCGTCATCCTCGGCCTGCTCGAGGGCGGGCAGGCGTGGGCGTGGCTGTCGTGGCAGAGCGCGGTCGCGTTCATCGGCGGTGGGCTGCTGCTCATCGTGTTCGGGTTCATCGAACGTCGCGCCGCAGAGCCCGTGCTGCCGATCTGGATCTTCCAGCGGCGGCTGATCCTCACGACCTCCCTGATCGCCCTCGGCATCGGGGCGGCCCTGATCGGCCTGACGGCGTACGTGCCGACGTTCCTCGAGACCTCGGCCGGGGTGACGCCGCTCGTGTCCGGTCTCGCGGTGGCGGCGCTCACCCTGGGCTGGCCGATCGCCGCCTCGCAGTCGGGACGCCTGTACCTGCGCATCGGCTTCCGCTCGACCGCGTTCATCGGGCTCTCGATCACGGTCGCGGGCAGCGCGATGCTCTACCTGTTCGCCGCCTGGCCGAGCGCCGTGCTGTCGGCGACCGCGTGCTTCGTCGTGGGCCTCGGCATGGGGCTCGTCGCGACCCCCACCCTCATCGCGGCCCAGTCGTCGGTGCCGTGGAACGAGCGCGGGGTCGTCACGGGCACGAACATGTTCACCCGCTCGATCGGCAGCGCCATCGGCGCCGCCGTCTTCGGCGCCGTCGGCAACGGCATCATCGCCCGCTCGGGGCTCGGCAGCGAGTCGCCCGAGGCGATCCAGCAGGCGGCATCCGCGGTGTTCCTGGCGGTCATGGTCGCGGCCGTGCTCTCGCTGCTGGTCGCCATCGCCATGCCGCAGGCGCGCGTCGACGACGTGGAGCTGCCGGCGCAGCAGCCCGCGCCGACCGAGTGACCGCCTCCTGACACGCCGGAGGGCGGGCGCCCGCGCGCCCGCCCTCCGTTCCGTTCGCTCAGACCAGCGCGGACTCCTTCGCGACGGCGAAGCCCTCGGTCCAGCCGATGCGCTCCTGCACGGCGAGCGTGAGCTGCAGGAAGCCGAGCGACTCGAGCTCGCGCGCTCGCGAGAGGGCACCGGCGTCGACGACGGCGAGCCCGCCCGCCT